>NZ_JBXAEZ010000006.1:0-276243 GCF_058792475.1 Bacillus sp. MT94 | reverse complement strand
CCTTCTGGTTTTCCGCCTTCGCCTTCTGGTTTTCCGCCTTCGCCTTCTGGTTTTCCGCCTTCGCCTTCTGGTTTTCCGCCTTCGCCTTCTGGTTTTCCAGGGGGAATATTTTTTGATATAAATTCAATATTCACTATTTTTTCGCAAACTCCAAAACCATAATCAACGATAAATTTAATTGAATATACTCCTGGTGAACTACTAGTAAAAGTGTAATTTCCTGTCTGCATGACTTTAGGAGGGGTTTGAACAAGTACACCTATATTAGAAGCTGAACTATTTTGTCCATGATCTAAATGAAGAACAATTGAATCTCCTACATGTGATTTTAAAGAAGGACCAATAATGTTTAATTCACAAATAAATTCGCCAATAATAGTCCCCTCAGTTATACATTCTTGTCCATCGTTATACGTTACAATAAATGTAATTTTATATACGCCCTTATTAATAACTTTAAATGTTCCATTCCCAAGACTCTTTAAACCATTCTTATCATAGTTCGTATCAATGCGTAGAATACCAGATTTATTTGTGTGTACAAGCGAGAATGTAACAACCTCTCCTACTACCTTATTAAATCGTGATGTAATTAAATTTAAACCACAGCTACTAATTGGGATATCATTAATAATCTGTATTTTTGAAGGCCTTGAAATTGGTTCTAATACAGGAGTCTCTATTCTTTTAAAACAACCCGCATCTTTTAACATACCTATACCTGCCATTCTAAAATGGGTAGAAGGCCTTTTAGTAAAAGCTGAGTCCCCCTCTACAATCGTCACGTAATATTCATCATTATATTCTGATTTTTTGTTATCCTTGCCCGCATCATCAGAATCATGACCATCTTTTTCTGGAGGAACGCTAGGCACCAAGTTGTCCCATTGAAAAGGAACCCTTAAATGCATTTCTTTTCCTAACCCTGTAATTACTTTTATCCAGACTTCATAAATGCCTTCTTTAGACATATTCATAAAGTCGTACATAGGTGTACCATCACCTAGGTCTTTTTGCGTAAAAGCAATTCCTTTAACTCTCCTTAATTCATGGTTTACTTCATCATCCTCTAAAGCAATTACTGCCCCAGCTTCTCCAATTTTATAGGGTTCCTCTATTAAAAGCTGATCTTTTTCTCTTAAAAATCTGATATATGCTGTTACTTCAACGATATCAGTATCTTTTAGGAAATAAACATCAAGGTAAGATACACCATGCTTGTTAATATCTATGGTAAGTGGCCCATGAGAATGATATGTAATTACGTCATCTACGTCTTTAAAAATGTACCTGGATGGTAAATGCCTCCATCTAATTGAATGTATAATTGGTAGTGAATCAGTTCCTTTAAACCCTTTATTTTGCGGTACTGATAAATTAGGAACGGGAGTTAATGCCATATCAAAATCACCTCTACGCTTTTATAATTTCCACGGTAAAGCCTTGTAATTCTAAGTCTCTTTTAAAATATTCCATAAGATATAATTTATTAGATTTATTGATTGTTGGAGGATTTTTTCCGCTCTTTGTAATTAATTTATGTGGAATCCCCTTAATTTCTCCTCTAAACCTTATTCCAGTTTGAACATTCAAAATATTATCCAAAGATTTTACAAGAGATTCATTATTACCGCTTACTCTGACTTGATGTTGAATATCACCTTCATTATCAATAAAGGCAAAATCTTCTCCTCTTTTTATCTTAAGAATCATTATATTTTACCTCCTACAGTTTTGGATCAATACCCATTTCTTTTAATTTATTAACTATAAAATCGTGTTTATCTTTAAAATTTCTAGCTAAAAATTGTCTATTAATGATATACATCATAAAGGCCTCAGCAAAATCTTCGGCCGGGCTAAAACATCCATAATCTGATACCGGAGCAAGTTTTCCATTATCTAACGCTGTACCCGGCGAGCTTTTCGTTAGTTCATTAAATGAACCATCAATATTCTCGATCCACCCACTAATATTTAACCATTCTTGCATTTCATGTAGTTTTTCACCTAATATGTCATATCCATAATTAGATAATGCATGACCCATCTCATGTACAGCTACTTCTGCGGCAACATAAGGTATATAATTATCATCAGTCATATCCTGTAAATAATATGCTTTATATTCTCCATCAACAACATGACTGCCAAAACCTATGTTAGGTTTTATATAGTCATATGGGCGATGTGCCTTGGCAGCTGAAATATTATAAAGCAGCACCTGAGGTTCAAAGTTAACTAGAGAACGAAAAGAAGATAAAATATTTTCCTTTTTCCCATTACTATGCATGGCTGTAGCAAAACTATCCATTACCCAAGCTCCAACAAGACCTGTATCATCTTCGTTTTCAATAAATACGTTATTAAAGTCAATCCAATCATATATAGCACTTGGTACTTTCTTAATTAAAGGAAGCATTTTATCTAATATATCGCCCTTTAAAAACCCCTCTGAACCTGGGAAAAATAAGACAGGTTTATTGAGTTTAGCTGACATAAATACTGAGGCTTTTTGCAATTCATTTAAACAAGGTAAATTTGCCTTTCCCCACTCGTTAAAATCTAGCCATCTATCTTGTAAACTATAACCTTCATCTTTAATATCTTTTAAAGTTTTCCATAAAAATTTATGAAAATCTTCAATTTTTATTTTAGAGTTATCCAAATGATACTGACTTTGAGGCTCCTGTAAATAATCTAACCAATCATTTCGCCCCTCCCAGAACGATTTGCTTAATTCCTTTCCAATACCATCTGTGCTGTTAGCCAAATAATCTTGCGTAATAACAGAGGGATTCCAATAAGTATCATCTACTGCTTGTGCCCTTACTGCCCCATCGCAATAATAAGAAAATTTATTACCTTTATCAGAATTGGAATTAGAATTATTGGTTGAATCTCCTAAATGCACATGAAGATTATTCAGTTCGCTTGTACTCTTAGCAATTCCCCACTCTAATTTAGTAGATTCTTTAGGTACCTCAGGTTGATATTGAGATTCATTACATTCTTCACACCAATAAGGGAACACTAACTTCTCACCTTCGGAAACATTAATAACGGGCAGAAGTACGATATTAGGAATATACCCTAATACCCCATCTTCAGG
This sequence comes from Bacillus sp. MT94, assembly GCF_058792475.1. Lineage (NCBI taxonomy): Bacteria > Bacillati > Bacillota > Bacilli > Caryophanales > Bacillaceae > Bacillus > Bacillus sp. MT94. The sequence goes on along the minus strand of NZ_JBXAEZ010000006.1, from coordinate 273,131 downwards.
ATGCATGACTGTTGCACGAGATGTATGAATCTTATTACTATACCTAGATGCATGAAAATCGTATTGATAGTAACCATATCTTAAATAATTCCATGCCCTTGGGTACTTACGAGCATATTCTTCCTCCTTCTCGGTTCCTTGTGCATTTTTGACCATTCTTAATTCTTCACGAGTAGGTGGCATTAGATTAGGTGGCACGTTCCAACGTAAAAAATGTTCTTGATAACGTGCTCCATATTTTGTTTTTTTGATCATAACGGAATCTACTCCGTTTGATGGATGGTTTACATAATTTCTTGTGATAGGTTGTAAAATTTCAGTTTTAGTCTCTATACTATCAAAGTCAAAAAATTCTCCTACTTGCCTACCTCCAAGCATAGCGATTGGTGTTTCATTTTTCGAAGATGTATTTTTAGATACTAGATTTCCAAAGAAAAAGGGAATTAAAGTCACCATATTATTTTCCCAGCTAGGAGCCGAATCTACTTTTAATGTGAAAAATGCACTTGTCTCATCAAATACACCTTTTAACTGAATTAAAGAGTCCCCCCACCAATTCGTATTAGTTCGATAATTTAATTTCCCTATGGAGGCAACTAAATCACCTGTATCTCCTTTTAATTGCATGGTAATAATCGGTGATTGTTTCATACTTTCATAGTATTCATCCTCACCGTAGTACTCTATATCCATGCTATCCCTAAATATATCCAAACCATGATTTTCACTCATGATAGTAACTGGAGCAAGTTCACCACTAGGTGATACATAATGCGTATATCCAGCATATGTGTCTAGTGTGTATGAATAAACAGTTGTATAGTCTACAGATTTTCTATAAAAATTAGAAATCCATTCTAAGAAACCTTCTTTTTCTCTAGGAATATCTTTAGTGTTAATTTTTACAGCCCCTGTTGACTGTGCGAATGCTAAATACTCATTATCCCACCTACGCATAATCATATGCCGAGTGATGCATAACATACCTTCTCGAGATTCAAAAGGGGTTAGATATCCCTCTTCTCCTTTTACAAATAACCCTTTTTCAAAAGTAATTTTATATAGATCTACTTTTGGAACTTGATTGTTAAAATTCTGCCACCAGTAATTACCTGATTTATCTTTAAATCTTCTAAATACTTTATCAAACATATCATCTAAAAAATTATCGTGTCTTAATGTTTCCTCTACCCAAGGCATTTATATCCACCTCTCTTATTTGTTGGGATTATCCCTTAAACATTGAAAGTTTATCCAAACATATTTCGATTGCCCACCTTTATTATCAAAGCGGAATGTAATTGGGGTACCTGCTTTTACTGTTTTCACAGCCATTAAATAAGCACCTTCTGGTAAATCCTTCGTATATATTTCATCAAATATGTAGTTATTTTTATGATTATCTCCAATAAACAAACTCCAATTATCAAAGGAATGATATCTAGACGCTCCTACAGCTACGGAAACCAGCTCAATATCAAAATCAGGGATAAATTGAATATCAAAGTGCCCTAAAGTACCTAGTACCTCTAAAATTTTCCCCTTTATATAAGGAACTGTTTTTGTAGGCATAAATGGATAATCTAAACGTCCACCACCCAATCTACCTACTCTATCTATTTCCCCTCCAACTACTACATTTGCTCCAAAACTCATGTAGGACCTCCTCTCTAAATTTCATCTGTTACCTTTGGTCCGAGTTCCACATTCACATCTACAGGAGACGATGGATTGTATCCATCAGACCAACCATCTGGAGAGATTTCAATTTCTTCATTAGATGCATATCCTATTTCTGCATAGTCTACATAATCTTCTACTATCACTTCTTCATAATTACTATATTTACCGTTATAAAAATCAGATGGATTTTCATATTTAGACGGTATAGAATCTTCTTCGATTTCTTCCTCACTCGAGCCCCATTCCGAGTCAAAATACGTAAGTTTAACCTTTTTAAAATTACCGTAATCATTTTCCCTTGTAATCTTTGCAACAACTTCTTGGAATTTACCAAACCACTCTGTTCTTATAGAAACTTCTGTAATCATAATATTGTTGATGTACTCATAATCTTGAATTTCATCAGATACAGGTGGATTGAGTCCACGGACTAAAGAGATTTTATCTATTGCACCATTTCGATAAATAATTCTAATCTCATTAATTACATGATTAGCTATTGAATTTTCTGTTTCCCTTATGACTTCAAATGACTCTACTTGCCATTGAGAAGAATTCAATGTTGTTACACCATTGTCGTTATCATTATTGAATAGCGGACTAGTAAAATGGTGTCTTGTTCCCTTTCCTTGATTAACTTTTCTATTGATCATATCAAGTATTGGATATACATCATTTACGTTCATATGACTCTTTTGCGCCATTTTCCCACCTCGCTTTCCATAGCATTATAAGAAAAAACAAGGAGATTCCTAACGTTCTGTAGGAATCTCCTTGTTTTTTTAGCTATAATAATTCTCTTTGTCATGCCAAGTAAATTCTAGGAAATTTAACATCCCTTCCTTATTTCCAACAAGTCGGTTCCCTTTTATGACATAATACCCTGCATTAGAAGTATTACTATCATAAACATAACAACCATCTAATAACTCTATCATTGGATTTCCTTTAACAACGGCATTAAAAGTACGGGCTTGTCTTTTCATATCAAAAAATAATTTGTTCGAAATATCCTCTTTGGTTCCTCTTGCATTTGAACCAAATCGCTCATCAATCCAATCAGCAACAATCTTAGCCGTTCTCATATTACCCTTTGTAGATATAAGAAGATCTTTATCTACAAAATGCTCAATTTGCCCACCATTACCAACAATAATAAGATGATTACGTATACGAGAATGGTCAATAGAAGTGGAAAGAGAATATAAATTCTCACCATCTATAAATGACCATTTTGCCTCACTTGCATTAATTTTACGGATATTTTCCAATCTAAATGTTCCATAACGATCACAGTAGGAGCGATACATAATATCTCCAATCACTTCATGAACCGCATCAGATGCCCTTGTACCTTCTAAAAAATCTATCGCCTGTACATAAGGATTTTTATAACCTTGTGCATCTTGTACAGTTGCTATATCTTTTTCAACATATTGTTGACTTTTAGTATCCCAGACGATTGCCTTTTTCCCACCCCTATCAATATCAATATAATACGTTTCTTCAATGATTGCATCAGCATATCTCAAATCATCTTCATGGATTCTCCATCCAATCATTCCTGCCTCATTTACGATATTATGAATAATAGATGATTTAACCCACATGGTTACTGGTTGTTTTTCATCACCATGTATCTCATCTCTTCGAGGAAAAGTTAGGACCCTATCAAAAACATGTTCTTCTAACATATCGTACATATCTACACAATTAATAGTAATTGTTTTTTCATCAGAATTTTGCTCAATTTCTCCTCTTATACGTCCTGTAAAAACCCTTACTAGGTTTTCACCATAGCCTGCATAAATACGTACTGGGGTAGCTTCACTTAACACATGTCTGATTGCACCATTCTCATAATATGACATCTCTGCTTCTCTTAAATTTTCAGGGAAGATATTGGCTCGTTCATATGTAGGAGAATAAATACCATGTTTATTGTCTAAAGTAATTCTTGCAGTTGCGACTCTGGCGTCAAAATGGCTATTTATCTCCCACTGTAATACATCTTGGTCTACTGTAAAGGTTTTATCGTATACAAATGCCCCTGTATCAACCCATACATCACGTTTACGAGCCTTAATTCTTTCATCAACATATTGTGCGCCGTATTGAGTTTCAATTTCCACTACTTTAAAGCATTTTAGTCCAAATACAGCCTCACCACTTACATTATTTAAGGAGAAATCTAATATATGTGAATTGACTCCTTGTATATCACTTGCAACCCATTTTGCATAAACTGGAGGTTCATATGTAGGTTGTGTTGTATTGTTCTCTTTTGTATATCGTTTTACAATCATTCCGTCATATGTAACCGTTACAGAATCTCCTTCTTTAAGATCTGCATAGAAAGCATATTCATAAAATCCGTCTGAAGAGAAGTTATGTTTATATCCAAAATCTTCAACGGCTCCTTTGGCAATATTCTCATTAAAGCCTAAATACTTTTCACCTGTTGACCAAGCTGTAAAATGGGTTATGTTCTCTTGTCCGTGCCAATTTCCATCCAGATTTGCATCCCTATCAAAACACTTATTAAACTTAATATTTTGGGTAATGGTCATTTGGGGTGGTGGTTGACTAACACCACTTCCATTTCCTGTACTATTATCATCTCCACCACCTTCACCATTTCCGCCCGTGTTACCACCGCCATTATTATCTCCACCGCTTGGTGCTACTCCCAATTTTTGAGCACCTGTTAAAACAGGATATGGATCAATATGATTATTTCCACCATAAATCCATTCACCTTTCCAAATTTCAAAGTGTAAATGAGCACCATAAGATTGACCTGTATTCCCGGCTTTTCCTAAACGTGTTCCTGGATTAACTAAATCACCTTTTCGAACCTGTAAAGAATTATTTTGCATGTGGGCATAAACTGTCATATATCCATTACCATGTTGAATCATTACACAATTACCATAAGATGTACTTTTATAAGCTTTATGTACATATCCAGCCCAAGCCGCTACTACCCACATACCATTAATCTTACCTTGGGATGTATGTACAATATCAGTACCCTTATGCCCTGAACGTGCACCTCCGCCCTTATGTTTCATATGGTGTGAAGATACTTTCGCACCATTTCCAAATGAAATTCCTTCAACAGGAAAAGTAGCACCGGATAACGCATTAGAGCTTGCATTATGAACTTCTTTCCTTTGTTCCTCAATTGTATAAGTCTCAGCTTTCTCACAACCACAGTCTTCCTTCTTCGAAACATTTAGATTTGTAGAATGCTTTGGAAACAGATTTTTATTAATAATAGAACCAGATTCTTTACAATGCCATTTTTTTTGACTAGATTCACCAATAATTCTATCAAAATAGCTTTTCACAAGTTTTTTCCAATTAGGTCCATCTGCTGACCATTTCCATTTTTTATACCCTTTATCTCCACCTTCATGGAAATAATCAACATCACTAGCATCCATATATCCATTAGAAATTTTTCCGTATCTGCTCCTCATTGCCTCGGAAAAACGTTTTGCAGCATACTTCGCTTGGGTATCTATACCTTTATATGCAGGCTTGCATGAACCCGGGCAACCATATCCTACTATATAACTTCCATTTTCAGGTTTCCCTTGTCCCAATGTTCCAAATCCTGTTTCATGTTTCGCTACAGCTAATAGAAAGAAATAAGCAACATTGGGACACTTATAATGTTTTACCCATTTATTTAAGGCACATTTAATATACTCAAATCTATCCCCTGACTCTCCACCTTTTGTAACAGAACTTGGCTCAGCACCTGCTACTGGTGTTGTTAAAGTCGCCTCTGCTGCCTGATGCACAATAGATGCTTCTCGAATTCTGTCCCAAACTTCAAACTTATTTTTCATTCCTGGTACATAGGCCATTTTGTCAAATTCAATAATAACCCTAGGTTCATGACCTAAAGCATTAACTTTTCTCATTACGTCATTTAACAACTGAGGCGCAGGAGTTCTATGATCAAATACGTTCGGCATACCTTATTCCCCCCTATCTAAATCTTTCTAGTGCCCATTCTGTAAATCTATGTAAATATACAATTGCTTCAGCTCTAGTTACACATACCTCAGGTTGAAAGGAATCATCTGCGTAAAGTGGAAATACATAACAACCATCATTAAATTTTTCATCTAATATATTTAAGACTGATTCGGCATACCATTTTCCTACAATCTTATCTTTATCTTTAATGTATCTCTCTGTTTGCTTAATTGTGTTATTCACATATCCTCTATCTGTATATCGATTATAAATATTCATTCTAAAACGTTGTAACAAAGTAAAAAACTCTCCTCTATATATCGTTATATCAGGAAAGAATCTATCATTATAGAGTGCGCAACTTGACATAGGGACAACTTTTTCTCCCTGCCTATTTTTGATTTGAGCACCCTTTTGATAATTATAATTTACATAAATAGGAAATTGATTTAAATTATAAGATACATAAAGATATCCATTAATTATAGTAAAACAGTCTCGTTTAAATCCTAAGGTTCTTGTAAGCGCATCTTGTATGGATTCATCTTCATTTACATCTACATGTATTCTCTTTAACTTCTTGTTCATGCAAACTGCTATTTCATTTAAAGAGTAAGTGATATCAAATACGTAATTATTTGCTTTTTCTAACTTTTTTGCCGGATATGCTAATGAGCATCCGCTCATCAAAGGATAAATCTGACAGTTTTCAGGTGTATGATCTCCTTCATGCATTTCCACTACACCAGATAAAAGAATACTAACTTCTCTTCCATTGGTTAACGGGTAACCAATATGTATAAAATTATCCTCAAGTTTAGATGGAAGTGTAGGCACCCCATCAATATAAACAAACACCATTTCCCTAGAATCAGGTTTATATCCACTTACTTCAAACTTGGTTTGTCCCTCTGTGGAAGTAAAATTATGAACCTGACGTGACTTGCCACCAATAAATTGGTTATAGGTTTTTCCACTAAATAAGGTTTCTTCTTTTTTTGCATCAATAAACATATTATCTGTTTCTAATACTGCGCGATAAAACCAATCCTTTGGACCCACATCTAACCATCGCTTTGGCATTTTTAATACCCCCTCAATATCTTTTCGATGTATTTAAAAGTCCTTGTCATATAGGATGCCGTTTGAGCCCTTGTAATCCAAACTTCAGGTTGAAAATATTGTACAGGTGTTCCATCACTAGCATAAGTAGTGACAAGGCCCCTTTTTTGCATTTCATCTATATACGTTTGCGCCCAATGATTTTCAATATCTATAAAAGGATATTGATGACGATATTCGAAATCTTGTTTTCGAATTAACATAAGGTTTACAGTAATGATATATTTCGTCTCAAATTCTGCTGTTTTAATATCTAAATCACCATTAACAATCCCTAAATAAATTGTGCCTTTTTCATCATAGTATTTGTGTTCTGCGCCAATAAACTGCAGCCAATCTGCAAATTCCTCTTTGCTCGCAAATAAAAATTGAATGGTAGTAGAATAATGAGAAGTCCCTTTCCCTACCAATCCTGCAGAAGATTGAATATTTTCGTTTATATGGGATTTTAATACTGGTGTTGGTGGCTTATAATCGCCAGTCATACGCCCCCTTACTTGTACAAAACGAATCCCGTTATCATAAAATAATTTACGTTTAAATACATCATCATTAGATTTACTTGGTTTTTGTTGTGCCATTTAATCACCCCTTAGTATTATAAGAAACCCCACCTAATAATTAGATGGGGTTTTGTAATTAGAATGTTGGATATCCCCAAGGGGCTGAATTTAACTGATTTCGTAGTGGTGTTGTTCTACCTTGTGCTAACCCTTTTCCTAAATTCATTCCAAGATTCGCTAACTGTTGACTAGAAGTTTGTCCAGTTACATTAGGTAAAGTAATATTGACATACATATCTCCTGATTGAACACTAAAGTTTGAATGTGTACCTTTACTTGTTAGATAATCATACTGAGACATAACCTGTACGCCTTCAGGAAGATTAAACGTTCCACCCATTTGTGCTCTTAACTCTTGGTGGATACCAATCTGTGCTTGTAAAGATTGCTTTGTCAATTCTCGAATATCTTTCATGATTTGTTCGTATTCAGATGAACCTTCTTCAAACTTACCACTATTTCGCTCTGCAATTCTTACCGCTAAGGTCTTATCTATAAGTGATTTACGATCTTGTAATTCTCTTACTCTTAGGTCACGTGCTAAGAAACTATCATCTCCTATACTTGGTCCAAAGTTCACACGTTCCTGCATGTACTTAATTTCCAAATCATCCATATTATTACCGAAATCATGTCTCCAAGCTGTAAGCCTTTGTATCCTTAAATTTTTAACTTCTAATTCAGCACTTGCGATTTGTTGACTCAATCCTTGAATAGTATCTTGTAACTGACCATCTGGATCTGCTAACTGTTGGGATTGCAGATTTGCCAGTTTACTTTTCATTTCTCCAATCATAGATTGGCTTGAAACAATTTGCGAATCAATATAAGTAGGGCTCTCTGTGTTCATACTAATAGCATTTAATGTATCCTTATACTGTTTCTTAGCCTGAGCTCTAGAAAACCCTTTCTGAGTGTCGTTAACATAAAATTCTGTTTTAATACGTTGTGCTTCAATTTGTTTTTTCTTATATTCTAGATCAAAATCAGCTTTTAATTTCTTTTCTTTGTCCTTACTTCTTTCAACAGATTCTTTAATTTTTTTATAATCATCCGTCTCTATTCTTTCTTTAGTTTCTGGATCCTCAGTATATCTTTTTCCATTTTTTTCTAAATATTCCAACTCAACTTCTCGCTGTTGAGTAAAATTATGAAGCTCGTCCATCTCTTTTTTGTAAGCTTCGCGCTCTTGTTGAATTACTTGTAATCTAAGTTTCATATACTCTTTTGAGTCAGCTTTCACACCATCTAAAAGGGCGGTAATTAAGTTAAGTTCTCCCTTATTATTAGCAACTTTCTGGCTCTCTTGAATACGAGATTTTAAATCATCATAAGAAAAGGAATCATATTGACCCTCACCTAACATTTTATTTTCCCGGGCTTTACGAGCTTTTTCTGCATCATCCCTTCGCATATTCTGCTCTGATTCAGAGATGGCTGCTTTCGTATATTGATCTATAAACTCTTCTTTTTCCAATTGCTGCTTCTTAGCATACATTCCAGATTGATTTAAATACGATTGTGTTAAATCTGTTAAAGATGCTTTTGAATAATTCCCATCTTGACCTTTAGATTTTGCATCATTTGCCCTTTTCTCATTCTCTTTTCCTAAAGCTTCATTCCAATCTGATGTTCCATATTCTTTCTTCATCCAATTTTTAAAGTTTCCTTCAAACCCCTCTACATCTGTAATATCTAATTCAGGATGTCCCGGCGATGCTAAATTTACTAATCCATTCCAAGCCAATCCTCCTTTTCGTAAAATATTTCCATACCAACTATTACCTTCTTCATTTTTAACATAAGCATCTGCGGCCCCTGTAGTTTTAATCTGGTAATCACGTATTTTTTCCTGGTTTGCCGTTAACCCTAGAGTTTCAGCACTATTTGATATAACGTCACCCACAGCCATGGCAACCGCTATTTGTTTTACAAAACGGCCCATGCTACGTGCTAATCCTACAATTGCACCACCAGCACCTTTTGCACGTTGAGGAATAGTGTCAAGAAAATCAAGAAATCCCTTCATTCTATTTTTAGATGCACCTTCAGCTTCATCAGCCACTTTTTTTACAGCACTCGATAAATCTCTATACGCAGTGGTACTTTGTCTTGTTTGTATAGTAACCTTACGGTTATTAGCCTCATATTCATCGAGTGCCTTATTAAGTCCATCCATATTATTTATTGATTTGCCTACACTTTGATAGTTTTGATCTAGATAGGTCTCAAATCCAATACGTTTTTGATCATCCATTTGAGCCAAACGACCAGCTGTTGATTTTTGATTCTCATTCATACTGTCAAAGTTAGTTCTATTTGATAAGGTATTGACTAAATGCTCTGAGAAATTTGTAGTAAAAACGTCTGTTAATAATTTACTTTGGGTAAGGTTGCGAGCATTATAGGCTGAACGAGTATGTAATTCATCAGCTGTTAATTCTTTCTTTTCACCTTTATAATAGCCTTTAGATTCATCCATGATGCTAAGAAAATCGGCCATATTTTCAGCTTTTCCACCATGATCTTTTACATATTCTTTTATCTCATTCTTTCTATCCTCTTTTAAATTTGCTAATTCTTCAAAATAACCTTTTAACGTATCATTTTTCATAGCCGCACGGTAGAATTTTTTGTTATTTACTTGATTACGTAAATTTTGGCTCTCTCCCAAAACATGATCATTTAAAAAACCTACCGCTCCGTCCTCTTTACGATTTGTTAGAGATGTACCACCAAAGAATTTATTTTCCATATTGGCTTTCTTGTAATACTCTTCATAATTACTCAATTGACCTAATCGTTTTACTCCATGAATAGCACCAAAACCTACCAAGGCATTACCTAAAATCGTAATTAACTGTGCAAATAGCCCTGCATGTTCCTTCATTCCCTGGGCTAAGTTTGTAATAATTTTTGCTAAAGTTTGTACCTCTGGATTTAGCGCATCTAATACTGACACTAATGCGTTATTAACAGATACCCCAGCTCGTTCCATTGTCACAGAAGGTGATTTCATTGTCACAGCCATCATTTCTTGAAGACGTGCAGGATCTTTTTTAAATTCATTAATTTCTTGCTTAATTTTCCAATACGATAAATCCTTACTGTTATTTATCCCTTCTTTATGCATGGTCTCTAAAAAGGACATCAGTTTTGGTGGCTGATTTGCCCCACCTTCTCCATACAGAATGGATTTTACTTTATCTTCTCCAATATATTTATTTTTGCTTGCTTTCGCGGTGTCTGATAGGATATCAATGAAATTCCGACGTACTTTCATACCACTCTCATTTTTTTCAAATACCTTTACACCATAATTTTCTAATTGTTTAGAAACAGATGGTAAAGTAATACGCTCTGCAATCGTTTTTATGGCTGCACCTGCATTCTCCCCTGTTTCTCCTGAAGTTTGAATAGCTAAAGCATTTAATGTCACAGCATCTTCTGCATTCACTCCCACTGAATGGAGTGCTGTACCCGATTTTGACATAGCCTTCATAACATCTTCACTGTTCGCTTTAGTTTGACTCGTAGCAACAGCAAAAGAGTTAACTACTCCATCCAACTCCCAGACAGATAATTTAAACTGTGCCATAATTGTCTGTAATCCTGGAGCAATTGTTTCAACTAAGTCTGATTTGTTATCTAAGCGATAAACCTTAGAAGCTTGATCAACAAATTGTCGTGCAGATTGTTTATCTCCTGTTACATTTGATGCTATACCAGCTACCTTAGACATTCTTTCATAATCAATACCGTAAAGAGTGGATAAATCACGTACATTATTCATTAGATTTCCAGTATCATTATCTAATTTTAACCAATCTGTATTTCCATTTTTGTTTTTATATTCTGGTTTCAAAGAGAAGTTTTGTGTAATCTTTAACTGTTCTAACTGAGCAATTTTAAAGGTTTCCATTGCCTTAGATATTGCAGCCATCGGATCTAGCATTGAGCCCGAAGCAAGGCTCCTAACTTGTTTGGTAACCGCTCCAGCCATTCCAAACCCGTCAAAAGGATTGTCTTGTTTTGTGGATTTACTTGTACTAGAATCGCTATTATTTTTATTTGTATTACTATGATTTGATCCACTTGAGTTATTTAAAGTATTAGCACTATTTCCTGCAATAAAGCTTAACTGTCTATTACTATTCGCCTTTTGAGGGTTAGTATTAATTTCTAGAATTTCATTTCTTATATGTGCAAACTGCTTATCAACGGACTCCTTGATTTTTTTAATAATTTGCTTATTCAGCTTGTTAATTTCACTAGTTAAATATTGCGTAATATTAGAATGAGGTTCAAAGTCCACAGCTCTTACTGATTGTTTCATTGACATCATTATTTTATTTGTTCCTGCAGTTAATTTTTTATTAATTGTATTTTCCATACCCTCAAACTGCCTTTTTAAAGCATATCCTCTTAGAGATCCTCTATCCACAGAATGAAAAGTATGAGCTAACTCGGCTGGAGAAACACCTAAATCATTTGCAATATACCTTTGAAGTTGTTTAGATATATTTTTCATAGGTACTTCTACAGATTTGAGATCAATCTTTTGCAGCCCTCCTCGTATGCCTTTTATATAATTTTCTATTAAACTATCAATACGCTTAGCTGTTTTTATAATCTCGCTATCAATGCTATTCTCTTCGCTAATAACACCCTCGAAATCAAATTTTATAGAATCTTTTATTTTCCCTCTTACTTTTTTCGTTAATTCAGATAAATCTTTCGATGAAATTGTGAATGTCTGTCCTTCAATAGCAACCTCAGGGTTCAGTAAAATAGGTTTTAATTGATTTTTAATACTTACTAAAATTTGCTTAACCGTTCCCTTAGAAATATCTAATTTAAGTCCACTCAAGTTATCTGCATTTACTAAATCCCCCCCATTTTCGCGAATGGAATTTACTAATTGTTTAATTTGATTACTAATTAACTTAGAAATTTCTTTATTAATTTTATTAAATTCATCTTTTCCAACTGGTACTACGCTATTATTCATAGCAGAATCCATATTAATGTTTATATTTTTGATCATCTTTACAATCGTTTTATTTAACTCTTTATCTACTTTAGACATCAATTGTTGAACGGTTTCTTGTTTAATACTTAAAGGTGCTGTCCCAACTGAAGATAAAGGAATACCATTTGCCTGGACGATATTATTTAATTCTTGCTCAAGTTTTGCTCTAAGGTTACTTCCCGCTGCCTTAGATGTCTGAGCCGATAACGAAGATAAAGAGCTTTTCATAGTATCTATACGTTTTTCTATACTACCAAAACGATGATCTAGCTGTTCCAACTGTACTCCAAACTCTTTCATATTTTTTATTGACTTATCAAACTCTAGTGCAATAGTAGCACCAATATTTTGATTATTGACTGTCACTTATTTCACCTTCCTTTTACATAATAAAATCCCGCCCTATCCTCAAATAAAAAGGAAGGGCAGGATTATTTATTAGAGAATACCTGCTAACCACTCCATGTCATCAGCATTTGCAACCTCATATCCGTCAATTACTTCTTTTCCATCACTATGTTTTAGATTATCCTGTTCGGTAGCTTGAGCTGAACCGCCCCCAAATAACCCAGTGAAGGACATTGAATGTACCTTAACTGTAAACTCTATATGCTTATGGCATTTCTTTAAGTAATAGTTTAACTGAGGTAATGTCAAATCCCATATATCCTGTTTTTTCATCCCCAGGTAGTGACCTAAGTTAAAGAAAATTTCTGCCCAATCAACGTAGGCATTTTCGTCATATTCTTTTTCTTCTTCCTCAGAGTCTATAAAGACTTTTTTAAGCCATTAAGTCCAATCATAATATCTATAATTTCTTTAGCTGTTACAATATCAATATAATCCCCTAAATACTGAGCTGAAATTTCTTTATAATACGGTTTAAAGCCCATCAATAGGACCTCTAATAGTTCATCATAACTATCATTACCTGTTTCATCTGCAATTAAATTAGCAATAATGACACCTGTATCAATTGTATTCAACTTTTTCATTAGGTTTTTAGCATCTTTTAATCCTAAAGGAGGGATAGCATAGGTTTTTCCATCACGTAATGTTACCTTTTCATCCTCTTCGAAGAATACTTTTTCAATAAACTCTGATTCCTGCTTAGTTAACTTTACTTCCTCTTGTTTATTAGGTTCTTGCTGTTCAACCTTTTTCTCTGCTTCCTCTACAAGAGTAGGTTCCTCAATAGCTTCTTCTCTACTTGGAATTGCTAAATTACGTTCACTCATTTAATCTCCCCCTATATTACTCTATTACCCCTTAATAAATTTATAGAGGACGCAAGGAAGGGGATCACCTAAACGACCTCGTAACTAATATAAGAATTTATGTGTTAAATGTAACAACCTTATGAAAAAAGGTTTAAGTGATAGATATTTTTTATAATCCATTCTCACCCTTATCTAAAGTTTTAAAAATGAATTAATAAAAAAAGAGGATACATTAGTATCCTCCTCTCTAATTAACAAACATCGCCATTTTTTTCAATTTGATAACGCTTAATAGAACCTAAACGACTGTCTGTACGTTCCCCATCAATAACTGTAAGTGTAATACTATGAGTCGCTGCTGTTTGTCGTGCTGTGTCTAATGTAAAATTAGATTTCACTCGGCAAGAATACAATTCAACTTGGAATCCTTGAATGCTACCATCCATTTGTTCAAAATGTCCATCATGAACAACAGATACTGTAAGAGGAAAATCACGAGAACCAATTGCCATTACATCTACAACTTCTGGTCGTTTGTAGTTCACATAAATTTGCTCTCCTTCAAGATAATCATTAAACTTAATCTCCCCTGTAGAAGGATCAATTGTATACTCACCTTTTGCAGGATTAGTTGTTACTTTCTTAAGTAATTTATTCTCTTTTACTAATCTTACAGATACATGCTCTGTCTTAGAAGAAGCTGAACCTAAAGATCCACCAAATAGAGGATTCTTAAGAGTTACTAGTCCACCTTTAACATCATGACGTTCTTCTAATACCCATACAAAACCATCAGGATCGATAGAAGATGACGCTACAGGATAATAAACTACTACAGTATCACCTTCAACCGCACCACCTTTTAGTGTTACTGCTGATCCATTTACTGTAATTGCTGATTCTGGTACAAATGAACCTGCAACTTGGTTGAAAATTTGTACTTTAGGTGCTCCGCTACCTGTTAATACTGGACTAGATAATTTAATAGAAACAGGTTCAGTATCACCAGCAATTGTTACTGTTTCATTTTTCAATTCATAGGCTAATCCGCTAACTCCTTCTCGAAGTTTTGCCCCTAACACAAGACGTACCATGTTTAAATCAAATTTTGCATCCTCTGCAGTAATATCAATTACCTTTTTACGTAGTAAAGTATCAATAGGTGCTGAAGAGTCTCCCCCTTCAATATCAACCATATCCAACTGCACATCAAGACGCATATTCGCCATGTGACCTAGTGTAATTAATTCATCACACCCTGGAATTTTAGCCATAAATTTACCTGCACCTTTAATAATCATTTTCTTATTTTTACTGTTAAACTTGTCAAATTGTGACATTAACTACACCCCTCAATTTCAAAAATAAATTCAAATCTAGTGAAATACTTATAAGAGTGTTCTATTTCACTTGCAACCTCTGCAAATCCTACATACTGACCCTTGAAAAATACTCCTTTAAATAACCGCAGAGATTGATTATCGAATAATTGATTTATTCTATCTGCAAGGTCTAATGCCAATTCCACACCATCATTTGTGTAAATATCGAAGTCAAATGTTACCACATGAATATTATTGTTCCGTTCCTTTTGAACAAATGAATTGTAAAATACAATTAAAGGAATTTGTTTATTTAGTGCCTCTTTAGGAGACATACGCTTTTGTATGTGCATATCATTTTCCATATCTACTGTAATATTATTAAGACCCATACATTTACGTATTACACTATCTTCTCTCAATGTCTTATATATGCAAGCATAAACATCAATGATACGTGGAAAGAACAACTCATCAAACCCTCTTGTAAGTATTTGCAGTAACAATATAAGAAAATCACAATGAAAATTTAACATCACTTAGAATAAATTTAGTCAAACTCTATCTCACCCCATAATTACTCTTAACGAAATTGATTTTTAAACTTAGATTCTATTAAACACTCACGTACATTCTTAACTATTGAATTGACGTGATCAAAGATTTTCTTATTTATTCTTCAATTAACAAATTAGCAATTCTATTAAAAGAAGTATTTGTCATTTAACATAAAACATGTAAACGATTTATTTCTCTGAATTTGTTTATAAATTACACTAAATAATTAAATCCACTTTGAAATTGATGGAATTCAATATAAAAATAATGGTTTTAAATATTTTTAGTTTCTAAAATGAGATAGCATTGAATCTATTTTTATATCAAATAATCATTATTAAATAATAGATAATAATTTATTAATAATATTATTTAGCTTTAATATGGTTGATTCAGCTTTTACCTTTAAATTAAATGCTGCAATTTATACTTTGTGATTCAGCAACAACCTTTAAACTAATAAGTCTCTTTAAAATTCACTTGCAACTATAGTTACTTAAATCTCGATAACTACAGTGAGGTGATATCTTGAATTTACATAAAGATAGAAATTTAAATGCTACTGATATAAAAAAATATTTTTCATTTTTATACAATGATAAACAGATAAGAGTCGTTCTTACTACAAGTAATCAATTCTTATTTGTTGGATACGATATAGGAAAAAATGCGATTGGAATAAAAAATCCTTATAGCTTAATCGAAAATATGGACAATCGATCTAAATACAGTGCTGTAATTACCTTTAATCAGGATATTAACCCTCAACGCTATATTTTAGTTGATTTAGAGGGACTCCATCATATGGTCTATAGAGCCAGAAAAGTTAAGGTTAATAGATTAGATTTTATTCATTGGGCCATATCTATAGAAAAAAATATACTTTAATTCATTTTATTAAATTGGCTTTTACTGAAGTAACTATCCTTCATATGATTTAATAAATATCCCGGCTAAATATTAATTATTTTGTAACCCTCAACTTTCTAACAACTTATTACGACTTTTAAATAGGAATTGGAGGTGAGAAAATGAATTTAGATATAAGTATAAGCCTGTTGCTATTTATATCCTTAGGGGTACGCGCATTTTTATTTGAAATAAAATTTCAGTACACACGTGAAAGATTACGCAGTATTCATGAATTGTTTGAAATTTTTTTAGACTGTTCTTTTTGTAATGGCTTTTGGACTGGATTTTTTGGTTATGTAATTGTAAATGGTATTGATATTATTCTAATACCATTTGCTATTTTAGTTGGTTCTTCCTCATACCATTTAACGTTATTTGTTAAAAGTCTTACACAAAAAAATTAAGAAGCACAGTTTATGTCGTTTATTTCCTAAATTATCCATTACACATCTTTATCTACTTAACCCTACTAAACTTTAGTAGGGTTTATTTAATATTCCTATTATTTCTATCTCTATACAAATTTCCAAACTAAGAAATTGCTCAAAATAGCAAAGTACATTTTGTACCTTACCTTGTTTACGCAACTAAAACAATAAATAAGACGACTATTAAAGTATCGATTACCTTTAGAAATGGAGTGAACAATATGATTTTCTTTTCAAGTAAGCACCGAATTAAAGATCTTTCTTTTCTAAATAAACTTTGGATGACACCCGTAGCTTATGGACTAAAATATCTTGCCGGAACTGTAATATACATTGCAGATAAATTTGATGAAAAGGTAAGATTTGAAATCCTAAAAAGACATATCTAAAATGGAGGAAATGAGAAAATATATTCTCTTTTTAAAACAAAACGGACACCAATTCATTAAAACGTTTTTTTATCGCTTTAATGAATTGGTGTCCTCTAATTTTTTGACCAAAATATATCTTATTTTAAAGAATATTTTCAGTTCCTTTTTTCTCACGTCTAGTAAAATTTTGTATTTTCTTTAAAATTCATATTAAGAATATTCTTCAAACCCTGAAAGTATAAGTTTGCGGTAAATTTATGCTTTCTATCACATTCCACACCAATTAAGATAGTTAACACTATTAAAATAGTGCTAACTATCTTAATTGAATATTAGTAATAGTGAATCTACATATTATCAATTCACTTTATATTACATATATGTAAAAATAATAACATGATAAGCTTTTTCAAATTATTCTCCTAATAAAAATTTGAAATTAGCATTTCAATACTCTCCTTACTGTTAATATGCCTAGAAAAAGAACCCTATAGGGTTCTTTTTCAGTTCATTCCCAAAAATCCCATAAAAAAAGAAGAGGGATATCTCCCCTCTTCACCAATAAAATCGAACATATTTACAATTAAGAAAGAGCATACATACATTCATTCATCAAGAAATGAAACGAACAATAATAGTTCATTTAGTGAATTATAATACAAATCCAATTCCACTAATAGATATTATTTACATTTTTGGAATAGTAATCAATCAACTGTAATACCCCCTCCATACAAAAATAAACTCAACGAAATATTCACTATAAAACCAACGTATGTAAAAAAAACAGCTACAAGTCCATTCATAGTTTTAAAAATTTGTCCTCCTCTTCTTCTAAGAATATTCAAAATCTCAAATAGATTATCTTATATCGCCACCTTATGTATGCAGAATTACATATCAAGCCATATCGAAAATCATTCTCATTGTAACTATAATGGTTTCAAGAAGTGGTATTTTTACTTCCTTTTCAAATCTCAAAATATATTAAAGGAGGCACTAACATTATGAAAAAAGCTATTTTAGCAGGGGCACTAGGAATTATAGTACTATCAGGTATGAATTTATCAGGAGTAGAGGCATCAAAAGCAAGTGCAGCAACTACAAATTTAGAAATTCAAGAAGTTACAAAATACTACTCTATGAGTTCCTATGAAGTTTCCCAAAAAGAATCATTTAATCTTAATAAAGGGGAAGAACTTACTGTCTTTGTACAAAATTCCGGGTTTCCAATTTCTTATACAGTCTTTGATGCAGATAATCAAGTAATTGGCACATACAATGCTAATTCACCATATGGTCGCGTATTCAAAGCACAAAAAGACGGTAATATTTCTGTTCAATTTCAAGCAGGAGTAAATTCTTCTTACATGAAGAAAATGAATTTCACAGCTCTATTCGCAGTTTCTAAACTTAACCAACAATAAAAAATTTAACGATCCTCTTTAAAAACAAATTAAAAAGGTATATCCCTTCAATAGGATATACCTTTAACTTTAGTGAAGTTTATATTGACCAGATAACCGCTCTTGCGCCATACGAACTAAACGTTTCGTAATCTCTCCACCTACTGAACCATTTGCTCGTGAAGTTGAATCTGGTCCAAGTGTAACGCCAAACTCCTGAGCAATTTCATACTTCATTTGCTCAATTGCACTTGCTGCCGCCGCTACCAAAATCTCGTTTGAATTATTATTTTCTCGAATTTGCATTTCTAACACACCTCCATTTAATTGGTAATATCATGCTCTATTTCCAATTAAATATGCAAAATTTATATTTATTTAAGTAAGCGTGTGATTTACATTAATACATTCCAATTAAAAAAGGTTTTTCAAATGAATCAATATAATCCTTATTGAATTTTAAACTCTCCAATTAATTCTTGTAACTCTTGTGATAGCCCACTTAATGATGTTGCTAGTTCTGCAATCTCTTGTACATATACTTCTTGTTCTTTCATACTAGTCTCTACATTACTACTGCTATCCACATATGTATTGGCAATATGTGATAATTCATTTACAATCTGAATTATAGTTTGACTATTTTTAAAAATATCACTTGAATTACTCGAAGTCGCTTTAATTTGATTTGTAACAGCTTGTGCAGATTTTGAAATTTTTTCGAAGAAAGCACCACTACTTTGAACAGGAGTTATTCCTGATTCGACTTCTTTTGAGCTCTTTTGCATTGAAACTACAGCCTCTTCTGCTTCAGCTTGTGTTTCACTAATTAATTTAGCTATACCCTTTGCAGATGCCTTCAAAAGTCGTGAGTTTAGTGTTTCACTTAACTCTTTGATGTTCGGATATTAACAATATATTGTTAATAATCACCATTTTATAGGTACACCTACATATAGGCCAAGTATGCAATTACAGAACGTTTGTTATAAAAAAACGTAAACATGTCAAACAAAAAAGACTCAATTACTATATCTCATCCCTTCTTTTAAATATAAATCTACTACCTCGTTCTTAAATTCTACATTGTTAGTGACTCTAATTTTCCCCATAGAAAAATCCGCTCTTAACTCTCAATTAATTTCTTAAATTTCTTTTCTAATTGATCTGGTGGTAATACACCTCGTACATGATCTACTATAATTCCATCTTTATTAACAAAAAATGTCGTCGGTAAAGAGAATACTTTATAATCTAGTCCAGCTACTCCGTCCATATCTAATAGAACAGGAAACTCAAACCCATAGCGATTAGCAAATGCGCTTGCTTCTTGTACTGGGTCACTAACAGTTGCATTCACCGCAAAAATTTCAACATCCTTTTTATATTTATCATACATATGAACTAAATCAGGTGCCTCCATTTCACACGGCCCACACCATGATGCCCAAAAATTAATAATATATGGTTTTCCCTTAGCATCATTTAACGACTGCAACTTTCCGTCTAATCCTTTTAATGTGATGCTAGGTGCTTTAAAACCGACTTGTGGTAATACTTCTTTCTCCTGTAACTCTGCTTGCTTTGCTTTTCTTTCCTTTTCTTCTTTCTTTGAATTATAAAAGTTAACCCCCGCCCAAACGAGAGCACCTACTAGTATAATAGCAATTAGTTTCTTCACTTTTCTTCCTCCTCATTTTTAAAAACCTGTAAATCCACCGAATAGTCGAATAAAGAATGCTGTAATTTTCGTCATTTGATTTGTATACAATAAAATACCCGTTACAATCATCATTCCACCGCCAATTTTCATCATGACATTGGCATATGTAACAATCCATTTTACCTTCCCAATAAAGAATGCCATCACGAAAAATGGAACCGCAAACCCAAGAGTATACGCTGTAATATAAAGAAGTGCCCCTTCAGGATTCGTCGCGCCAAGCATGAGTACAGCTAAAAATATCGGTCCAACACATGGCGTCCAACCCGCTGCATATGTCATACCGACTAAAATCGAGCGAATAAATCCAGTCGATTTACTTCTATACTGCACCTTTTTCTCTGCCATAAGCCACTTAGGCTGAAACAAGCCCGTCATAAATAGCCCCATTAAAACAATAAAAATCCCACCAATTTGTTGAATCAATTTTTGGTTAGATGAAAATGTT
Source organism: Bacillus sp. MT94 (assembly GCF_058792475.1). Lineage (NCBI taxonomy): Bacteria > Bacillati > Bacillota > Bacilli > Caryophanales > Bacillaceae > Bacillus > Bacillus sp. MT94. The sequence continues at coordinate 252,350 of NZ_JBXAEZ010000006.1, read as the reverse complement.
ATTCCAATCCAACTTACCGATAAACCTAACGCGTAAAATATAACCGAAAATCCGATCATAAAAAATACTGTATGTATAATCGCTGATTTTTGCATAATCCCACGATTTTCTTTTAAATCTTGAATAGACACACCTGTAATATAAGATAAATAAGATGGATATAGCGGTAAAGAGCACGGTGATATAAATGACAATACTCCCGCCCCAGTCACAAGCCAAATTGTTAAATCTGCTGCATTCATTTTATTCCCCCTGAAACACTACAATGAGTAGTGTTTATCCTAAAAAAAAGAGGCTATATGCACTCTCCAACAATAAGTACAATCGACACACAGAATAACCCTATTGTTACATATACCGAGTTCGTATGTAACGGAATAGTAAGCTTAGCAACCTTTTCATTTAACACTTGCTCGATTCGTAAATTTATTGCTGTTTTTGCAAATGAAGCTGTAACACATCGATTCTCCATTGTCTTTATTTTAATTAATTTTAATAACGCGCTACCTAACTCAAATGAAGATTCCATTTTTTGCATCGCATATTTATCTGCTGCTAACTCTTGATACGTATGATATCGTTGTAACAATTCTTTTAATATCGGGATGTACATCATTCCTTCTGCTAATAACGTAAAACAAAATAATTTTAGCGGATCCCAATTATTTTGATGATATTCTTCATGGAAAATAATCGCATCAATCTCTTCATCTGAAAACGTCTGAAGCAAACCTTCCGACATGACAACTTTCGGACGGAATAATCCAATTGTAAACGCTGCAACTTCCGCAGTCGGCAGTATATATATTTGTTTTCCTTTTCTAATAAATGGGATAAGTACTTTTTGTACTTTTTTACTATAGAAAAATTGCCGCCAAATTCTTTTACACACAATCAATACAGTAATTAATAATAACCCCGCTACTATAATACGAACCATTGATAGTTCTTTCATATGTTTTTCTAACTGAAACAAGCAAAACTTTGAAAGGAAGAATGCCTTGTTTTGAAAGAGAAATGGATATGTAACATAATACAATAACAAGCTGAAAAAGAGGGTACTAACAATGAGCGCTAACAATACGATTTTACGCATTTGCCATTTCATTTCATCGATCCTCTTTTTTTAACTGATTCAATTTGTCTTCTAATTTTTTTATTAAATTCGGATCAGCCTGCTCTAGCTCATCTATCATATGAGTTACAACTAAATCTCCAAATTCCCCCACTAATTCCTGTGTCATTTTCTTCGTTTGATTGGATAAGAATTCTTCTTTTGTTTGTACAGCACGATATATGCCACTTCTTTTTACAGTCTGTTTTTCTAAGTGTAATTTCTCTACTAACCTGTTCATAACTGTCATAACAGTGTTAAAATTCACAGGTGATTCTTCACTTAATTTCTGCTGCACTTCTTTAATAGTAATACCTTCAGTAGACCAAATAATCTCCATAATTTTCGCTTCAAGCGGTCCAAAGAAATGATTTAATCCTTGCTCATTTAACCTATAGTTTTGCGTAAACATCGTATGACTCCTTTCACACTACGAATTGTAGTACAAATTAAATGAGAGGTCAAACGCGAGTAATATAAACTAAAATTCAGTACCTATAAATACGTACATCATTCTATTCATTATAAGCCTAACTTATCTCCAAATGTATCAAAGAGATACTGCTCTAATATTTGTACACTAAACTTCTCATTACGCCCAAGGGCAAATAATTCCCGATCTTTCGCTACGATAGTATCTAACGGAATAACTACATTATCCACTATTTTTACAATTTCGATTATATTACTTTTCACATTCACTTCTGTTTTAAATTCAACGTTTTCTAACACTATATGTGAACGTCTTCCTGATGCAAAAAAAGTAAAATTAGGATTTTTAACAACGCCAATTTCAGTCTCTAACGCATATAAATAGTGAAAAATTACATCTCTATGTCCATCTTTTATTATTTTTTCATCCTTCTCATCGTCTAAGTATTCTTTCAGCTTCGTTGTAAATTCAAATCGAAAATCCACTTTTTTCACGCTCCTTCTTTGTATTTCATATTAAATAAATATATTGAAATAATTTTACCATATTGTAATACAACTTCCTATTAAAAGTAAAAACTGTTTTAGAAAATCGCTATTATTTCCGATACCCTTTTAAAATATAAGTATGAATTCAATATGAATGAATGCGTCATTATATCTATTTAAACATATTTTTTCCATATTTTGAAACATTAGTATGAAATATTATATATCAATGAATGGTTTCTAATGCATTGGTATATATAGTCAGTGGTTTCTTTACTATTCCGATATACTTAAGCTATATTTTCTAATTATTGATTACATTACGGAAGGAATGTAACTCTCTTCTATCGAATTTTTATATAACAAAAATGATTAGGTGGTGCTTTACTATGAAATTAGCTGTCATTGGTGGCGGTGATTTACAAGATTCAAATCACTTGCCTATTAATGAACGCCTTATAGAATTAACAAATAAACAGTATCCAAAAGTATTGTTTATTCCAACGGCTAGTCATGATGATGAAAGCTATATAAAATTATTTTTAGACACGTTTGAAAAACAATTACATTGTGAAGTACAAATTTTACGCATTACAACAGATTCACCTTCTAAGTATGAAATAGAGGAGATGATTCATTCAGCCGATTTAATTTATCTAGGTGGCGGAAACTATATTCACATGCTTACGCAATGGAAAGAACATAGACTTGATGAAAAATTATTATTGGCTCTGCAACAAGGAACACTTATTGCTGGTTATAGCGCTGGTGCTATGTGTTGGTTCACGTCTAGTATCCGATCAGATTATGAAGGTTCTGGTTACATAGAGAGTAACGGATGGGGTATTGTTAATAAAAGATTTTGTCCACATTATAATCAATTAAACAGAATGAACGCCTTCCATTCCTTTTTACAAAATCATCAAGGGAATATAGAAGGAATTGCACTGGAGGATAATTGCGCTTTATATATTACAGAGGAATCCTTTGAGATTATCGGTGAACCGGAAAAAGCGTGGGAGTTTTATATGAGTGATAAAACACTCATTAGACAACATTTTGATATAACTTTAAAAAGCTATTTGTAAACCTGCACTTACGAAAAAATGTCCCTAAGTCTAATAACTTAGGGACATTTTTCTATTTAACTAACTAATCGTGTAATTCGTTTCTTTTGCCATGAAAGCTTATAATATGCATACTGCAATAGTAAGCTGACAATAAATGCTGCTGGATACCCGATCCAAATGCCTTCTATTCCAAGACTTGTATGGTAAGAAAGATAATATGCTACGGGTACTTCTACAAGCCAAATTGAAACAACTCCAATAACAGTTGGCCAAAGTACTGTACCGCTCGCTCGCATTGTCGCACTAATAATTTGTGCATGACCGAAAATTAAATAACTCCATAACGTAATCATAACTAAGCTATGAGCAATTTCAATTGTAGTTTGACTCGTTAAAAATAGTGATAAAATGTCTCTTGAGAATAAATAAATAAGAGATATTAACACACCACCGATGACGTAGTTCATAATAATTCCGGCCTTCACAACTTTCTGCAATCGATCAAATTGATTCGCCCCAATTGATTGTGCTGCAAAAATAGAAACTGTAATACCAAGGCTAACTGCTGGCATTTGTACATAACTTGCAACTTGATTCACAACGCCGTAAGCAGCTGTTGCATCCGAACCGTAACGATTTACAAATGCGATTACGGCAATCTCAGATAATGAAACTAATATCATATTTATACTTGCCGGTATACCGAGCCTTAGCAATAGCTTTAATAACTCCCCATCCATTCGAAGGTATTTTCTAACCGTTCCATCTAGTTGTAATGGGTGATTTTTCTTCTTTAAATACACAAGCATGACAATAAACGTAATAACTGTAGATATAACAGATGCATAGGCTGCTCCATACACATCTAATTTCGGAGCTCCTAACCATCCAAAAATAAGAACTGGTAATAAAATCATATTTAGTGCTGTACTTACAATTAAAAAGTAAAATGGCGTTTTAGAATCTCCTGTACCTCTCATAAATGTTGTATATGCGAAATATAAAAATAATACTGGCATCGATATAAATAAAATCCGTGCATAATGTACACTTATTTCAATAATATTTTCTGGCGTTCCCATTAGACGCATAATATCCATCGCAAAAATACTTCCTATTATCGCCAACACAACTCCAATAATAAAGGTAAATGTCAGCGTCGTACCAACGATAGCTTTTAAACGATCTTCGTTTTTAGCACCAAACGCCTGACCAATTAAAATAGAGCTTCCTGAACCGATACCAATTACAAATGAAACGAGCAAGAAAAATAATGGGAAGAATGCTGATATGGCCGCTAAATCATTAACTCCAAGCCATCTTCCTACTACTACCATACCAAATAATTGTCCAACTGATTGTAGTACATTACTTAATAATAACGGTACTAAAAACATCGACATCGATTTCCAAATTGGTTTACTCTCACTTTCCAACTTATGTGACTCCGCACCTTCTTTATTGTTATCTGCAGGTGGTTTCAAATTTCATTTCTCCTTTTCTTAAAAATCTATTTTCAATCTCTATCTCTTTGTATAGTTGTTATAATACTGTGCTTCTATTCATTTTCTTTTCATATGATTATAACTTCACCCAATATTGACTTCCATCGGCTGTTCGATCTAAAAATCCATATTCGATTAAATATCTTCTTAACGTTACGAAATCAGGGTATACATTTTCTATCACTGTATTTACTTCTTTTTCAGTATACTTTTTATTACTATCAAACTTCTTCACTAAATGACGCAATATAATTAATTTACGCTTTTGTTTCTTCGGAAATTTAGAGAGAGGTCCATCTAACCCTTCTGTAAAATGAGCTTTTAATACTTCATCATTTTCTTCTTCCGTAATATTGTATCGATCATCCACCATCGTTGCTGTTCTATGAATTGGCACAAATTTCGTTTGTACTTTTGATTTTTCTTCTGATAATTCCATTAGCGCTAAAAATACTTTTGCTTGTTTCATTTTCTCTCGCAGTGTAAATCGATGATTACGAATTGTTGATGTACTTCCGCCATCCATCTCTTTTACAATTTCTTTATCATTCAGTCCCATATAGAAAAACTGAACCATTTTCTTTTGTAAATCCGTTAATCCAGTAAATTTCTTATCCATATTTAGCAAATAATCAAACATAGACGTATGCTCATTTTGAATATGCAATTGGACGAACTTCTCTGCTTCATACAAAACTTGATTATCTTGATAAATAACACCTTTAATAAATGTTTCACCACAAGCTAAGCAAATGTACCCCTCTTTTTCTTCATCAAACACATACCCTTTCTTTAATTCCTCTATTGACGCATCCCAAAACTTCTCTGAAATATCGCTCATACTAAACACTCCTTCAAAATGTTTATTTAAAAACCAAACAAATCGCTATATCGTTTATTATTACTTCATCATCTTATCACAACACAAACAAACATTTCAACGTTTCGTTTGCCCATTTTATAAACTTTTATAAAAACATCTATCGAAAGGATTTAATACAACGAAAAGCGAATATGTTTATACAAATTCATTTTATAGGATGTAAAATAGAACATGAATATTCTTCAAGACCCTTGGTTTACCGTTAAGTAAATTGCACAGAACGCATATGCGATTAGTGAATATGGAACTGGTATTCACTCATTACAAAACTTCAGTATTCAATTTTAACTACAAAAAAGATGTTTTCGTATAAGAAAACATCCTTTACTTTTTATATATTCTATTTACAGTCTCTACTAAAACCTTACTTGCTTGTACAAATGTATGCTTTCGATTTCTATCTTCAACAAATTTATTAGCACAACTACTCATAATCATCATACAACTAATTATGACTAACGCTATCTTTCTATTCTTGTAAGTCACTTTATGCCACTCCACTATTACAAAACTTCTTTTGAATTTATCCCATCAAGACATTTTACATGAATAATAAAACGTGTGAATATGCAATTCTGCATATTCACACGTTTTATCACAATGTTATGATTTAATTTAGTTAAAGAACAAGTATACCGAGGTGACTAACTTGAAATTTAAAGCGAAAAAAAATCCATTCCACGTCATTTTCATTACATTATTTATAATTATTTTTTTCGTTTCGTTATTCTTTCAAAATGAAAATTCTATTTTTTTCACTCTCATGATGCTGCTAAATATCGTGAATCTTTCTTCATTCTATTTCTCTCACTACAACGTAACGGAATCATCTCTTGTTGTAAAACACGGTTTCATACTTCGTACTGAAATCCCATTTAAAGACATTCGCCATATTAAGCACTCTGGCAAAAAACTTCGTTCAAAAAAATGGACTAGGCAACAATTAGAAATTAATTATAATTTATTTGACTCAGTGACCACTTTCGTACCACAAGAAGAAGAAAAATTCATTTCACTCTTAAAAGAGAACTGCCCACAGATGAAAGTAATGAATACGCCTGCTAACAAATAATATATTTTGAAGCTTGCATTATTGCAAGTAGATGAAACTTAAAAATGAACATCAAAAAAGCCAAGATTCTATACTAAGAATCTTGGCTTTTTCTATTACTCTTTTGGAGCAATCATTTTCTTTGGATCTACAATTTCATTAAATTGCTCTTCTGTTAGTAGTCCAGATTGCAACGCTGCTTCTTTTAAAGTTAATCCTTCTTTATGAGCATGCTTCGCAATTTTCGCTGCATTTTCATATCCGATATGTGGGTTTAGCGCTGTTACAAGCATTAGTGAACGATTCACATTTTCATTAATTACTTCTTCATCTGCTTCAATACCAACTGCACAATTGTCATTAAACGAAACAATTGCATCCGCTAATAAGTGAGCTGATTGTAAGAAGTTATAAGCAATAACAGGTTTAAATACATTTAACTCAAAGTTACCTTGGCTCGCAGCAAATCCGATTGTTGCATCATTCCCCATTACTTGCGCTACAACCATCGTTAACGCTTCACTTTGCGTTGGATTTACTTTACCTGGCATAATAGAGCTTCCCGGTTCATTTGCTGGAATAATAATTTCTCCAAGACCACTACGTGGACCACTTGCAAGCCAACGTACATCGTTAGCAATCTTCATTAGATCCGCAGCTAATGCTTTTAATGCACCGTGAGTATATACAACTTCATCATGGCTCGTTAATGCATGGAACTTATTTGGTGCAGAAACAAATTGTTTACCTGTAAATTGACTAATTTCCTCTGATACCATCTCACCAAATTTAGGATGAGCATTAATACCTGTTCCAACCGCAGTTCCACCAATTGCTAACTCTTTCATATATGTATTGCTCTCTGCAATCATACGCTCTGTTTTTTCAAGCATACGGTGCCATCCGCTAATTTCTTGCCCTAAAGTTAACGGCGTTGCATCTTGTAAATGTGTACGACCAATTTTTATAATATGTTCAAATGCAGTTACTTTTTCTGCTAAAGTTTCTTTTAATTTCGTAATTGCTGGTAATACGTGATTTTCTACTGCGATTACACAAGCTACATGAAGCGCCGTTGGAAATGTATCATTTGAACTTTGTGACATGTTCACATCATCATTCGGATGAATATGTACGTCAGATCCCTTCTCTTTCAAAATTTGATTCCCACGATTTGCAATTACTTCATTCACATTCATGTTTGACTGTGTACCACTACCTGTTTGCCATACGACAAGCGGAAAATGTTCATTCCATTTCCCTGCAATCACTTCATCCGCAGCTTCTACAATTGCTTCTGCTTTTTCTTCTGATAGCTTTCCTAATTTTTGATTGCTAAGCGCTGCACTCTTCTTTAAAATTGCAAATGCTTTTACAATTTCAAGCGGCATTTGCTCTGTTCCAATTGGAAAGTTTTCTTTACTACGTTGTGTTTGTGCTGCCCATAATTTATCAGCTGGAACTTTTATTTCTCCTAATGTATCTCTTTCAATTCTGTACTCCATGTTTTCATCCCCTTGAAAATATAATACCTACATCTCTTATAATAACAGACTTTCTCTTAAATGATAAGGATTCTCACTCTTATATATAGATATTCTATATTTATTTTAAAAAATTCCTCTTGACCTAAACTTAAGTTTAGGCTGTATCCTTTCCATTGTAACCTACTATAACACTACTGGAGGAATTCAATATGAAAAAATATGCTTTTATAACAGGTGCGAATAAAGGAATTGGATATGAACTTGTTCGTCAATTAGCAGAAAAAGATTACCACGTATTTTTAGGTGCTCGTAATGAACAACTTGGACAACAAGCCGTAGAATCTTTAAATGTTTCAAACGTTTCCTATATTCAAGTAGATATTTCAAATTCACAATCCATTCAAGAAGCAACAAAGAAAATTTACGAAACGACTGACCACTTACATTTATTAATTAATAACGCAGGCATAGCGCTAGACTTCAATACGCTACCTAGTGAATTAAATATTGAAACTTTACGCCAAGGATTTGAAGTTAACTTTTTTGGAACTTTCCAAATGATGCAAGCCTTTTTACCATTATTAAAGAAATCAAGCAACAGTAAAATCATAAATGTAACAACTGACATGGCCTCACTAACAATGTTTGCTAATGGTGAAACACATCCAATTAATACACTAGGATATAATTCTTCCAAAACAGCTATTAATGCTTTAACATTAGCTTTTAGTAAAGAATTTGCCACTAACGGTCCAGAAGTATTTGGAGTAACTCCTGGTTTTACAACTACGGATCTTAATGGAAATTCCCCCGGTGGCCATACAACCACTGAAAGTGCTAAAATTATTATTAAATATGCATTAAGTGAAACAAACTATAATGGTAAAATATTTAACAAAGATGGCATTATACCTTGGTAATAAAAGGATGAATGATATGTATTATACAATTGGGCAAGTCGCCAAAATGCAACACTTAACTATTTCTCAAATACGTTATTACGATAAACAAGGACTGTTTCCTTTTCTGCAAAGAAACGAAAAAGGAGATCGAGTTTTTGATGAAGAAGCACTGAAATATTTAGAGATGATTTTGTGTTTAAAAAACACTGGTATGCCAATTCAAAAAATAAAACAATTTATCGACTGGTCTATGGAAGGAGAATCTACCATCCTTCAAAGGTTAGAATTAATGAAACAACAGGAGACCAATGTCTTACAGCTCATTCAAGACACTGAAAAAAACTTAAAAAAGATACAACAAAAAATTGCTAAATATGAGAATGAAATAACTTCAGAAAATGCTATTAAAAAATAAAAAAATCACCTTCTACATATTGTAGAAGGTGATTTTTATTTTATGATGCTTGCTTTCCTTTATCTGCATCATCTACATACCAGATGAATTTGCCTGTATATCCGTAAATAACTGCTAAAATTAACGATACGAAGCTTAACCACATAAACGGAACGTATGAGAACGTTGCTACACCTAAAATACCAGCCATAAAAATACCATTATCAGACCATGGAACCATACCTGAAGTTAACGTTCCACCTACTTCTGAGTTACGTGCTAATACACGACGGTCTATTTTTAATTTATCATAGCTATCTTCCATAATTTTTGGTGTTAAAATTAGTGATACATACATCGCACAACCAAATATATTAGCTAAGAATGCCACGATTAATGTAGACAATGTTACATTACCTGCAGAATTTAATTTCTTCTCAAATTTTGATACGATTACTTTTAAAACACCTAGTTTTTCAAGTAATCCACCAAATCCTAAACCGAAAATAATAACGGCTACTGAGCCAAGCATGCCGTTAATTCCACCACGGTTTAATAACTTGTCAACAAACTCAACACCAGATTGAATTGAGAATCCGTTATAAGCTGTTCCAATCGCCTCTCCAAAGTTCATCCCTTGGAAAAGAGTTGCCCAAATTGCACCAATTAAAGCTCCCATTGCAATTGTTGGCATAGACGGTTTCTTCATCGCTAATAGAACGATAACAATGACCGCTGGAATAAGCATCCATATTTTAATATCAAATTGCTTTAATAAAGCTTCTTTTAAAAATTCTACTCGATTCAAATCTACATTATCGCCGCCATACATCCAACCAGCTACAGTAAACATAATACTAGTAATAATATAAGCCGGAACATCTAATACGAGCATAGCTCGAACGTGAGCAATAACATCTACTTTCGCCATAGAAGCTGCAAGAACTGTGCTATCAGAAAGTGGTGATAATTTGTCGCCGAAATAAGCTCCTGAAAGAACTGCACCAGCAACAAGCGGAAGTGGTAAACCAAGTCCTTCACCAATCGCCATCATAGCAATACCTGCTGTTCCCACTGTTCCCCAAGATGTTCCTGTTGCGATAGAAGTTATAGAACAAATAATTAATGTTGCTAATAGGAATATGCTAGGGTGAATAAATTCTAATCCATAATAGATTAATGTTGGTACTACCCCACCAGCAATCCATGTTCCAATTAAAGCACCTACTGCAACTAAAATCAGTATTGCTTCTAATCCGTTAGAAATCCCTTTCGTAATTGCATCTTGCAATTCTTGATAACGAAATCCTAATCTTAATCCAAGCGCAATTACTAAAAACCATGAAATAAATAGCGCTAATTGAATTGGGAGATCAAAAATCGTTTGGAAGGAAAAGACAACAGCAAGAAATAGTAATAAAAGAACTATGATTTCTAGCATCGATGGTAATCTTACACTTTTCATTTTTTTCTCTCCTTACAAGTCGATAACATGACGTATGTCGTCTTACATGTATGTAATATACAATTAGCGAAGACAAAACAAAATTTTCATATTATTTCGATTTATTTTTCCAGTATAATATATTCACAACCCTTTCTATTGTAAAAGTAGATTACGTTTTTCGCAATGAAAAATATAAAAAATGTTGTATTTTTATTTATCCCGATATTTTCGGTCAATAAGACCCTTGTATCAAAATTTAGTAAGTGCAAAGTACCTAGTTAAGAAATTAACTACTGTAAAATCCCGGATTGATATGAACGTATTAAAGCTTTATTTTATTTACAAGGAACAATCCCATACTAACTTTTTTAATATTTGCTGCAACAAAACTTTTTACAACTATCTTAACTTTTTAATTCACACCATTATTTTCTACATAAAAAATAGGGCACACATCATAAAAATGATGCATGCCCTACCTTTATTTATACATATTTTGTATTTCTTTTTTATTTTTAAGTATTTCTTCAAACTTATCACTACAACCCTTCGGAAATAACACTCCCAGTCCATATGAATGCGCAAATTGAAAATGAGGATACTTCGCTTTTACCTCATCCCAAAACTTATATACGCCGAAATCACCACTTCTAACTTCAATATCATGAAATAATACAATACCGTTTTTCGCGACTTTCGGTAGCCATGTATTATAATCGTGAGAAACAGCTTCATACGTATGATAGCCATCAATATGCAAAAGATTTATCGTTTCATCTTGAAACCGCTCTACAGCATCATCAAAAGTAGATCGAATTAAATTTCCTATATTAAGGTAGTTATCGCTCACTACTTTTTCTACTATTTGAAAAACCCCTTCTCCATATGGACCTGTATGCCCATCTCCAGCCCAAGTATCTACTGCAAAGCATTTAGTCGATAACCCTCCATCTTTTACTCCTTGACAAAAACTGAAGAAAGAAGCACCTAGATGTGTACCTAACTCAACTAAAGTTTCTGGTTTTTCAAATCGTACTAAGTCATATGCAAAATCTAAATGTCCACTCCACGCAGATTGTGACCGAATAATAGGACTAAATGTTTCAAATTCAAATGATGGTTTATGAGTAACCCAGTTCATCGCATAACTCCTTCTGCACATATTTTTAACAAACCAAATTACTCTTATCTTTATTTTTTTATCGCCATGATTATGATTCTATTTCATGAAAATATGAAGAATTTATTCTTTTCTATTGAGGTAAAGCATCATATACATATGGGTCAGTTGGCTTATTAATTTTCTTGATTTTGTTTACTTTTACAAGTGGAAAGACTGTTCCTTTATATGTCGTTTCACCTAATAATCCTGTTATTTCCACCCATGTTTCTTCTGGAATTTTTTCAACATTTTGCCCGGTAACAATCATCCCCCAGACTGATGCATCCGCAATACAACAAGTTATGCCATATCGAGCCACTACTGTTTTATTACCCGTCACATCTTTATCCTTATATATAAACCCTAAGAATGTAATTTCTTTCCCTTTAAACCAATTAACATTTTGACCAATTACATTCATTGTTTGAACATAGTCCTTATCCTTTACTTGTAGTTTACGCTGTCCTAACATACTTTTTACTACTTGCTCTTCCGTTTTATAAGTCGTTGATAAATTTGATGTTTCTTCTGGATCAACGGATACTTCTCGCCCATCAAAATTAACCTGCTCCCCCTCTTTTTCATTCCTTTCCAGACTTCTCGACTGTACACTTTGATTCATACCCCTTTTTCCTGCTAAACTTCCATCAATTGTTACACTTCCAAAGAGAAAAGCACTAACTATCGGAACGACAAATAAAACATATACAAAGAAACTTTTTATCCCTGATTTTGATGTTGTATGATGTTTACAACAATTACAATCATGCTGTTTCTCTCTTCCATCTCCCCAAACTTGTACAGTACCAAAAATTAAAATTACTACAAAAGCTATATACGTAAATTTGATCATTTTTGGAGCGATAAAATTATAAATATTACCTGTTACAAGTAGTTTAAATAAGAGCATTGCTAAACCAATTAAAATAATGCCACGTATATAGCGATGATACGCCTTCTGCTCCTCTTTCTCCATTCTTTCTCACCTCCTATAACATTATGATTTGCAGGATGGTATACACAGATGCAATGACAATTCCTATCAAAAAGAATACAAATCTCTTTTGAAAATATGCAAATAGCATTAACGTATTTTTCATATCAAGCATAGGCCCAAATACAAGAAATGCGAGAAGTGCCTTTACCGAGAAAACATGTCCAAAAGATGCCGCTATAAAAGCATCGGCTGCAGAGCAAATTGATAAAACATAACCAAATCCCATCATAATAAAGGGGGCAATTACTTCGTTATGTGCTACTGCATCCAGTACATTCCGATCAAAAAACGTTTGAAATACACTTGCTAAAAAAGCACCAATCAATAAATACTTACCAGTATCAAAAAACTCATCTACAATATGATTCATAACATCTTTCCAACTCTTTTTATTGCTTGTTTGAACTGAAACCTCTACGTCTTTTAAAACATTTCTTTCGCGATAGCAATAATACACAATTAGACCTATGAATAGAGCAACTAAAATTGTTATCCCAAAGCGTGCATATACTACGTAATCATTTTTTGGAAACGCATATACAGTAGATAAAAGAACAACTGGATTCATAATGGGTGCACTCAGTAAAATAACAATGCCTACATGAAGTGGTAACCTCTTTTGAATGAGCCTTCTTACAATTGGTATAATGACACATTCACACATTGGAAAAAGAACTCCCACAAATACTGCCGGAATCATTGCAACAATCGGAGATTTCGGCATTACTTTTTGAATCATATCTTCCGTCACAAACACTTGAATACATGAAGAAACAATTACCCCTAATAAAATAAAGGGTATTGCTTCAAAAATGATACTTAAAAATACTGTATTCACATTTAACCATTCCTGTGGCATATTTTTGTGCAAATTTGCTAGACTTGTAAAATCTACAAAAAATAATAAAAAGAGAAACATAGCGATAAGAGCTATGCCTACTAATTCTTTTGAAACTCTATTAAAGACCAAGCTTCTCGCCTCCATTTTATTTATATGTAAACATGTGCTTGTCCAAATGCTTCATACTACAGCACAAATTTTATAGTCTATTTCTATTCTTAAATCGTAATCATTATGATTTATTCTTGCTTTTTCTTTTCCCATCGTTTAACATAAAGCGTAATCATTACGATTTAAAGGAGAGATCATTTCATGAAAAAAGTACCTATCACTGTATTAAGTGGTTTTTTAGGATCTGGAAAAACTACCTTACTACATCACATTTTGACTAATAAGAATAGCTTAAAAGTAGCTGTCATCGTTAATGATATGGGCGAAGTAAACATTGATGCATCTCTTATAAAAAAGGGTGGTTTTTCACGTACGGAGGAAAAACTAGTAGAAATTCAAAATGGCTGTATTTGTTGTACACTACGAGAAGATTTAATGATAGAAGTGAATCGTCTTGTTGAAAATGGTGATATTGACTATATTATTATTGAATCTTCTGGTATAAGTGAGCCTATTCCAGTTGCTCAAACGTTTACTTATACAGACGAAGTTCTTAACATTGATTTAACGAAAAATTGCCGCCTCGATACGATGGTTACAGTTGTAGATGCAAATAGATTTTGGGATGATTTTGCAGACGGAGAAAGTTTATTAGACCGAAAACAAGCAATCGATGAAAATGATACCCGGGAAGTTATTGATTTATTAATAGATCAAATTGAGTTTGCAAACGTAATTATTCTTAATAAGATAGATTTACTAGAAAAAGAAGATGTGATAGAGCTTCATCATTTACTAAAAAAATTAAATCCTAATGCAAAAATTCTTGAATCTTCGTTTAGCAAAGTACCATTACAAGAAATTTTAAACACAAATCTATTTAATTATGAAGACGCTAGTCAATCGGCCGGCTGGATACAAGAATTAAATAGTGAACACCATACACCGGAAACGGAAGAATACGGTATCAATTCCTTTGTTTACCGTCGCAAATATCCTTTCCATCCCGAGCGCCTTATGAATTGGCTAGAAAAATGGCCTTTAGATGTTGTAAGAGCGAAAGGATTCTTCTGGCTTGCATCTCGTAATAATATGATAGGACTTCTATCTCAAGCAGGTTCCTCTATTACAATTCAAGGAGCCGGTGAATGGATAGCCGCATTACCTGAAACTGAAAGAAATCAAATGATTGCAGAAGAACCAGAAGTATTGAAAAACTGGGATAAACAATATGGAGATCGAATAACTGAGCTCGTATTTATCGGTATTGATATGAATCGTTCTGTGATTGAACAATCATTAGATGATTGTCTATTAACAGAAAAGGAAATGGAACAAAAGTGGAATACATTTATTGATCCTATTCCGGCTTTTACTTATACTTCATAACAATTAATAAAAGGCTTCAGTAGAATGAAGCCTTTTTACTTTATAGTACTCTTATTTAATAAGTTTGCTTTAATTATAAATACAACTGTACCTAAAACAATTAATATAGCATATATGATACTAACTACATCACCTATTTTTTCTAAGCCAAGCGGTAATATTATAGTAGCAACTCCGACTATATAAGAAAATGCTCCTGAAAGCTTCGCTAATTTATTTTTATCTCCAACAAACGTTTCTTCTTGATATCCTGCTAACAAAAACAACCTCTTTTTCACATGTATTTGATACACTAAAAAAATGATAAGTAACCCAACAAATAAACAAACTAAAAATCCAGCTAACATATACTCCCCCTCCTCTACAATATTTTACTATACATAAAAAACAAATCAGAAATTTCAGTTTATTAACGAGTCATTCTGTGATATATTGCATATTGTATTCAATTTATATTTTTAGAAAGGAGAATTTTAGATCATATGGATTCAAATCGATTAAAAGGAATTATAATGGTCATAATCGGTGCTTGTTTATGGGGCTTGTCTGGTACAGCTGCACAACAACTTTTTCAATATGACAATGTTTCAACCGAATGGTTAGTTACGATCCGTTTACTTATATCTGGAATTATTTTGCTCATTATTTCCTCATTCGGAACGAGAAAAAAAGAGATATTTGGCATTTGGAAACAAAAATCTAATGCTATTAAAATGATTTTGTTTGGTCTATTCGGTATGCTTGCTGTACAGTATACGTATTTCGCTTCAATTAAAGAAGGAAATGCTGCCGTGGCAACATTATTACAATATTTAGCTCCTATATTCATCACTGTATACTTACTTTTCAAATGGAACGTTCGTCCATCAAAAATTGATTTCATTTCAATTACCCTTTCATTAGTAGGCACTTTTCTCTTACTAACAAACGGGTCTGTTCATAACTTGGCTGTTTCTACACCAGCTATTATTTGGGGTGTTTTATCTGGATTATCTCTCGCTTTTTATAGTTTATATTCAAAGGAATTGTTAGAAAAATGGTCTTCCTCCGTTATCGTTGGATGGGGCATGATTATTGGGGGTATTGGTGTAACGATTGTACACTTTATTTCTACAAACGAATTCATTTTATTATCAACTATGAAATATGTAAAACTAAGTACCCTACCGCTCATCACATTTGTCGTCATTTTCGGGACACTTATTGCCTTTTATTTATACTTAGACAGCATACGATACCTGACTCCGAAAGAAACAACATTATTTGGTTGCACAGAACCACTCGCAGCTATTATTTCTTCTGTACTTATATTGCACGTGCCATTTCAATCTTTTCAGTTATTAGGCGCTTTTTGTGTCATTGTAATGGTGCTCATCTTAAGCCAAAAACCGGATGAAGGGAAACAAAAATTAAAGCTTGTTCATGCAAAAAAGGAAAATATACAATGAAAGGATTGAATTCACTATGCCTGTCCCTCAAAATTATAAAAAACCAGGAAGAATTTCAGCAAAAACACTCGTTTTAAATCAACTACAAAATTGGATTATTGAAGGTGTACTGAAGCCCAATGAAAAAATTAATGATGGGGAATTGGCTGAGGCACTAGGAGTAAGCAGAACACCTGTAAGAGAAGCACTTCAAATATTAGAGCTTTCTGGATTAGTGGAAATGGTACCAGGGCAAAAAACGAAAATTGCTCCTATTAAGTTAGACGACGTATCTATCATTTATGAAACGATGGCTGGTCTTCACTCTATTATAGGAAAGCAAGCTCTTCAAAACATTACAGACGCTGATATTCAACTACTTTCTGAAATAAATGATCATTTTCAGCACTCTATAGAGAAAAAAAACGCAAAACAAGCTTTAGAATTAGATATACAATTCCACAATACAATTTCTTCTATTGCTAAAAACCAATATATTGAACCCTTTCTAGAAAATATGCAACTTCACGTTTTACGTCTTGAATATTTGTTTTTCCAAAACTTTGTTCCGGCAAGTCAATCTATTGAAGAACATCACTCTATCATTCAAGCATTACAGAAGCAGGACGAAAAACAAATGGAACAAATAATGACCCAAAACTGGCTCCGTCCCATGAAAGAAATACAAAAAATAATTTCTACGAAATAAAAAGAGAGCTGGTTACACAAAATCGTAACCAGCTCTCCTTTTACTAATCTATATAGCTATGCCTGGATATTCGCATAATCTTCCATATCTTCGTACTCTTTTTCCAATTCCTCTAAAGACAGCTCGTATAATTGTCGGTCGCGAATCTTAAACACACCTGCTCCAATTAACTCATCAATTAAATGCCTCTTACGATTTTCAACAGCAAAACGGAGTTGACTACTCATCTTTTAAAAAACTCCTTTCTACGATCATTGAAAATGATAATCTTTATCAATTACCACTTTTGATTATAAAAGATGACTCTTTATAAGTAAAGTAATTTCATGAAATATTTACCTTGCAAAGTATTTGTGGCCACATTATATATATGTATGCCGTGCGAAAAATGTTATGACACTTTTTCTTATCCTTTTTCTTTCATACTTTGCAAGTTGTCTCATCATGATTAAATTCACCATCTATTTCTACTTGAATGGTGACATGTTCTACATGAAATTTCTCCTTTAATACATACGTAGCCTCTTTTAATATACTTTGCGTTTCATTCCCTTTAATAATAAGATGACATGTTAATACTTGAAAATCTGATGTGACAGACCATATGTGCAAATCATGAACTTCTTTGACAATCGGAATATTTAATAACGTACTTTTTACCTCTTCAACATTTATGTGCTGTGGTGCACCTTCCATTAATATATGAACCGTATCACGTGTTACACGCCATCCACTAATAATGACTAAAATAGACACAAGAATACTAGCAATCGCATCTGCAGCAGTCCATCCGAAAAATTTAATAAGTAACGCAGCAATGATCGCTCCGACGGAACCCAATAGATCGCCTAGTACGTGCAGGAAAGCACTTCTTAAATTCAAATTACCTTTCACATCTCCGCCTCTCATTAATATCCAAGCTGATAAAATATTAATAAGCAGACCAAGGACTGCAATAATGAGCATCCCATTACTAGCAATCTCAACTGGTTCTTTAAAACGACGGATTGCTTCAATAAAAATGTATACCGAAATGACAATAAGAACGACACCGTTACATAATGCTGCTAACATTTCGACTCGCTTATATCCATATGTTTTCACAGTTGTTGCTGTTTTTTCTCCGAGCTTAAACGCAAGTAAACTTAAAGCTAAAGATACTGCATCACTTAGCATATGCCCCGCGTCAGATAGTAGTGCTAAGCTATTTGTTACAAATCCACCAATAACTTCTGCAATCATAAAACTTGTTGTTAGTAGGAAGGCAATTAGTAACGCCTTTTTATTTTTTGAATGACCGTGATCATGCGAATGTCCCATACTTATACTCCTTTAAGTACAATATCTGTATGTTAGTATGAAACAAACTCCCCATCTTTATCCCGAATCGACTGATTGTAAACGCCCGCTTCCTCTGTATACACACTTCGCTATTTTTTAGACAATCCCTTTTTCTCAAATAAAACAAGACTACTTCTTTTTTATTTTCATATTGTTTACTAATGAAAGAATTTTAAGGAGGTTACTTAAATGAAACGTTTATTTCTCTGTATGGAACGTGAACTTGTTGTAGTGAAAGAACAATATGATAACTATGAAACGACTTACCACTTACAAAATATGCAACCTACCTGTATCGCTGTTGATCCGTTCCACCCAAACCGTGTATATTGCGGAACATTTGGACGAGGTCTATGGTTAAGTGACGATAGCGGGGATTCATGGAGACCAATTGGAGATTCTTATCGTTACTTTGATTTCCCTAAAGAAGATGGTATTTTACACTCCTCTATCACTTCCATAACAATAAGCTCAAATGAACAAGTGAACGGATATGGGGTCGTTTATGTCGGCACAGAACCGAGCGCTTTATTTCGCTCTGAAAATGGTGGTGAAACGTGGACTGAACTTAAAAATATGAAATCATTATTATCTTCTTATACGTGGGCTTTCCCGCCTAGACCTTTTACCCATCACGTACGCTGGATTACAGTTGATCCAAACAACCCTAATACAATACACGTTTCAATCGAAGCTGGTGCTGTTATTCAAAGTAATGATAAAGGGCATACATGGATTGATAAAAAATTCGGTGCTCCTATCGATGCTCATCAATTACTTATGCACCCTGAAGCACCAAATCGTCTTTATGCATCATGTGGTGACGGATTTATGGGCGGACCTGATCGTGCTTATCTTGAAAGTTATAACAATGGAAACAGCTGGATCTCATGTAGTGAAGGACTTGAACATCATTATTTATACAGCATGGCAATTGATCCAGCTGATTGCAATACGATTCTCGTTTCAGCTGCACCGAGTGCTGATCTGGCTCATCACCGTATCCCTTATGAATCTTATATTTATCGAAAAACGAAAGATACTCCGTTCCAGCAAGTACAACAAGGGCTACCATCTGCAATCGGTACAGTCATTTCGATGTTTGCGACAAACAAGGCTGAACCACATACGTTTTACACGTTAAATAACAATGGCGTCTTTCAATCCAATGATAGCGGCGAATCGTGGGAACAACTAAATATTCCGTGGAAAGATGAATATAAAACGCAGCATCCGCATGCATTGCTCGTTACTAGTTCTTAACGAAAAAAAGACTGCCTAAATGGTTTTAGGCAGTCTCTCTTTTATTTCTTTAAATCAATGACAATATCATCTAACACAATATCTTTACTCTTCGCTTCTTTTTTCGGCACTTCTATTTTCTTCTCTTTCCCATTCACATACTCTACTCCACCATGATTTTCAGGTGTATGTACTCGCAAGTGCACGCGAGGTGTAACGATAAGCTTTGTTGCATTTTCGTTTAACTTTTTGAATGTAGCACTCCAACTACTTTTATGTGGCTCCGCTACTGTACTACTTCCGCCATTTCCTTCACCAGCATAATGATTTCCTAAATCATCTTTTATTTCTAACTCAACATCCGCACTATCCCATATATTTCTTAATACCTTAGATTCTTCCTGATTGAAAAAAACGATATATGACATCGGGGTTACTTCCATTTTGTCTATATTTACTTTTATTAATTCATTTTCAGACACCTTATTAACTTTTAATTCCTTACTATCCATTGCTTTTAAACTAAGCGCGAAATTCCAGTTCCCCTTTATTGCCTTATCTTCATAATCCAACTCAATTGCCTCTATATCCCACCAAACATTTGCAACATCTAACCTTTCACTACCATGACCACTCATCGTAGTCATACCTACATATTTTCCCTCTCCAACTTTTGTAACGTTCGAACTACCTCCTCCGCCATTAAAGCCCCTAACTTGCGGACTTCCAAATGGGAACGGTTTCTCTCCTAAATCTTTTTCGCTTTCAATAGAATATGTGATTGTAATTGTTCTACCATCAAACACAGCATCATTAATGGTAACCTTAACTCCATTACTCTCTCTCGTCATATTCAACTCAGTCGAAAATTCTTTATAATTTTCATATAACCCTGTTCTACCATTATCTAAAAATCGGAATATGTCACCGACAATTGGCAATCCCCCTGCATATGTAGGAAATCCGATACCGAGTGTTGCAACTGATAATCCTACTAAAATAGATGCAGCAGCGACACCTTTTTTCCAACTTTTCATCTTTTTCTTCGTACGTATCGATTGTTTTACATTTCGTTTTACTTTTTCCTTTTCAATTTCAGAAGCCTCAATTTCTTCTAGTTCTTTTTCATCTATATCAATATCATTTAATAGTTCATAAATGTCTTTCATATCGCACTACCTCCAAAACTAATATTCGTAGCATTTTGTTGTAGTTTCTTTTTCCCCCGGTACACTCGATTATCAATTGCTGCCCGAGTTAATCCTAACTTGTCACCTATTTCCTCTGTCTTCATACCAAGTAAATATTTCATAATGAACACCTTTTGATCTAGCGGTTCTAATTGATTAATGAGCTTCAATAATTCTTCCCTATCTTCCATAACGATTAATTCGTCTTCTGCTGATTTTTCTGTACTGATATGAAACTCATCTGAAATGATTTCTACTGTTTTAGTCGATTTCCGGTAATAATCAATTGCTTTAAACTTCGCAATCGCTACAATCCACTTTTTAAAATCGCTCGGCTCTCCATGAAATTTATTTGCGTTATTCCAAATGGAAAGAAATATATCGTTTATACATTCCTCTATGAGTCCATCATTTTGAATTGGAAGTAGCACTTTATGCGTGATCCCCTTTATGAGTGGTAAGTATGTATCGACAACAAATTCTAACGCGTCTTCTTTTTGCCGCTGTAATCTTTTTATAAAATTTTTCTCATTTGATTTCATGTAGCGATTCCCCTTATTGTTTTGTAAAAGCTTTTACACCCTATATAACGTCTGAGAAAATTTTTTCTCTCATCTTTTTTATTTTTTGTATGTAATGGAATACTTTTCCTTAGCCATTGTCTCACATAACTATGCGTTCAAAGAAAATTTTCTCAAGTCTACAATTTGGTTCATGTAGTACACTATTTATATAGTCATTCTTTAACTTAGTGTACATTTTATTTCGTTAATCTACTATTTTAAATTAGGAGATGAGATATGTATGTGTGGAATTACAGGTTGGGTAGATTGGAAAGAAGACCTTTCAAATCAACATGTTATTTTAAAAAAGATGGCAAATAGTATTCAGCATCGTGGTCCGGATGCTGAAGGATTTTGGTTTTCACCTCATGCGGCCTTTGCACACCGGCGTTTAATTGTAATTGATCCAGAAGGCGGGACACAGCCGAAGACATTCCGTGCTGGTGATTATACGTATGCTCTTACTTATAATGGAGAAATTTATAATTTCCGGGAACTTAAAGAGCAGCTTCAAAAATGTGGGCATGCATTTGAAACCCATTCAGATACAGAAGTATTACTGCATGCTTATTTAGAGTGGAAAGAAGACTGCGTACGACATTTAAACGGAATTTTCGCTTTTGCCTTATGGGATGATCAGAAGCAACAATTGTTTTTAGCACGAGATCATTTAGGTGTAAAACCACTCTTTTTTACAGAAAGAAATGGTAGTATTATTTTCGGCTCTGAAATTAAAGCATTATTAGCGCATCCATCTGTCCCTGCTGAAATTGATGCGGATGGAATTAATGAAATATTTGGATTAGGCTTATTTCGCACTCCAGGATGTGGCGTCTTTAAAAATATTCAAGAAGTACGTGCTGGACATTCTATAACATTTACACGTCATAAAAAAGTAGTTACGAAGTATTGGAATTTAGAAAGTAAGTTCCATACAGACTCTATAGAAGATACATCTTCGCATATTTTATCTATTTTACAAGATACAGTAAAAAGACAATTAATTGCCGATGTTCCTCTCGTTTGTATGTTATCAGGCGGATTAGACTCTAGCGGTATTACTGCACTTGCGGGTAAAGAATTTGCTGCTGAAAATAAAACACTTCATACGTATTCTGTTGACTTTGTAAATAGCGCAAAAGACTTCGAACTGACATTTGCTCGCACTGGTTTAGATGCACCTTGGGTAAAACGCGTTTCTGAACATGTCGGGACAGCGCATCATGATATTATTGTGAATGCTGAAGAATTAGCAAATCAATTATTCGTTCCCCTTCATGCAAAAGATTTACCGAGTGCTGGTGAAATGGAAACTTCACTATATTTACTATTTTGCGAAATGAAAAAAGATGCGACCGTAGCTTTATCCGGCGAATCGGCTGATGAAGTATTCGGTGGATATCCTTGGTTTCATCAAGAAGAACTACTATATGTAGATAAGTTTCCTTGGCTAACAAATTGGAAAAATACATCTCCTCTTCTACTAAATGAAGTAAGTAACCAATGTAATCTAGAAGACTATATTGATACACGATTCCAAGAGGCGATACTTGAAGTACCTACTCTTGAAGGCGAAAGTAAAAAATCCGCGAAACAACGTCAAATGTTTTATTTATTTTTAACAAGATTCCTTCCTTTCTTACTTGACCGTAAAGATCGCATGAGTATGGCTGTTGGATTTGAAGTTCGTGTACCGTTTTGTGATTATAGATTAGTTGAATATTTATGGAATGTTCCTTTCAACATAAAAAGTATTGATAATATTGAAAAAGGCATTTTACGTAGAGCACTACAACCAGCTTTACCTGACGATGTACGCAATAGAAGAAAAAGCGCTTATCCAACTTCACAAGATCCACTCTACTTACAAACAATCCGTAATTTAACACTTGATATGTGTAACAATAAAAACAATCCTATTTTCTCACTTATTAACCATTCCATCTTACTTTCAATTGCTGATCAAAGTAATAAAGAGATTAACAATTTTGAGGCAAGAAGTGCCATGGAGTATATGCTACAAGTAAATGAATGGTTGAAAACATATCACATCCATATTGCTTAACAAAAAGGAGTTCAAGGATAAAAACCTTGAACTCCTTTTATATTAATTAGCACATTGTTTATTATCAGTATCAATAGACCATCCAATAATCGTGGCACAGTCTCTACCTTTCCACTGCAGTACATTTGTTAATACGGGCTCAATCTGCAAGCTATTTCCGTCGTGCAATATTTCTACTAAAGATTGATCATCATCAAACCTTCGTTTGTCACACTCTAAAATACCGTCCGTTGCCATTACAATGTGATTCATTCCTTTTTCTAATCCTCTTACACCTGACGTAAAGCAAGGTGTATTTGCTGCAAAAATATTTTTCCTGCCAATATATTCGTAATTCTTCCGTTTATTTAATCGTCCTTTTCCATTTTTCGTTTTCTCAGAATGGAATAAATACGCGAAACAATCACCAACTGATAACCAATATAAAAATTCCCCTTTTCGTAAACAAATTAAGCAAGCGAGTTCCTCATCATCTTGATCACACTTTTTAATAAATAACTCATCTGTAAATAACGCTAATAAGTACATATGTGTATGATGGAAAGCTAAATGTATTGGATATGAGAATAACTCTTTTAGTTTTTCTTTTCTTTCCGAAATCGCTTCTATTATATAATCTATATTTTTTGTTTTGTGATGTGTATCAAAAATCATAACAAATTCAAATTGTAATTCAGGATCCCACCAAGCCAGCACCGCATCTCCTCGTTCATATGCATCACTCTCTTGATTTCCCCCATATACGCCGACTGAAAGAGGACCACATTTTTCAACATGTATTTCATCTACATACATCTGTTCATGACTAATCCATTTGAATGTATTCACAGCTATCATCCTCTCTCTTGCTAAATGTATACCTTTACACATAGATTACCTTATATTTCAATAAAAATAAACTTTTTCAACATTTTTTATCCAAATAAAAGGATTTTATTTCTAAAACAACGAATATATCTTACTATACGATATAAAAAAGGGGATTTATTATTATGAACAACATTAATCAACATTGGGAGAGCATTTATTATCACTTACGATACGAATACGAGGACAACCTTTCCCACCAAGCAATTCGTATTTTACAAATCGTTTCTCGTGAGAAAGATATAACAATTGGAAAAGTCGCTACTGAACTTAGTCTTTCTCATAACACAGCGTCTGAACATATAAAACGCCTTATTCAAAAGGGTTTCATCGTTAAAGAGAGAAATAAAAAAGATGAAAGAGTGGTAAACCTTACATTAACAATTGAAGGAATTGAAGGATTAGAAAAACATACTTTACTAGATAAAGAAAAGATAAAAATATTAGAATTACAGTTATCAAAAGAAGAACAACAATTAATTGAAAAAGCATTTTCGTTATTAGCGAAGGAGGCAAAATATGCATTTCCTCGTTAAAGTAATCGTTTCGGCACTTATTATCGGCATTATCACTGAAGTCGCTAAACATTACAGTACGATAGGTGGCTTTATTGCTGCCCTTCCTCTCGTGAGTTTACTTAGTTTATTTTGGATTTCATTCGAAGGCGGAAATAAACAAGAATTGAGTCAATTTGCTTTAGGGGTATTATATGGATTCCCCGCATCAGCACTACTATTATTTATTGTCTATATTGGTTTAAAAAATTCATTTACACTTAGTACATCTGTCCTACTTGGTATAGGTGTTTGGTGTATCGTTTTTGCTTGTCAAAAATTATTTCAAGCTTAGGAGGAATTAACATTCATAAATTTGTAGAAATAATGGGGCAAAATATAGAAGTACATATAAAAGGAGATGGTAAACAAACTGTAGTCATTCAAACTGGAATGACTTGCTCATTTTATGATTGGTTTCCTATTATAGAAAAGCTTTCAGAGCACTTTACAGTTGTTTCATACCATCGCCCAGGTTACGGAAAAAGTGATTTAGGCAATCAGCCGCGTACAATAAGGCAAGTTACAAAAGAGCTACATATGTTACTAAACAAACTAGCTATTCAAGAACCATTTATTCTAATCGGTCATTCCTATGGAGGATTATGTGCACAACATTTTGCGATGTTACATGAAGATAAGCTGCAAGCACTTATTTTAGTTGATTCTACTTCGATGAACTTACACCGTTTAGATGAACTTCATTTACCAATTTCTGATCAAACTGATTCTGATGATGTTTGGTTTCAAAAATATAATATATATTCCAAAATGGATGTAGACACACTTTATAATGAACTAAAACCTATTCTCACCGATCAATCAAAACAGCAAATTGAATTCTCTACCTCGCCTTCATTATATAAAGCGACAGCTTCTGAACTATCGGAGTGGAAAAACTGTGCTCTCTCACTAAAAGAGCTATGTAAAACATTAGAAATACCATTAATCGTTATCGGTAGAGATCCTCAATATTCTATTACTCAATTGACTAATGGCGGCATGCCAAAAGAGGAAGCAATACAACTTGAAGCAATGTGGCAAGAACTAATTCACGAACAATTACACCTCTCAACTAACAACCAATATATTCTTGCCGAACATGCTAGTCACGATATAGAAAATGATCGACCAGATATTATTATTGAGGCGATTCATTTCTTACAAATAAAAAAAGGAAGCAACTAAAGCTGCTTCCTTACTTATCTATTCATAATCTTCTTCATCATCGATTTCTTCGTAATATGAACTTCCATTACTTACATATATAGGGCCATTCGCAACATCAATACGTAGTACCCACGCCCATGGCACAGCTAAACGTTTATGTATCGCTCGCCAAAAGCTCATTGATTTTCTTTCGTACTCCTGGAACTCCTGAAGTAACTCTTTGTAGGAGGAACCGTCTAACTGAATATTTGCTTCTAACAAACGAGAATGGGCATAGTACTGTAACTCTAGTTCAGCAGCAATTTCCATTTCTTCTTCCGTTGCCATACCAATAATTGTTCCATCTTCTGGTGCAATTTCATATACGTTTTGAACTTCAATAAGCCCTTCTTTCTCTTTCTCAAACATGTAAACAGCCTCCTTTAACATATATTTTTTATGTTACAAAGTCATACTTCTACAATAACTTCTCTCTTTCCTCTTTTTTTGATAAACTTTTACAAAATATTTAACCGATGACCTGTTTTCTCTATTCTTTCAGCAGAAATGAAACGATTTTTATCAAAATTTAATTTATACACATCAGGCATATGAAGTGTTTTCCAAAACTCAAAATCATATTTCGAATTAAAATAATTCATGAGTAATACCATAATATTTCCATGCGTACCTATTACAATATTCTTACCTTCATATTGTTTTAATATATTTTGCATACATATTACAGCGCGCCTTTGTGCGATATCATTCGATTCTCCGCCTTCGTATGCAAAACTCCAATCTTCCCACACATTCTGCATAGCATCATTAAAATTTGATACTGGCTCTGTGCTCAATAATCTTTCACGCAAATCTTCTTCTGTTTGTATTAATAATTTATATGTATTCGCAATTCCTTGTACAGTTTGGATTGCTCTTTTATACGGGCTAGAAATCACAACCTCAATATGTTTATCTTTTAATAAGCGTGTTACATTCTCTGCATCTAAGTACCCTTTTTCAGATAAAGGTCGCTCCCGTTCTTCTTTTGTATAGGTAGAATGGGCATGGCGAACGAAATAGATTGTTGTCATTTATTCATCTCCTTTTTCCGTTTCTACCCAAATTCAATACATTACCATCAAATCCCTTTACCTTTATAATAAGTGCTTTCAAATTTAAATGTTGATTTTCATATTAATAAAAGGGAAACACCCCATATGGTGTTTCCCTCATTTAAAATAGACTACATTCAATTAAATACTTTATCAATTTTATTTCTATCGTATTCTAATATCCAATCATTATATGTATTATAAATATCCCTAATTGTATCAGGAGAGGTAGCTAATACATCACAACCTCTATCATCATAAACGTGAAATATAGTATTCTTGTTAACATTTATAAAATACACCCTATGAAAAATACTCGGTTTTATTCCCATATCTTGATTACAAATTGCTTTTAGCATAGGAATGTATGTAAAGTCAGAGATTTTACATTTCAAAGTATATCTATGTGTTTTATATGCTCCATCTTCATCTTCTTCTGGAAAAACATAAGGGATTGTATTTTTCTGTAACTTAAACAAATCGGACTTCTCTTTGACATACTTAGAAAAGATATTCAATTTCTGTTTGAAAATTTCACCATTTGCATAGTCATTTACATCCACTACAATATAAATATCATCTTTTGTTGAATGTAAAGACTGAAATAAAGTAATCGTCCTTTTATAAACGCCTTCTAAATATAGACAATTTTCATAAATGTTATTACAATCATAGTCCACACCTAATCTAAAACGAATACCAATATCCCAATTATAAAATAGAGGTGGTCTAAGTTCTAAATTCGGAAACGTTTCAAGCATATACTCATTCAACCTCATCTCAATACCTACCTTTAATAGCATGTTGTTTACATAATAAAATTATTTTATTATAATTTATTTCTAAACTCTTCATCTGTTATAGCATCTTGAATAAAATAATTTATATTATTTCTCAGCTTTTGATATACAACTTGATCTTCTATATCGTTAAACATAATTACAACTTCTACTTTATTCCCTTTCTTATCTGTAGTATACAAGCTTTTTGTCAATACGAATGCGGTAGAACCACCTTTTTGCCCCGCAAATTCTAACTTACTATTATTAACTGTTCCTTTGAAAATATTCTCGATTTCTTCTTGCATTAATTTAGGAAAATAATTTCTACTATTTATTTTTTCCATTATACTCATATAATCTTTAGCGTTTGCACTCACTAATCGATCTGACCAAATTCGCTGAAATTCCATATCTACCTTTAATGGAATTTCACGTTTTTTCCATTCTTCTTCATCTTTCATCCATTCATGAATTTGTAACACATGTTTATTATACTCATCCTTTGACATGTTACGTATCATTTCTAATGATTGATTTTCTGGCTTATGAAGCTCTTTTTCTACATACCCTCTCATATATAGTGAAGCTGTATACGAAGAGAACTTATCATGACTAGTAAGCTCTAACTCTTTTATACTTTCATTTACTCTTTCTATTCCAAGCTTATCTAACAAATATGTTGTATTTGCGTTAGAACTATAATGAATCATTCCTTTAGCGACTTCTTCTAAAGCGATTTGTCCATTTTTCACTAATTCTCTCGCTTTGGCATCTTCTAACCAGTTAGGATGTGCTCCACCATCAGTATCTTTAACGTAATATTTTTCTAGCTCGTGCAATGAAATTTGTTCATCACGACTTATTTTTCCTTCTGACACTTGCTTAGCAAATTCAACTGCTATTACGATTTTTGCCGTACTCGCTAATGGCAATTTTTTATTTTCATTTATAGATGTTAATATCTCACCATTTTTTCTAATCAGTAATGAACATGTCTCATCGTCTTTATGTTCTTTTATATAGGTTAATACGTAATCAGAATCTTTTTTTGACAAATAATACTTCATTATGACAAAGAAAGCTATAATTGCTACTATAATCACTCCTGCAACAATTCCTATAATCTTTAATATGTTCACAATATACCTCCTCTAACAAATTTCCTTCTATATCATAATTATACCGAACTAAATTACAAAATTATACAAAACAGAATAACTCTTCCTACACATAAAGAATTATTATTTTATTTCACACTGTATTGCACGAAAAAATCTCATGAATATGTCTAACATTCACATAACAAAAAAACATGCTTTCATGATGAGAGCATGTTTTGTGATATTCTTTACATTGTTTCGTTAAAAAATTATCTTTTTATTTACCATGATGTAACATTAAATCACTAAGTTCTTCTTCAATGTGATTTAATTTCGCAACGCCTTCTTTCCATTTATGAATATAACGTGAAACCCCAACGAAAAACAAAACAATAATTGTGGAAAGAATAATACCATATACGATTGCTACAGTACTCATAGTTACACTTCCTTATAATTAGTAATGTGGTTATTAGTTATATTTTTATTATAAACCTTTTTCTTTTAAAATACTTCGATTTCAACTTTTTGTAACAAAATTGATTTTTCTAACATTTCGTTCGTAAAAATGGCATATTTTTCACAAATTATACAAAACTTCACCATATGTACTATTACCATATGAGTTATATTATTAAATAGAATAAAGGGGATGATATACTATGACGACTTGGTTTATTGTGATGTTAGTTGTATTTGGAGCATTTAAAATTATCGTTTCTAGCCTTCCTAACACTGTTATTGAATCCATTATTAGCAAGTACGAAACACATCCACAACTTGACGAAGAGAATGTGACTATTACAATTCACGGAAATAACGTAGAAGGCGAAAAGAAATCAAAAATTATTCATGATTTTAACGAAGGTTTATTTTTAGATCGCTATTATGCACCACCCCATAATGAAGGCACTCCTTTAATTATCAATGCAAAACGTGGTAAAAAAGATTTCACATTTTATATTTACAGTCATGAAGAGCATGTTGATGTTGTAAAACAATATAAAAAGAAGGTAGTTGCTTATAGTTTACGCTCTAAAAATCTTCAAAACAGTGATATGTTCGTATCAGCTGATTTGTATAGTGATAATAAAGTTATTGAATTTTGACTAAAAAAGATAAGAGCCTTACTACATTCTATATGCAGCAAGGCTCTTTAAAGTTGTTTCAAATTATATCCATCTGCTTATGTAATGCTTAAAAAATGAATAATAAAGTTGTTTACTTCTTATTAAACTAACGCCCCCGTTAGTTTAAGTGTAACTCTTCACAATTATTTGATATTATATAGATAAATAGAAATATAAATCAGAATTTAGTTTATAGTTATAAAAATAAGTTATTTATACCCTTATAATTCTTCAGAAAGGAGAGTGTATGAAAAAGACTATTGTTTTTGTATTAACGATATTTATATTATTCTCAGGATTCGCAACACAAAGTTATGCGTTGTCAGATTCGAAATCTGTGGCAATACAAGCATTGCTAGATGATGCCTGTCGTACGTCAGGTGTGCCTGGAATGTCACTCTCAATACTTGCTGATGGTGAAGTGTTCTACTTTTCTTCTGGGTATGCAGATCTTGAAAAGGGACTGTCTGCAAGTGAAAATACACTCTATGAGTTGGCCTCGGTGAGTAAAGCTTTTACTGGTATGGGGATTTTGCTATTGGAAGAGCAAGGGCTGCTATCAATGACTGACCCTATCCAAAAATATTTACCTTGGTTTACGTTAAAGTATCAAGGTAAACCTGTTGATATGCAAAACCTTACACTAAATAACTTTCTTCACCATACCAGCGGCCTAACAAATATTAGACATCTTCAAAATATTCCACAAGGTAATACGCCTGATATGTTGCAAAAGACCGTGGAAACGCTGGTAGATGCAGAATTGGCGTTCTCTCCCGGTGAACAATATAACTATGGAACCGTTAATTATGACGTATTGGGTTTGGTTATTGAGATTGTATCACGACAAAGCTATGAAGACTTTATGAAGGAGCAGGTATTTATACCCTTAGGTCTTCACCAGACCTATGTTTATAAAGAAGATGCTCAAGCCACTGGACAGTTAGCACAGGGCTACCGTTCTTCCTTTTTTATAACAACTCCATTTAACGCTCCGGATTATGCTGGGAATAAACCTGCCGGCTATATCATTTCTAATACAAAAGATATGGCGCGTTGGATGGGCATACAGATGGGTATTGTGCAGGACATACCCGAAATATTTCACAGGGCTATCGAAAAATCACATAGGGGTGATATGTCTGTTTCGGCTGTCAATGATATGTATTATGCGGCAGGTTGGTCGGTAAACGCCGAACAAACGTTTATAGAACACACTGGGGGTAATCCAAATTTTAGTACCAAAGTAGCCATACTGCCAAATGAAAGAACAGCCATCTGCTTACTGAGCAACGGCGCAAATACCAATATAAACCTGGTACTAAAAGTTAAAAATATATTAAACGGCAATCTAACTCAGTCATATGAGATAAGCGGCACACAGCTTTTGGACATCATTTTGTCGTCTACCACAATTATTCTTTGCCTATTAGCCGTTCTGTTATTTTTCTTAGGATTAAGAAAAAGGAAAACGAATGAGCAGCAGCCAATGACAAAAAAGAGAACAATCGTAACAATTATTTTCCTAATCGCTACGATTGCCCAGTGTATAATGTTTTTTGCCCTCGATTGGTCAACGATACTTATTTGGCAAACATATAGTGTTCTTACAGCTTTAATTTCGTCAACATTATTAACAGCAAGCATTACTTGGTTTGTATTTACTCACCGATTAGATGCCTCGTTCCGAAAATAAGTATAATGTTAAGTAAATAAATCCTAATTTATCGATATTTTTAATTTAAAAAACAGAAGACACTTCTCCTAGTTAAACCCACTTGCTATTTCTTCCACTAACCTGCCTCGTTAGTAGAAGAAGGATTTTTAAACAACTATATTATTTTTTAAATGACTTTATTGTAAATTAAACAACTTTATTATCTCTGTACATGATTTAGCTTAATACTCATATATAAAAAGGAATCCACGAAATATGGATTCCTTTTTTCTCATTTACTGAAAAATAAGCTCTGTCTTCAAACTATCTTTCGGTAACAACCAGTCTTTTTTCTCTAAACTCCCCATTAATAATTCCCTTTGTTTTGTCGCAATACTTTCTTCATTTGTTTTAAATGACACTTCTATTACGAAGTCATCTTCTAATTTCCCAGTATTACTTAATGGCCAAATTTCAATATTTGCTTTTATGTTTTCAAACTCTCCTGTATATCGCTTCATTAATACAGGACCGTAAATACGGGAATTCTTTAACATCTCTTCTCCCCAATTTGTATACAACCATTTGTTCATTTTCCCTGGTAATTTTTCTATTAACATGTTTTGAGCAGCTTGTTCATTTGGTAAATCAAGTATCCCATATCCTTTAGCACTGTAACTTTTCTTATTTGAAATGCTTAATGTTTTCTTCTCAAATCCCCAATCTATTTCCGCCTCATAACTATCCGTATTACTATCGAATCCTTCTTTTTTAGCTACTTCTAGTGCATCTTGAATTACACCATTTTGAATAGGATATCTTTTTTTATATGTTAGTTCAAAATCTTTACTAAATTCTTTCTTTCGAATTCTAGCAAACCAACCTTCATCACTTAAACTTTTATTTGCAGTATCTAAAAATTGCACTTGTATTCTTTCATATTTTGTACCAGCCTGGAAATGTTCTAGCACCTCTTGCTTCATCTCTTTGTTATAACCTAATACTTGTTCTGGCTTTAATAATAACTTCACTTCAAAACTAGGTTTCATTGGACTAGCAGTAAACCCTTCCTTAACGTTATAAAGGAAACAACAAAAGAAAATGCTTACGAATACAAATACTTTTTTCATATACCTATCCCCTTTGTATTTTAAATGACTTCTATACGTTCCATTGCAAGTGAATATACATTTTCATATCCTGCTGTACTTAGCTTTTGTTGTAATCGATCTGTATCCTCTTTCAAAGCGTGTACTAGCACCGTATGTTCTGGTAATAATGTATTTAACATCTCTTTAACGTCTCTTATACTTTGGTGAACTTTATACGGAACTCGCTTCACCCTACATGTACTCCTTACAGGTTCTTTCATAACTCTTTCTGCAAAACTCCCTTTCGCAATGTGCCCAGTAAAAATAACGGCATTCCGCTTTTCATTCCGAAGCTGTTCATAGCATAACTGTGCTCGTTTCGTTTGCATATTCGCATCACTCATTACAACTATTCCGTAACTATTTTGCATACTAATATCATTATCCATCACTATTATGTTTCTTTTTAAACTCTCCATAATCCATTTAAATTCTTCATTATTTTTTATCCAATCTTTATATACGAACATCTCTTCAAATCCAGCCAAGATTTCTTTATCTACTATAAGCGGAAATTCTTTATATCGTTCATATAAATACAATACTATATCTTGCGCCCTACCAAGTTGTGGCAGCGGTAATAATGCTATTCCTTTATTTTGCATAACTCGTTCAATTTCTGCACATAGATCGTCTAATCTTTCATTTTGCGAAACATCATCTGTGTGATAAGCGGCATCCACAATTGCGACTTTTATATTATGGCCCAATTTCTCAGGTAAATTAGCTCGTAGTATATTAGACTCTGCTGAATAATCGCCTGAATAAAATACGTATGTATTACACATATCAACTAAAAACCAAACAGCTCCCAATACATGCCCACTATATCCCCATTGAAACCGCAATGTAGGAGTAATTTGTACCCATTCATTTGGATTACTAATCTCATCAATACATACATAATTTAAATCTTTTATGTGCTGGTCGCTATAAGGTAAATCCCACCCTTGCATCACATTATAGTTTCTCCATTTTTCATAATATAACGGCAGTTGCTCCTTCGTATAACGAGTCGTCCAAATTTTTTTCTTATAGCCATACTTCGCTAATAAAGGTAAACCCATCGTATGATCTTCATGGATATGTGATAAAAATACCGCATCTAAAAATGGAACAGCTTCTCTCTCTATTTTTGGATAACTATCCTCATAAGATCGATTAATACCACAATCAAATACTATTTTCACCTCTGTATTTTTTACAAAATAGCAGGAGCGACCGTACTCTCCTGCTCCTCCCCACACTTCCACTCTCATCATGCTACCCCTTTTCGCTTTTGCTCCATATGTTGCAGCAGTAATAAGCACATTGTTGTAAGTCCAACAGAAACAACGGCCATCGCCATGCCTATAGATACTTCACCCTGTTCAAATTGAGCAAAAATAAACGTTGCTGACGTTTCTACTGATGGAGGTAATACGAGAAGCGATGCTACTAACTCTCTTATCGAAATTGTAAATGTCATCGCCCATCCAGCAAGAATGCCTGGGATAATAAGAGGCATTATTATTTTTCTAAAAATATAAATATAATTTCCAGAAAAAAAACTTCCTGCCTGCATGAGAGAATCATCAATTTGTCCGAGTGATGATTTTACATATTGCACCGTGTAAGGTAAAAACAGAACAACATACGTTACGATAACCATGATTGGTGTATTGTAAATTGACATAGGCATATATGGTGAATTCCAAAATAGAATAAGACCTACAACCATAACGATTCCTGGTACCATATTCGGTAACATACCGCACATATCAAGCCATTTTTCAGAGGTTTTTTTCCCCTTTCGAATCATAAGTGCCAAAAAGACTCCAATCATTACCGCGATAATCGCTGTTACGAGTGAAAAAAGA
Organism: Bacillus sp. MT94; assembly: GCF_058792475.1. Classification (NCBI taxonomy): domain Bacteria; kingdom Bacillati; phylum Bacillota; class Bacilli; order Caryophanales; family Bacillaceae; genus Bacillus; species Bacillus sp. MT94. Next base: position 217,175 of record NZ_JBXAEZ010000006.1, on the reverse strand, counting down.
AAACTATTCCATAAAGCCTCTAATCCCGGAGATCCTATTGTAAACAATGCCTCATAATGGCTTGTTGTAAAGTTATTTACATGTAAACCGCCGCCTCTTAATTTTGACAAAGAAGCAATAAGTATAGAAAAGTATGGAATTCCAATTGATACTATTAATAAACCAATTACATACATCCATGCTACAACGCGCGTAAATATAGACAAAGTATATCTTTTAGATTTCACACCTTTTCCACTAACCATTGCATATGAATACTTTCGATTCAATACATTTTGCATATACCAAATAAGCATACAAGCACTAAGTAATAAAGAAGATAATGCTGTTGCACTACTAAAATCAATTGGCCAACTCGAAATAAATTTATGGATTTCTGATGTTAACACGTGGAATCCTATTCTACGTCCGAATGTAGCCGGTGTTCCAAATTCAGCAATCGTCTTTACGAAAATGAGTAAAGCACCCATTACATAACTTGATACTAATAACGGCAATATTATTTTTCTTAAACGATAGAAAAAACTTCCGCCATGAACTGCTGCAGCTTCTTCTTTACTACTCCCAATCTGAAGTAACGTGTTTTTCAGCATGAAATAAAGGAATGGGAATAAATGCAGACTCATAATTAAGACCATACCTCCTAAACTAAAAAACGATGATGAAACTGTCTTTAGCATCGGAAAAAATTGTTCAAAATAGCCGTTAGGTTGCATGAACAAAATCCAGCCCATTGATCCAATATACGGCGGTGTCATAAATGGAATCATAAAAACAATATCTAACTTACTATACTTTCCTACATCTGTTTTGCTCATAATAAACGCCAATGGAAATGCAAATATTGTAGCTCCTATTACAACGAGTACACCTAGAAGCAGCGAATTCAGAAAAATCCCAGCTAATCCACCACTCTGCATCACTTCAAAAGGCTTTAAAAAGTTCCAACTGCTATTTTCATATATACTAGAAAATAAAATAAGAAAAAGGGGTATGACGATTAACATCGCCACAAGCAATAACGCTACCGTCATTCCAACTTGTCTTACTGATACGAATCGATTTACCATGGAATCACCATCTTATTGAAATACTTTCTTAAATTGTTTTCCTATTTCATCTTGCTCTTTCTCAACTGTTTTCCAATCAATATTTAATACTGGAATCTCTTCTACATTTGGTCTATTTTCAGCTTTTATATCTGTTCTACCAGGCAATAAATACGCTTTAGAAACTTGTTTTTGTACATCATCGGATAATAAATAATCAATAAACTCTTTTGCGCCTTCTACATTTTTACTATCCTTCATAATCCCCGCTGCGCGTGGACTAATAACTGTTCCGCTTTTTGGATATACGATATCAACAGGTTCACCCTTTGCTTTTGCGCTGTACGTCATATAATCAACACCCGCAATTACCATATCTTTCGCACCTGTTACAACTGGGTCTAACGCTTCCTGATTTGCTCCTGCTACTGTAACTTCATTTTTCTTAAGTTGTTCAAATAAATTCCATCCATCTTTTCCATTCTTTTTCACATATCCAGTTACAAAGTCTAAAGCTGAACCTGAAAGTGCTGGATCTGGAAGATTCACTTTTCCTTTCCATTCCCCTTTCGTTATATCGCTCCAATCTTCAGGCGCTGTCTTCACATTTTTTGTATTGTACACAATCCCTAATGCTGAAGCACTATACCCGAAATAATGTCCTTTATCATCTGACCATTCAGAACGCAGCTTATCAGCTTGTTTCGCTTCTTTATAAGCTAACGTTTGACCCTCTTTCTTTAATCCTTCCATCGCTGGTAATGATGCAAGTACGACTACATCAACGACTGGATTTTTCTTTTCAGCTTCCATTCTCGCTAAAATTTTACCAGTTGTCCCTTGAAACATTTCCACCTTTATACCAGTTTTCTTTTCAAAGTCTTTTTGAATTTTTTCTGCTAACCCTTTTGGCCCTGCACTATATACAACAATTTTCTTTTCAGTCGTATTTTTACTTTTTGCATCTGCATTGCCTGTCTTTGAACTACACCCTGTTACTACAGCCGAAAATAATAAAGTACATACAAATAAAGACTTAAGCGAACTGAATTTCTTCATATGATTCTCCCCCTATATGATGAATACATTTTTTGGGCACATATAACGATACTGGTTTACCGATGCTTAATTTACTATTGTGATAAGCTGTCCATATTCCGAGTGCCCCCATGTTTACTTTTATTTCATACCGTTCTCCTACATATGTAACGTGCTTAATTTCACCTGTATACATTTCGCACACTTCATTTTTCGTCCAGCTCACATGCTCTGGACGAACCATTTTTTTACCCTCTACAAGCCAATTCGCCTTACCAACAAATTTGGCAACAAATTTATGAGACGGTTTCACATAAATATCTTCCGGTGTTCCTTTTTGTAATACTTCTCCTTGTTTCATGACAATAATTTGGTCTGACATTGACATTGCTTCTGTTTGGTCGTGAGTGACATACAGTGCAGTTAAATCAATGGAATGAACGATATCCATAAGCTCTATTCTCATTTCTTCTCGCAAAATTGCATCGAGTGCACTTAGCGGTTCATCAAACAAAATAAAATGAGGTTTTGTTACAATTGCTCTAGCGAATGCGACACGTTGTTGCTGTCCACCAGAAAGTTCGTGTGGATACCTTTTCTCCATACCTTGCAGGCGAACTCGCTTTATCGCATCTTCTACTTTTTCTCGCAATTGATTCGTTTGCTTTGTAGCTCTTAAACCAAATGCAACATTTTCAAAAACAGTCATGTGCGGCCATAAAGCAAAATCTTGAAATACCATACCGATATTCCGTTCATGAGGAGATGTCTTTATCTTTTTTGCAGCAGAATACATGCACTGGTCTCCAAAATATATTTCTCCCTTATCCGGTTCTTCAAGCCCTGCTATCATTCTAAGTAAAGTCGTTTTCCCACATCCCGAAGGTCCTAAAAGTGTAGTGAATTCCCCTTGTTTCATTACAATCTGCAACGGCTTTAACGCCTGTATTTTTCCAAATGTCTTTTCTAATCCACTAATTGTAATATCCATTGCTTCACCTCTCTCCCCTCATTCTTAACCTGCTTTCATTCTATATGGAAGATTTATACTGAATGTTAATGTACTGTAAAGATTAAATTAAAAAACTTCTAATAAACTATTTATTTCTATAGATTTTTTCTATAGTTAAAATAAAAAAGGCGGCAATTCATAATGAATCTCTTAAAATTAGAAATTATAGTACTTATTAAGAAATACAAAAAGCTTACAATCGTTGCAGAAAAACTTGGCGTTAAACAACCAACTATTACATTTCATATAAAAAGCTTAGAAGAAGAACTCGGTGTATCTCTATTCGAATTACGTTCTGGAAGGTATTTCTTAACAGAGGCTGGTGAGGCTTTGCACCATTATGCTTGTAAAATAGATGCACTTATGAAAGAAGCTAGACGTGTCACGCAAGAGTTTAAAGATTTTCATAAAGGTGCTATAACAATCGGCGCTAGTTATGTACCAGCGACTTATCTTTTGCCAGAAGTCGTTCATCAATTTCAATGTGAATTTCCCAATATAAAAATAACGCTACTAGTGAAAACAGCCCCTGAAATTCGAATGATGCTACAAAATCACGAAATCGATCTTGGGATAATTTCCGCTGCTCCATTTGATGAACCACTTTTAAAACAAACGAATATAATGCCCGATACACTTGTTCTTGCCTTTTCCAAAGAACATTATTTTTCAAAGAAAGACAATGTATCGTTACAAAATATCGAAAAGGAACGCATACTATTGCATCGTAATCCATCTACAACGAGAGATTTACTTACACAATGGACGTTGGCGCACAACATTACATTCCAATCTGAAATTGAATTAGACTCATTAGAAACGATGAAACAAATTTTAAAATATGGTAATGGAATTGCCTTTATTTCTAAACTTGCTATCGAGCAAGAAATACAACGAAATGAGCTATGCTATATACCAATCCCTGAATTTGAATTTCAGCGTAACATTTATACGATTCATCATGAGGACAGATGGAATTCTAAAATCATTTCTTTTTTACTACAGAGCATCACTTCATTTGCAACAAAAAATTAAAAGGCTGTCATTATGCACGACAGCCTTTCAAACTATAAATCTATTTATTTTTCTTTGCCTCAATTTTTGCTTGCGCCTCTTCAGCCTTATCTAATGCTTCTGATACTTTCTTCTCTTTTTCTTTCACTTCATCTATACTATCGACAGCTTTAATAATTTTATCGATTCCTTCTTCTTCTACCTTTCTACGCTTTGCCACTCTTTCATTTACTTTCTCTTCCACATCTTTTGCTTTTTGAAGCATATTCTCTGCATTTGATGTTACAGCTTTTTCAAGTTCATCATCTTTTTTCTTTTGTAACACTTCATTTGCAATGTCTTTCGCTTCTAAATACTTACCGTCTTTTAATGCTGTTGCTCCGTGATCCATTCTCTCAGCAACTTCTTTATATGATTTCGCTTCATTTCCTGCTTTCTCTTTTTCTGCTTTTTCGAACCACATTGTTGCATCACTATACTTTTCATCTTTCAATGATTGCATACCTGTTTCAATATATGTGTCATAATTGCTACATCCAGCCATTACGACTAATAGAAAAAGCATAACAAAACTTAATTTTTTCATGCTGTTGTCTCCTTTTCTTTGCAAGCTCACTTTACTTTAACATACATGAAAAAGAGTTTCAAAAACTAAAATACTAATTTAGTCATTTTTATAATGATAAGTCAAATTTTTATTATTTTCTTATTTTTAAGCGGACACATCTACTTGTTTTTTCGCCATATGTTGCTTTACTCCAACTAATACAACTAACAATAACCCTCCACCTATTGTCATCATAACAATGCTAGTTGGCAACATATCTAATAGTAGTCCATATACAATCATACCAAGCGGTGCGATTGCAGTCGCAATTGTTTCAAGTAGGCCAAACACACGCCCTAGGTAGCTGGGATCTGTCGTTTTTTGCATATGTACTTGCATTGGAATGTTTACAATCATAATTGCTATACCAGTTAACATCATAAAAGCAATATAGTAAATAAAACTTGCTACTTTTGGAATGACAACTAACAACGGAAAGACTGTACATAAACTTAAACCTGCAAACAAAAACAGTCCAGTATAAATAGAACGAAATGGATTATTCACTTCTTTACGCACTGATAAAGCAATCGCTCCCATTAGCATCCCGACTGCTAACATTCCCTCTACAGTACCGAGTTGCCTTGAAGATAAATGTAATGTATGGACGATAATGTACGGAAGTGCAACTGTTAGACCACACGCAAAAAAGTTTACCCACAATGCTATTTTCATTAAACCATATATTTCACGTTGTCTTTTTACATATAAAAAACCTTCTTTTATACTCGTCAAGAAATGCTCTGTACTTTCAGCCACTTCTTTTTTATATAAATCAAATACGATAAATAATTGCAAAATAACCGCTAAAAAGAACGTAATGCTATTTAATAGGAAAAACGATTTAATTGAAAAGAAACCATATACAACTCCGCCAATAATCGGTCCTAAAATATTTGATAAAGAAGCTGCCGTTTGATTTAAAGCACTCGCTTTTTGAATACGTCCTTCATCTACTAAACTCGGAATAGACGAAGTTAATGCAACAGAATAAAAACTTGCACAAATTGATAATAATGCTGCTGAAATATAAATAAAAAGAAGTGATGGCCCAAATATAGTAGCAAGAATAAACATACTAAGCATCGTTAAACTACTTAATAAATCAGTACCAATGACAAGCCATTTTCGATTCACACGGTCTGCTACAGCACCAGCAATTGGGCCACAGATCATCCTTGGAAGTGATCCGCAAACGAGCGTAATTGCAAACCCCATCCCTGAACCAGTAGTCTTTAATACATATAACCCCATTGCGAACGTATAAATACCTGCGCCTAATAAAGACGTCATTTTTCCAATCATCATTAAAATGATATTTCTAGTTGCAATCTTCATTCTTGAATCATGTTGTCCTATACTTATATCTCCCATTTTTGACTCTCTCCCCTTAAAAGTTAAATTGTGTTAAACTTATTATATAATCAACTTTCCAATTTTCACAACAAAAAGTTAAATACAATTAAACTTTTTAAATATAAAGGAGCAATAATATGGCAACTCTCGGTGAAAAAATTAAAGCATTACGAAAAGATAAAAAGCTTACGCAAACAGCACTGGCAGGTTCGGAACTGACAAAAAGTATGCTTAGTCAAATTGAAAATGGAAAAGCTACACCTTCTATGAAAACATTACAATATATTGCGGAAAAACTTGAATGTGAAACTAGCTTTTTATTAGAAGAAGATGAAGAAGAAATTGTGGAACTCATTCAAAAAATGGAGCCATTAATAAAATCAAATAAATGCGATGAAGTATACAAGACTTTACTACCTATCGTTCAAAAAGAACTATCCCTTACTTTAAACACAGCACGTTTATATAAACAATTCATAACTGGAGCGGCCATTATGAACGATTATAATATTGAATATTACGTTGAAACAGCTGTTTCTATATTTGAAAAATATACTTTGTATCGTGAAAGTACCGAAACGAAATTACTGTTTTACTATATGCTCTACAAACGGAAAAAATATAAAGAATGTTTACAGTTGATTACCAAAATTCGCGATGAATATAAAACGAAGAATTTAGAAATGGATCTTATTACACATATACAATTATATTTAAAAGAAGCAATTATTTTACTCGCATATGGTAATTATGAAAAATGTGAAAAAATCATTTTAGATGCACTTGCATTTTCAAAAAAACATCAAGTGTATTATAAAACAGATGAATTTTACCGTATTTTATCTTATCAAAAAATCATTACAACCGATAAAGAACGATATTTATATTACATAAAAAAATCGGAGCAATTTGCCATTTTTACAGAAGATACTTTATCCGCTGCAAATATAGATATATTAAAAGCTTATTACTACAATACCGTTACAAATGAATATACAATTGCATTAGAACATTTAGAACAATTCCGAGAAAAACTAAAAGATGTACCGATTTTTCAAGAAGATGGATTGTATTATCTTGAAAAAGGAAAATCTCTGTATGGTTTAAAACGTTACGAGGAAGCTTTGGAAACATTAAAACGTGCTAATATTCCAGATTATATGAGTCATCCACTTGATCAGTCATGGTTATTAACAGCTGGCTCATATCGTGCCCTGTGTCATATAGAACTTCAAGATAAACCAGCTGCTCTGAAAGAAGCAAAAGAAGCAGTTCAAACGATAGATGGTTATCCTGATTCCATCTTTTCTTCATTTATTAAAGAAACATTACAAATAATACAAAAACTTTAAGAATGTCTCTAAATGGTATATTATTCCTCTTTTTTAGCAAAGATAATAATGATGGGAGGAATATAAATGAATATACAACGTGCAATAGAGCTTTCTGTGTCAGCGGAACAAGCCAATGTCAGTTTTCAAGGCATGCCTGTTATGATTCAACACGTCGATGAAAGCAATGAAACCGCCCGCATATATGAAGTAAAAAACCCAGGACGCGAATTAACTGTTCCAGTTAATAGCTTAGAGGAAATATAAGAAATGCCACTTCTCTTTTGAAGTGGCATTTTTCTTATTTCAGATTACTTATTATAAATTTCTTCAATCTTTTATTTTACATGAGCTGAAAAAATAAGAATTTTCTACTTCTTTTCTTTTTATGACCTGCTAAAATACAAACTATGGATTAATTATTCGTACTATACATTAAGGAGGAAAAATAATGGCATCTAATTTAGAAAAAAACAAGCCTTATTATGCAGTTATATTCACTTCTAATTTATCAAATGATACAACAGACTATAATACCGTTGCCGGAAAAATGGAGGAACTTGCAAAGCAACAACCTGGATTTTTAAGTGTAGAAAGTGCACGAGGTAATTCTGGACTCGGAATAACAATTTCTTATTGGGAATCACTTGATGCGATTGAAAATTGGAAAAAGAACGCCTTACATAAAGAAGCGAAAAAAAGAGGTCGTGAGCAATGGTATGAAAACTTCCACCTGCGTATCTGCCTTGTTGAGAAAGAATTTAAGTTTCAAAGAGGCACAATATAACTATGAAGAAAAAAGTAGCTCTCGTTATTGTTCATGAAATATATGGTGTGAACGACCATATGCATCACGTTACCAACCACTTTACTTCATCTCATATAGACGTATTCTGTCCTAACCTTCTACAATCGCAACATGCATTTCATTATAGTGATGAAGAAAAAGCATATGAACATTTTGTAAATCATATTGGATTTGATTATGGAAAAAAGCAAATTGAAGAATTCATTTCTCATCTTTCTAGTAGTTATACACATATTGGTCTTATCGGCTTTAGCGTTGGAGCTACCGTCTCATGGCTATGTAGTAGCAATCCGAAAATAGATTTTATTATCGGATGTTACGGTTCTCGTATACGCGACTATGTTCACATAAAGCCTACATGCGCTACACTACTTATATTTCCTGAAAAAGAAGCTAGTTTTTCAGTATCCTCTTTAATTCAAACATTGCAGCAACAAAATAATCCTTTATTAGAAATAAAACAACTACACGGTGAACATGGATTTCTAAATCCGTACACTGAAAAATATAACAGGCACTCTACAAAACAAGCATACAATTTAATAGATTCATTTCTTGTAAAGTGAAACTTCAATCAGTGGGGGGCATCCCCCACCTAATCTCTTTTCTTACGTTGAGTTTTAAGGTGTGGGTCTTACTGCCCATGCGTGATAAAAACAATCTTATAAAGGAGACTCGAATGACGCTGACATTACTCTTACTTGTTTTCATACTCATTGCCTTTATCTCAGCGCTAACTATCATTTTTAAAACCGTAAAAAAAGGACTATTTTTCAACCGCTCCTACTTACAATCTATTATCATTTGCATTTTATTTTTTACAAATTGGATTTTATATGTAACAACTTTTTATTCGTTACTCCCCGAGAAAGTTAGCGAGTTCATATTCCTGCCCATTTGGTTTTTCCTTTGTATTTTAGGATTTATCGCTTTTTGGCACGAATGAAGAAATAATCGTGTGTTCTCGATATGTATTGGTTTTCTTTCCTTTATTAGTTTTCTATTTTGGTTATTGTTGTTAGTTCTTTCGGGGATGTAATAGAAGAAGGAAGAAAAGCCAACTTTCAACTTTTCTTCCTTCTATGTTTACCTTTAGCTTTCACTGTCACTGATTCACAAGGTGTATAATATATTTGAGGCGTCGCCTTATCAACAAACATCATAAATGTAATAAAACCGAGAATAAAGAAAATAAACAACGTTAACAAAATTGCTCCTATCGTTAAAAGTATCATAACACCACCCCTATATTTTTCATGTTATTACACTTTTCGCTATTATATGAGCTAAATCCTTTTTAGAAAAAGAAACGTAACAAAATAATCACAACCACTCCCGTTAATACTGTACCTAATAAACTACGAGTATATATCGCTACAAGAAATGTTGGAATTGCTGCAATAAGATAATCCCACTGCATCGTCTCATGCATAAATAAAACTTGTGCTAAAAGCGCTGCTAATATCGCAATTGGTATGTAATTTAACCATTTTAAACCCCAGTCAGGAATTTGTAGTTTGCTAAATACGAGTAGAGGTAAAATACGTGGCACGAGTGTAACAGCTCCTGCTGCTAGTAAAAGTAATAATACATCTAATCTCATTTCCATTTTTCAATCACCACTCCAATCGTCGCAGCTAGTAATGTTGCGATAATAACCGCTATACTATCTGGCATAAATAGGTGTGAAACGTATGCGATAATAATCGATACAATTGCAACACTTAAATGAATTACTAGTTTTGGTTTACTACTTATGAGCTGAAGAACAAATAATCCGATAAACATCGCTGGTAATGCATAATCCATCCCGTATGTATGTGGATCTGGTATCCACTCACCAAATAGCCCACCAATAATGGTAGCAAGTATCCAATTTAAATACGCTGTTACGTTAAGCCCAATCATCCATCTTTCACCTAAATATCCTTTTTGCGCTGCATGCTGCACTGCAACGCCGAAAGTTTCATCTGTAATTTGCGAACCGATGATTACGTTTTTAAATAGAGGAATTTTCGTAAAGTACGGTGCAAGCGCTGCGCTCATTAATAAATGGCGTAAATTAACAAAAAATACAGTAAAAATAATTGCGGAAGCAGGAGCACCGGCTGCATACATACCAGCTAATATAAATTGGGCAGAACCTGCATAAATTAAAGTGGACATAAATGCAATTTCAATGATAGAAAAACCTGCTGTTTTTGCAATTACACCAGCTGCTATACCGATGCTCAAATAACCAAATACAGTTGGTAAACAATCTTTTACTCCTTGCTGAAATGTATCATCGCTCTGCAAAGCTACATGTGCCTCAGCTTTACTCATCCTTATCATCCTCCATTCCTTCTAAAGTTCGTTTTCCTGTTACGACATGAACTAAATCTATATTTTCACGCCATAACGTATCTAACTTATCAGCTCCAAATTCCTTTGTGATTTCTTCAACCATAATATCGTGCCGCACATACTCTGTCGCAACGAGAACTAGCGCTGGGTCATACGTTGTAACGGCCCATGAAGTGCTATCATTTGAGAAGTTCGCAATTAATACTTCCTCCCCATCACGAGCAATAACAGTTAAATGACCCCCCATTCTCTTTTCAACAACGTGGGGCGTCATATAATTATGATGAAACGTCGCTCCTATTTTTGTTTCTGGAGCTCCAAATAAGATTGAAAATATATGTACGCCTTCCTCTTTCTTTTGATGAATGTATGGCTCAATTTCATGCACTTGATCTTCCCATACAGAAATCCATAACTCTTCCTTTGCCCTATTAATTATATTGCATATTTCTTTTAAAACACGATCATTTGAGCGAATATGCGAAATTACATCTATTTGTCGCTCTTGTTCTAAACAATTTAGTTTCTCATCTAAAAATTCAAAGGATTTTTCAAAGTCTTTTCGCATTCGATTCATTAATTCGGTAGCTGGTACTGGTACATATTTAACTGGTTCAGAAGGTACAATATGCACCGCTCCTTTATCCATTAACTTACCGAGTACCTCGTAAATCATAGAACGAGGTACTCCTGTTTGTTTACTCACTTCATAGCCTGTTACTGGGGAGTGTTTTAACAATCCAATATACGCTTTACATTCATACTGGGAAAATCCTAACTTTTGTAATTCCTTTATAATTTCATCCATCGGTAACCCCTCACAATCTAAATCGCCCTTACTTCAAAACGACGATTTTGCTTCCCTTTACTTTTTACTTTATCAATAACAAGTGTTCCTATTTCACTCGTATTTTTCACATGTGTGCCTCCACAAGCTTGTTCGTCTAAATTTTCAATTGTAACAATGCGGATTTCTTGGATAGTAGTTGGCAGGAGATTTATTGCTGTTTTAATCATTCCTACAGCATTTTCTGCTTCTTCGCGGCTCATATAGCGAGTGGAAATTTCTTTATTTTGCTCAATAAGTTTATTCACTTCCTCAACAATTTCTTCTACTTCCACGCTCGATAACTCTTGTAACTCATTAAAATCGATACGGGCTTTATCAGGATAAATTTGGTTTCCGGTGCATAGAGCTCCATACTTTTCATAAACAACAGCTCCGATAAGATGCAGTAAAGAGTGATGACGCATTAAATTATGACGTCTTTCCCAATTCATCTCTAATTTAACTGGACCTAATTTTACTTGAGCTTCATCTTTTATATAGTGAACTATTTCTCCCTGCTCCTTCTTTACTTTTTCAACCTCAAATACAGACCCATCTTGTACAATAACACCCGTATCACATTCCTGCCCTCCACCAGTTGGATAAAAAACTGTTTCTTTTACAAATACTTTATTCCCTTCTACTTTTATCACTTCTGTTTCACAACTCGTTTTGTATGCATCTTCTAAATATAATGCCGTTGTCATACTCTCACCTCTTTAGTAGTTATAGTTATACCTACTAATATAAAAAATAACATTCATACAGTCAACTTATATTTCAGAATTTTTAATTTTAAACAAAAAAAGCCTTTTACAATAAGGCTTTTTTCTACATACTATTATTTATTTTAACTGTAAAGTATTTAATATGTTCCCCGCCAAATGCTCCCGTAAAGTACAACCTGTATACTCTTCCCTAAATACACCCGCCTTCACAAATAAAGGGATGACTTCACTAAAGAATAGATCTAGTGACTTTGGAGGTCCTCCTGGAATGGCAATAAATCCATCTAACGCCCCTGCCTCAAACCTATCCATAATTTGCTTCGCAACGTCTTTTGGTGTACCAACTGCAACCCAATGAGCCGATCCAACAACTTCTGGTCGTTCTAGTATTTGTTCAACTGTTGGTTCATTTTTAATAATGAAGTTCCGTAATAACTCGGCATGAGTTTTACTGCGAACAGTTTGATCCCGACTTGGCAGCATCTCTTCCGTAATTTTACTTTCTAGCGGAATCCCTCTCGCATCTAATCCGAGAACCATTTCAAGTAACGTATATCTCTTCTCTTTTGTGAGATGTTGATGAGCTTGCCTATGCATTTCTAACGCTTCTTCATATGTATCACCTATAAAGAAATATAATCCAGGTAATACACGTATAGCATCTTGCTTGCGGCCATGCTGTTCTGCTCTTCTTCTTAAATCTTGACGAAGTTCAATACCTGACTCTACATCTGGCGTTGCAGCAAAAATTGCATCAGCAACAGAAGCAGCAAAATTCCGACCAGACTCTGAAGCACCGGCTTGAAATAATGGCATTTCTCCTGATATATGCTGCGGAATATTAAGTGGACCTTTTACCTTAAAGTACTCACCATTATGCTCAATAGGCTTTACCATCTCTCTAATAACATCAGTATTATCTACTTTCAATACTTCATTAGGGTGACTCCTCCAAAGTTTTCTTACTAACTCTGTACATTCTGCCGCTTTCGCGTATCGTTCCTCAGATGATGGCATCCCTTCCTCACCAAAGTTTTCAGCACCGTCAATGGATGTAACAATATTCCACCCTACTCGGCCGTTACTAATCCAGTGTAACGATTGTAATTGCCTTGCTAATATATATGGTGGATAAAACGAAGTTGAAGCAGTTGTAACGACTCCAATTTTTTCTGTCGCATAAGCAATAGCAGTAAACAGTAACGTCGGGTCTAAAATGACACTCCCTTTATTACGAGCAATTAAATCTGGGTGCGCCACTAAATAATCGGCTTTAAAAACAAAATCTAACTTAGCCTTTTCTGCCTGTAGTGCCAACTCTACTTGTTCATCAATTCCGGAATTAAACTCATTCAATTCTTCTTTCTTTCTAGAAATTAAACATAATCCAATGCAAAGTTGATTCTTTGTAGACATATATACACCATCCCCTTGTTTTTAATTCACTTAGTTAAACAAATGTTGCTGTCATTATGAAATTCTATTCTTATGAAAAAAGATATAATGATATTGATAATCATTATCATTTTATGATGTAACTGTAATAAAAGCAATAACAAAAAAGACTCCCACTTTTGGAAGTCCTTTATCTCAATATTTCATTCGCTTCTTTTTCATAAATTTTATCAAATGACGTCATAACGCGCTGTGATGCTTGAATCATCTTTTGATCCGTCATAAGATCGGCCATCTCTTTCGTCATATCTACATTTGAATTTTCTAGCATATGATTTTTTACTATTCCTGTTCCGTTCGGTAAATTAGCAATGTTTCCTTCTGCTAGTGTAAAGCTTTTATTTTCACGTTGCACGAGTCGAGCATTCGTTTCTGCATCTACTGTTTTTGTTTGTAAACGAGCAATATTATTTTGTGTTACTTCATCATATAATGTACCGTCTGCTTGTACAGCAACCTTTGCTCCTTCCGGAATACGAATACGCTCATTATTCTCTCCCATTACGAAAGCACCTGAAGATGTTTGTAAATAACGATCACTATTTAATGTGAAACTACCATCTCTCGTTAAAAACGTTTCATCATTTTTAGAAGTAACGAAAAATGATGCTGTGCCGGCTGCGCCGTCATCTAAAAAGAAATCTGTAGCGCTATTTGTCATTTGTATATTTCCTTGTACTAAATTCACATGTGTTGCAGCTGGTACTACAGCATAATCGACCGAACCGATATTTGTTACCGCCCCATCTCCGCGGCGATATGTGTCTTGTACATCAAATACTTTAGACGTCATATTTTCTGCTTTAAATCCTGTCGTTTGAGCATTTGCAACGTTATTCGAATGAACATTAATTCGCTGCATGTAGTTCATCATACCCATAGAACCTATATAAAGACCGTTCATATTCGTTTGAATAAGGCAAGCGCCTTATTCTTCACCTCTTTTCTACGATGTTTGTAACATTTGTTTCGCTAAATGTTCAGCTGTAGCGATATGTATATTTTTCCTTATGTCTTGGCCGTCTGTCATTAATACAATAGGAGCTGATGATACTGCTGGAATTTTCAACAATTCACCACTACTTGCTGTTTCATCAAATTTTGTAAACACAATACCATCTATATGAATATCTTTAAAGTTTGTAATGATTTCAATCATATCTTTACTTTTCATCGAAGCTGATAACGTTAAACAAATATAATCTGGTTCTACTTGTCCCATCGTTTCAATCATTTCTTCCACTGTTTCTGTCGTACGATAATTTTTTCCGGCTGTATCAATTAAAATATAATCGACGCGTGCTTCTTCTTTAAAATACGTAAGCGCTCTTGTCATTGCAGCTTCATCACGCACAGCAATTACTTCAGATCCAATTGTTTTTACGTTATCTTGCAATTGCTGCACTGTCCCTATGCGCGAATGATCTGTCGTTATAAAACCAACTGTTTTGTTCTTACCGTGAAATTGCCATGCCATTTTCGCAAGCGTCGTCGTTTTACCAACACCAGTTGGACCGATTAATGCGATTGTTTGTACTTCTTTTTCAAAGACGTTTTCCGTATTGAAATGAGATTTCATATCTTCCAATATGTACCTGATAACTTCTTCTTCTGTAATCATCGTTGCATTTTCAAACTTTATTTTTAACTTTTCAGCATATGCATAAATGAAATATTGTTCTACATCGTTTTGTTCTAGCATCCGAATTACTTTTTGAATAATAAACGGTACAGATTCTTGATTTTCTTTCTTTGGAACTACTTCTTCTTTCTTTACCGGAACGACTTGTTTCACAACTTTTTTCTTTTTCGGTACTTCCGTTTCTTTCGTCTGTTTCACCACGACAATCCCTTTTTCAAACAGCTTTAATAGTTTTTCTTTTTTTCTTGCCCATTCTTCACTATTTCCTGTTTGCATTGCCGCGTATGACATAGAAGTCGTTACGTTTTCTAAATTGTGCAGTACTGATTGAATTCCATTCGCCTTCACAATTTGTTCTGAAGGATCATTCACGACATCCATTAACTGTTCATGAAATTGTGCTGTACCTTCATTCACTTCTTCCTGTTTTTCTTCTGGAAAAGCAACTAACATTTCATAATCCTTTTTCCAGAAAAACGGTATATTTCGTTTTACACTTTCATCGACAACGTAATAATAATCTGTACCATATTGGTCAAATAACTTTCGATACAATTCATTTTTCGAAGCTGCTTTTATTCGCATTAACGCTTCTTTCTTTTCTGTACTTTCCATTACTTCACCCCCTACTATTCAATATAGGCAATTTGATCCACAACAATTTCTGGTGCTAATTCGCTAATACAAAGTACTTGTGCTTCCACTTGATAACGTTCTAGCAGTCTTACAATCGCAAATCTAAAATCTTTTCTACGTGTTAATAACACTGGTTCTCTTCCCATTAAACGTGCTTGCTTAAAGACGCGTTGCACTTGCTCAACGACACGTGTTTCTAAATCTAAATCCCAGTTTAATAAGTAACCTTGATATGAATTATTCACAACATCCGCATCTAACTCAATTGAATCAGAGAAGAGCGCTGCATATATTTTTCCGTCCGGATTTTTCGCATTTTCACAAATAACTTTTGAAATACATTCACGAACAAATGATGTCACACCGTCAACGTGGTTTTGATACACTTCTTTTCCGTCAATAATACCTTCAATAATTGTTGGTAAATCACGAATAGAAATACCTTCTTTTAGAAGTTGTTTAATAACATTTTGAACGAGTGATAAATCAATTTCTTTCTTCTTAATCTCTTCTAATAGAACGCCATTATCATTTTCAAGCGAGTTAATTAAGTCTTTTACATGTTGACGCTGAATTAATTCATGAAGATTACGTCTAACGATAACATCTAAATGTGTAATTAATATGCTAAGTGGCTCTAACACTTGATAGCCTTTCATTTGTGCATCTTGCACCATATGCTCTAAAATCCAATATCCATCTTCACCGAAAATTGGATCTTTCGCTGGCTCTGCATCTAAATCAGCCATTACGTTCGGTGTTTTCAGTGCTAATAAATAACCTGATTTTAAAACACCTTCAGCCGCCTTCGCACCTTTAATACGAATAATGTAACGACCACGTGGTCTAAAACTCGTATTATCTTTAAAGTTAATTCCAGGAACGTTAATACCGAGGTCAGTAATAATCGACTTCCGCATAAGAACAACTTTATCACGAGCTGTTTCCCCGTTAATTTTCTGCTTTACAAGTGCTGCTAAATCTAAACCGAGTTCTACAATAATCGGATATTTATCCGTAAATACTCCGAATGAATCTTCCACTTGTTGCAGTTGCTCATCTTCACCTTGAATCATTTCTAATTCTTTTTGAAGCTCGTCTTCTTTTTCTTTCTTTATTCGATTTTTATTACGAATGCCTAAGAAGATAATCGTTCCACCAACGAGTGCGAATGGTAAAAACGGTAGCGGAGTAAAAATACCCATTGCAATAAATAAACCACCAAGTGCATATACAACGACTTCATGTGCTAATAGCTCTTTAAAGATACCTTCTGTTACTGTATCCGGTGAGCCGTCAAATACACGCGTTACGATAATACCTGTTGAAATTGCAAGCATTAACGAACCGATTTGGTTTACGATTCCGTCACCGACAGTTAACTGTGTATAATGAAGAGCTGCATCTGCAAAGCTCATTCCTTGCTGCATCATTCCGACAATTAAACCGAAAATAATGTTTACGAATAAAATGACAATCCCGAAAATAACGTCCCCTTTAATGAACTTTCCGGCACCATCCATCGCTCCGTAAAACTCTGTTTCCATATTTAATTTTTTACGTTTTGCCTGTGCATCTTTTTCTGAAATAATACGCTGGTTTAAATCAGCATCGATAGACATTTGTTTCCCTGGTAAAGAATCAAGTGTAAAACGAGCTGCTACTTCAGCTGTACGAGACGCACCGTTTGCAACGATAAACTGAAATATGATTAAAACTATAAAAATAACGATACCAATTAATAAGTTCCCGCCAATTACGAACTGGCCAAACTCTTCAATAACATGACCCGCATTTCCGTCTGTTAAAATCGCTCGCGTCGTCGAAACGTTAATCGATACGCGGAAAATCCCGATTAATAACAACATCGTCGGAAATGACTTTAACTCATCCCACTCGTTAATACTTGTCGCTCGCATATAAATAAGCACTGACATACTTAGTAGAAAAACGATAACGATATCAAGTATAAATGGTGGAAGTGGAATTAAGAGCGCCACAACGAATGACGCTGCTAAAAAGATAGAAAAATAGGTTCTTGCAGAATCCATCTTAAACAAAGAGATCCCCTCCAAACGCGCTATTATACTTCAAGTTCATTCGTTTGAATTAAATAGCGCATAACTTCAATTACAGCTACGTATAAATCTTCAGGAATTGTCTCATCTTCCTCGACTTGATAATATAAAGAACGAGCAAGCGGACGGTTTTCCACCATTGGTATTTCATGTTCACGGGCAAGCGTTCGTATATATAATGCGAGCTCCTCTTCCCCTTTTGCAACGACAATAGGCGCCGCATCAACTTGTTTATTGTACCGAAGCACCACTGAAATATGCGTCGGGTTGTTTACAATAAACGTTGCACCATCCATCTTCTTCGCGATTGTCCCTTGCAAGATCGCATGCATAAAGTTTTTTCGTTTCCCCTTTACTTGCGGGTCCCCTTCATTATCTTTATGCTCTTGTTTCACTTCTTCTTTTTTCATCTTAATATCTTGTTCATACTCCCATTTTTGATAAATGAAATCGATAATAGAAAGAACGATTAAAATAATTAAAATTGCTAAGAAGATAAATTTAATTTGCCTAATAATTTCAGTAAGTGACGCAGTCCAGTTAAATCCAATCATACTGACGATTTTCTCTAAATTCTTTTTAAAAAGAACGTACGAAACGTAACCGATTAATCCCATATAAAACAGTGATTTCAAAATATCTACTAAACTTTTACGACTAAACAATCTCGTAAAATAGTTTTTCGGATTGATACGTGACGCTTTCGGTTTAATGACTTTAGAAGAAAATAGGAAGCCGACTTGAATCATATAATTGAATAAATGAAAAGCATATACGAGTATTAATATCGGAGCCGATACTTTCAGTAATAAAATCCCCATTAAATAAAAATACTCGGTTGAATCTGTATTTTTTCCAATTTGATCAAACAGCACCGCTACGGAATTTGCAATCTCATAACCTAGCCAATCTCCGAAGAAATAAACGACAACTGCTAATACGAGAATGGAAAATAAATTATTTAAATCTTTACTCCGGGCAATATTCCCTTCTTCACGCGATTTTTTACGCTTCTGCGGGGTGGCCTTTTCTGTTTTATTATCCTTTGCCATGCGCGTCCCCCTACTTCGTTAAGAAAAAGTTAAATAGTTTCGTATATTCTTCAAGTAATACATCCGTCATATTTTTAAACACATAACCGAGCATCGGTACACTCATCGCAATAAACAAAATACCACATGTAATTTTAATTACGTATGCATTCATAAAAACGTTTAATTGCGGAGCATTTTTTGCAATTAAAATTAGAACAAAGTTAATGATGAATAAACTTCCCATAAGCGGCAGAGCAATTTCAACCGCTGATGTGATCGCAAATAATAACGTTGCGAGTAGACTATCTAAAAAACTAGTCGTCAACAATTTTGAAATCGCCTCTGTATATTGAAACGACTTTAAAATCGTGGCAACGAAATAGTTAATGCCGCCAAGTGAAATAAAAATAATAAGAAAAAATATATCAAAAATGGTTGATAGTAAAGTAGACTGTGAGCCCGCATTTACATCAAACAAACTTGCTTGTGATAAACCGATATCAAAGTCTAAAATATGCCCTGCCATTTTCGGAATGTTCCACAGCATCTCTACAATTTTTGAAAGTGATAAACCAATTACAATTTGCGTTGCTGCATAAGCTGCAACGTCCCAAACTGTCTTGATGTGAGAGACATCCACTTGATCGGCCACTGTAATTGAAAGAGCAAGTCCAAATGTAACCTTTGCCATCGCCGGAATTGATCGACCTGAGAAAAACGGTAGAAAATATAAAAATGAAGTAATGCGACAAAACGCAAAAAACGTCGCCGCCCATAATTCCATATTCATTTCAGTTCACCTATCTTAGTACGAACGCAATAGCGATGGGATTTTATCAAATAAATCTAAAATAAGCATCGTTAACTCTTGGAACATCCACGGACCTAAAATGATAATAACGAGCACAATACTCGCCATTTTCGGTAAAAACGTCAGCGTTTGCTCTTGAATTTGCATCATTGCCATAATAACCGCGATAATAATAACGACAATCAGACTTACAACGGCAATCGGCATTAAAATCATAACCCCTTTATAAAAAAAGGTTTGGAAAATATCTATAATTGGTGACGTATTCATTTATATGACTCCTATCACATAGCATCAAGCGCTTCAGGCGACCGTCTTAAACATAATATCGACGATTTTTGTATATCCACCTAAATATACGAAAACGAGTATTTTAAACGGTAAACTTAAAATCATCGGCGGTACCATCATCATCCCGAGGTACATTAAAAGTGTACTAATAATCAAATCTATAAATACAAATGCTAAATAAATGAACATCCCTGTTAGTAAACCTTTTTGAATTTGCGTTAACGTAAAGGATGGTACGAGTGTAAATAAGGAAAGATCTTTCAAATCTTTCGGCAACTCTTCTCCGCGTACTTTCAGCATCATTTTCAAATCATGCTTATACGTATGCTTTGACATATATTCTTTCATAATAGGAGCTGTCGTTTCCGCAGCTTGGCTTACTGTTATTTTCTCTTTCGTCATCGGATCCCACACATCGCTCTTCAGTTGCCCGAGTACAGGCTGCATCGTAAAGAGTGATAAAAATAATGCAAGTCCAACAAGCACTTGGTTTGGTGGTAAATTCATTACCCCAAGTCCTTGACGTGTAATCCCAAGAACGATCATAAAATAAGTAAAATGTGTAAATAATAGAACGATAGAAGAAGATAATGATAAAAGGGTAACGAGCGCAAATAGTTGTACACTTGAATTACTCGTAAACTCTTTTCCATTTTCGAAATTAATAAAACCGTTCGGGGCCGCATACGCTGGATTTACAAAAATAATTGAAAAAACGATAGAAAATACGAAAATAACGGCTAATAATGATAACTGTTTCTTTATTCTCATGATGGATCCTCTACTTTTTTCGTTTCAGTCTTCACCGCGTCTTCTAGTGCTTGTTGAAACTGATTTCCTGTTCCGGTTAATTGCACAGACTGCACACCGTTATTACTAATAACAGTGAACACTTGCTTTCCGTCCACTTCAAATAAAAAGGCACTCGTTTGATGATTTAAATACACGCCGTCTTTTACTTGAATATGGCCATTTTCACCCTGCTTAAAAAACTGCTGTTTGCGCGTCTTTTTCGTCATATAATATGCACCGTAACCGAGCGCACCAAACAGTAAAACGACTTGAAATAAGGTCGTCATATACGACATATGACTCCTCCTCTACTCTTTATCTTGCATTTGACTTTGCGCTTTCATAAGCGCCGCTTGTTTCTTATCAGCTTCAATTTCAGAAATGATAATACCGAATTTCTCGTCCATTACAATTGCTTCACCGATGCCGACTTTCATATTACTTAAATACACATCTACTTTATGTCCTAAGTTTTTCTCTACTTCAAGAACATCGCCAACTTTTAACTGCTTTACATCACCGAGCGTAATAGATGACTTTCCAAGCTTTACACCAAGTTCAATCGAAATATCTGAAACAGTATCAATATGTGCTTTACCTGCTTCATTTCGCTTTCCTGCAAAATCTTCTAATCCCATTAATGACACAGGAGATACTTCATGCTTCATATGGATCCTCCTACTCTACAAAACTTTTAAATAGGAGCGCCTTACGCGTTCCATCTTTTCCAATAAAACAATTAAATTTATGCTTTCCATCTACATAACCAAGTAATTCATCCGAAACTTTCGTATGAAGCGGAATAATATCGCCTTCTTCAATTTGTTCAATCTCACTCATTGTCATTTTCTGCTCACCAATCGCAACGTGAACAGGTTTGTACACTTGATTTACTTTCACTTCCACTTCAGACGTATACTTCCTACGTTTGTCCGAAGAATGTTCGACAATATTTTCAGACGTTAACTTATCCATAATTTCTTCAACAGATAAGAACGGAATCCCGATACGCACCGTCGTATTCCAAAAATCTGTTTTCATATTTACGTTAAGTAATGAAATGATATCGCTCGCTGTCGTAATCTTTAATGCATTCGGATCTGTTTCCGTTGTTACAAATTTCGGTTCAATCGCAACAACACTTTCAAATGATTGCTCTAAATTTTTACAAAGAAGCAAGAATATATTATCAAGCGTTAAAAACTCAAATGCTGTTAACGGTCTGCGCATCGTAAAGTTACGCTTACTATCTCCGCCAAGCCAACATTCATGAATATAAATAACGAATGCTAAATCAATCTCAATAACAATTTCTCCAAGCTCTGGTAAACCGAGATCAATTACGCAATATAAATAATAATCTTTCGGCATTTTCTCCACATACTCACTCGTAAATGGAACTTGCTCAACCGTTGAAGGCTCTAGTTCAATTGGAATACGCATACGCGCTGATAACGTCTGTGACGTCTGTTTCCCAAACGTAGAAGCAATCGCTTGCAAACTACGTAAATGCTCAACACCGAACTTCTCTGGTCTATTAAAATCATACTCTTGAAATTTCTCTTGCTTTCCTGCTTCTTGTGCGAAAGCTGGCATTTCCTCGCCTTCATTTACCGCCTTCAGCAGGGCATCAATTTGCTCTTGGCTTAATTTTTCGCCACTCATGACAATCCCCTTCCCTACCTTTTCAATTCAACGATTTCAACGTACATCTTCCCATTCTTCGTCAAAATCTTTCCGGTTCCAATCTCTTCATTCTCAAGCATAAGACGCACCGTATTTTTCGTTGAATTTTCAAGACGATACAATGTACCTTTCGTAATATGAAGCAGATCTTCAATTTTCTTTTTCGTATTTCCGATTTCAAAATAAATTGTTAACGGAATATCATCTTGTAATTTCAAATCTAGCCAACTCCCATATCATGTTCACGAAAATTTCATGTTCTCTCTATATATGAAACTTCTTATTTTGAAACGTCGATATTTAATATTTTTTTAATATATCCTTGCGTTTCTTTAAATGGCGGTACGCCTCCGTACTTTCTCACATTACCAGGACCAGCATTGTAAGAAGCAAGTGCCAATACTAAGTCGCCGTTATTTTTCTTTAAATAACCGCTTAACTCTTTCACGCCACCTTCAATACTTTCAGCTGGTGAAAATGGATTCTTCACACCCATCTCTTTCACATTCGCTGGCATAAGTTGCATAAGACCCATCGCACCTGCATGTGACACCGTTTTCGGATTAAAATTAGACTCTACTTCAATCATTTTTTGAATTAACGTTTTCGGAATTCCGTATGTACGACTTACACGATCAATAATATCCTCATACTTCCCTTCATTGGAAGAACGTATTTTTTGAATATTATACTTCTTCGTTAATTCCCACGTATCAGCAGCCTCATTTTTCGTTTCTGGGAAACGTCGTTCAAACTCTTTTTGCGCAACTTGCACTTCATCTGCTTTCTTCTTTTCAACCTTTTCTTCAGGCTTACTCGCTTCCTCTACTTTATTAATAGTTTCTGCCGGTTTATTAACAACCGCTTCTATTTTCGTAGATTGTACCGGCTGACTCATATCCTCTACTTTTGCCGGCTGCGTAGTTTCTTTCGTCTCCTTCGCAGGTTCACTCTGCAACTTCTCTTGAAAACGACTACTCACAAATGCTTGTGGACTACTTAACTTTTGCTGAATTTGTCCTTTTTTATATGCAAGCACTTCTTTTACTATATTTCCAACTATCATAATATCACCTTTTCGGTAAACAAAGATAATCTAATATTAGAGTTTTTTTTTAAAGTTTGCAATAATCCTTTTAATAATTATGTAATAAAAAAATGAATATATTGTTAAACTGTTATTTTTTTATATTTATTAATTCGAATTTTTAGTTGACACCCGTTGTAGCAAGGATTACAATAAATCTCGAAATTGATTTTTTCGCATATTACCGTTTTTCAATTTGCAGAAAAGTCAATATAAAAAAATGGGGGTTTCTTAACATGAGAATTAATACAAACATTAACAGCATGCGTACTCAAGAGTACATGCGCCAAAACCAAGCTAAAATGAGCAACTCTATGGACCGTTTATCAAGCGGTAAACGTATCAACAACGCTTCTGACGATGCAGCAGGTCTTGCAATCGCAACTCGTATGCGTTCACGTGAAAGCGGATTAGGAGTAGCAGCTAACAACACACAAGACGGTATGTCTTTAATCCGTACAGCTGACTCAGCATTAGGTTCTGTATCTAACATCTTACTTCGTATGCGTGACCTTGCAAACCAATCTGCAAACGGAACAAATACAAATAAAAACCAAGTTGCACTACAAAAAGAATTTGCAGAATTACAGAAACAAATCGATTATATTTCAAGCAATACACAATTTAACGATAAAAACCTATTAGATGGTTCTAACAAAACAATTAACATCCAAACTCTTGACTCTGAAGATGGTTCAAGACAAATTGGCATTGAATTAGGAAGTGCGTCTACTAAAGCTTTAGGAATTGATACACTAAGCATTGGTTCTACGAAAGTTACTCAAGCTGCAGTTGATAATGCTACTGATACAATTGGTGCATTAGCAACAGGTTCGACTCCTGATGATGTTGCAAAAGCAAAAAAAGCATTTGATGAAATTAAAGATGCTTTAACTGATGCTGATTCTAGAGAGCTAGCTAAAGCATTCGATAATTACGATAACGCAGCAACTGCTAATAAAGGTACAGCTGCTGAGGCAATTGCAACAGCTTACGGTAAAATTACAGCACCTGTAACTGCTAAAGTTTCTAAAGAGGTCTACACTGAAGCTGCTAATGTAATTGAAGGACTTAAAGTAGGGTCATCTACTGCTGAGGTTAAAGCTGCTCAAGAACAATTCAATAAAATTAAGGATCACTTAACAAAAGGGCAAAGAAATGAAATCCAAAAATCTTTCGATGCTTATAATCCAGGTGCCACACCACCTGTAACAGCTGAAACTATTTCAGCTAAATTTAAAGCTCAAGTGACAGCACCTCCAGCTTTCGCTACTGCAGCTGATGAATCTGCTGCTAACCCATTACAAGCTATCAAAGCAATTGATGCAGCAATTAAAAATATTGCTGACAACCGTGCAACTTTAGGTGCTACATTAAACCGTCTAGACTTTAACGTAAACAACCTTAAGAGCCAAGCATCTAGTATGGCATCTGCTGCTTCTCAAGTAGAAGACGCTGACATGGCGAAAGAAATGTCTGAAATGACTAAGTTCAAAATCTTGAACGAAGCTGGAATCAGCATGCTTTCTCAAGCAAACCAAACTCCACAAATGGTTTCTAAATTATTACAATAAGCCATTTGAGTTAGTTTCCTGAATAAACCTCTCTGCTTGCGGAGAGGTTTATTTTTTTCTATATAGATAGATTATTTATAAAACCTTCTTTTTTATGTGGAAGAAAGCATCTGCGGTGCATAGAAGCGGTCAGTGCTTATCTTGATCCCCTCTTATGTTAAAACACAAATAGCAAATAAGCATAATCCTTTTATCTTTTCATGACCTTTTATTAGCTTTAGAACACTAACTATATCAATCTATAAGGAGTGTCTATTATGCGTATTGGTACGAATGTTTTAAGTATGAATGCTAGGCAGTCGTTGTATGAGAATGAGAAACGTATGAATGTTACGATTGAGCATTTGGCGACTGGTAAGAAGTTAAACCATGCTTCTGATAACCAATATTGCAATTATGACTCGGATGCATGCGAGAGCAAGTGGTATGCGCGTGGCGATTCGTAATAATGAGGATGCGATATCGATGCTTCGCACGGCGGAAGCTGCCCTTCAAACTGTGACGAATATTTTACAGCGTATGCGTGATTTAGCCGTTCAATCCTCAAACGGTACAAATTCAAATGCAAATCGTGATTCGCTGAATAAAGAGTTTCAGTCTTTAACAGAACAAATTGGCTATATTGGCGAGACGACTGAGTTTAATGATTTATCCGTATTTGGTGGTCAAAACCGCCCTGTTACATTAGACGATATCGGTCATACAATAAATATGACGAAACATATTCCCCCTTCCCCTGCACAACACGACATCAAGATTTCAACAGAGCAAGAAGCAAGAGCTGCAATTCGTAAAATTGAAGAGGCTTTACAAAATGTATCACTTCATCGTGCTGATCTCGGTGCTATGATGAATCGTTTACAGTTTAATATTGAAAATTTAAATAGCCAAAGTATGGCCCTAACAGATGCTGCATCTCGAATTGAAGATGCGGATATGGCGCAGGAAATGAGCGATTTTTTAAAGTTTAAATTGTTAACTGAAGTTGCACTTAGTATGGTTTCACAAGCTAATCAAATACCGCAAATGGTTTCTAAACTACTACAATCGTAAAAGTTCATCTTCCATCTTTGGAACGATTCCATACAAAATAAAAGGGAAATACATATAAACTATGTATCTCCCTTTTATTTTGTACCCAAATTTTTTTACTGTGTTACGGTCATAACTTGTCCACTACGATCAACCATAATTTTCATTTTACCGTCTTGTGCATTATATAGCCCTAGTTTATGTAATTCCATTTTACAATCTTGTACGAAAGTTGGTAATTTACGAATTTGATCGATATCAGAACTTGTAATGAAATGAATTAAAAGCTGCGTCATGCCTTTAATATCTTGTACAAGCTCTTCTTTCTCTCGTTTTAACCTTTCATTTTCTAGTTGTAACGACTGCAATTCACCTTCTAAGCTACGTGTATTCTTTGCTTCTCTAGAACGCCCTGCTGCCATGCTAGAAAGCTTATAAATACCTTCCATAAACTGATGTAGTTCGTCTTCTTTCCTTTCACTACACTGATTAATTGTTTCAAAGTTATCAACGATACCAGATATAACTGTTACAAGATTTTTTTCATCCTCTTTATGCTGGATTTCTTCTTTTAATTCGTACTCATTTTCTTGTTTTCTTGCAACGATTGTCTCTTTTACTGGTATATATTTTCTCTTTCGTCCTGGTTTTTGTTTTTCAATATTTTCAAACGGTATTTCACGTTTTTTCAATTTATAATACGTATTTTGCAATTGACTTTCTGTTTTTGGAAAAAGATTTAGTTCATTTTTACTTACGTATTTTGAAATATTTAAAATGTTTAAACCGTGACGTTGACAAAATTGATACACTTCATACAATAGCTCTAGTTCAGACTTCAGCCATGTAATTGCTGATTTTTCATATGCTCGCATCCCGCCATTTTTTTCTATATCTATTTGAAATAATACCATTCTATTATGTAAATCAACTAATTCTTCATACTTTACTTGGAATTCTTTTTCTATTTTTTTAAATTCCACCTCTAGTTGCATATCGTTCATTTTATTATTTGACATGTTTTGTAAAAGACCTAATACATTAATTGCTGTGTGGTGATACATAATCTGTGCCACTCCCCCTCATCCTTTCACAATTCTCATCTGACTCCCATGTCTTTTAAGAAAATAGCAATTTTTACATATCCATATTATAACAGTTCGAAATTATCTGTCAAATAATTAACATACAAAAATGTATAGAAAGTATAAAAATTTGGAAAATGTTTTTTTATTAATATGCAAAATTACATATTAATTACATTTAATTATATTATATGGTATTTTGAATATTTTTTCACCGAAAAAATTTGCGTTACCACGAAATATTACTAAAATAACCATCGAAAATACGTTTGCTTATATTTTTAAATCAAAAATCTCTAAATAAAGATTATTCACACATACAGCGACAAACACCCAAGAAACCTTTCATTTTTCTACCAGCTTAAAGTATAGAATACTAAAAAGGAATTAGCCATATGTAGCATTGGCTAATTCCTTCCCCTCTCTAACAGAATAGAGTTATAAATCCAGTCTTCAGATCCTCAATCAAAGTCTCACTTCTTCTTACCTAAAACTACTTCATACCTCTGAACTCACATCGCATAAGACTCTATTAATCACTAAAAACTTCCTTACATAAGTAGTTCCCCTATTCCTACTAAATAGAAAAATGTTATACGCCAGCTCTTCTACTTACCTATAACCACTCCATATGTCTGGTCTCAACATCGCATAGGGCTCTATTAAGCACTGACTGCTCAACACTTAGCTAGAGCTTCTATTCTGGCTAAATAGAAGCTTTTAAAGCACTAACTTATCAACTAAACCAATTAGCTCTTGAATATCTGGCTTACTTACTTGAGCATTTGCTCCTACAGCTTCACCTTTATGGAATAATTCATTTGTAATTAATGAAGAGAAAATAATGACTGGTAAACGATTCATTACTTCACTATCCTTAACCACTTTCGTTAAATGATGTCCATCCATTTTTGGCATTTCAATATCCGTAATTAGCAAGTGAATATGCTCAAACATTTTTTCGCCTTGCTCTTTCGCTAATTTTTCAATTTGCGCTAACGCTTCTGCACCATTGCTGAAGAAGTTCATTTTTGTATATCCAGCTGATGATAATGTTTCTTCTAATATTTGGCGAAGCATCGCTGAATCTTCTGCAATGTAAATTACTTTTTCAGCTCGATCTGTTTTTTGTTCTAATCCTGCAATTGACTTATTGTCATAACCAGTGCCGCTAATTTCACATACAATTTTTTCATAATCTAATAGTAAGATGATTTTTCCATCTAGTTTTACAATACCAGATGTCGTTTCTTCTAGTCCCATAGATAATGAAGCTGGTTCATCAATTTGTTCCCATGAAATACGTTGAATACGATGCACTTCATCAACGCGGAAAATAACTTTCATTTGGTTTAATTCTGAGATGATAAATTTCGTTTGATCAAGTGGCTTTGTTGACTTTAAATTAAGAGCCATTGCTAAGTTAATAACAGGTAAAATTTCACCACGTACTTGAACAACACCTTCAACTGCATGATGAGATTCTGGCACAGTTGTAACAGGGAATGGATTAATGATTTCACGTACTTTCATTACATTAATACTAAATAGGTTTTCACCAACAGTGTACGTAACAATCTCTAATTCATTTGTTCCGCTTTCTAATAAAATACTTTGTGCTTGTGACATAAAGGTGTCGCTCCCCTTCCATTAATTCCGTATATCTAATTATTAAGCTTTATAAAAGAGAAAAAGTCAACTACCTATATAAAAAATATAGATAGTCGATCGATTCATTTTATTAAAAAACAATTAATCTTGTATAAACGAAGCAAGTGCCTCTAATAACACTTCTTGTGCTCCTACAACTTCCGTCGGCATTGCTTCCCATTTTTTCGAAAGCTCGGTCTCTACTCTTATTCTCAGCTCAGAATTCATTTCTGCTAGCACATATTCTTTCGTTGCTATATCAACATCAAGTAGCGCAAGTGCATATAATTCCGGGTCATTTATTTCTTCGAATAATCGTTTTAATACCACCGGTGCTATATGTTTTAATTTTTCAATATGAATTTCCTTATCCGAAAATAGTAACTCATACTGAATAAACGTAACATTTTCTTTAATCACTTTAAAATAACAATTATTTTTTTTATCATTCACAAAATAACCGTTTGGATCTGCAATAATACTCTCTACTTTACGAATTAAATCTGGCAAACTATTCGCCGCCATTACAGTCCGCTGCTCAACCTCACTCGGCGAAATGAATGTAACGCGATACTTATTTTGCGCCATCCTCCTCACCTCTCCTTTTATAGAAATTCAGTCTAATTGTATACTACAACTACCTTAAATTAACTTAAAACTATTTTATATTACCACTTCTTACACTACCATACTACTCTAGTAACGCTACATATCTCTGGTCTTACACATCGGTCGGGACTCTATTAGGCACTAACCGCTCCAAAACATCGCCAGGTCCTCTCTCAAAACCTAAAAAGTGCTTTTAAGAACCTTTCAATAACTCTATGTTATTAAACCAAAACGCTATCTGCTGATCCGTAATATCAGGCAACATAACAAAAAACTCACGACACTTCATCTCATCCTTAAACAGTTGATACTTCCAAACGCTATCGCTACCAACACTTATGAAATAAAACTCATGGATACGGCCAATGATTGCTTGTTTTTCGCCAAATGAATACGGAGGCACTTGCTTAATTTCAAATTGATCTGGTAAATATACATGCTCTTCTCGTTCTATTTTTAATACTTGCTCGGCAAGTTCACGTTTATTTTCGAAAAAAGGCAATTGTAAAATTCGCTCTTGTCTTGTCATACGAATAAAAAACCCTTTCTACTCCATTACATTTTTTCATTACGATATATTATCGAATTAAGTTTACAACTTCATTTAATACTTCATCTGAAACTTTAATTACTTTCGCATTTCCTTGGAATCCGCGTTGGTATAACATTAAGTCAACGAACTCTACAGATAAATCTACGTTTGCACCTTCTTGTGCACCACCACGTACTTTACCCGCACCGTTTTGACCAGATGCACCAAGAGCTAAAATACCTGTTGTATTCGTCGCTGTATAGTTACCATTACCTGTTTTCATTAGTCCGCCTTCGTTCGGGAACATCGCAACAGCTAATTGACCTGCAGATTTCATACTTCCATCAGAATATTTTACCATCACATATCCACCGTCAGCAATGAAGCAATCTTTAACCGTCGCTGCTGCTCTACCATCTACGTCTGTTACTGATAATGTTTTATCTGTTGGATGGTTTGTTAAATGACTTAAGTCTAATTTTATAGAGCCGCCATCAAATGGAATATTGGCCCCTTGCTCTTTCGGATTTGGATTTCCAACAGCATCAAATGTCATATTACCACCTGCACCTGGAACATCCTTAAACTCTGTTTCTTTTTTCGAGTCATTACGCATTTGTACTTTATATGTATAATTATGTTCGCTCGTTTGTTTAAACTCGACACGCATTGTCCATGTATTCCCCGCATTATCATATACAGGTAAATCTTGTGTAATTTGTTTTTCACCAGTTGGAATATTACCTTTAATTGTCCCTTTCGATGTTCGAATACCACCAATTGCTGTTCCCATTGGAATTTGCAACGGTCCTGGAATTCCAGATAAATCAACTTCACCAGTTGCCTCATTCGCAGGGTATGCAAATACATATTGACCTTCAGTATTCGTAATATAGTAATCTGAAGATATCCCAAACGTACCTTTACGAGTAAATTCCATATTTCCGCCTTTTGAATCACCTACAACGAAGAAACCATTACCTTCCATTGCGGCTTGTGTTTTGCCACCTGTTAACGTAATTGTACCATCACTATAATCCGTAACTGTACCACTCATTTTCACACCATTACCAATACTTTTCGGATTTGTTCCTGCGTATTTACCGTCACCTTTTGCACCAATCGAATTGTTATATAGTAAATCATCAAACATTGCTTTTTGTTTTTTATAACCTACTGTTTGTGCATTGGCAATATTATTTGAAGTTACACTTAATGCATTTTGTGTTGCATTCATCCCTGTAATACTTGTATATAACGCTTTAATCATAACGTATGGACACTCCTTATGAATTTGTAGTTTTTACTTCTTCAGTTACTTTTTGATCGTCTTTCTTTGCGTCTTCTGGGTTCGTTTCCCCAATCGGTTTATCAGACACTCTCTCAACGAAACGAAGAGATACAACCTTATTATTAATAACGAGCTGTACATCGTTATTTTCCGCAAGGCGAACCGTTTCTACTTGACCGGTTACTTTGTTTCCGTCACCGTCAACACCTCTTACGTATTTACCTAAAAACTTCATTCCACCATCAAGTGCTGTTGAATACATCGTTGATTGCAGCTTATCTACTGCTTTCGTCATATTCTGTACTTGTTCCATAAGAGATAACTGCGCTGTCTGATTCATCATTTGATTCATATCCATCGCATTAAATGGATCTTGATGTTGGAAACTTGATAAAAACAATTTTAGGAAATCATCTTTCCCCATTACCCCAGGAGTCTTTTGCGCTCCTGCCGAAACTCCATTACTTTGTTGCACTGGCGATTGTACACCATTAACAGGTACATTACTTTTTTGCGCTCCTGCTTGTAACGGAATATGATTTGTACTCGTTGTATTTAATCCAACTGTTGGCACGCTTTATTCCTCCAATAATCCCGCAAATTCTGTTGATTGTTGTTTTTCATGATTTGTATTTGCTAATTTCTGTTTTTGCCTTTGCTCTTGTTCTCGCTGTTCTTTACGATTTTCATCTTTATCTGAATAGCTAATTTGAATATTGATTTCTTTTTCTTTTAACTTTAATTTCAATTCATCAAAAATGATTTCAACACGTTTTTTCGCATCGTGTTTTTCCATTTCTACGTGAACATCAATTTGATCTCCGTGTTTTTTCATAAACACTGTTAATGTACCAAGTTTTTCTGGATTTAACTGAAATAAAACACGTTCTTGTTTCACTACAAATTTTTGCAGCGCTTCTACTTGTGCTTCCATTTTCTTTCCTAAGTCAGGTAATGAAACTTTCTCAGCACCACTATTTGATTTCCCTACTTGTTCGGTACTCGTCGTTTTATTTAATAACTCTGCACCTGCAAAGCTCGAATCATTTAATGCATCAACCTCTGGCAACTCTACCTTTGCATCATCGCTCTCAAGTTTCGGAAGATCTACCTCTTTAGACTCTTCTTGTTTCTTTGCAATATTACAAGTTTCTGTTTCTACAACTTTCAATGCTTGCATCGTTTGCTCTGGCATCTTCATTTTGTCTAATACCATTTGCATTGTATCTTCTAAACATATAGCATTTTTGATATTCATATTTGAAAGAAGTTCTTGTAATTGTTGTAATTCAGCTGCAGGTAATTCATTAAGTTTAATATTGCCATATTCTTTATATAGCTCTTGTATTTTTTGTATGTATTGATATAACAATTCCGGCTGCACATGTAATTGCTCAATTGCAACCATTTGCTCAGATACAGCTAATAACAACTGTTCTGTCTCTTTTTTTTCTTCTTTCTTTACAATAGGCTCTTCTTTCGTTACCGATTTTTTAGAAAGAATATAATCTTTTTTCTCTTCTGTTGGTGCTTCTTCTCGTTTCGTTTTCTCCGTTTGCGGCTGTTTTTTATTTTCCATTCTCATCGTACGATCGAATGAAGAATCTTCATTTTTTGATTGTACTTCTAGCCCTTTTTCTTTTTGCGGAGGTAAACTTTGTTGCACCGGTAATACAGACTGTATCACTACATTCACCTCATCCATTCATACACATTTTCAAATCCAGAAGCATTTTTTCTTCCAGCTTTTCTTGTGCTTTCGCAAGCTTTTTGCAATTTTCTTGATACATCTCATCAATGACACGTTCTTTTTCTTTTACTTGCTCTAAAAGGCTTTCATTTTTTTGAATAAAACCTTCCGTTTTTTTAATTTTTCGATTCCATTCTTCTATTCTTTCAGGTGAAAACGTATGTGAAGAAAGCATGCCAGCCATAATACGTTGCCCAGTTTGTACGACTTTACTACGCGATTTCACAACATATAAATCATATTCTTTTTTTTGTTCTATTTTTCTTTTTTCAGCTGTTAATTCATACACTTCTTTTAAAATATGTTCTTTTTCTTGATTTATTTGCAATTTTATTGTGTCGTACTGCTGTTTATCCACCTGTTTTCATAGCCCCTTCCTATTATAACGTTCTCTTTTTCTATTATATAGTTTTTTTCCAAAAAAATCTGTGAAATATTAAAAAACAAAAAAATAAGACCTCTTGGGCAGAGGCCTTATACTATATGGTGTATCGCTTCAACGATATCATCAAATTGGAAACTATCCGATCGACCTTGCTTTAAAAATGTATTTATACCTTCTACTTTATTTTTACATTCAAAAATATAAGCATTTTCTTCATTTTCTTGAATCGTTCCTAACTTAAAATACAATTCATTTTCTTTATAAATTGATAAAATTTTCCTCATTTCATTTGCAAGTTGCCAATGATGTGGCGACACGATTTCTTCCATAATCCTACTTACTGAATCTAATACTGAAATTGCAGGATAATGACTAAGCGTTGCAAGCTCACGCTTTAATACAATATGTCCATCTAAAATACCACGTGCTAAATCTGGTACAGGACCATTTAAATCATCCCCATCAACAAGCACCGTATAAATACCTGTTATAGATCCCTTTTGTGTTTTCCCAGACCGCTCTAACAACTTCTTCATATAACTTTCCATTAACAGTGTTTTACCACCAATCGGTAACTCTTTAACAGCAATATCAACACTTCTTCGTGCATCGGCAAAACGAGTAACAGAGTCCATCATAAGTAATACATTATTGCCTTGATCACGGAAGTATTCAGCAATAGACGTTGCGAGTTTCGCTGCACGAAGTTGCATAAGATGACTTTCATCTGACGTCGCTACAACAACGACGCTTTTTTGCATACCTTCCTCGCCTAACTCTTTTCGAATAAAGTCTTTTACTTCCCGGCCACGTTCTCCTACTAAACTAATAACGTTTATATCAGCTTTTGCATTTTTTGCTATCATTCCAAGTAAAGTAGATTTACCAACACCTGACCCAGCAAAAATACCAATCTTTTGACCGATACCAATTGTTAGCATAGAATCAATTGATTTTATTCCTGTTTCAAATACATCGGTAATCTCTTCACGTTCAAATGCATGTATAGGCGGTGCATCTAGTTTAATTTTCTGTAATGGAATGTTTTCAGCTTCCTCATTTAACACTTCACCATTTGCACTTAACACTTTTCCGAGCAAGTGATTACCACGTGGTACAACAACATCTTCTGAAACTAATGTCACTGAATCTCCATAACATACTTTTTCTGTCTGTTCAAATGGAAGTAGCATATTATTTTCTTTTTCAATAGCAATCACTTCACATAAGACGTTATGTTCTCCAACGAAGCAAACATCTCCAATCTTCGCTTTCGGCCCTTTTGCTACGAAAAACTGTTCTTGTACACTATGAACTTTGCCTACTTTCGTATACAGTGGTGTTTCAATGAACTTATTCCATTTTTCGTTCTCATTCATTAACAGACGGCTCATACATTTTGCTCCTCAAATAGCTTCTCTTCTTCCCATTTCTGACGAAGTTTCGCAAATATAGGTGCAAATTTAAATTCAAAGAACTCTTTCTCTTCTTCCAGAACAAATTCACCAAACTGCAGGGAGAAATCATATTTCCATTCTACTAATTGTAGTAACCAATATTCTTTCGTATTTTCCTTCTCTTCTTGAATACGTTCAAACGTTTCTGGATGTACTGTAATGATTAATTTTTCAAACGAAGTTGGCAATGTTTGCACGATGCCAGTTAAAATAGGTAACACATCAAGCGATCGTGAATCTACCGCTTGATTCACGATTTTTTCTGCTAGATGAAAAGATTGATCCCATAATAACTCTGTCCATTCATATGCTGTTTCTTGTTGTTCTTTTTGAAACTGCACACGCGCTGCTTCCATCTGTTCCATTTGTTCATGAATATGCATTTGAAATTGTTCTTTATCTTGTAATAACTGCTGCCGCTCTCGTTCTAGCATTTGCTTCTCTTGCCTTAGCTGATTCATTTCCATATGTAACGATTCTTGCTGGGCGCGAAGTTCTGCATGATCAGCTTGTAATTCTTCCTCTTCTATTTGAACTGAAGCTGGTTTTGGAAATTGTAATTCATACGTTTCTTCAGAAAAAGAAACAGAATTCTTCGGAATTCTGTTTTTAAATAAGGACATCCTCTTCACCTCTTTGAACGATAATTCTTCCTTCTTTTTCCAGCTTTTTCACTGTACCAGTGATCGTTTGCTGCGCTTTTTCAGCATCCGTCATCTTAAGCGGTCCTAAGCCATCTAATTCTTCTAGAATCATCTCTTTACGGTTTGAAGACATACATGTAAATAATTTCTCTTTAATTTCTTCTTTTGCAATTTTAAGTGCTTTCGCAAGAACACCGTTATCTGTAATTTCTTCTAATACACGGCGAAGCGCAAGATCTTCAAGACCAAGTAAGTCTTCAAAGACAAACATATTTTCTTTAATTTTCTCAGATAACTCATAATCGACTTCATCCAGCTTTTGAAAGACTGTTTTTTCAACACCACGTGAAACATTATTTAAAATGTTTACGATTGTTTTCAAGCCATCAGTTTTATTAATTGCACTGAATGCCATATTATTTAATTTCGATTTTAACAACTCACCAATTTGATTAATTAATTCACCATCAACTTGTTCTAACTTCGCAATACCCATTACCGTCTCTACTCGTTTATGATCTGGCAATCTCTCAATTAATTGAGACGCAAGTTGCGGTTTAATATAAGAAGCGATAATTGCAATTGTTTGTGGTGACTCATCATTAAGCACTGTAAGAAGTGGTTCTAAATCTGTAAGTGAATTTAAGAATTCAAATGGATTATCTTTGTTATACCAAAGATCTTCCAATAATTTTTCCAGTTCGTCTTCTGGCATGTTTTTAAATATGCGACGAATGTATTCTTTATCTGGAGTGACTAAGTTCAATTCTTTTACATTTAATTCATATAAGAACTCTCCTAGTACATTTTCTAACGTTTCTGGTTTGTATACACGAAACTTTGCGATTTCACGAAGTAATACTTCTTTTTCCTCAGCTGTCATATATTCAATGACTTTTGCTGCCACCCCTTCTTCTAATGTACGAATAAGGATGGCAGCTTTTTCTTTGGAGGAGATTTCATCTAACATCGTTGTTCCTCCCTTACTGTCCGTTTAACCATTTTTTAATTACTTTTGCAGTTCCTTCTACATGTTCTTTCGTAGCATCCTGCACTTGTTCATCTAACGTTGGTTCTTTCGGTTCTTCTGGTTCAGGTTTTGGCTCTGGCACTATTTTTTCTTCAGGAATTTCCAAGATACTTTCATTACTTGCAGCAATTTCGTCTTCTGCTAAGTATTCTTCATATTCCTCTTCTTCTTTCTTTCTCTTACGTCTTGCTAATAAGAACCATACTAGACCACCGATTGCTAATAAGCCAGCTGTAATTCCACCGAATAACCACCAGTTCATACCACTTTTTTCTGGCTCTTTCTCTTTTTCGGCTTTCGGCTGATCGAACTGAACAGTTACAACGTTAACTTGACCATTTATAAAGTTACCGTTCGGATCAGCTTGAAGTCCTGCCGCTGTTCCGATTGCTTCTTTAAAAGTTGTCATATCCATTCTACGTTTTACTAACGTATCATTATCTACCCATACAACAACATTTGTTTTCGTTAATTCTGGGTGTTTCTTAATTGTTTCAACTGTTTTATCTATTTCATAGTTTTCGATTTTGTTACCATTTTTATTATCATAGACAACTTTACCATTTTGATTATTGTTCGTACCGTAGTTTGGCACTTCACCGTTCGCTGTAATACCAGCACCTTGCTTCGTATCTGCCCCTTCTTGCGCAGTAGAGCTTTCCTCTTGCTCTTGTTTACTACGAAGTACACCTTTATCACCATACTTTTCTGACTGACGTGTAACTTCATCGTAGTTTACAGATACTTTCGTATTCACTTTATATTCATTCGGTTTAAACATCGTCATTAACGTTGCATCAATATCTTGCTTTAATTTACCTTCAAGTTGATGCTGCATCTCTACTTCTTTCTCATAAGAAGAAGAACTACTAGAATGTGCTTCATCTGTCCCTTTTGAGATAACACCTTTTTTACTATCAATAACGCTTACTTCTTCTGCCTTCACGCCAGGAACTGCTGCACTAATCATTTGCTGTATACCTGCAACTTGATCAGCTGTTAACAATTGGCCACGCTTCACTCCAACCGTAATCGCCGCTGTTCCTTTTGCTTTTTCTTCATCAAAAATTGTCTCTTTTTCAGGCAATGTAATTTGAACATTTGCCGTTTCAACTGTCGCAAAGTTTCTTACAATATCTTGCTCCAATTGCTTCTTCGTACCGACAATTTGCTTCATTTTTTTATCTTGCTCACTTGAACCGAGCGAGCTTTCTAATAAAATTTCCTCACCGCTTTTAGAATTAAACGGTAAGCCCATCCCATTCATTTCTTTTCGAACCCATGGAGCATCATTCTTTTGCACACGAATCGAACCATCGGCCGCTAATTGATAATCGACACCTAACTTCGATAATTCTGCTGTAATCTCTTGTTTATCTGTATCATTTAAATTTTGATATACAACAACATATTTATCTGGCAAGGTGAAGTATAAAAGTGCCCCTGTTACAATCGCTAAAAGCGCAGCACCAATTACTAACTTATGCCACGTTTTTAACGATTGGATAACATTTTTCATCTTTTCCATTTAAACACACCCGTCCACTTTCCTAAATTTGCATATTAATTAGTGACTTATAATTTTCAATAAGATTATCACGTACGAGAGCAGCCGTTTTCATTTGAGACTCAGCTTTCTTTTGCTGAATTAAAACGTCATGTGTTTCTCCTACCCCTTTAGTTAGTAAATCATATACTGCTGTTTGCGCATTGTTTTGCGTTTGATTCATATCTTCCAATAAATCAATAAACTTTTTCCCCTCAACTACAGATGTTTGAGAAGTTTTCGATGCACCAATTGACTGAATTGCTCCAAATGGTTGTGTATTTAACATTGGTTGGATTTTCATATTACTATCTTCCCCCTTATCCTCGGCCGATTTCTAAATCTTTATCAAGCATTTTTTTATTTGCATTTAATACACTCGTATTTGCTTCATACATTTTTTGAGCAACCATAACATTCGTCATTTCAGCAGTTACATCAATATTTGGATAACGTACATATCCTTCTTCATTTGCGTGCGGATGCGTCGGATCATACACTAAATTTTCCGTTTTGTCTGCTTCAATACTTTTTATCTTCACTCCGTTAGTAGGAGCCCCATCTAGCATACTTGCAAAACTATTGTTTGATTCTAGCACCACACTACGACGCTCATATAAATCTGCCCCCGGAGCCGCCGTCGTATTTGCATTTACAATATTGTTAGAAGTAACTTCCATCCACTTTCTCGCTGTCGTTAGCCCTGAGCCACTTGCATTAATTGCCTGAAACATCCGTTGTCTCTCCTTCTACTTTTAACGTCCGCGTGCCGCTTGGTTAATTGCATATTGTGTATTAATTGCATTAACTGAAATACCGTATAACTGATTTGTTTTCATTAAATCTAGCATTTCTGTCGTTACATCCACACTATTTCCGTCTTTATTCGTTTGCATTGATTTTGTTTGAATCTTTGCATATGTATTTTTCGTATTTACTGTCGGCAAGTGCATTTCATTCGTTTGATATAAATCTGGATTGCTCTTTAAATCAGCCGCATTGTTTTTATATAATGCACTACTTTTATTCATCTGCTCAGCAAATGTTACATCTTGTGCTTTATAGCCAGGTGTATTCGCATTTGCAATATTACTAGAAACAGTATTTCGTTTCGTCACTAAATAATTCATATAATGGCTTACATCACTCACTAAATCTGGCATATTCCACACCCTTCCTTTTCTAACGTAATGATCCACTGATAGAAGTTTCACTTCATTATTTATTTTCTTATATGCGTTTATTAAAATATTTACTATTATGTACCCTTACATATTTTATTCCATTTTTTCATTATTGTCTTTAGAAAAATACAAAAATATAAAAAAGAATGCAAAAAAACTGTATACACATAGTAATCTATAGAACATTTCAATATATAAACTACAAACTAAAGTCCATTTTTCTATTATTTAGATTACTATTATTTTTTCATCACAGTCATAAAATGAAACCTCAATCAGCGGATTTCTTTATGTAAACGAAGGAATAGATCCCCTTTTAAAAGGGGGATCTGCTTCCAGACGTTATTATTAATATTTACCGTAAAATGAATTAGCCTTCATTCGCCCATCATTTGTCATAATCATTTCTTCCAAAATCTTTTGCTTATCCCGAATATGCTGAGCGGCCTTAATAATGAACGGGCTTACTTCTGCCGCAACTTGCGCAC
The DNA here is from genome assembly GCF_058792475.1 of Bacillus sp. MT94. NCBI lineage: Bacteria > Bacillati > Bacillota > Bacilli > Caryophanales > Bacillaceae > Bacillus > Bacillus sp. MT94. The sequence continues at coordinate 177,288 of NZ_JBXAEZ010000006.1, read as the reverse complement.
GCGTTTCTTCATCCAATGTCATCATCCAGCGATTTAACATCTCACTCTTCTCAGCAAACTCTCTGTCTGACACTTGCAATTCACCGATTTCATTAAAACAGCTGACAAACGTCCGATAAATATCATTGTTCATTTTCAAGTGCTCCGCGGTAACCGTCTATTAAATCTTGTAACACTTTCACAATTGCATCAATATCTTTCGCTTCACGCGTTACTTTCATCGTTTGAATTTGAATGCTGATCCAATCATATAAACCATAGAGACTATCATATAAATCTTTCGTAATTTCAGGATTTAATTGAAGCTTTAGTTCTTCAAAAATACGTTCTAATTTTTCAAGAAGTGCGTCCCCTTCTTGTAGTTTAAAAGTATGTAAAAGTTCTTCTAAATTACGAAACTCTACAATACATCTTTCATAAATAAAAATTGTATTTTTAATCGGATTACTCGTCATAATATCATTTTGCATATAACGTTGCCATGCTTGCATACGATCACTTCCTCAACTTTCATTAATCATCACTTTTTTGTTTTGTCATTGCTTTAATTGTTTTTAATTGGCTATCAAGCGCTGCTAATGTACTCTCTAGCTTTTGATACTTCTTCACAATTTCATCTTGCTTTTGCAAGTTTTGCGTCTCAATATCTTTAATCTTTTTATCTAAATCACTTACACGTGAGTCAATATTTTTAACTCTCTCGCCGACTACACCTTTATCACCGAATAGTTTATCAAGTGGTTCTTCCATCATTTTTCCTAAACCGTTAGAACTAAAGAAAAATTGCTTCGCTGCATCGGGTTTTTCTTTTAATGCTTGTGTTAATTTTTCATCATTAACTTCCATCGTTCCATCTTGCTTTAATTGAATACCGAATGTGAATAAATAATTACCATCTTGAGAAAATGTTACGACATTGTTCATTGCCTGACGTACACTTTGCATAATAGCTTGACCTTGGAAAGCTCCACCTTTTCCGGCAAAGATATCTACTGTAGAAACAGCTTTATTATAATCAGCTACCATTTTTTTAATAACATTCGATGCATCTGTTACGTTTGAATCACTTACTGTAAATTTTAGATCTATACCTTTTGCTTTTGGATCTGTTGTACCAGCATCTGGCGCTCCTTCTACTTTCGGCTCAGTTACCTTTAACAATTCAATTTTCACACCAGGAAGAGCTTCAATTGTATTAGTAGAACCTTCCCCTTTGATACCATTAATAGTATACATAGCATTTTGCGCTTCATTGATTGTATTAAGCGCTACGCCATCCGCATTAGCTAAACCAATATCTTGAAATAGTGTAGATGTGTTCCCCTCAAACTTAATTACTCCATCTGTTCCTTCTTTTTTCGAGGTCATGAAAATTTTATTTCCAAGTGTATAAGCTGATACGCCATAATCTCCATCATTAATCTTATTAATTAAATCTTTATATGTCATATCAGTTGTTACTTTTAGTTCTTTACCACCTAGTTTTAATGTTTCATCTTTAGGAAGCTTCGCATTTATATCTTTAATGTCATTTGAAGCTATTTGATGACGCTGTGCAAGCTGTGTAATCGTCATATTAAAAGTTCCTGCAATCGCACCACCATCAGCTTTTACATTAATATAACCGTCTTGTGTTGTCGTTACTTTTTTCTCATTTCCTTTAAAAGCCGCTAAGTTTTTAAAAGTTTGTGTAAAAGAACTAAATTCTGATTTTAAACTTGTATATAGTAGTTTATCATTTGTAAGGTCATTCTTTTCTTTCGTATATGGTGTTTTTCTCATATCTAAAGCATTCATTTCTAATTCGACGAAGTTAGAAGTATCGATCATATTATTTCCGAGGTTCCAAATTTGTTGTCTACCACCAATACCTGTCATCGTTGTTCCTGCCATTTTTCTCACTCCTTATAGATTACATGTAGTCTAAAATACTCGTTTTACTCATCGTACTAACCGCTTTAAGCGTCGCTTCATACGTTGCATTTATATATGCCAAGTCAGAAATTGCGACCGCTAAATCAACATCCTCAATTTCTTTACGGTTTTCTTGAAGCGCTAAATTTTGCTCACTTAAAATTGTTTTAAACGTCTCCATTGTGTTCATTGTTGAACCAACTTCAGTTGTACGGTTAATGATGCCATCTAAGTTTTTCTTATTTTCTCCTAATAACGGTTGTAACGCTTTTTGGTCACCTTTTTGCATCGCTTCGCTCATCTGTTTTAACGTTTTTATAACCGGTGATAATAATGCTTCTCCGTTACGAAATGCCTTTAATTCATAACCATCATTTAGTTGCCAGTTCACATCATTTTTTCCGCCCTGGTACGTACCATCTTCTGTAAATGGTGACTTTTCTGCACTATCACCACCGAAAATATAACGGCCTTGCTCTTTCGTATTCGCTAAATATACAACTTGTTTTAAAATTTGATCAATCTCTGCACCGATGGCTTTCAATTCTTTTTCACCATTTGGCTCATTTAATGCCTGTACCGTTAATTGATCTGCTCTCGTTAAAGATTTAAAAATACCTTGTAAAGTATTTTCAGTTTGTGTTAATACATTTTTTGAGTCAGCTAAATCTTTTTGCATTTGTTCAATATTCGCCAATGAATGTTGAATCGCAAATGATTTACTCGCTGCAAGTGGATCTTCACTCATAAGAAGGTTTTTCTTCCCTGAAGTTACTTGGTTTCTATGGTATTGTTGTTGCACATTCAAATCCATTAACTGATTCTTTGCCCAGTTTGCATTTTGAAATGTAGATACTCTCATTTCTATCTCCTCCTTATATATTTCCAATCAATTATTATCACTTATCGAATAATCGAAAATAGACTATCAAACACTTCATTCATCGTAGTAATAGCTTTAGAGTTTGCGACAAAATATTTTTGGAAGGCCATTAAATTTACCATTTCCTCTTCCATATTTACACCTTCAACGCTCATTTTTTCTTGTTGAATACCTTCTAGTAAGTCGCCATGAATTTTTTGATAACCATTTACTGCACTTTTATCAGATGCAACACGAACTATAAATTGATCTAATGCTTGTTTATAAGAAAGACCTTCTTTATAATCGTCTTCTGTAACTGCTGCTAGTTTATTTGCTGTTTCAGCAGATATTTTCATTTTCGAAATATCTTTTTGGAATTCTGGATTTAACTTCATATCTTTCGCATGATCTCCAACGAAGAAATCTTTTCCCATCACTGTATTCACTTGATTTTTCATCGAACTCATTAAGTCTTCAAGATTTTTTTTATAATCAACTATCTTCGCTTTCGTATCAATCGCTGATTTTATCGCCCCGCTATTTACGGAGATTTCTGAACCGTAAATCTCAACTGACATTGGGTCTTTCTCTTTATTTAATTGAAGTGGATATGTATCTTGTCCATTTACTGTTAAAATACCATTCATTCTAACACTCGCGATATTAGGATTCATAGATTCATAAGATACTTCGATGTTTGCATACTTAGACATCTCTGTAACGATGCGATCTCGTTCGTCTAAAAGTTGATTCGGCACTTGTGTACCCGCTTGTCCAATTTTATGATTCGCTTCTGCTAAACTAGCAGCAAGACGATTAAATTCATTAACATGCGCTTCAATATCTTCTGCTGTCTGTGCTTCCACTGTATCTAAGTTTTTCGCAAGACGATTCACTTGACTTGTGAACTTCCCAGTTTCAGAAATTAATGTATCGTAGTAGTTTGGTTGCTCTGGATTTTTTGCTACTTCACGAAAGGCATTAAAGAAACCGTCCATTAAACTAGATAATGAATTCTTTCCTGTCGTTCCAACCATAGACTCTACACGTGATAAAGTCGAATTCATGTAGTTATAGTAAGAGAGCTGAGATAATTGATCATTAAACTGCTTCGTTTTTACCTCATCAGTAATACGGTCAACACCTAGCGTTTGTACACCGTAACCAATTCTCTGTTCTGGCGTATGACCATTACTTGCTCCAACAGATCCGTAATTCACCATTTGACGCACATACCCCGGTGTATGAATGTTAGACAAGTTTTGTTTCGTTGTTTGTAACCCCATTTGAGCCGCTAACATACCCGATAGCGGTGTATTATAATCAGATAATCTCATAAAGCTTCACTTCTCCTTTACAATAGTTCGTTCATAAAGATTTGCGAATTATTGTTTCGCTCTAAGTTATATTCAGAAACAGAATCCACAATACTTTCTGTAGTTTTTAATAGTACGTTTAAGTAATATTGATTTTTCAAAAGAATCATTTTTACATTCTCTTCTAATTCAGTTACGTTTTTTTGTAATTCTTCCATTTTTTCAATTTCTTCTTGAGAAAAATACGAAAATAACGCACTTACACGAAACGATTCAACTCCTTGTTCTTTACAGAACTGAACAACCATTTCTTCAAATGAGCTTGATAACCCTTTTAAACCATCAATGTACTGCAATTGCTCTACTTGCAACTTTTGAACTGCATTTACATTTTTATTTTTTAAATTCTCATATATTTGCTCTCCAAGCGCTTGAATATTTTCATACGCTTTTTGAATAATAACGAGTTTTTCATATAATTGTATGTACATATAGCTTCCTTCCTTTTACAAGACTAAATTCACAATTAAACCATGGATTTCTCCAATTTGATTTAACATTTCTAAATGTCCTGTTTTCGTATTAATTAAATTCATCACATCTTCTAATTCATTCAATCCCATTTCTGCCTGTTTCACAATCGTCATTTTCTGTGAATATCCGTAACGCGGGTGACGAGACATGACATCTTTATACTGCAATACATTATCAACGTAAAAATTCAAAAATGATTTTACTGTATTTTTGTATTCCATTACATTATCAAGCGTTAATTCCATTTCAATTTTCTCTTTAATTTCTCCAATATTATCCACAAACGCTTCCATTTGTTCTAGTAATTTATCTTTTTTCGGATCTGCATGCAAATTATCCGAAAATGCAAGTCCTGTCCTGACATTTGCTTCTTTCGGCATTTGAGTAGCAGGCGGTATATGCGATAAAATTGGATTATGCGAGATAGAACGTAGCATATATATCACCTATTTATTTTTTTATTTCTTCCTAAACTTAATCGTAAAATCCAGTTATTTATAATTATACTCTGAACAGTAATATTTTGCAGTTATTTTTTATAAAAGATATGTTACAATTTAGCATGAGGTGGCACAATTCTATGAATATTTTCCTTTGTGGTTCAAATCAATTAACAGCATTAGATCAAGAAGAAATTAAAAAATTTTTAACTGACTATGCTCACAAACATAAAATTTACATATTATGTTATAAATCTATTGAAAATGAGGTTCTTCGTTTTTTCGTTGAGAATGAAAGACTCGCTCAAAATTTATGCCTTTACACGCTGCAACCATTGCAAGCAATAACAGATGAATTTCAAGAAGTCGTTGATTACTTAAAAAAACACGGAGCCGAATATGTTGCTTTTGATCATCCTTCTGACTCCATTTACCGATCAGATTATATGTTTTTTGTTAAACAAATTATTGAAGACACTGATTTAGTTCTCTGTTTTTATAATGGGGACAAACATACATCTGTCATCCCTGTCGATGTTGCAAAAGAAGCAGGTATTGATGCTGTCATTTATGATTTACCAGGATTACATGAAAAGCAAATGAAAAAAAGCTTTGAACAAAAAATTCGTATGATGTAAAGGGGGAGGCACAATATCATTATTGTGCCCATTGTAAATATGATAATTGAACAAGATTATGATCATTTTATCGCGAGTTTTAAACAACAATTCAATATGGATATCGCTTCTTATAAACAAGATAGAATGCGCCGTAGAATCGATGCTTTCATTTCGAGAAAAGGCTTCGAAAACTACACTAATTTTTTAAACAAATTACGCGCTGATCAAAATTTATTTTTAAATTTTATTGACTATATTACAATTAACGTTTCAGAGTTTTTTAGAAATAAAGAACGCTGGCAAACTTTAGAGTCGAAAGCACTACCAAAATTACTCGAACAAAATAGCGGAAAATTAAAGGTATGGAGTGCCGCTTGCGCTGCTGGTGAAGAACCGTACACACTCTCTTTAATTTTATCAAAGCATCTAGCTCCATTTCGTTTTGAAATTCAAGCAACAGATCTTGATTTTCATATTTTAGAAACCGCAAAACGCGGTCAATATACAGAACGTTCTCTGAAGGAATTACCTAATGATTTGAAAGAACGTCATTTCACAAAAGAGAATGATATATATTCATTGCATCAAAACATTAAACAAAACGTTACGTTCAAACAGCACGACCTTTTAATGCAGTCGTTCGATACAAATTATGATTTGATTATTTGTCGTAACGTAATGATTTATTTTACAGAAGAAGCAAGAGTAAAACTTTATGAAAAATTTAGTCGTTCTTTACGAAAAGGCGGTGTACTATTTGTTGGTAGTACGGAACAAATTTTAACACCCGAACGTTACAATCTTCAGCGATTTGATACATTCTTCTACGAAAAAATATAAAAAAGGTCGTCACAATGGAGTGACGACCTTTTTACATAACTCGAATTAAAATAATACCGACAATCCATATAAAGAGAAAAAGAAACGTCATAGACCATTTATGTTCTTGCACCGTATGTTTCAACGCCTGCGACAATTGTGTCATGTTCATTTCCGCAAGCGCTCTCCATACACTTACATCCCGATCTTTAGCAATGCGGTCTGTAACGCTAATTAAAATTGTTTCGTTAGACAGTTTCGTTATATAAGCAGTAATAACCGTTACCATCAAATTTATATTTCCTTCTGAAGAATCACCTTCCACTCTAGAGATAAGTGCACTCACATCTAGTAACGGAATATGTACTTTTCTACCAAATGATAGTTGTACTTCAGCGAAATCATATGTTCCATCTAACAAAGGAAGTTCTTTTATATGCGCCTGCTTAACAAGCCCTTGTAGGCTTCTAATTACTTGTTCAAATATTTTTTCTGTTTGCTTACCTTCTCCAGATAACGTATGTAACTTTTTAAAAAGTTGTAACACTGTATCCATCTCTTTAGAAAGAATTTCCTTCATAATCTTTCCATCACTTAAACTTGCAAGTAAAATACCTATTTCATTATTTTTCGAAATAATTTTAGACTGTCCAGTAAACACTAAATTGCTACGCTTTCGTTCTTTCTGGATTTCATGCTCCGAAATAGCTACAGGCTGTTTTAATGGTTGTAACGCCTTATCTTCGATTGTCGTACGTTTAATCTCCATTTAAGCGCCTCCACTACTATGAAATAATTAGCCCCATTCTTTATTACTCTTTAAAACTAAAAACAGTACGAATAAACCTGACATGATGGTAAACACATCAGAAGCTTGCACTCCCTGTTCACCTTTTTCTTCTTTCTTGTCTTTCGGTTCTTCTTTTTGTTCTTTCTTTTTAGAGGCAACTTGTTTGTTATTTTTCTCTTTTCGGTCCTTCGCCTTATGTACTTCCTTGTTGTCTTCGAACGGCTCTTTTATAACGTAAGTAAATTCCTCTTTCTCTTTCAACGGTTCTTTTATAAACTTATTTACTATCTCATCCTGCTTCGGAATTTGAACAACTGGCAAATTTTCTTCTGGAAGCGGGTTTTTAACTTTCGAATCTTCTTGCTTCTCATTTTCTTTCTTATCTTCTAATTCATTTTCTTTCTTATCTTCTAATTCATTTTCTAGTTTATTATCTAATTTTTCTTCTTTCTCTTCTATCTTTTTATCATCTTCGTTTTTGGGCGCCAAAACAGAAATGGTATATTCACTTTCCTCAACAAGTTTATTACCTGCTGCATCTATTATCTCTACAAGTAATTCATATGGCCCAGCCGGCAATGCTTCTGTTATTTCAAATACTTTTTGCCAATCCATATCATGCTTGTTGTAGTCTAATAAAAAGGAAAGCTCTTTATTTTCTTTCCCTTTTAATGTAACGCGCACTTCTTTTACAACCGATTCTATATCTGACGCTTTTACTCGTATATGTATAGAATCTCCCTGTTTTCGTTCAACTAAGTTCTCTTTTACTTCATCAATAGTAACTTTCTGTAACTTTGGCAATTCTTTATCTATAGTTGGCGTTTCATTTTTAATACGAATGAGCGGGACTTTCACTTCATTTTTTATGAGCTCTTCTTTCTCATTCTCTTTGTAACTTTGAACGAGCTGAAGATTCCAATCACCTTGCAAATCAAAATCCCCTGCTTTATAGTTAGCAACCCAGCTCTTCGTTTCTTCATCATACTCAAAAGATAACATTCTTTCTTGCGCATATTGCTCGCCATTTTTTTGTAACTGCAATATACCTTTCATACTTTGAATGTTTTTCCCATTTGGTTCTACAGCAATCCGCACTTCTTCGCCAACTTTAAGCTCCGGCTTATTTACTGTAATAATTCCCTGTTCCGTTTCTATCTTTTTTTCACTCAATTGTTTATTTGCTACTTCTTGTTGTTCTGTTTCTTTTGGTTTCTCTTCATCTTGTTTCGTTTCCACTTGCTCTGGCGGTTCTTGAGATTCCTTATTTTCTTCTTGTACATTCACTTCATTTATTTTTTGATCTGGCTCAATTTGTTCCTCAGCCTGACTTTGCAAGGGGAAGAACAAGCACACATGTATGCATAGCCAACTCATTAGAAAAAACTTTACGTTTTTCATCTACTAGTTCAAACTCCTATTTCAATGCCTTATAGTGATTTCGTCACTTTTACTCCGAAAAATCCATCTACATTTACAAGTTCACCATACGCCACTAATACATCATTTACATAAATACGAATTGGTTCATCAATATCCTCATCTAGTACAACTGCTTCATTTTCTTGTAAACTTAATATATCTTGAATCGTTTTCACTGTACTTCCAAATACAAATTTCACGTTCATTTCTACATTTTGTAGAATGGACGTGTCCATATATACTGGTTCCATTTGTTTTACTTCTTTAAATTCAATAGGTTGCACAACTGGTTCTACAATTTTTTCTTCTTCAATTTCTTCTGTGGCAATCTCTTCTTCTTCCACCATTGGATACAGAAGTCGCCTTACCATTTCTTTCGCTTCAGAAATTGGCAAAATTTGATACATTTTAGATTGAAGCAGATCACCAATTTCAAGATTGAACGTAATTTGAACGAGTTCGTCCACTTCCATTGATTCTCCCAAATACTCCATTTCTTCTTTTAACGTTACAAATTTAACATTTGGCGGCGTCATGTCCATTTTTTCTTGGAACATTTCTGACATCGCCGTAGCAGCGTGACCCATCATTTGGTTCATAATTTCTTTAATACCGCTCAGTTCTAATTCAGTAAGCTCTTTTTCCGGATCAACTTCCCCTGTTCCCATCATCATTAAATCTACCATTGTTAAGGCGACATCTTTCGTAAATACGAATACATTCTCATTCTTTAGCCCTTCAACAAAGTCAACATTTAAAATAACAAATGGCACTGGTACTCCATCATAATGACGAACATTGATTGCTTCCACATTTGGTGTACTAATTGTAACTGGCTGATTTAAAAGCGTTGACAATACTGTTGAAGCGGAACCAATTGAAATATTTGCAATTTCACCAAGCACATCTTTCTCTTCTTGTGTTAAATGCTCTTTTTCAACTTCTTCTACAATCTCAGTTTCCACTACTTCTGCTGGCTCGTCTTTTTCTTCTACTCCACCAGATAATTGCATTAATTTATTTACCATTTGTTTCGCATGCTCAACTGAAACAATTTGTACAAGTTTAGAGTTTACAAGATTATCTATCTTTAAATCAAACGACACTTTAACAATCGTATGATTCCCATCGATTTCAGAGATTTTCTCCATTTCTTCTGATAACTTTACAACATTAATCGTCGGCGGAGACATATCTACTGTATCTTGGAAGAATTCCGACATAGATGTAGCTGCGAATCCCATCATTTGATTCATCGCTTCTTGTACAGCACTTAGTTCTAATTCACCAAGTTCTTTTCCATCCTCCACTTCACCTGTTCCCATCATCATTAAATCAGCAATGGACAATGCAACATCTTGTTTAAGAACAAGAAGGTTTTCCATATCTAATCCTTTTGTAAAATGAATGTTTAATACAACATGTGGAACTTCGACATCTCTTGAATCATATAAATCTACCAACTCTATGCGAGGAGCAGTAATGCTTACTTGCCTATTTAAAATCGTTGATAATACAGTCGAAGCTGAACCAAATGATATATTTGCAATTTCGCCAAGAATATCGCATTCTTGAGGCGTTAAATGCTCATTTTCTTTTTCTAGCACAATCGTGCTCGTATCCCCTTTTGTGTGTTGCTCAGGCATTTTCCCTGCCTCCTCATTTCTGTTTTTCTATCAAATAATATAAACTCTCATTTGATTTTAGCAAACTTATTATATAAAACGTTAATATGTATGTATTCCCATTATTAGATTGGTAACGATTAGCCAAAAAGCTCCCCAATTGTATACAAGTGGGGAGCTTTCCTTCATTCCTATTATAAACCTTCTGGGTTTAAAATGAGGACCACTCGTCCATCACCGAGAATCGTCGCACCAGAGAAATAGTTAGAACTCTCTGCAAAGAAGTCACCTAATGACTTTAAGACTATTTCTCTTTGACCGATAATTGTGTTTACAATAAGTCCATAGCTGCGATGTGTATTACGAACAATTAACACAGGAACCATTTGACCATCATATGACGCAAACGCCTCATCTACTGTTTTTTCACCAAATACAGTACTTAAATGTTTCACTTCAATAATTTGATTACGATAATTTAACACATCTTTTCCTTGTAAGGATTGGATGTCTTCTCTCTTAATTCGAATTGCTTCAACGATATTTCCAAGAGGTAAAGCATAGCGCTTATCATTCGTTTGAACAAGCATAGATTGAATAATAGACAACGTTAACGGAAGTTCAATTCTAAATGTACTTCCCTTTCCTTCCTCAGAATCAATGATTAAATGTCCACCTAAACTATGAATCGTATGTTTTACAACATCTAATCCGACACCGCGTCCAGAAAGATCTGATACAACTTCAGCTGTACTAAATCCTGGTTGGAAAATAAGATCAAACACTTCACGATCTGTTAATCTATTTGCATCTGCTTCAGTTACAACGCCATTTTTAATCGCTTTTTCTAATACTTTCCCTTTATTAATACCGTTTCCATCATCCGTAATTTGAATAACGACATGATTTCCACTATGAAAGGCTTCTAATTTAATAGTACCTGTCTCATTTTTACCTGCATCACGTCGTTTTTCAACAGTTTCAACACCATGATCGATTGCATTTCGAATTAAATGAACGAGCGGATCACCGATTTCATCAATAACAATTTTATCTACTTCAGTATCTTCACCTGTAATTTGTAAATCGATTTTTTCCCTAAATCTTTCGCTAACATACGTACCATACGTGGGAAACGATTGAACACAGTTTCAATCGGCACCATACGCATATTTAATAGTACGTTTTGAATATCTTTTGAAATATCGCCTAATCGATTTAAATGTTCAATTAACTCCTTGTTTTGAATCGTTTCAGCCAATTCATCAATGCGCCCACGTTCAATTACACTTTCTTCAAACATATTCATTAATCTTTCGATTTTCTCTAATTGAACACGAATTGAACGATTCTCCACTTTAGCATTTTTCGTTTTTGTAGTACTTTTAGCTGGCATAGCACTTGTAGGTTGATTCGTTGCCACTATCGGTGATTCTACCTGCGTAGCCACAGCTGGTTGTAGCATTTCTTCTACTTGCACAACTTCTTGTGTAACAACTTTTTTAGAAGCTACTTCCCTCGATATAGGTTCTCCTTGCTTTACTTCCACTTTCTCAATTTCAGAAACATGAAGTACTACTTGTTTCAATTCTTCTATACTACAATCAGTATCCATAAATACCGTAAATTCAAATCCGAAAGCATCTGCTTCAATTTCTTCAATACTCGGAGCTGTTTTTTGTATATTCCCTACATTCTGCAATGCTTCAATACACATAATGGCACGTACTGCTTTTAAAATTGCTTGCTGTTCAACTGTTATATGCACTTCATGCGAAACTGCATCATCGTTGTCTATATGATTTTGCTCTATATGTTCCGTAGAAGTTTCTACATTACCGTTCAATAATGCTTCTAATTTCTGTTTAGTTGAGACTACATCAATATTGCCCATTCCACCTTGTTGCACATCTGCAACCATCTTCTCCAAATTATCAATGCACTCAAAAATCACATCAATAATATCCGCATTTACAACTATATTTCCATGACGAATTTCATCTAACACATTTTCCATCTTATGCGTTAAATCAGCCATCTCTGTAAATTCCATACTCGCAGACATACCTTTGAATGTATGAGCGGAGCGGAATATTTCTCCTACAACATCCATATCAGCAGGATTTTGCTCTAACACTAGCACATTTTCATTTAGCGACTGTAAATGTTCTTCTGACTCTTCGAAAAATATATTTAATAGATCTGTTTGCATTTTTATCCCCTACCTGTCTAACAAACATTTCATTTATGTATAACAATTTAGTGTTTTACAATGAGAAAAAAGGGGGCCACACGTCGATCCGCTATCACTGTTTTGATTCCTTGTGGCACCCCTTCTATATTAACTATTTGCTACTTTTGTTAAAGCTTCAATTACACGATCCGCTTGGAATGGCTTTACAATAAAGTCTTTTGCCCCGCCCTTAATTGCATCTAATACCATACCTTGTTGTCCCATTGCAGAACAAATAACAACCTTTGCACTTGAATCAATTTTAATAATTTCTTTTAATGCTTCAAGCCCGTCCATTTCTGGCATAGTAATATCTAATGTTACAATATCAGGTTGAAGTTCTTTATACTTTTGAATTGCTTCTACCCCATTCTCTGCTTCGCCGATAACTTCAAATTCAGCATTACTTTTTAATAAGTTTTTAATCATCGTTCGCATAAACATCGCATCGTCTACTACTAAAATTTTATGTGCCATTCTTTTTAATTCTCTCCTTCTATGTATAAATATATCTTAATATTTCACCTTATCATTCTCACTCATTATACAAAATAAAATGATAAAATTTAATATTTTTTTAAAAGAATTTTCGTATTTTTATTATTTTATTATTAAAATAATAATATACTACTCTTTTATATAAATAACAACGCGACGGTTTTTTTCCCAGTTTTGCGGTGAATCATTTGGTACAATTGGCTTTGTGTCTGCATATCCTACCGCAGCTAGCCTTTTATCATCCACATTATACACTTCAATTAAATGGTGAATCATATTTGCCGCTCGTGCTGAAGATAACTCCCAATTAGAAGGGAATTTCTCGTTATGAATAGGTCTACTATCTGTATGTCCCTCTACAACAATTGGGTTAGGTACGGATTGAAAAAATCCAACTAATTGACTTATTATCCCTTTCGCTTCGGGCTTAACGTTCGCATCGCCTGTATCAAATATTAAATTATCTACTATAACGACGCTTACCCCTGTATCCTCTCGATATACATTCACTTGACTAATACCGTTATTATCTACGTACGCTTTCAACTTCTTATATAATTCATCCATTCTCTTTTTTGAGATCATTTTTTCATCATTTTTTTCATGTGAAATATCTGGTATTGTATTTTCCATTACTTTTGCATCTACTTGCCCCGTATCACTAAACTTTTCAAGCATCTTTGACAATTTTACTGCATCTTGCTTTGATGTAGCAACTAGTAATACGAAGAAAGTTAATAATAACATCGTTAAATCTGTAAAAGTCGTCATCCAACGAGGCGATCCCTTTTGCGGTCCTTTACTCATCATACCACTCCTTGAAATATTAGGCTGCTCCTTTTACCTTTGTTTCGTATACGTATGTATCCAGTTTCAACTTTAATTTAGAAGGGATTTGTCCTCGATACAATTCTGAAATTGCTTCTATTACAAACTTCTTCTCTGTATATAAATCTTCAATACCACGGTATACTTTTTCCGACAGAGGGATTGCAATCATATTCGCAAGTACAGACCCATATAATGTCGTTAACATCGCAACTGCCATCCCTGTACCAATTTGCGATGTATCTTGTAAGTTTTGGAGCATAATGATAAGACCGATTAACGTACCAATCATTCCCCAAGCTGGAGCAAAATCACCAATTTTATCTAATAATGCCGCTCCTTTTCTTAACTCATACACTTCCGTTTCAATATCTTTCAATAACACTTCTTTTAATTCATCTTCATCGTAACCGCTTAACATTAATCGAATTCCTTTTTGAATAAAAGGATTGTCTACTTGCTCTCCATCAACCTCTAAAGAAAGCAAGCCATTCTTTTTAGACTTTTTCGAAAAATCAACAAACAAATCCGTTAACTGTTCTAGATCTTCTTCTCTTCTATGTAAAACAGTGAAAATACTTTTCGTATATTTTTTTATTTCTCCAAATCGATATGCCACAACAATTGTCGCTGTTGTTCCCCCTATGACAATTAAAATAGATGAAATATCTAAAAAGTTTTTAAAAGCTTTTATTCCACCGCCGCCAAGCATAATCGCCGCTATCACTATGATGAAACCTACTATAATGCCCACTGGGCTAGAAATATCAAACTTCCTTTTTCTTCTTTGTGGTCTAGCTAATACTTGATTTTTTTCTCCCATATTTCTGCCCTTTCCTTTCCATTTTCATATAACATTTTTTTATTTTAATAATACGTTTTCACATATAACATGTATTATACGCTTATCATCTGTTTATCGCAATATACTCATGAAATTGACACATTTCATTTCTATATTAGAATTATGGTATAAAAACATGAGGAGGCTCACGATGGAACACAACATTTTACAAGTCATTGCATTAGCAGAAAAACTAAAATATGAAATGCGACATAGCTGGCTTTCCAACGGACGTCAAGAAAGTGTTGCCGAACATACATGGCGTATGTCTCTAATGGCCATTTTAGTTGAACCTTATTTGGATCAAAAAGTAAATATTGAGAAATTACTTAAAATGGTTATTATTCACGACCTAGTCGAAGCCGAAGCTGGTGATATCCCTGCATTTGATACGATGAATAGTCACGAATTACAGCTACAAAAACAAAAAAATGAACTAGAAGCTATTTTAAATATTAAACAAACGTTAACAGGTTCTCTCGGTGAGGAATTATATGACTTATGGATGGAGTTTGAAGCAAAAGAAACGTACGAAGCAAAAGTTGCTAATGCACTCGATAAACTTGAGGTGAAAATCCAGCATAACGAAGCTGATATTGATACGTGGCTACCAATTGAACATAAAATGACATTCCAAGTAGCAAAGCATACAAACTTTGATTCTTTCCTATCTAAATTACAAAAAATTATTGAACAAGATGGAGAAAAAAAGTTAATTGCTGCCGGCATTGATGTTGAGGCATGCAAGCAATAATGAAATAAGACACTCAACAAGAGTGTCTTATTTCATTATTGTTGATATAGCCTGCTTATAAATAAGCTGTTGTTTTCCATCCACTAAAATTAAAACTGTAAATTTATCTACTCCAACAACTTCTCCTACTATTCTAACGCCACTCTTTAAGAAAATTGTAACTGTACCTTTTTCTTCTTTTATTTGTTTATACAATTCTTCCTGTAAATGTTCCAATTACTGTCCTCTCCTTCCTGTGAAACATCTTAATATAAAAAACTATAAATTTTTTATTTATGCACTTTGTCTTTTATATTCATAAACTTATTAATTAGTATATCTAAATCACGACTAAATAACAAAACTTTATCATGATCCAATCCGTGTCTCGCAACAAGTTGAATTAATTCTTTCTTTTTGTTTTCTATTTTATTTTGTAATTGTCCCATCTCCATCTCTATACTAAAACTCCCTTTTCCCATAATATTACTTGTAAAATTATAGTACATATTCTCTCATAAAAAAATAAAAAAATGGTTTTTTTTACAATTTTTTATTTTTCTATGCCTAAATTACAAATCATGTAAAGGTTTATTTACAAATCACTAACATACAATCCTAATGAATCTACAGGCATTTGTCTAATTATAAATGAGACTGGCTCGTTTTCTATACAAAAAACATACTGTATATAGTAGTCCATGAACCATATAGATTAACTTACTAAAAAGGAGGAAAACATATGAGTTATGGTGGAAGTTGCGCTGGTTTCGGCGGTGGATTTGCTTTGCTTATCGTACTATTCATCCTTCTAATCATCATTGGATGTAGCTGTTGGGGTGGCGGCGGATACGGATATTAATATATCCTATCCTTGACAAATGAACGAAAAACTATAGAAAAACAGCTCATATTTGAGCTGTTTTTTTCATACTTTCGTATGAATTTATATCCCTCTTATTTGCGATTTCAACTAGCAACATATTGTTTACTACGGAATAAGAAACATTTTTACTAAGGGGGATTACAATGATTAGAGGTCTTTACGAAGCACATTTACCTGTCCGCAACTTAAAAGTATCAATACCTTTTTATGAATCACTAGGGCTAAAATTATATAAACGAGGAGATAATATTGCTTTCTTTTGGATTAAAGAAAATGAGAGTTGGCTCGGCCTTTGGGAAGGCACAGAATACAAAGTGTATTATCACCCCTCTTTACGATATATCGCCTTTCAAGTAAGTTTACATGATTTAGAAAATGCGATTCATTGGCTAAATCAAAAAGGAATTTCAGCACGAAAAGACTTTGGAATGGAACCAATTGAACCGATTGTTTTTCCGGAATTAGCACATGCAGCCGTATACTTTAACGACCCTGATGGAAATAGTTTAGAATTGATTGCACAATTACCTGTTGGACTTCCTACAGCGGAAAAATTGTATTTAAGTGAGTGGAAAGAACAAATTCAAACATCGTCATTACATAAGGAGTAATCTATTTATGTCGGTTTCTTATTCCACACTTCTTAAAACAAATAAAAACTTCAATAAACTATTTTATGGGCAAACATTAAGTGTACTTGGGGATTGGTTCCATACGGTAGCTTTATTAACATTTGTCTACAGCATAACGGAATCGCCGTTTATGATCGCACTTACTTTTATAAGTAAAAGTTTACCACAGCTTCTTCTTAGTCCATTCATAGGCGGAATTGTAGATCGTTTCTCTAAAAAGAATATTATGATTTTTACCGATATTACACGGGGAATTCTAGTCCTTACATACTTACTCGCAGGCTATAAAATTGAGATTATTTTCATTGCTAATATATGTTTATCTGTACTTGCTTGTTTATTTGAACTGGCTAAACAAGCAATCCTAAAAAATATCGTACACCAAAATCATTTCGTAACTGCTAACTCTCTTTCTAGTACAATTAATGGTTTTATGTCTATTATGGGGGCTTCTTTGGGCGGAGTAATTGCACAATCTTTACATATTGAGTTCGCTTTTTTAGTAAATAGCCTATCATACTTTCTTTCAGCCTATTTTATTTATAATATGAGTATTCCTGCTCATGATACTTGTAACAAGAACAAAGCATTTTTCACTGATATAAAAGGTGGTTATACATACATATTACAAACAAAAATCATTTTAACATTAATTCTTGTCGGCATTTCATGGGGGATTATTGGAGGCGCTTATCAACTACTTCTAACGATCTATGCCGAAAAAATTTTCCATACGAACATTGGGATTTTATATACGGTTCAAGGGGCTGGGCTTATGATAGGAAGCCTTCTCGTTAATCTTTATATATCCCATAATAAAGAAAAAATGAAAAAAGTATTCGGTTGGGCCTACTTATTACAAGGAATTTTCTTTCTCGGATTCATTCTATCCGATCAACTTATTATCGGTATCATTACTTTATTCTGTATGCGTATAGCAGGAGGAATCATGGTTCCACTTGATACGACATTACTTCAAACTTACACACACGAAAATATGATAGGTAAAGTTTTTTCATTCCATTATTCTATTTACGGATCTCTTATTCAGTTATCGATGTTTTTTACAGGAGGGCTGTTAGAAATTTTTTCTCCTCAAATGATTGGCAGTTTATTAGCTATATGTTGTATTTTTGTAAGTTTTATATGGCTGTTTTTATTTTATCGCGGGGAATTTAATGAAGAATCTCCTTCTACTTAATAGCATGTTTATAAACATGCTATTTTTATTTATGTCGAAATACAGAGGAAAAAGACGATTTATTTTCCTTACGTTCTAATTTTTTAGAATGTACAATAAATTTAGATTATAAGAAAAGGGGTGCCATAATGTTTGACGATAGACTTACTATTTCAGCTGAGCAGCAGAAGCTCATTTCCAATGCAACTCGCATTCAAATTCTTCACCTTTTAAAAGATGAAGCACTTACTGCAAAACAAGTTGCTACTAAACTAAATAAATCTGCTGGAAGCGTACATTATCACGTTCAAATTTTATATGATGGAGGGTTGCTTGAATTAGTAGAAACGAAGGAAAAACGAGGGATTATTGAAAAATATTATAAAGCAAAAGCTGCTCATTTCTATATTGAAGAAAGCGGCACAGAAGGAACGAATACAGGTAGTCATATTGTATCTCATTTATTTTTAACTCCAGAGGAATTACAACAGCTTACTTGGGAGATTACACAAGTTTTATTACGCTGGGAAAACAAAACCGCTCGTCAATCAAACTCTGAAGAGGAATACGCTATTTCCTGCAGGATTAAAAAACAATGAAAGAAAGGGCCATTTATTCATGAAAAATAAATTATTATTATTGTCGGGAACAGGAATTTCTCGTTTAGGTGATTTTATGTATCTCATCGCTCTAAACTTAATGGTGTTAAATAGCACAAACTCACCTGCTGCTGTAGCAGGATTATGGATTGTTGGTCCAATCGCCACTGTTGTTACAAAAATATGGTCTGGTAGTATAGTAGATCGATTAAACAAACGGTCCATTATGCTCATCACAGATATAATTCGAGCAGCTCTCATTGGCTGTATTCCATTATTTGATTCTATTTGGGCCATTTATATGTTCATCTTTTTAACTCGCATCGCTACATCATTTTTCGATCCAGCTTCATTTACTTATAAAACAATGCTCATACGAGCTGAAGAGCGCTCTCAATTTAATGCATGGAATAGCCTATGTACAAACGGGGCTTTTATTATCGGTCCAGCTCTTGCTGGAATACTTCTCACCACGTACTCAGCAGCCTTTGTTATTTACTGCAACTCACTTTCATTTCTACTTTCTACCATTCTCATTTACTTCTTGCCAAACATTACATTACAAACAAAGCAAAACGAAGAAGTTGCAAATACTTTTGTACAAACATTACGAAGTGATTGGAAACAAGTTTTTTCGTTCGCTCAAACAGAAACGTACATTATTCTCATATTCGTTTTATTTCAAGCGACTATGCTTGTTTCTATGGCACTCGATTCACAAGAAGTTGTTTTTACGAGGCAAGTACTGTTTTTAACCGATATAGAATACAGTATGCTTGTTAGTATAACTGGCGCTGCTTACGTTTCCGGTTCATTTCTCGTCTCTCTCTTTGCCAAACGATTACCAATTCAACATTGTATCGGATTAGGTATGATTTTCACAGCAATAGGCTATGTAATTTTCGCCTTTTCAAATTCATTTATAGTCGCAGCAGGTGGTTTCATTTTACTTGGTATTTCTTCATCATTTGCTGGTACTGGCTTTATAACATTCTATCAAAATAACATCCCTATATATAGGATAGGACGTATCGATAGCGTGTTTGATTCCATAAAAAATTTCATCCAAATCTTTTTCGTTTTAGCAATTGGGGCATCCGCACAATTTCTTTCCGTTCAATTTACTGTAATAAGTAGCTCGTTACTCATTCTTTTCCTTTCCTGTTTATTAGCAATCCGAGTAATGACTCCTTCACGAGAAAAATACTTTAAAACTACAGGATCATCATTAGAATATTAAATGCAACATAAAAAGCGGCTATTTGCCGTGCAGTAAGCCTCCCACTGATTAAAGTTTCACTTTATGTTAAAATATTTATTAAATTTGATTATGTAGGGGGGCTATTTTGGAAATTATATTCATTTTCATATGTATTATATTAGTAGCTTCTATTTTACAAACAAGTACAGGTTTTGGCTTTTCTATTATGGCAACACCTTTCTTACTCATGTTATTTCTACCACAAGAAGCTATACAAATAAATATCATTTTATCATTAATTATTTCCATATCACTCATTTGGAAAATAAGAATAGATATTGATTTTATACTACTGAAAAGATTAATTTTCGGAAGTATAGTTGGTGTTCCTTTTGGCATTTTCATTTTCACTTCCATTAACATCAACACTTTTAAATTAACAATTAGCATCCTGCTTTTACTATTAACGTTGATGCTAATATGCAACTTTAAGATTAAATCAACAAAATCTAGAGATTTCTTAGTGGGCGGATTATCCGGTCTTTTAACGACAAGTATCGGTATGCCAGGACCACCCCTGTTACTTTACTTTACAGGAACTGATACGAAAAAAGAGAAATTGAGAGCAACTACTTTAGCTTTTTATCTATTTATATATTTCATTAGCCTACTAACTCAAATACTCTTTACTGGCACAAACAAAACAATTTGGGAATCAAGTTTTTACGCTATTCCAATCGTATTTCTAGGTTTGTATATAGGGCAAATTATTTTCAAATGGCTTAATCAACTAATTTTCAAAATATTTACGTACATCCTTTTAAGTTGCACGGGTATGTATCTTCTTATTGAAAGTTTGCATTTATTATAAGTAAGTTTTTCAAAATACAAAATCATAACTAAAATACTAACCAAACGATAAAAAGCGGCTATTATGCCGCTTTTTATTTTCACATTAAATATTTTAAAACTAGAAGCCCAGCTATCGCTGTTACAAACACATTGAAAAAAAATCATCCACATATTGTTTTTCAATAGGGGTACTTAATGATTTATGAATAATGTACAAAATTAATTTTCCATATTGATCAATTACTTCTTTCAAAGCATCTTGATCATGTTTTTTCATAGCTATAATTAAATCCTCTTCAGAATTGAAAATCATAAGCCTCTTCCTTCCTCAGTTCCCCTTTAGCAGCTGCTTTTACTTATTATTGGTATTTCATTCTCATTTTCTATCACTTTTGTAAAAAATTATTAATTTTTATTTCTATGTATATGATAACAAACAAAATACCTAAGATCAGAAAGAATAGACAACTTTCTGATCTTAGGTATTTCTCCTTTCAAAAAAGGCAAACCCATATCACAGGTTTGCCTCTTTACTCACTTCTTATTTAATCCTTTTTCACTTAAAAACTCTTTCATATGCATTCTTTTTTCTTTAGACATAAACGAACTCATTGATTCCGTCCATGTTACTTTTTTTTGATTTGATGATCTTTCTTTGTAATACGCGCTCATCGTTTCATCATATTCGTTTAATAATTCATCATATTTTTGTTCATCATATCCATTTTCATGAAGAACCGCTGCTACCGGTAAGCGTGGTTTAACTCCATGTTCTTCATCTGGTACACCGACTGTCATTCCGAATACAGGATATACTTTATCTGGTAAATGAAGCAATTCGCTCACTTCTCTCGGATTATTACGAATACCACCAATATAACAAATACCGTATCCTAATGACTCTGCTGCTAACGCTAAGTTTTGCGCAAAAAGTGAAGCATCTACCGTCGCAACGATAAAGTCTTCCACCCCTTCATGCTTTATCTCTGTACCATGTTTTTCACATGCAATTTCAAGTCGTTTTAAATCTGCACAACAAACAAAGAATGCTGCGCAGTCTTTCACATGGCGATTTCCGGATAACTCTGCTAATTTAGCCTTTAATTCCTGATTTGTTACATATATGACAGAATACGCCTGTACAAAATGTGATGAAGCCGCATGCTGTGCAGCGTGCACCATTTTTTCTACTACATCTTTCGGAATTGATTCTTCTTTATATTTACGAACTGAAACGTGTTGCTCTATCTTATGTATTATCTCATTCATGAAAATCACTCCTTTTTCTCTTCATAATGAAAAATTAACACATCTTTTTCAATATTCACAACTTATAAGCACAAAAAGAGCAATTCTTTTTGAATTGCTCTTTTTTTAAAACATCTATGAATACGGTAAATGAAATTATACTAATGGTAATTTAAATGAAATTTTTTCTTGTCTTATTACGCCGTTTTCAAAACTTTAATACCTTTTACGATATTCCAAATGAAGTAGTAAATTCCTACAAGAATGAACACTGCATATGTGATAATCATTCCAATTCCAGCACCGTCAGATTGATTGAAACCTAAACCGTACATTCCTGATACTGCTAGTCCTCCAAATAAGATTACGTATGGGAAAACATGTGACCAAAATGCTTTTTTCGCGTGATATTTCACTTCATCTTCTGCAACAAAGTACACGATAATTGGTAGTAAAAATGGTGCAAAAAAGATGCTAAAGTAACATAACGAAGATAAAATATTATTTCCTTTCATCCGATTCACCTCTAAATAGTTTTTGTTACCTTCATTATGTCAGGAAACCATTCTAGAAACTATCGCTTTACCTTTCACTAACGTGACATATTTGTAAGATTTTCCTCAAATCAAATCCCGTCTGAAGTTTCAGACGGGATCACTTTCACTATATTCGATTCATAAACCAATACTGTGTAATTGCTAAATATTCTCGTACATTCGATGGAATGATGATTGGTTTCGGTGTTTTTGCCGGAAGACCTTCTAATTGTAAACCTTGTTTGGCAGCTATTTTTTTCGCTCTAAACATATGAAAATCGTTTGTTACGATCATACCTTTTTTCATATCGACTGGAATTAACGGTTTTGAGAATGTAATATTCTCATCTGTACTCTTAGATTTGTCCTCCATTATAATACGGTCTTCTGCGATGTTTTGTTTTATTAGTCCTTGTTTCATTGCTAATGCTTCTGAAATGTCTTCACCTTTTCCTTGTCCTCCAGATACGATAGCGATTGTTTTCTCATGTGATTTTAAATATTCAGCTGCTTTATCAATACGATATTGCAATGAATAAGATGGTTTCGTTCCATTTACTTTCGATCCTAGTACAATTATGTACTCAGCATCGTCACTTGCATTCATATGTCCATGCTTATAAATGTGATATTGTAAAAACCCCGCATATACGGCGCAAATCATTATAACAACTAAAATACACTTTATTATTTTCTTCTTTCTCATACTCATATACTCCTATTTTCTTTTACTTCCTTCATGATAATATCCATTTATTTGTTTGTATACAGACAAATTCCAATAAACCCTAAATTATCCTCTGAAAGGTAATATTTATATTACTTTCGGGAATAGTAAGTACAACTTTACACCAAGGAGTGTCTCTATTGCTTCTCTTTTTATGTAACGTGTCGTTCTTTTTCATCTTATTTTTACTATCGCTTAAGTTACTCGGTAAATCCGCGTTAGCACAACTAACTCCTCATGATTTTGGGGCTATAATCTTTTTATCTTATTTAGCTTTCCAGGCCATACCCGTCTCTGGTGCTTTACAAGCATTTCTCGGTATGGTTGTTATTACATGTTTACATTTACTCCTTACAAAATTAAGCCTATTCAACAAACTAAATCGTTTTATTCTCGGACACCCTATCATTTTAATTAAACATGGTGATATTATTTTTGAGAACTTACAAAAAAGTAGATATCCCATTGCCGAACTACTTTCTAATCTTCGCGTTGCAGGATATCCGAGTGTTCATGAAATTGAATACGCCATTTTAGAAGCGAACGGAGCTATTAGTATTTTACCAAAAAGAGAACTTGTACCATTAACTCCAAAAGATTTAAACATAGATGTTAAGTATGCTGGATTACCAATTGCACTTATCGTCGATTCACAAATTCAATACGATAACTTAAAGTTAATCCATAAAGATGAAAAATGGTTATATAAAGAATTAAAAGAAAAAGGAATTACAAATATTAAAAACGTTGCTTTCGCTTCTGTTCAAGAAACGGATGGATCTTTTGCGATTAGTTTAAAGGAATAAAAAAATCCCCTTAATTGCTTAAGGGGATTTTCTTCATCATATCGCTTCTTTCTCTCCTGCCATATTTAATGGAACAGGATGTTTCATACGATTCATCGTAAATACGATAATTGCTGTCATTACTTCAGCAACTGGCATAACGAGCCAAATTCCGTTTATCCCAAATAATTTCGGCATAATCCATAACAATGGAATGATAAATAGTAACCCTCGGCTCATTATAATCAGTACTGATTTCTTCGTTTGTCGCACTGATTGGAAGTACTCTCCATACACAATGTTATAGCCTAAAAATACGTATTGAATAAAGAATAAGCTAATACCCGTTAATGTTAACTCCAATAATTCTGGAGATTGGACATCAAATAGACCAATGATATATTTCCCGAAGAATAATCCGACAATTATCGCAATGCCCCCAAGTACAACAGCAATTTTCACAGCAAACTGCAATCCTTCACGCAATCTTTCTGATAAGTTTGCCCCGTAATGGAAACTAGCAATCGGTTGCAATGCAGCACCTACACCGAAGAATAGTAGTAATGCCATTGCATGAATACTATTCACCATCGCATAGGAAGCTACTCCTACTTCTCCTGCATATTGGACGAATGCGATATTAAAACCAATCGTTACGATTGCAACCGTACTTTCTGCTGTAAAACTTGGGAAACCAATCACCATAATTTGTTTGACAGTATCCCATTCAAAATGGAATTTCGTCCATTTTAAAATACTACTTTTTCTAAAGAAATGAGTTAATAATACAAGGAAACCAATCGCTGCCGAAAGAATAGTCGCTGAAGCAGCACCTGTTACCCCCCATCCAAAGATAAAAATAAAGATATAGTCAAATACTATATTTAATACAGCCGTTACAACAAGACCTGCCATTGCTAAATTAGGATTTCCATCATTTCGTATAAATGTACTTAAAATATTTTCTAAAACGTATATCATTCCAAATGTTAATAATACGTGTAAATAGTCTAACGCATATGGTAAAATCACTTCATTTGCACCAAATAAGTACGCTAAATCTTCTATTCTCCATAAACAAATAGCCGCTAAAACACCTACGATAACAACTGCTACCGTCATGGATTGAGTAAAAATAGACCTTGCTCTTTCTCGTTTATTTTCACCTAATGCAATGGAATATAACGTTGCCCCGCCCATTCCGATCCATAATGAAATAGAGAAAAAAATCGAAAACGCTGGAATAGCCACGTTTACTCCTGCTAAACCGTTCGCCCCAACTCCTCTACTAATCATGACCGCATCAATTACAATATTAACTGACATTAATACCATTCCTAGAACAGCTGGTATTAAATAAGAAATAAATAAACTTTTTATCGGTTTTTCTCTTAATTTTTCTGTTGCTTCCATACTCTAATATGCTCCTTTTTTCAACTCTCTTCCCTCAGTTTAAACCTTCAAGTAACTTGAAGGTCAATAGGGAATTAAAAAATAGGTAACTTAATTATCGCGTTTGATGCTCATTTGTAATTATACGAGTCCTATAACTTATTGCTTTGTTTTTTCATTATAGGAATTTGAATTTCTGTTACTTGCTCCTCTGGATTTTCTGTTACAGACCAATCAATTAATGCAATCTCAATCGAATCTCCGTCTATTTCATATCCTTCTTGATCAATATATTTTATTAATTTCTTATATGTTTCATCAGTTTCTTCATATGGCCCGTGGTGATATACACAGGCAAATATACCTGCTTTAATTTCATCTGAACTATTCACTTGAAAGGGCATGTAATCCAAAAGAATGAAAACACTACTATATGCTTGAAACTCATTTTGCATTAATCCTTTTTTCGCAACAGTTACACCAATATCTCCAGAAAATAAACTATCATCCATTTGCCTCATATTTTTTTGCAACGAATGGATGTAGTACTCAAACATATCATCCGTCGTATTTGGAGCAACCGCAATTGCTGTAATTTTCCGCTGCGGAATCTCTTTAATTACCATTTGTTCAGCTTTTGCTTTTGTTGCTTCCTTAATTAAATGAATTCTATGTTCCATTTTTGCTAAGGCATATTCAATTTCTCTTTGTTTCTTCAGCATCATTTCTTGTTGTTTTTCCAGTAAATTGAGTGCGTATGTTGGATTTCTTTCATCAATATATTTCTTAATTTCCTTTAACGGAATATTTAACTGGCGTAAAAATTTAATCGTATCTAACAGTGAAAATTGATCGATTGTATAATAACGATAATTCGTTTGAGGATCAACAATGGACGGATGAAAAATTCCTTTTTCATCATAATACCTCAATGTAGATTCTGCGATATTATGCATTTTTGCCATTTCTCCAATTGTAAAGCGTTTATTTAATAACATGTTTCCTTCTCCAATTCATTAAAAATATTGCCTTATTTCTTCTTATTATATAGCCATTCCCTTCATACCTAAATCAAATTCCATCATGAAAATCTGCTATTTTTTCATTGATTTTTAATAAATTTTATTATATATTAATTACAGGTTCAAATTACGAGTTCAAAAGAACTTGTAATCAGACCCTTTTGTTTAATGGGTTTTACATATTTTCATTAGGCAAATTCCGAGAAATCGTATTATAAAATTAAAAATGACGAGGAGAGGATCAGATGGAATTCGAATTTTTCTTTCAAATTGCACTTATTTTATTAAGTACAAAGCTTGCTGGTGATCTTAGTGTTAGATTAGGTCAACCTTCTGTACTAGGTAAATTAATTGTCGGTATAGTTATCGGTCCAGCTGTATTAGGTTGGATTGAAAATTCAGAGCTTCTAACTCAATTAAGTAATGTCGGGGTTATTCTTTTAATGTTTATGGCTGGACTTGAAACAGACTTAGAAGAATTAAACGCAAATCGTAATTCTTCTTTAGCAGTTGCACTCGGAGGTATCATTCTTCCATTCGTAGGTGGTTACGTTTCCGGTCTTGTGATGGGAATGGAACAAGGAAACGCTGTATTCTTAGGATTACTTCTATGTGCGACAAGTGTTAGTATTTCCGTACAAACACTTCGTGATTTAGGTAAAATGAAAACACGTGAAAGTACGACGATGCTTGGAGCCGCTGTATTTGATGACATTCTTGTTGTTATTTTATTAGCATTTGCAATGAGCTTCTTAGGTACTGATGATGTTAACTTAACAATGGTTATCTTGAAGAAAGTAGTATTCTTCGCTTCTATTATTTTAATCGGATGGAAAGGTGTTCCTGCGATTATGCGCTGGTTATCACCACTGCGCGTATCTGAGTCTATCGTGAGCGCGGCTCTTATCATCTGTTTCTCATTCGCATATTTCGGCGAATTATTAGGAATTGCTGGTATTATCGGTGCTTTCGCTGCTGGTATTGCAATTTCTCAAACAAACTACAAACATGAAGTAGAAAAGAAAGTAGAACCAATTGCTTACGCTATGTTCGTTCCCGTATTCTTCGTTAGTATCGGTATGAATATTACATTTGACGGTATCGGCAATCAAATTTGGTTCATCTTAGCATTAACTGTTATCGCTGTATTAACGAAATTAATCGGCTGTGGATTCGGTGCTCGAATGACTGGATTTGACGCTAAGTCTTCTGCAATTATCGGTGCTGGAATGGTTTCTCGTGGTGAAGTTGCACTTATCATCGCAGGAACAGGACTTTCTTCAGGTCTATTGGCACAAGATTACTTTACAGCAATCGTTATTGTCGTTATTTTAACTACAATGATTACACCACCAATGTTAAAATACACTTTTGGTGCAAAAGATAAAGCAATGAAAGCAAGTAAATAAATTTACTATAATAAAAGGAGATTGCTATTTTATAAGATAGCAATCTCCTTTTTGTTTTATCTTTAAACAATCCCGTTCTTTTTTAACCATTTTTCAAAAATAATTCGTGCTTCATCATCATCAATATCATTCCCAAATGAATACACCATAATGCCATAATCATCTATATATTTACCTAGCTTCATTCCCTCCACTTTCTTATAAAAATCGTCTGCCTCATAGTGCGGAATATAAGCATCCCAAACTGGTTCATTTATTCTTTTGTACGCCGTCACTTCTAAATCATATCCGTCTTCATAATATCCGATGTGATAATGTTTGTTAGGATCATATTTCTCCATTAAAAGTCCCCTCCTACTAAACAAGAGCGAGCCTTATATTACAGCTCGCTCCTCTCTCTATTTATTAAATACGCTCCATCGCTGTCTTCAACGTTCCAACAACAAAGGCAATTTCTTCACTTGAAATAATAAGCGGCGGCGCTAATGTTAAAACGTTATTATATCCTGCTGTTGTCATACCGTTTCGTCCTATAATTAAGCCCTTTTCTTTACAAGCATTTACAACACTTGCTATTTTATCATTATCAATTGGCTCTTTCGTCTCTTTATCATTTACTAATTCAATCCCAACTAATAGACCTTTTCCTCTAATATTCCCAACAAGTGGATGTTCCCCAATTTCATCTTTTAGTTGCTCTAATAAAAGGGAACCCATTTGTGCAGATCGCTCAATTAAATTTTCATTTTCCATAATCTCTAAATTTTTAAGTGCTAATGCACAAGCTGCTGGATTCCCACCAAATGTATTAATATGGCGGAAAAATTCATATTCTCCTTTACCTTTAAAAACCTCATATATTTCTTTTTTCACAGCTGTTGCAGATAATGGTAAATATGCGCTCGTAATACCTTTTGCCATTGTAATAATATCTGGCTTCACATCATAATTCATAAATCCGAATGCTTTTCCTGTACGCCCAAAACCGCAAATCACTTCATCACTAATAAGCAAGGCACCGTGTTTTTGACACGTCTCATGAACAGCTTTCATATAGTCTTGTGGTGGCATTAATATGCCCCCGCCTGTAATAATAGGTTCCATAATAAACGCAGCAATTGTTTCACTTAATTCCCACGTCATAACACGATCGACTTCTTTCACACATTCTACATCATAAATATGCTGCCCTTCAATTTCAGGCATACGATAACAATCCGGTGGTGTTACATGTAAAAAACCTGAAGCAAACGGCTCATATTGATATCTACGCTGCGCTTGTCCCGTCGCTGCCATTGTCGCCATTGTATTCCCGTGATACCCACGATAACGTGACATAAATTTATAACGATGTGGTTCACCTTTTTGAGCATAGTATTGTCTTGCTATTTTAAAAGCTGTTTCGTTCGCTTCTGAACCACTATTTGAGAAGAAAATAACATACTCTCCCCCAAGCCACTCATTTAACTTTTCAGCAAGCTTTATAGCTGGCTCATGGGATTGTGACATTGGAAAGTATGATAATGTTTGTAATTGCTTATAAGCCGCTTCTGCGAGCTCTTTTCTTCCATATCCACTATTCACACACCAAAGGCCACTCATACCATCTAAATATCTTTTTCCTTGTATATCTTCAACCCAGCACCCTTCAGCTTTTGCCCCTACCATTGTACTATTTGGACTAAAGGGACGCATTCCATGCCAAACATATTGCTCATCTTTTGCTAATAATTCATCAGTTTGCTTCGTTTTCATCATTACTTCCACCTTCCATAACAACTTATTTTTCACAAAAGCTGCGCTGGTGCCATGATGACTTAAATTTCTCCCTGCTATTTTCATTCCACAAAATTAAGACAAATCCTACTTACAAATCAGTAATATTTACAAGAAAATGACAAAAGAAAAAAGAGCTTTTCTTATCTATCGAAAAGCTCCTCTTTTATTTAATGTGAAGACGCATCGCTAATGCCATGACCAGTATTAGATTTCACTAGAATTTCATCAAATTTCGCTGCATCTTCTTTCTTACTAGATAAAACCGTTCCTAAATATGCTGCAAGAAATCCGAGTGGAATTGAAATAATTCCTGGTGTCGTATATGGGAATAACGCTTCCCCAACAAAAATAGCTTTTCCAGCTACAGGGTTCCAAACATTCGGACTCAACGCTACAAGAACAATTGCTGATACAAGACCTACAATCATACCCGAAATAGCACCCGTTGTATTAAAACGCTTCCAATATATTGTAAATAAAATTACTGGTAGATTTGCACTCGCTGCAACTGCAAATGCTAATGATACTAAAAATGCTACGTTTAATGTTTGGGCAAATAATGCAAGTATGATAGATAGTATCGCTACTCCAATAGATGCATAACGAGCCATGGATACTTGCTCTTTTTCCGTTGATTTTCCTTTACGAATGATTTCATTATAAAAATCATGAGCGAATGCTGATGCTGCTGTTAATACAAGACCTGCCACTACAGCCAAAATCGTTGCAAAAGCAATTGCTGATACGAAAGCAAATAAGAAGTCTCCACCTAACGCTTTGGCTAATAAAGGTGCCGCCATATTACCAGCTGGGTTCGCTTTAATAATCGCTTCATTTCCTACAAACGCTGCCGCACCAAATCCTAAGAAAATCGTCATAATATAAAATGCACCAATTAACCACGTCGCATATACGACAGATTGACGTGCAGTTTTTGCATCACGTACTGTAAAAAAGCGGACTAGTATATGTGGTAATCCAGCTGTACCAAGTACTAGTCCTAAATTTAAAGAAAGTGTATCAAGACCATCCTTATACTTTACACCTGGATTTAAAAATGAATCTTTTAAAGGTGTAGCTGTTTTCATTTGGGCGAACATTTCAGTCACGCTGAAGTTGAATTTTGCGAAAACGATAACAGAAATAATAAACGTACCAGCCATAAGTAATACAGCCTTTACAATTTGTACCCAGCTCGTTGCTGTCATACCTCCAAAAATAACATACACCGTCATAAGTGTTCCAACGATTAATACAGATGTCGTATATTCAATCCCTAATAATAATTTAATAAGTGCACCCGCGCCAACTAATTGTGCAATCATGTAAAAGATAGAAATCGTCATCGTATTAAGAGCTGCAACTCCGCGAACTTTTTTCGCATCAAAGCGTGCTGCAATCATATCCGCCAAAGTGTACTTTCCTAAATTTCTAAGCGGTTCTGCAACAAGATACAGTACAACTAAATAAGCAACTAAAAAACCGATACTATAAAAGAATCCATCAAACCCAGTTAATGCGATTGCTCCGGCTATACCAAGAAATGAAGCAGCAGACATGTAATCTCCAGCAATGGCTAGACCATTTTGCCAACCAGTTAATCCCCCTCCGGCCGTATAAAATTCACTCGCATTTTTCGTTTTTTTCGATGCAAAATAGGTTATGACTAGCGTACCAAGAACGATAATTAAAAATAGTGCAAACGCAGTAGTATTCAAGTTCAGCCCCTCCCTTTTTGCATGTTTTGCAGAATTTTTCGGGAGATTTCATCAAATGATTCTGCTTTTTTGCTATAAATCATACATAGTGCCCATGTCATGATAAATTGGGAAAAAGCAAATACCCACGCCCATGTAACGTCACCAAATGCAGGTGTATTAAGCACCTTTGAATACGACGTTAAAATAGGCAGTGCAATAAAAAAACTAAAAAAGAAAATACTCATTGGAACGATAAACTTCTTTTTCGTATTTAATAACAATTGAAATTCTTCCGACTGAACGACCTCTGTATAATTCACCTCATTTTGCAACTTACGTGCTGACGTATCATCTCGTTTCATTAACCGATCCCCTCTCTTACTTGAAATACACTTCCCCTTCGCACACCTAAAGACTAAATTTTATAAATATTCAGAAACTTATACTCATTTTAGACAATCCATACATTCATGCAAAGATTTTTCGATAGACATTTTTCGGCAAATTTCCCCAAATTTTTAATATACTTTTTCAAAATAAAGTGACACCTTACTTTTTTTCTTCATTAAGACAAAAGCAGTGCTTAACGCACTACTTTTGTCTTTTTTTCCTTTTCCAAATTACGAGCTGTTTCGCTTAACTCAACATCTTTTCCGTCTTTAAGTGTTCCAAATATAAAATCGAATACTGGATTTGAAACACCGAACCAAAACTTTTCGTTTTTATAATGGTGTAATATATGTTGTTTTTTTAGCCATCTTCCAAACTTAGTGACGGGACGAATCGGTCTATGGGCAATATAATGTTTCCATTCGTAAACGAGCAGCATGATAATCATTCCGATTCCAAATGAAAGTGTAATAGTAACACTTTTTGTAATACCATATGCTATAAGCAAATAAATAGTAAAACTAGGTATACTAAACCATACAGGTAAAAACAAAAGTTTTAAATCCTCTGGATATACGTGGTGATCATAATGTAATCTTCTTAACATTTTTAATAGAAATGTGTTTTTAGGTGGCTTTATATGGAATAAAAAACGATGTGTCATATATTCATTAAGTGTATAGAAAACAATCCCAAACATACATGCTAACATGCCAACCCAAGAGAAAAATTGCATTTTTAAAATAATAATGAAAATAAATAGAATGCTATACATAATAACGATATCATGTTGTAAAAAGAACTCTTTCCCCACTTTCTTCATCTTGTTTCCCCCTTTTCCCAAAAAACAGCCGCAACATATCGTTACGACTATTTCTTTTCTATTCTTATTCTATTCACTTTACAAATTTGCCTGCTGTTCTATTGTCGAGAAAAAATTATTTGGTCCAAATATATTTTGCTTCGGAATAATATGTTCCACTGCAAACACTGTTACTTCTCCTCTTTGCACTTCTCCAATAATGAGACCAAATATTTCATGATTTACTGCAAACGTCGGTTGCTTTGTTTGTAGCAATCTTGCAGCATTATGAAATACCGCTTCATATAGTGGATTTCTATCAGTAATTTCTTTTCGGATTTTTGGCGCTAACGTAATTATAATTTCTTTTCCGTCAATAGTGGTTCGATACATAAAAATCTCCCCTTCAATCTTATGTGAACAACTGTAAAGCTTTGTATGCAAAATGTATAGAGTAACCTACTAAAATAATACCTGCTCCGGCTGTTATGTAGCCCAGCGCTTTTGGTTTTAATAAAGTTCTTCCAAAATGTACAGAAAATGCAATATTTAAATTCCATAAAATAATACCAACAATAATGCAAAGACTGTACAAAAAAGCTTCTTGTTTCGTTACCTTCGTAAGTAATGAGCTAAGTGTACTTCCGTATATACCAAACCAAAAAACAAGATTTAATGGATTGGATATCGCAATTAAAAACCCTGCCATAAACGATTGCTTAAGGCCACCTACCTCTTCTTTTTTATATTCCATATTCGATTCGAAAATTCCTTGTTTTACACTTTGAAATCCTAAATAAAATAACAAGAAAAAACCCGTGCAATACATGAAGGCTTGTACATATGTATACATAAACACAGAAGATAAACCGAAATAAATGAGAAGCATAAATAAAACATCTGCAGTCATTCCACCAATTCCAACAACCCAAGCGTGCCAAAACCCACGTTCAATTCCTCGTTTTAACATTTCAATATTAATCGGCCCTACTGGCGCAGCTAATGATATACCTAATACAATTTGCTGTATAATTGCTCCAATCATCGCTCTATCCTTTCTACTCTCTTTACTACTAGTTAATGATGTAATTTGAAAAAATAGACTAGCTTTCGTAATAAAATACCCTTTTTTATCCAAAATATACAAAAGAGCCATCTAGGTGATGGCTCTTACTTTTTTATCTTATGAAGAAAAGGGCATTTCCCTTTTATTGGTTCTACATCGTCTCCTATGAAATATTGTTTCCATTCACGATGCTCTGGGTCACCATAATGACTAATGTTAGGATGTTTCGGCAATTGATCCCACTTTTCAACTCGCTCACGGACCATTTGTCTTGAATATGCTCCTTTAGGACGATCTCCCTCTAATCCATCAAAAATAGTGCGTGGCTGAAACCCAATAACGAGAGCATTCCCTAAATGTCTAGTTTTTCGTTGTTTATAAGCTGGCGCATTTCCAAATGCGAATATTGGCTCACCACCAAATGAAAATTCCCATAAATAATGGTCTGGATCTTCAGGAATTTGCTTTGGCCATGCTTGATCATCGTTTTCATGCAAATACTGTAGCACTTTCCAAAAAGAATCGCGGTAATATTCGAGTGATTGTTCTTCACATTCCGGTTCTATAAAAAGGAAAAAGCCCCTTCTTACAATCGGCCTCTCTTTCATTAACTCTAAAAAAGATAACATTGTATGCGGCAAATGACTCCAATCATTATGAGAAAGAAATGAATAACGAAGTTCATTCTTTTTCAAAGCTGTTAAACCGAAATAACATGGAAAAGTTGGTTCTAACACGACACTTGAAAAAATCTCAAATTCTTTTGCAACCCAATCCGGTATGTCGGTTCTCGTTCTTATTCCTTCATTATCTAATAAATAAGACTTATTCATTCTTTCACCTCATTATGTATAGCATTCAATTAAGAATATTACATACTCGGCCTGTCCTATACCTATTTAAAAATTCGACTGAAAAATTATTTAAAAATACAAAAAATAAAATCGCTTACTTGACTAAATTCTCCCAATTCGTGTATATTTAAATTAATCATTTAGCAGAATATTCAAGAATATAGCATTTTTAGTTTATATTATTTTTCAAATGAATTTCACTAAATGAAAATAGTAAACGCTTTTAGGAGGAATTATAACATGCAAGGAAAAGTAAAATGGTTTAACAACGAAAAAGGTTTTGGATTTATCGAAATGGAAGGCGCTGACGATGTATTCGTACATTTCTCCGCTATTCAAGGAGACGGCTACAAAGCTTTAGAAGAAGGTCAAGAAGTATCTTTCGACATTACTGAAGGTAACCGTGGACCTCAAGCTGCTAACGTAGTAAAACTTTAATCCAACATATAACAGGAGGTTACCTTACTTGGTAACCTCCTTTATTATTCCTTTGTATATTTCCGTTTTACAGAGCAAAAACTATGTGAAATGCGCAATATACAAAGGAGGCAGTAACAATGGGATCAGAAGTAAATGATTTTGAAGAAGTAAAATTCCGTGTAGAAACAGCACAAAAAATGGTAGGATCAGCAACAATTTCAATGGATCCAGATACATTAGAGCATGCTACTACTGCAGTAGAAGCAGCTCGCTCACAGCTTGAAATTATGAAATCTGTTGCAGTAGATTTAGATGAACCATTTTTAATGAACGAGGAAAAGAAACTAAGCAAATGCGAGCAGCAATTAAACGAAGCAAAGCACTAAAAAACATCCAGAGAATTTTCTCTGGATGTTTTTTTATGACAACTGTTCTCCATACTTTTTCAATGTTTCTCCAACTGTACATTGTCTTATACAAAATGAATGAGCATAATACTTACTATTTGTCTTTCGATTATGTTCTCGCAAGAAACATCCTTCACAATATGTTTCTAATAAGTCATTTACCTCTGTAATGAGTTGCTTTTTATCCACCTTTGCACCTCTCTATTCGGTTATTTCTTTATGACTATCAATGACTGTCCCTTCTAATGCTTGCGTTGCTAATTGATGTGCTTCTTTATTTTGTTTTCTAGATATCGGTTCACATACAAGTTTTAATTTCATTTGCTTCGCCTTTTGTTCAATTTGATCTAAATAATGATTTAAATGCTCATCATAACAAGGCCATTCTCCGGCTAATTGCTGCAGTACCACTTGTGAATCTCCGCGAAGTGTAACTGCTTCATACTTAATCCCTAGTTCCTCGAGTATATTCATACCGTATAATAATGATGCATATTCCGCTTCATTATTATCATATATACCTTCTATATATGCATTGCGGCGAATGCGGTAGTTTGTATTTCCTTTTTTATAATACACACATATACCAACGCCAGCTTCTTTCGTTTGCACATCATACCCCCCATCAAAATAAACGAGTATTTCTTGGGGCTCTTCCTCTACTTGCTTACTTAACTTTTTCATCTCTTTTAATGACCATTCTGCGTCCATTTCATCGTAAAATAAAAGTTCCTTAGCTCTTCCTGTTTTCTCAAAATCCTCTGCAAATTGAAGTACTTCTTCTATGTTCATATACTCTGTTGTTAATTCCGTCTGCAATCCACGCTTCGTTTTATACAACCAATGAATTTTATATTTCATACTACATTCCCCTTATGTAAGACTTCTTATATATATCCGGCTAATTGAAGCCTCACTTTATTTTATTATATTTTATCTAGAGTCACAGCATTATATTCAATATGATTACATACAAAAAGAGCTATCCCTATAGGAATAGCTCTTTCATCTATTACATAAATCTTTCAAATTGTACTCGCTTATTAATCCAGTACATTACAGGCATACCGATCGCCATGACAACAAATTCACCGATTGCACAAGTTAACCAAGACAACATAAATGGTAAACCCAATGCAAGATGAAGTTCAATTGCAATCATAAACATTGTAATCGTAAAGATAACTGTATTAAAAATCATACGAGCCCAAACACCTTTAATAAATCGCATAGAAATAATCGTTGCAACTAACGCAAGAATAGATTGCCCTACTCCAAATACTAAATCGTAAGCGATCATAGGTGAGAAAAAGAGATTCGTTAAAAATACACCTAATACAATTCCGTAAATTGCTTTCTTGTTAAATACAACGAGATGATTAAACATCTCTGAAATACGAAATTGTACATTCGTAAAGCCAAATGGCTGAATAAGCATAGAAACAGCAATATATAATGCCGCTAAAATACCATTACCGACTAAAGTTCTAATATTCATGACAAAATCTCCTTAGTTTTTTTACGTGGGATGGTTTCGAACCACGTTATTCGTTTTTTAAGCAACAAGATTATATTTTACGTGGTAGCCCCTCTTTCGTCAATAGATTCCTATCATAAACTACCTTTTTCCTTTTAGACAACGTATAATGAAACATATGAAAGATTTAGGAGGTTTCACTTCATGACAGCAACAATTCAAAATGAAAAAGTGATCGTTTCCATTTCTGACAAAGGTGCAGAATTACAGAGCGTTCGCTTAAAAGAAGACAACACAGAATATTTATGGCAAGGTGATTCTACTTATTGGGGACGCCGTGCACCAATTTTGTTCCCAATTGTCGGCCGATTAGTAGATAATACATACTACGTAGACGGTAAATCATATTCATTAACACAACACGGTTTCGCTCGTGATCTTACTTTCTCTGTGAAAGAACAAAGCGAAACAAAAATCACTTATATCGTTACTAGTAATGAAGAAACATTAAAAAAATACCCATACGAATTCGAACTACTCGTTTCTTATGAGCTAGATGGACAAATCGTTCATGTAACATATGAAGTAAACAATCCTACTTCAAAAGAGATGTTCTTCTCAATCGGAGCACATCCTGGCTTCAACTTCCCTTTATTGGATGGTGAATCATTTACAGATTATCATTTATCGTTTAATGGTTCGGAACGCTTAGAAACAAGCGTATTAGAAGGACCTTATCTTTCAAACAAAAAGCAATTAATCGCTGAAAATACAACTGAATTGCCACTTACATATGATTTATTCAAAAATGATGCGCTTATTTTTGAAAATATGAATACGAATGAAATTTCGATTCGTTCTCATAAACATAATAAATTTGTAAAAGTAGAATTTGATGGCTTCCCATTTGTCGGCGTATGGACACCAGGGGATAACGCACCTTTCTTATGTATTGAACCTTGGTATGGAATCGCTGACGAAATAAATCCAGCAAAAGATTTCAAGGACAAAAAGGGAATTCAATCGTTACAAGCGAATGAAACATTTACATGTCGTTATAGCATCACAATCGGATAACTACTCTATCCCCTACTTCAAAAAGCATTTAAGTAGGGGATAATCTTATAATTTGGAGGTTTCTCATTTTGATTGAAGTATATATTGATGGTGCATCAAAAGGAAATCCTGGTCCTTCTGGTGCAGGAGTGTTTATTAAAGGCGTTCAGCCACCTGTACAATTATCATTACCACTTGGAACAATGTCCAATCATGAAGCAGAATACCGCGCTTTACTTCTAGCATTAAAATATTGCATCGAGCATAATTATAGCACTGTCTCTTTTCGTACAGATTCCCAGCTTGTCGAACGGGCTGTTGAAAAGGAATACGCAAAAAATAAAATATTTGCACCTCTTTTAGATGAAGCACTGCAGTACATAAAAAACTTCGATCTCTTTTTTATTAAGTGGATTCCAAGTAGTCAAAATAAAGTAGCTGATGAATTAGCTAGAAAAGCTATATTACAAAATTAACGGGGGTATGAGTGTGAAAAAAGAGTGGATTGCTCCTCTTGCTTTATTATTTGTCTCTTTTATTTGGGGAGCTACGTTTGTTGTCGTTCAAAACGCTATGTCTTTCGTTGGTCCATTTACGTTTAATGGTATTCGCTTTTTATTCGCTGGAATTATTTTATTATTCGTTCAAATTATTTTCTCACAAAAAACTTCAAAACAAGATATAAAACATAGTAGCACGGCAGGGATAATCGTTGGTTTTTTCTTATTTGTCGGTTATTTATTGCAAACATTTGGCTTACTCTATACAACATCTTCAAAAGCAGGTTTCTTAACTGGGCTAAGCATTGTTATGGTCCCAATCTTATCATTTATCTTTTTAAAACAAAAAGCTACCATTTTCATCGTACTTGGTATTGCTGTAGCTACAACGGGTTTATACTTATTAACAGCTGCTGATTCTTTCCAATTAAATATAGGAGATATACTTGTTCTCGGTTGTGCAGTCGCTTTCGCTGCCCATATTCTTATTAACGGCTTCTTTTCTAAAAAAATATCACCTTTATTATTAAGCACATCTCAAGTATTAGCTGTTGGTATATTTTCTTCTATTTGCGCTTTCTTGTTTGAAGATTGGGAAAAAATATTTTCAGTAGTACTATGGACGAATTCTTCCTTTTTATTCGCTCTATTTTTAACTTCCCTATTTGCGACATCCATTGCTTTTTTCATTCAAACATCAGCACAAAAACATACGTCTCCAACGAGAGTAGCAATCATTTTCGCCATGGAACCCGTTTTTGCTGCCTTAACAGGCGTTCTCGTTGCAAACGAACAACTTTCTATTTCTGCTATTATCGGATGCCTCTGTATATTCCTAGGCATGATTTTTGTTGAATTACCTTCCAAAACAAAAAAAGAAGCGCAGGCTGCGTGAAGTTACGCTTGTAACTTCCGCATAAAAGCCTTAGCGCTTTTTTTATCTGTAATTTCTTCCTCTTTCAATCGTTCTAATAACGCAACGAAATAACTACCATCAAACTGTAATTGATGTTTAATTGTCGCTTCTATTGCTGCGTTCACAATCCCATCAGACGCACCAGTATATCCTTGTCCGAACATAATAAACCCTTGCGCTTCCTCTGATAATTTAAATCCTTTCGTATGTAAGAATGAAAGATAATCTTCTACTGTTTGCATGTTATTCCCACCTACTCAAAAATTCTCCATCTCCTATGATACATGTTTTTACACGCTATGAGAATGAAATTTCTTTGACAACTTTGTAAATCAATCTTCTACTTCGCTTACAATGGAGGATTTTCTAACAATCTGAAGGAATATGTAAAGTGGAACTTATTTCATATTAAAGGGGAGACACGATGAAACAAGCACTATTAATTATCGACGCTCAACAAGAATTAATTGATGGAAATGAGCAAGAAAATGAAGTTTTTCGTAAAACCGAGCTATTATCTACACTAAATATAGCACTGCAGAAAGCAATAGATTCAAATGCTCTTATTGTTTTCGTAAGAGATATCGATGTTGCTTCTGGCAGCGGAGAAGGATTTGAAGTACATAATCAAATTAAAGTACCTCAGTCTGCAATCCTTATTAATAAAGCAGCAACAAACGCATTCTATGGCACTTCTTTACTCGAACTTTTAAAAGAAGAAAAAATTAACCATATCGTTATAGGCGGATGTAAAACAGAACATTGCATCGACACTGCCGTTAGGACAGCAACTGTAAAAGGATTTGACGTTACATTAATTAAAAACGGTCATTCAACAACTGATTCTAACGTATTGTCTGCAGAGCAAATTATTGGTCATCACAATAAAACTTTACACGGTCATTATAACGTTGATCATTTTTCTATGGTGAGAGACATCGAGGAAGACCTCTTTCAGCCAACTCATGACCAATATCGTGATTAAATTAGCTCAAAAAAGAATCCTTCATTTAAAAGGATTCTTTCTTTATCCAAAAATTTGCGCTGCAATACTATATAGTTCACCATTTCTTTTTAATAACCGATTACTATTTTTCATCATAATTGGCGGTGTATTCACCTTTTTAAAACCAGCAGTCTCTAATTCTTTCATGAAATCGTTCTTCCCTTCTGGTACATCCATTCTTAATTTTCCATTATGCCCTCTTGCTAAATCATGTACTATTCTCATTGCCATCGCATTATTTTTAGCAACGACTGGTCCTACTATTTTATTTTCTGGCGTTTGTATACTTAAACCGTATCCTTTACAACGACACACTGCTCACTTTGCATAATTCTTTGTTTTAAAAACTCGTTTCGGCTTGTCCCAAATGCGCCTTCATCTATTTTTATTATCCCTTCTAAATCACCCTCTTTATAAACCATCATACATTCTTCATTTTCTGCACATTTATGATTCGCATTGTACGAGTTACAAATATATTTAGAAACATAGCTTACTACCCTAAATCCTAATTTTTCATATAAGGGCTTCCCTTCATCCGTAGCAATAAGCATAATTGGAGTTTGAGCTGATACGCTGTTCATGCATGAATTCGTTATCACCCTTCCTATTCCTCTTCCCTTATAATCTGGATGTACAATTACCATTCCGATAGATGCCAACGCCTCCCCGTATAATATTATTGCTGCGCTAGCAATAAGTTCCTTTCGCTCATTCCATACGCCGTATACAATACCTGAGTTAAAAACTGTATCAATTTCTTCTCTGTTATAATCCCAGCCAATATAAGAAGATAATGCTACAATATCGCCTATTTGTTCTTTCCTAAGACGCTCCACCCTAATTTCCAATTCAATCATACTCCATCCCCTTATCTAGACATTTAAATCATTATTACTAAATCAACTTGTACATGTTTCCATTCATTTGTCACATACATATGTTATTTTGACCAAGACTATATTGTAAATGAGGTGACAACATGCCCATTACGAATCGATTTTCTACCACCACTAACGGCGCACTCGCTATTACTGGAAATACTTTAGGCTTAAGCAAAATTAGTAATCAAAACCGTGCTGGTACAATCGGGGCAATTGGTGCATTCGCAACTACGAATACTGCTTTACAAGTACCTACTTTTCCTGCTGGTACAACGTTAAACTATACACAAAATAGTTCTACCGCTATTTTAAATATCCCTGCTGGTAGTACTATTCTTTACGCAGAACTCGTTTGGGGTGGCAACTATTTATCTCGTGATCAAAACATTACGAGTGTATTAGGAAATCCAGTTTCTTTTACAACACCTATTTCAACATACTCGATTACCCCTTCAGCTGTTACGGCTTCAAATCAAACATTTGTTTCAAACTCTATTACATTTGGCTTTTACACTCGTTCAGCAGACGTAACAACCCTTATTCAAGCGGGAGGTTCTGGTTCCTATACTACAGGCGCGGTTCCTGGACTTGTAGATCCTATAGATGCTTCTAATGGAACAATTAATTCGGCTGGATGGACGCTTATCGTCGCTTATCAAAACGGGACATTGCCAGCAAGAAACTTAACCATTTATGTAGCGGGTAACCGTGTTTCTGCTGATACCGGTAGTGCAGATGTAGCTGTTTCTGGATTTTTAACACCTTCAGGAGGACCTGTAAGCGGGAGGTTATTTTTAAGTTCTATTGAAGGAGATGCAGATTTAATAGGGGATCAAGCTTTATTTGGACCAAATTTCAGTTCATTAAATGCTTTATCTGGGCCAAATAATGCTGTAAATAATTTCTTCGGTTCTCAAGTTAATAATGCTGCAGGAAACTTAGATACAACTGGGACATTTGGAACGCGAAATCAAAGTGCTTCTACAGGTACAAACATCTCCGCTGGAAGACAGGGCTGGGATATTACTTCTATTGATATTTCTCCTTATTTAACAAACTCACAAGTATCCGCCGCAATCCGTTTAACTACTAACGGAGATGCATATATGTTAAATACAGTCGGCTTACAAATTAATATAAACTCCCCAAATATACAAGCAACGAAAAGCGTAAATAAAAGTGTTGCTGCAATTGGAGATATTCTCACTTATACAGTTACTATTCCTAACACCGGGCTTCTTCCTGCCAATAACGCTATTTTTATAGATAGCCTCCCTAACGGTACTTCTTTTATACCCGGCACTGTAACAGTAGATAACGTACCACAAACAAATGCAAATCCTGCAGCTGGTATATCTCTTGGAACAATTAATAATGGTACTTCTCGCACAGTAACTTTCCAAGCTACTGTCGTTTCTCTTCCAAGTCAAAATCCTATCTCTAACACTGCTAATATTACATTTCAATATACACCTATCGCTGGAGGAACAACCTTTAACGGTCTTGCAACAAGCAACTCTGCTGGAACACAAATTAACCTGGCAGATATTAATGGAACAAAATCAGTTAACAAACTTTTCACAGATATTGGTGAAACATTAACTTACAGTATTGCCCTAGCTAATATAGGAAATATTGCTGCAACAAATGTTATATATACGGATCCGATTCCTAGCGGGACTACTTTCATTCCAGGAAGTGTAACTGTGAACGGAGTTACTCAAGCTGGCGCAAATCCCGCTAATGGTATATCAATTGGATCAATTGCTGCAAATTCTACTACTACTATTTCATTTCAAGTATTTGTTCCTTCTATCCCCCAAACAAATCCAATATTAAATAGTGGTACAACAACATATCAATACATTCCTGTACCAAATCAACCTGCAGTAAGTGGGACTGATACGACCAATATCGTATCTACTCAAGTGAATAACGCTACTGTAACAATGGCAAAAGCAGTAGATAAAAATTTTGCAGATATTGGTGATACACTAACGTACACCGTTTCCTTTACAGGTACAGGTAATACAAATGCGAACAATGTTATTTTTACGGATGTTATTCCTACTGGAACAACTTTCGTTCTAAACAGTTTAACAATAGATGGCACGACACAAGTGGGCGCAAATCCCGCTAGCGGTGTGAACATTGGATCCATCCCAAGCGGCACAATAAAAACTGTTGCATTTCAAGTAGTAGTAAACACAATACCCGCGTCAAATGTCGTATCTAACGGATCAAGCGCTTCTTATCAATATACCGTCAACCCTAGCCAATCTCCCGTTACAAAAAACATTTCTTCTAATCTCGTTTCCACTCAAATTAACAATGCGAATTTAACATTAACAAAATCAACTAACAAACAATTTGCCACAATTGGCGAAACGATAAGTTATACAATCCTTATTACAAACAGTGGAAATGCAACCGCTAATAACGTTCAACTAACAGATCCACTTCCAAA
Source organism: Bacillus sp. MT94 (assembly GCF_058792475.1). Lineage (NCBI taxonomy): Bacteria > Bacillati > Bacillota > Bacilli > Caryophanales > Bacillaceae > Bacillus > Bacillus sp. MT94. Next base: position 133,614 of record NZ_JBXAEZ010000006.1, on the reverse strand, counting down.
CGGAACGATATTGACTCTTGGTACTGTAACACTAAACGGAGTTTTGCAGAATGTAGATTCTCTCGTTGCTTTACCTATCGGCACAATTCCTGGTGGAGCTACTTTTACCTTATCCTTTCAAGTAACAGTCATTAACATTACTGCCCAAAACCCTATTATTAATAATGCTTTCGCCTCTTATATTTACACTGTAAATCCAAGTTTGCCACCGACTTCAAAAACAGCAAATTCTAATTCTGTTACATCAACAATTAGACTAGCAAATCTCCACGTTAATAAATCTGTAGATAAAACGTTTGCGGAAGTTGGCGATGTATTAACTTACACCTTTGCTCTTACTAACGATGGAAATGTTGCAGCGAACAATGTATTACTATCTGATTCAATTGCGAATGGAACCGCCTTTGTCCCAAACAGCGTTATAGTTAACAGTGTTACTCAACCAGGCGTTACACCAGCTAGCATCAATATTGGTAGCATCAATGCTAATACTACAATTACAGCTTCATTCCAAGTAGTAATAACTAGCATTCCAAATCCAAACCCTATTTCAAATAGCGCTTCCATCTCCTATAACTTTATCGTTGATCCAAACACTTCACCTGTAAGTAAGAACACTACTTCAACCACTACATTTACTCAAGTAAACGATGCAAATGTCATTTCAGCCAAAACAGTGGATCGAGAGTTCGCTACCGTAGGGGATATATTAACTTATACTGTTACTTTGACGAATGCAGGAAGTGTTTCTGCTGATAGCCCTACTTTCGTAGATACGAATCCAGACGGTACTACCTTTATTCCAAACACTTTTCTTATTAATGGTGTACTTCAAAATAACGCAGATCCAAATATAGGTGTTCCGCTACCTTCCATTGCTGCTAACGGTTCACTTACCGTCTCTTATCAAGTAACCGTCACCTCTTTACCAACACAAAATCCAACATTAAATTCATCTAGTACACAGTATAGCTTTATTTTAAATCCGGGCGATCCACCAACTATAGAAACATCTGTAAGTAACACTGTAAGTACACAAATTAATTTAGCAAATGTCGTTATTGTCAAAGAAGTAGATTTAACTATCGCCGACGTCGGGCAACCAATCACATATACAATTTCTTTAGCTAATCTTGGCAATACTACAGCAAATAATGTTATTGTTACCGATATAATCCCTAATGGCACCACTATCGTTCCAAATAGTATTTTTATAGGTGGTGCTTTACAACTAGGTGCAGACCCTAGTGCCGGTCTTCAAGTGGGCTCCATTCCTTCGGGTGGTTTTACAACGATTGTGTTTCAAATAAGTGCAAATGGGCTACCTTCACCAAACCCAATTCAAAACAGCGCTGCACTTCAATATAGCTTTATCGCTGATCCAAACTTACCTGCTCTTGTTAGAAACACTGCTAGCAATATAGTAACTACACAAATTAATACTGCTAATATCGTTGCTACAAAACTAACGAGTACGAACTTCGCTGATGTCGGTGATGTCATACTATATGCGACTATTTTAACGAATAACGGGAATATCCCTGCTGCTAATGTAACATTTACAGATATCATTCCAGCGGGTACCCTCTTCATTCCTAATACTGTAACGATTAATAATGTCCCTATAGCTAATGCAAATCCTGCTAACGGCATTTCGATTGGTACGATAGGAGCGAATTCATCACGCACTGTTGCATTCCAAGTTTTTGTACCAACTATCCCTGCTGTAAACCCAATTACAAATCAATCAGGCACAACATTCCAATATACGTATGATCCATCCAAACCAGCTGTAATGCAGATGGTTGCTTCTAACACTGTACAGACAACTATTAATAACGCCTCAATTGCCGCTACTAAATCGGCAGATAAACAGTTTGCTAACGTAAATGATATTATTACGTACACAACTACTTTAACGAATAACGGGAACACACTTGCATCAAATGTAATATTTACAGATGTAATTCCAAACGGGACATCGTTCATTCCTAATAGTGTTACTGTAAACGGGAATACACTGCCTAATGTCAATCCAGCAAGCGGAATTGCAATCGACCCAATAAATTCGAATGCAAATACAATCATCTCATTCCAAGTACAAGTAAATTCTATCCCGAACCCAAATCCAATCCCGAACCAAAGCAATACAACGTACCAGTATGTCGTAGATCCTAACTTACCTCCAGCATCCGCCAATACGTTAAGTAACGTAATAACAACTCAAATTAATAACGCTACTATTGTCGCTACTAAGTCTGTGAATACACCGACAGCTGCAATTGGTGATATTGTTACCTATACGATTGCAGTAACAAATACAGGTAATATCCCTGCTAGTGCAACTGTTTTAACAGATGGGCTTGGCGCAGGAGCTTCATTTATCCAAAACTCCGTAACTATCAATAATGTTCCACAACCAGGATTAGATCCATCACTTGGTGTTCACTTGGCAGATATTTCGCCAGGAGATACTGTATTCATTACTTTTCAAGCACAAATTTTAGCGATACCACCTAGTGGCACATTAACAAATAATGCTCTTGTAAATTATGAATATACCGTGAACCCAAACCAATCTCCTGCTGTTGGTAGCACCGTAACAAATACAACAGTTACACCAATTATTGACGCTACTTTAGTAATAAATAAAAGCGCTAGTACAACTTTCGCTACAATTGGTGATACAATTACATTCAATTCATCTATTACAAACACCGGAAATACTATTGCGAACAACATTATTTTTACTGATACAATTCCAAACGGTACTACCTTTATCCCAAATAGCTTTAAGATAAATGGTGTAACCGTTCCGAATGCAAATCCACAAAACGGTATCAATATTGGTAACTTGAATTCAAATGCATCTGCTACACTCAGTTTTCAAGTAAACATTACAACACTTCCAAACCCGAATCCAATCCCGAACAAATCATCGCTTCAATATAGCTTTATTGTAGATATAAATGAACCGCCAGTTTCACGAACAGTTCAATCTAATAAAACTTTTACACAAGTAAATACTGCTTCTGTTATCGCAACAAAAACTGCAAGCAGTGCTTTTGCTGCTGTTGGAGATACAATTACGTATACAACTACCCTCACCAATAGCGGAAATACTACCGCAAACACACCTGTTTTTATCGATATATTACCACCTGAACTTTCATTCGTTCCTGATAGCGTACAAATTAATACCATCCCACAACTTGGATTTAGACCAGATAGCGGGATCTCTTTAGACTCAATTCCAGTTGGAGGAACGACAACAATTAGCTTTCAAGCTATCGTTGGCTCAATACCAGCTACCAATCCAACTTTGAACCAATCTAGCACAACATACTTGATCATTGTTGATCCTACCCAGCCGCCTGTGACAGAAACAGCTACAAGTAATCCAACTTTAGTTCAAATTAACGAAGCAATTATTCAAGCAACGAAAAGTGTGGATCGACTATTTTCTGACGTAGCACCTGGAAATTCATTTTTAACGTATACTGTTTTATTGGAGAATATAGGAAACGCAACTGCTACGAATATCATTTTTACAGATCCAATTCCAAATAATACAGTGTTTATAGAGGATAGCGTTCGAGTAGGCGGGGTTTTATTACCTGGGGTAAATCCCGCGAATGGGATACCAATTGGGGATATTATTGCAGGAGATTTTACAAACGTTACCTTCCGTGTGCAAGTAGTTAGCATTCCAAATCCAATTTTCACAATTGGACCTGGGGGGCCAAACTCACCAGTTGTAAACGGAGCTTCCATTGATTATCAATTTATGACAGGACCTAATTTACCACTCGTTTCAAGAAATACGACATCTAATCCCGTTTCGACACAAATAAATTCTGGGGAAATTGTGGCAATCAAATCTGTAGATAAAACTTTCGCAACAATTGGCGATACAATTTCTTATACGATTACATTAAATAACCCTGGAAATGTCACTTCACAAAATATAATTTTCACAGATATTTTACCTGACGGAACGACATTCATATCTGGCACTCTTACAAACGATTCTGGTACACAGCAAATCGGAAATCCAGCTAACGGGATTCAGATTGGAAATATAAACCCAAATGGAACGGCCGTTATTACTCTCAACGTACTTGTTACAAACATTCCAAGTATAAATCCAATTTCTAATTCTAGTTCTGTACAATTTTCACATGTGGTCGACCCTAGCCAACCTGCCGTATCACAAACGAATGTATCTAATACGGTTTCGACAACTATTAACAGTGCGATATTAACAACCCAAAAAAGTGTGGATAAATCTATTATTTCCGTCGGGGATACACTTACGTATACAACAACTATTACAAATACAGGAAATACACCAGCTACAAATATAACTTTTACAAGTGCAATTCCAGCTAGTACTACTTTTATACCAGATTCCGTCACAATAAATGGCATCCAACAGCTTGGTGCACAGCCAGCACTCGGAGTAAATATACCAAATATCGCGCCTGGTGAAACAGTAACTGTTACCTTCCAAGTAAATGTTATTTCTGTTCCTCTTTCAAGTTCAATTATGGGTAACGATACAATTTTATATTCTTATACTGTTGATCCAAACGGAACTCCTGCTACTACTTCTACTTCAACGAATATTGTCACAAACCCAGTATTAGATGCTATGATAACGATGATAAAATCGGTCGATCAAACGCTTGTAACACTAGGCGATACCATTACCTATACGACAATTTTAACGAATAACGGCAATACAAATGCAACGAATATTACTTTCACTGATCTTATACCAGATGGTACAACATTTATTACTGACAGCGTTACAATAAATGGAATCACACAAATTGGATTGAATCCTAATACAGGCATAACGATTGGATCAATTGCCCCTAACAGCTCAATATCTATAGCATTTCAAGTGACTGCTACTTCTACCCCTGTTCAAAATCCTATTGCCAATTCCGCTAGTGCTTCTTACACATTTATCGCTGATCCCAATGCACCTATTGTTTCAAGAAATGTTACTTCAAACACAACGTTTACTACAATTAATACTGCTACCATTCTTTCATCGAAACAAGTTGATAAAGCTTTTAGCCACATCGGAGATACACTCACTTATACTGTCACTTTAACAAACAATGGAAATTCCTCCGCACAAAATGTTATTTTCACAGATGCTATGTCGAGCGGAACGACATTTATTACAAATTCATTTTCTATTAATGGAATTCCTCAAAGTGGTGCAGATCCAACAAACGGTGTAAATATTGGGCCGATAACAGCTGGGGCTACAGTAACTGTTTCATTCCAAGTAAATGTGACCTCATTACCAACCCAAAACCCAATTGTAAATTTCTCATCAACATCGTACCAATTAGTCTCACCACCTGATGCAGAAACTTCAATTAGTAATCCTGTTTCAACACAAATTAAAGAAGCAATATTATCTATGACGAAAAATGAAAGTGTATCCTTTGCAGATATCGGGCAAACTGCTTTTTATACTACTTCTATTACCAATGTAGGCAATTCCGATGCAACTAATATTGTATTCACAGATGCATTACCAAGTGGACTCACATTTGTTCCTAACACATTAACTGTCGATGGCGTTTTACAACCTAACGCGGATCCAAATACAGGTGTATTACTTGCAACACTTCCACCAAATGAAATATATAGTATCGTCTTTCAAGTTACAGTAAACAATATTCCCCCTAGTAACCCAGCACCAAATACAGCAGCAACGACGTATGAGTTTACTGTTGATCCTGTTAATCCCCCCATTTCAAGTGCAGCTACTTCCAACACTACACTTCTTCAAATAAACAACGCAACTATTATTAGCACAAAAACAGCAGATCTTACTTTCGCGGATATTGGTAATACAATAACATTTACACTTAACCTCCCTAATACCGGGAATGTGACCGCAACTGATGTAACTATTATCGATATTCTTGATAGCAATTTAAGTTTCGTTCCAAATAGTTTCACAGCTAATGGGCAAACCATTCCAAACGCCGATTTATCAACTGGTGTAAATATTGGTTCCATTAATGGTGGTAATACGGCAATCGTTACATTTCAAGCAACTGTTATTACACTTCCAACACTTAATCCCATTTCTAACTCTGCTTCTACCACATATCATTATGTCGTTGATCCTAGCCAGCCACCTATTACAACTTCCAATCAATCTAATACAACGACAACACAAATTAATAGCGCTATCCTTACTGCACAAAAAAATTCAGATGTATCTACGGTAGATATCGGGCAGGATATTACCTACACCGTTACAATTACAAATAGCGGAAATGTGAGTGCAACGAATGTTATTTTTACCGACCTTATTCCAGACGGAACTTCCTTTGAACCGAATAGCTTTACACTAAACGGAACTAGCATCCCAAATGCAGATATCATTACAGGCGTTCCAATCGGTGATATCGCGCCAAACGAATCTGTCATCGTAGCATTTCACATTTTCGCCAATGGAATTCCGCCTATAAATCCAATTACTAATCAAGCTAGCGTTAGCTTTCAACATATCGTTAATCCAGCTAATCCTCCAGTTTCAAAAAATATTATTTCTAACAACGTTACAACAAAAATTGAAAGTGCTATTTTAAATACTATTAAAATAGGAGATAAAACTTTTGCAACGATTGGTGATACAATTACGTATACAACGACTATTACGAACACAGGCAATATTCCTGCTAACAACGCTATATTCTCAGACCCTTTACCATCGTGGACACAATTTGTTGCAGGATCAGTTATTGTTGATGGCACTCCATTACCATCGGCTTCTATCATTGACGGTGTTGGCATAAATACAATCAATCCAAATCAAACTGTTACAATCATATTCCAAGTACAAATCGTAAGTAATCCAACAACGTTCACACCTGAACTCCAAAACTTAGGATTTGTTAACTTCCAATATAACGTAGGCAATGCATTACAGGCTCAACCTGGCAATGTGGAAACGAACGTCTTCGTTACCTCTATTAATTCAGCAATACTTTCAGCTGTAAAAACTGCTAATACAGCCTTTGCAAATATTGGAGATACGATCACTTATACAGTTTTGATTCAAAATAGCGGCAATACAAATGCAACGAATGTAAATTTCTCAGACATGGTTCCAGCAGGTACGACCTTTGTTGAAAATAGTTTTGCTGTAAATGGAAGTACCATTCCAGGCGCAAATCCAAATAATGGAGTTAATGTCGGAACAGTTAGCGCAGGTAGTTCCTTAACCGTTACTTTCCAAGTCATAGTTACATCAACTCCACCTTCAAATCCGATTACAAACGTAGCATCTATTCAATACGCATTCATCGTTGATCCGGCCTCTCCTCCTGTTACAGGCACAATAAATTCTAATAGCGCTTCAACACAAATTAATAACGCGACTGTTACAACTGTTTTACAAGCAAATCGTTCAATTGTATCTATCGGGGATATAATTACGTATACAGCAACATTAACGAATACTGGAAACTTCCCTGCAAACTCTGTATTACTCATTAACGGAGTTCCTGAAGGAGCATTATTTGTTCCAAATAGTGTTACGCTCAACGGGATTTCACTTCCAGATGCAAGTCCAACTCTCGGTATTCCAGTTGGTATTATCGCACCAGGTGATTCCGCTACTATTACGTTCCAATTTCTTGCAAGTTCTATTCCACCGCAAGGAGCGATTATAAATCAAGCACTTACAAGTTACACGTATATTGTCGATCCAAGTCAACCTCCTGTTACAGCAACATCCTCGTCTAATACGGTTAATACAGCTGTTGTTGATGCATCGTTATCCGTAATTAAAAGTACAGATTCTCTCGTACAATCTACTGACGGTACAATCACTTACACAGTAGTCGTTCAAAACAACGGAAATACTACTGCAAATACAGTTACTTTAACAGATTTGGTCCCAGAAGGAACTGCATTTATTCCGAATAGCGTAACTATTAATAGTATTTCCGTTCCAGGTGCCAATCCTAACGTAGGAATACCATTAAACTCCATCGCACCGTCAGAAAACGTCACTGTAACATTCCAAGTTATCGTTCAATCTATTCCAAGCGTGAACCCAATTTCTAATACAGCCCGTATTGACTATACTTTTATCGCCGATCCAACTGCCCCTATCATCTCTCGAACAATTACGTCTAATCCTGCTTTCACACAAATTTCGGATGCGACTATCCTTTCTTTAAAAGGAGTCAATTCACAACAAGCAACAACAGGTGATATTTTGACTTACACAATAACACTAGAAAATACCGGAAATATTCCAGCTACTAATCTCATATTTTCAGATACTATCTCCCCAAATACTACATTCGTAGAAAATAGTTTTACACTTAACGGAACAACTATACTTGGTGCTAATCCAAATGTAGGTGTTACTTTACCTACCCTAGCAGCAAACGCTACTCATCTTATTTCGTTCCAAATTCTTATTAACGATTCATTCTCGCAAGAATCGATTACAAATCAATCCAATACAACATATACAATCCAACCAGACCCAGGGCAACCGCCTATTACTGAAACATCTACTAGTAATATCGTCATTACAAATTTCGTGCAAGCACAATTGACAATTACTAAAACATCCAATCCAACAACTGTAGATATCGGTGGAACTATACTTTATATTTCTGAAGTGAAAAATATCGGTAATGTTGACGCAATAAATATTAATTTCACAGATTTTATTCCAGCTGGGACTACATTCGTTCCCGATAGTGTCACAATTAATGGTGTCCTTCAGCCAGGTGTAAATCCTGAAAACGGAATACCGATTGGAACAATTCCAGCAAACAGTTCCAAAACGATACTATTTCAAGTGCAAACAAATAATCCACCTACTGAAACCGAAATTGCAAATCAATCTTCAGCAACTTACCAATATGTAAGTATTCCTACAGCCCCACCAGTAAATCGCTCTGCAAATTCTAACATTGTTACAACATCACTTCAAAATGCAAATATTATTTCTGTTAAAAGCGCGGATGTAAATTTCATATCAATCGGGCAAATTATTACCTACACAAATACACTACAAAATATAGGAACCGTTCCGGCTAACAATACCGTGTTCATTGATAACATTCCAGAAGGTACTATATTCATTGAGGATAGCTTAGCAATAAATAATGTAACTCAGCCTGGCGCTAATCCTGAAAACGGAGTAACTCTCGGCACGATACAACCAAATGAAACAGTCACTATTTCATTCCAAGTACAACTTACAAATATACCAGAGGGCAATACAGTCATTAATATTTCAGACACTTCGTACGAATACCAAATTGACCCTAGTTCTCCAATTATTCAGCGTAGATCGTTATCAAATGCAGTAAATACTGAAGTGCGAACGGCAAATGTTAGTGCAATTAAATCCGCTAACAGATCCATTACACGTATCGGTCAAATCATCACATATACAGTCGCAGTTACAAACGCCGGTACAATACCTATTACAAATACTCTCCTACTTGACGCAATTGCTGCTGGCACCACATTCGTTCCAAATAGCATTCTTGTAGATGGCGTACCAAGACCTAACGAAAATCCAATTACCGGTATCAATCTTGATATAATTCTTCCAAATAATACGATTATTGTTACGTTCCAAGTAAGTGTAGTCTCTATACCGCCACAAAATAACATTAATAATATCGCCGTCATTCACTATGAGTATCGACCAGACCCAAGCGGACCACCAATTTCAGAAACAACCTCTTCCAATAGTACAAATATACAATTTATTGATGCTATTCTTATTGCTACAAAATCCGCTAATACTGTATTAGCTAACATTGATGAAACCATTGAATATACAGTATTCATTCAAAATAATGGATCGACTACAACTAACTCCATCTTTTTTACAGATACTATAGCGGATGGAACAGTATTTATTCCAGGAAGTGTAATAGTTAACAATACTGTACTTCCTGCAGCAGATCCGAATATCGGCTTTTCCATTCCTAATGTCGCAGCAGGTCAAATGGCTACAATAACATTCCAAGTTTCCGTTACGAATTTACCTGCTGTAAATCCAACACCTAATACTGCAAACATCGTCTACGACTTTATTTTCAATCCTGACTTTGCACCAATTCAAAAATCTACTACTTCCAATACTACTTTCGTTCAAATTAATGATGCTGATATCGTTTCACTTAAAACTGTTGATTTGACCTCTGTAACAATTGGTGACATTTTAACTTATACAACAACTTTAACGAATACAGGGAATACGGATGCCACTGCTGTTGTATTTACAGACAATATACCCGATGGAACAACCTTTATTGACGGTAGCGTTTTAGTAAATAACATTCCTCAGCTTAACGCCAATCCAGGTGCAGGTATACTTGTAGGAACGATTGCTCCTAATATTTCTATCCCAGTCACATTTTCTGTTACTGTCGTAGCTCTTCCTGCTAGCGGCCATGTTCAAAATCAATCAACTTCTCGTTATACAATAAACGTGGAAGAACAAATATCGACTAGCAATATTACCTCCACTGAAGTTATTTCTGCTAATGTAATTGCGACAAAAACAACGCCTATCCAATATGCTGACCTACAAACTATTATCCCTTATACCATTTCCATTACAAACAATGGGAATATACAAGTAGAAAACATTATTGCTACAGATATCATCCCAGTAAATACGAGCTTTATAGAGAATAGTGTTATCGTGAACGGCAACGCTCGGCCAAATGACAACCCTCTTAACGGTATACAAATTGATACCATTCCACCTAATACGACAGCAACTATTCTATTCCAAGTACGGGTTACTTCGATTCCACAAACAAATCCAATCTCTAACACGAGTACAATTAAATATGAATACACGGTACCAGATCGACCACCTATTACCGAAACTATTATTTCATCAGCTGCCGCAACAGAAATTAATCACGCAAATTTGAATAGTAATAAAGCTGTTGACCTTGCATTTGCAACGGTTGGTGATACGTTAACATATACGATTACACTAAATCAAACCGGTAATGTTGCAACAAATGATGTGATCATTCAAGATATTATTCCTCAAGGTACTACGTTTATAGAAAATAGCGTCATTGTAAACGGAGAAACTCTTCCAGGAGCGAATCCAGTAAGCGGCATACCACTTGGTACTATAACTATTGACGGAAATGCTATCGTTTCATTCCAAGTAACTGTGACTTCTATTCCAACACCAAATGAACTAAACAACAACGCAATTACTACTTTTAACTATATAGTCAACCCAAATAACGTACCTGTTACAAATACGACTACAACAAATACCGTCACAACTACTGTCCAAAATGATAATGTCATTGCCATAAAATCTGTTGATGTAACGAATGCCTTACCTGCTCAAACTTTGACGTATACAATTACGATTACGAATAGCGGTAATGTAACGATTGAAAACCTTCTTGCCATAGACACCGTACCAATAGATACGACTTTTGTTGCTGGTAGTGTTACGATTAACGGAATCAATCAGCCTAATGAGAATCCTGAAAATGGTATTACGTTAGGAAATCTTGCTCCTAATGACTCTGTCTTTATTACGTTCCAAGTGACAATATCTTCTTCTACTCTTCAACCTACAATTAATAACGATGCTTCTGTTTCCTATACCGTTATCATTGATCCAACAAAACCACCTATTACAATTACAAAGCAAACAAATACCGTTACAACGACAGTCATTGATCCGATGGTTCGTATTGAAAAAACAACTGACAAATCTATTGTCGTTATAGGAGATATCATTACATTCACATTAGCGGTATTTAATCACTCCCCAATTCCGACAATCAGCACTTCTGTTATAGACACAATTCCAGCTGGTACAACATTTATAGAAAACAGCGTAACAATTAACGGTACTCCCGTTCCAAATGTTCGTCCAGACACTGGTATTAATATCGGCTCTTTACCTGCAGATTCAGTAGCAACTATAACATTTCAAGTCCTCGTAACTTCTATTCCTTCAAACAGTACAATTATAAATTCTGCAACAGTTACCGCTGCCTTTCAATTGACACCACAGGATCCAATTATTACTTTCATTGTTAATTCAAATATCGTTCGTATACCAGTTCAATTTATAACTACAACAGTCACGAAAAATGCTTCCGTCAGCTCTGCTTATTTAAATCAATATTTTGATTACACGGTGCGCATTACGAATACTTCCAAAATTTCACTCTCAAATATTTCATTACAAGATACTATTCCAGCAGGTTTACAATTTATAAACGGCACTGTCTTTATTAACGGTGAACGCTCTCCACTAGCGAATCCGAATATCGGTTTCCTAGTCGCTACTAATTTGGAACCAAACGAAACAATTATCGTATTATTCACAGTACAAGTAATAAGTCCACCTGTTAATAATGAATTTAAAAATACGGCCAATATTTCGTTACAACTTCAAGTCTCACCTACCGACCCACCAATTACAGTAACCGTTACAAGTAACGAAAACATCGTCACCTTTGTTCCAGAAAATCCAGATGAAACACTTCCAAATTTAAATTGCTTCTTTGACGGTGAGCGCTTCATTCGTATTACTCCTCGAAATGTACGAAATTACCTTTGGACTTGGATTTGGTGGAAGTAATTGAAACAAAAAAGAGATTGTAGTTTGGTTGAAACCAAATTACAATCTCTTTTTCATTACCTATATTCCACTACGTTGTAACTCGTCCAATGATATACGATTAAACACCATCTCAAGTTATTTTAGTCGTAATAAGTTGGCCAGCTTCATTAATAGTAACTTTCCATTTCACTCCACTAGCAGTCTTCATGATTATACCTTTACTTGCCTCTATTTCAATATCTCCAAACATTCTTCCTCCAGTTGTCGCTAACCAAGCACTCCCATTTTCCATAGAAGATCTTGCAAAGATACGATTAATTCGAAAACGCTTATGGTCTTGAGAATAACCACTTAATGTAATTCTAACTTTATATAACTGACTCGCCTTCATATTCGATATAATTGTATCGCCAACATTTAATGGAACATCCAACGCGATAACCCAACTTCCAGTTGCACTTAATGCATATTCAATTTTAATTTTCTTTGGACTCTCTCCCCACCCAAAATACATTCCAAAACAATTTAACATTTGTATTGGTTTTTTCGTAAAATCCAGTTCAATTACAACTGGATTACTATCTGGAACGTCAATATAGTTTACACTTTGTTCATCTATTAAATTAAAGCAATTTGTGAGATTTCCCCCGTACGGCACTTTTCCACTTACTTGCTTAACGTTATATTTCTGCTGAGCATTTACTAAAATATCATCTTGATTTCCTATTAAATGAGGTCTATTTAACGTCAAAGGTAACTGAATTCGTAGGGATTCTTCATAAGTAGACTTACAAACATTGTATTGTCCTTTATCTACAATAGTTGTCGAAAGCAGATTTGAAAAAAGGTAGTTACGATGAGAATTGGAAGAAAATTCAATGACAATTTGTTCACTACTCATCCGGTACGTATCCCAGATCATACAATCAAATGTATTATACGCACCTGAACAACGAATTACTTTGTTCGTTTGTTGTCTACATTGCACTTGAATATCATGAAACGTATTTCCTGAACTTTCATTTGGCAAATCACTATTTCCATCTACTTCAATCCCATACACACATCCATCAATAAATATAGATTGAAATACATTGGCGTTAATCCAACAAGGTGTATTAATATCATCTATATACTCTGTTTTTAAATATATTGCAGTTTGAAAGTTTTTAATTTGAATAAATTTAACTTGAAAGAAACTAATATAATCCCATGCCTTTTGACAATAAAAATGTATAGCTTTTCCTTTATACGATGGAGTTGTATTTATTATATTTATATTTGATATAACAGATTGATTAGGTACTTCGATTTGTTGTGAACCAGAAACATAAATAACAGCAGATTGAAACAATGGATTTATAACTTGAATAGTACCACCAACTATCGAAGCGTTACTTTGTAGCTCAAATGCATTAAAATCTCCATCAATTTGCAGCGTTACGGTAGGATCTAACTCTAATCTTACGTTTGATTTAATAACAATCGGCTTTACAATTTTGTACGTATTTACTCCTGTAATTTTTACTGTCGAAATTCGGTTAGCTACACAATAATCAATAGCTTGTTGAATTGCTAATGAGCTATCATTTACCGAGTTTGGAACTGCGCCAAAACAATCAATGTGAACGCTACTTTCTGGCGCACAATCTTCTTGGGAAGAAATATATTCTGACAAAATAAATTCACTCCTCATATTACCTTTTTTCATATAATATGTGAGTTCTCTCTTAAAAGTTTCTATAATAAAAAAAACAAACGACCTACCCGGTCATTTGTTTAACTCATATATATTTTTCGTTTCTTCTATCATTTTAGTTAACGAGAAATACCTCACTGCTTTCTCTCGTGCTTTCAATCTAATATCATTTACCCTTTCTTCATTCCCTTGTAGTTCTTCAAGTGCACTTGCGAATTCGGATTCGCAATATTCAGATATCAAAACGCCTGATTCTCCATCTATTACCGCTTCATTTATTCCGCCAACATCTATTGAAACAATTGGTGTCCCTGTAGCCATCGCTTCAATTACTACCATTGGAAACACTTCACGAAAAGATAATAAAAGTAAGGCATCCATATTCCCTATAAACTCATGCGGCTCTGAAATATTCCCTAGCATCTTCACCCTTTGCCGCAATCCATATTTTTCTATTTCTTTCATAATCGATTCTTTCTCTGGTCCATCACCAGCAATATAAAACATAAAATCATTTCTCTTTTTCAACACATTTGCAATTTTGACAAATAGTTGATGGTTTTTCTCTTTGGATAATCTAGCTAATATCCCTATTTTATATGTAGGTTCTTTCTTCTTCTGCTGGAATAAAAACTTTTCAATATCGACACCGTTATAAATTGTATTTATTTTTTCTTCTGCTACATGAATTGAAATTAAATTATTCTTTTCAAACTCACTTACTGTAATAATATTGTTTACATATTTATTCATGAAATAACGAAAAAGCGTTGGTATTTTCTTTTCTAATATCGTTACATTATGTTTCGTATAAACAATTTTCATCTTTTTTTTAATAAACTTTTGAATTAGAAAAGCATATAATACCATTCGCAAACTATTTGCATGAATAAGTTCTATCTTTCGTTTACAAATTTCGTTTCGTAAATAATAAATATTTCTCAAATGATTCCATCGACTAAGTAATATAAAATTTTCTTTTCTAGTAAGAGATTCATATAGTTCTCCATCACCTGCAGCTGTATAAATCTTAAAATCATCATAACGCAAATTACTTTCCAATTTACAGAAATAGCTCTCGGCTCCGCCAGTTATCAATTTATCTGTCATCAACAGTATATTCATAATTGCGTCTTCCCAACTACATTAATTTTATTTTTTTTATAAGCATGATAAGCATACTTACTAAAATAGTAAAAAATTTGCACCGAATTCAGTCGTTCTTGTTCCCTTAACAATTTCCAATACCGGAAAGCTGCTCTAATTTTATTTCTAGAAACAGAATTTGTAACAATTCTATATTTTGCTAACACTTGCTGTATCCCTTTTGCTTCATACCCTTCATGTAATAAGTTCAGCCATAACGCTGTATCTTCCGGCTGTATACTAGGCATTTCGACATATGGAATTTTTTCACGATCAATCATCACTGTTAAACAACCGATAATTGTATTTCCTACTAAATAATGATAGTCAACAGATTTTGGTGCACTCACTTCACGATTTAATTCATTACCATTTTCATCAATTAAACTATACGACGCATATGAAAAAGCAATATTCATTTCTTCCATAAATAACAATTGTGTCTTCAATTTATGCGGCAACCATATATCATCACTATCTAAAAAGGCAATGTACCTTCCTCTTGCCTCTTGGATCGCTAAATTCCGAGCTTTAGCAGCACCAACATTTTCTTTTAATGATAATAACCTAATTCGTGAGTCTCCTTCTATTATCTCTTTAATTTTTGCGGCAGATTGGTCGGTTGAACCGTCATCAACGATAATCATTTCCCAGTTTTCATACGATTGATTCTGTACAGATGAAATTGTCTCACCTATAAATCGTATACTATTATAAGAAGGTGTTATTACAGAAACATAAGGCGGCTCGTTAGGCTCGTTATGTACTGATAGACATTTTACCATCTATCTTTCCCCTTCCTTCATATATTGAAATATACTTCACAACAACTGCTAAAAATAAAAAGAACGCTTCGTTAATAATGAGTGACAATGACATCATCTGAAATAAAAATGCAATCATAGTCAATAGAAGATATGGTTTTTCACGAAACAAAGTATGCTGCGCTAGCTTGAACATTAATATGAATAAAAACGCGCTATATAGAAGAAAACCAATTGTACCCGATTCAGACAAAATTTCTAAAAATGTATTGTGTACATATAATTTTTCATTAAATTGATACTCATAATAATTCGAAAAGTTAAAAGCGCCTATTCCAATATATGGATTAGATAAATAATATTTAAAAGCAGCTTCCCATAATGTAAATCTACCACTTCCATTATCATGGGAAAAATCAGAAATTCGTTTATTTAATATATCATCTAATTGGCCCCCCATTACACTATTCGATAAACTAAAAATAACTACACTAAACAATACTAAACTCATAATTATTTTTATTTTTTTGGCGAAACTAGACATACATATATATATAAAAACGACAAGTACAAGCGCTAATATACCGCCCCTTGAAAAGGTTAATAGACTTGTTGTAACACATAAAATCAATCCTAAGATGTTAGTAATATTTTGTAAATTCGTCATATAGTACATAAAAAATATTGTATTATAAAAAATAAAAATGTTAGGATCATCTAGCAATCCAATTAATCGTGGATATCCTCTATCCACTAATAACCCAGCAAAAATTTCTCTCTCTTCTCCACCGTATAAACTAAAGTATTGTAAACCAATTATATATAGTATTAGACTTACAACATTAAATACTACTCCTACATAAGCAATAGATGATTCAAGTACCACTATTTCAGTATTCCCCAATAAATTCCTCATTATAAAATAGCATCCTAAAACGAGTAGCACGCCAAAAATCATACGAATACTAGCATTTAAATACATAGAAAGAATTCCACTTAAACAATAAATGAAATAAAACAGTAAAAATACAACTTCATGAAAATATAACTTTTGAATATGAAAGTTTTTAATTGTTAAACAAAAATATATGACTAAAAAAATCATATATATCTTCAATGAAAATCCAATATATAAATTGTATTTACTTAACATAACAAATAATATTAGAAGAATAATCCATCCCATCGATACTTTCATATTATTTTCCATAGGCTATATCCCCTGTTTCGTAATATAATCCTTTTTGCGTATTTTTCTTATAAAAGAAAGAAGAAGTTTTTTCAGCTCATAATCATATAGGAATATGGCAGCTACTACGATTAATATATTAAGAACAAGCGCAATTAAATGATATGTATGCAATATATATTGCACTCCAATAAAGGTTACACCAAAATAAATTGTATACGGTATTACAATTTGGAATACAATTTTTTTCTTCACTACACTTACCGCTATGTATCCCACTAAAGCGACGATTTCAAATAAAACCATAGCATATGCCGCTCCTATCACTCCACCAATACTACTAAAGCTATAAAGCATAACCCCACCTATCACCAATGCTACACACTGCACAACAGTTCTCTTATTTTGACATCCACTCGTCGTTAAACCGTCAGCAATAGCAATATTTAAACTTTGTAGCACAATAAGAAATGATAATATTTGGAGTGGCTCTACTGCATTGCTCCATTCTTCATGAAAAAATATAGAAATAAAGTATGGTGCTAAATGATATAAACCGATCGTCATACATATCCCTACAATCGCCATTGATTTAATTTGAAGCAAATTTAATTTCGTATGCTCTTCTATATTATTCTGGTTATAATGCTTAAAGAGCACTGGAAAAAATGCACCTGCAATTACCCCTGGTACTTGATATAAAGCTGCCGGCATCCGGTACGCCACTGCAAAAACACCTACCATACTTAATGGCAATGTATAGTTAAGCAAGATAGGTGCTAATTGTGGCGTACTCATTATTAAAAAACCGCTAATAATAAAGGGAGTTAATTGCCAAAATAACGCTTTATGAATTACGACTTTCATATTCATTTTCGTCTTTCTTCTCATGATATATATACTGAATAAACCACCAATCATATACCCAAAAGCATATAAGCGAGCCGTTACATACACCGGTAACTCTCCGAAAATACAAAAACATGTAATTATAATGACAACCGATGCTGATACAACTTTAATGAGCGCTATATACTTCATACGTTCCGTCAGTTGAAAATAGGCAATTCCTATGTTTTGCCAAGTTAATCCTATTAACATGAAAAACATTACGTTTATCATCATATAAATTAAATTTTTATCCGCATACATATAATGAATAACAATATAACCGATTATAGAAATAAGAATAAGTAGAATCATCCTTATTTTTATATACGATGATAAAATCTTCTCTAAATCTGCTCCATCCTTTGCCCCTTCTCGAAGAAACGTATTACTAAGTCCTAAGTCTGTAAAAAATAACATAACAAACGTCACTGCTATGGCAACACTAAACATCCCATAATGTTGTGCGTTAAAAAAGTTTGCTAAAACAATTAAACTGACGGCCTGAAGAAGGTTAGCTAAAATCGTACTATAAAATAGATGGATAATATTGTTTAGAATAGATCTACCCATACAAGTTCTCCTTTGCAAGTAACCTACTTACATATGTTGTTTGTTTACATATATATTTATCTTGCACCATTACCGTTCAATACAATTAAAACGGTTTTACATAAAATACGGATGTCCATCCGAAATGTTTTCATTTCAATATACTCCATGTCCAGCCTCAACTTTTCCTTTGGATCAAGATTATATCCTCCATTTATTTGTGCCCATCCTGTTAATCCTGGTTTTACCATTAAACGATCCTTAAATTCTGGAATAAACGTATCAAACTCATTATAAAAAAACTCTCTCTCTGGTCTAGGGCCTACAAAAGACATATCTCCTCTTAAAATATTTAAAAGTTGTGGTAATTCATCAATTCTCGTTTTTCTTATAAACAATCCAACTTTTGTAATTCTTGAATCATGTTCTTTTGCCCATTGTGGGCCATTTATTTCAGCATCCTTTACCATTGATCTTAATTTAAATACATTAAACTTCTTCCCGTTTATACCTAAACGTTCTTGAAAGTAAATTGGAGCCCCTGATGTTTCTAAAGTAATCATAATACAAAAGAACAACATAATTGGTATCGTTAATAGTAACAATATGATTGAAAATATAATATCAAACAAGCGTTTTACACTTCGATTCAATATGCTAGGCTTTTCTTGAGCCGGAATCGTATACAACTTGGCTTGATTTGTTTCACGAATCATGGATCGTTACCCCCACATTCAAGAATATAAAATTATACCTATTAATTCACATTCTTTCCTATTTATATCCGCTATTACTTTTTGCACTGTACGTAGTGAATCTTTTCGCTTTTTAACTGCTAAGACCACTCCATCGCATTTCTCTGCAATAATGTGCGTAGCAGGAAGATCAAATACTTCAGAAGAATAAAAGAAAATGTAATCAAAATCTTCTTTCCACTTAGCAATCGCATTATCAAATTCATCCATAGCAACTAAGGGCGTCCCTGTGTGTACTGTTTTTTTTGCAGGAATACAATATAAGTATTTAGACAAATTACTAGAAAAAGATTCATAATTACAGGGGAAAGAGCTTATTATATCGTTTACGGTTATCATGTGATCACTTTGTAATAATACATGTAATTTAGGGTCAGAAAAATTCACATCAATAAGTAACACCTTTTTCTTCATTTCTGCAAACACTAGACCCATATTTACTATAAGTGAGGCAACAACACCTCTGTCCTTCGTTGAACTAACTGTGAACAGTTGTTTTCCAGATTTTTTTAACTCGTGATACACCGTATAAAACTGCTCTTTCATCAGATCATCATGCAGATCGAATGGCAGCCGTTTCTTTGTCCTAAACATCGACATGTTCACCTCGATATAAAGATGATTGTTTATCAACCTCTGTAGGTTTCTTTTTTCTATTCGGTTTCATATTTATGTAACCAATAACAGAAACTGTTGTTATTTTCTCTAAATCTTGTTCCGTGTATATACGTTCATCAAAATAATCTCGAAATACAGCTAAACCTATCCCAACAAAAAAACTAACAATTAAAGAAATAGGAATGATCAGTTGAAATTTCGGAAACAATTTTTCAGCCTGTTCCTGTAACTCAGGATCCGTCAACACTTTCACACCTTGTACATTTGTGTACTGTTGAAAACTTTTTTGTGATTGCTCTGCCAATGTCTTTACAATGTCTTTCACGACTTTCGGATTGGAATCTTTTACTGTAACAGTTACAATTTGTGAGTTGTCCGTATTCACTACCGAGATTTTTTGTGCTAATTCATAACTTGATTGCTCTAATTTCAAAGTTTTTTTAACTGTTGAAATAATTAATGGGCTTTTTAAAATATCGACATACGATGTTACTAGTTGCTTATTTTCTTGTGTTTTATTTGTTGAATTTTCCTTATTAAACTCATCTAAATTCCCAACAAGAATTTGCGTTGAATATTGATATGACGGCTTTAAAACATACATAGAGATAAGAACTAAAGAAGCGGTTAAACAACACATCGTTAAAATAATCGTTACGAATCTTCTTTTCAATAATTGTTGAAAATCTTTTATACTCATTTCTTGCTTCAATTATTTCACCGTCCTTTTCTGAATAACATCCTGCGAGTCACTCTTTACAGATACCCCTCTCTTCTTTCTATCCACTTGTTTTGTTACATACTTTCCGACTCTGAATGCAAATTTTTCTACATATATATACGAAAGTATTGCAAATATAAACGAAAATATAAGTGAAAAAATTAAAATAATAGGCAACGGTAATATTTCATGGAGCATGTATATAAGGGAAAACAACGATATAATATGGTATAAATAAAGACTGTAAGAAATCTTACCCAAATATAACAAGTATTTATTGCGTAGCAAGGATGACAAAGTTGATATTGACAAACTTAATATGACAAATAGACTTGCACTTATCGCCACTACGTAGTCTCGAAATATAAAATTATTGAGTACTTTCATTTCTCCAATAAGTCCTTCATACATAAAAAGTAAAATCGCAAATAAAAACCATGCAATTTTCGTATTTTTAGTACAATTACTATAAAAAACTATTAAATTATTTTTATACTTCGCAACTAGTGCCCCCAATAAAAACAGCACTGTATAATGCAACGTTAATGCATAGCTTGTTAATGTTAAGCCCGAGCGAAACAAAAATAATATTACGACAGAACATATACTAAAACTAAACAATAATGGTAATGAACACCTTAACGTTTTTCGTAAACAAATCATCAAAATTAACGGAAAAATTATTGATATTCGCATTTCATGGACAAGTGACCAAATCACACCGTTATATGCATCTGTATTATATTTCCCAACCAATAAAATATGTTGCGCTATTAAGCTTGGAGAACTTTCAATCGTCCATGAGCGATTAAACCATTCACTTAAATAAGAAATACCATATTCACTAATTGTAGCTTGGCATATAATAGCTATAATTATTGCCACAATATAGGGAATATATATTCTGCATATACGTTTTAAAAGGTATGACCCATAGCTACTATAGGTTTTTTGAATAGATTCATACAAAACAAATCCGCTCAAAACAAAAAAGATAATAACAGATTCGTTACCACTACTAAAAATAAGACGAGCAGGCGTTTCTTTTAATAGATACACAACAAATGGTTTATTATCTTCATAGCTGTAATTTTGAAATGCTGAAAAAATCATTAAATGATGACCGATCATTACTATTAATGAAGAAATCCCTCTTATAGAATCCAATTCTTCGTATCTCTTCATCTTTTTACATCAACTCCTAATGAAATGATAATAATCATTTCAAAGCGACATCTTTATTCATATTCCTCTCCTTTCTTTTCATTCCAATTTTTCATATTAAAATGAGTTTATAGTATAAATTTGAGTGTATTGTAACATTTTTTGTAATATTATGAATAGCGAATCTCAAAAATTGGTATATACCAATTTCAACCTCGAAAAATGAGTAATATTGATAGAAAAACACTATAAAAATATCTTGCATATTTACATAAATTAAAGAGATGAATAGCGTTTTTTCAAAATAAAATAAAAAAGATAGCCTATATAGGCTATCTTTTTTATTTTATTTAATTACTGGCATCACTATATGCTACATGTCGTTTCTCAATTCTCTCTTCAATTTCTTTCATATTTTCTTTATTATTTAATAGTGATTGTTTATTTTCAATTAATAATTGTTTAAAAGATTTTCTCACTTTTTTTCTCATTTTCATTGTCCTCCTTGGGGGATGGTTTATATAAAAGATAAAGAATTATCTGTGTGTCCTTATAATAATTGATTGTTGTGAATTCTATTTGAACTTCATATGAAAATTCCGTTTATTTTCTGACAACTTTGTGAACACGAAAAAAAGACTCTCTAAAACTATGTTAAAATTAATTCACTTCATTATAAAAATTACTATTTCCATCAACTTTTATCATTATATCTTGTCGAAACATTTATATATTTAAAATTGGGTTCGACATAATTTTATTTACTATAATACTGTTTACAAAAACAAAAAGAAGGTGTCACCAAGTCAAAGTTCGACTTATGCAACATCCCTCTTTCCAAACTATTTATAGCATATTTATTAATATTTCAGGTCTTCCCCAATTCATTTCTTCACAAACAAATCTAAGTTTTTCTTCATCCATTGTGTGTAATCCCTCTTCTAGTAAACATGAAATTGGAACTTCACAGTGAATTTGTGCTAATTGCAACGAAATATTTAAGTTCTCTAAATCACTTTCAATCTTCGTACGCTGCGCTTTTGTTAATGATTCTACATTTTCTAGTACAGCGGATACTGTTCCGTGCTCTTGAATAAGCTTATACGCTGTTTTTTCACCGATACCTTTTACACCTGGATAATTATCACTTGTATCTCCCATGAAAGCTTTTGCATGGACGATTTGCCACGGCTCTACACCTTTTTCTTCCATGATTTTCTCCGGTGTGTAATATTCGTAATTTCCAATTCCTTTACGCAGAAGCATAACTGTAACGTTCTTATCAACAAGTTGAAGTAAATCTGTATCACCAGTTAAAATATAAACTTCAGCTTCATTGCAGTATTGTTTTGCAAGCGTACCGATACAATCGTCCGCTTCGTAGCCTTTCATACCGATAACTGGAATGGATAATTTCGCAGTCATTTCTTGCACTAAATCAAATTGAGGAATTAATTCTTCTGGTGGCGCTGCACGATTTGCTTTATAATTCGAGAACGATTCTGTTCTAAATGTCGTACTTCCCATATCCCAGCATGTAACGATATGTGTTGGTTCAATCGCTTGCGTAGCTGTTAACAAGTGTTTCATATAACCATGAATCCCATTCGTAGGGGTTCCATCTTGTCGTTTCATAAATTGTCCGTAGACACTTGTTGCGTAAAAAGCACGAAATAATAGTGCCATACCATCAACTAATAATACTTTTTTCATAATTCCTCTCCTATTAAAAAAATAATAACCTCACGTTATCACGTAAGGTTATATAAATAGATTACCATTCTACGTTTTTGCTCAACTTTGTCTATTATACATTGTTTTTGTATATTTAGCACCATTAACACATTAAGACGTTCTACTACAACAAGTATGCAATATGCCTGAATACGTATTTTTTCCAGTAGAAACAACGACAGCCTTTGCACTTCCACTAACGATATGTGAACCTTTAAAACATACATTTTCAAGCTCAAGTGGATTATAATCTTTCATCCGTTTTAATGGAATAAATCGTTTACGTTCAAGGTGATAGCAGCTTTCAAACTTCTCTATACTCGCTTCGTTTCCCGTTAACACAGACTCATTCACTAATAAATCATCTGCATAAATAATACGTACATCAGCTGGCACAGCATCTCCAGCCGAAAGAAAAATCATATCTCCAGGTACAAGTTCTTGCACTGGTATCTCCATCATTTTCAGTTCACTATTTAGCCCTGTACTACTAGAACATTCTACTCTAGATACAGTAATCGTTTCACGTTGTAATTCATCACACACACGTTGTTTTGAAAAACCTGGAATCATGCCACCAAGCTTCATCATTACTTCTGCAAGAATTGCTCTTTTTGAAGTTAGTTCATTTCGGCCATATACTTGAATACGTTTTTGCGCCTCTTTCATTGATAGTCCGTCTCTTGTTGTTTTAAAATATGCAAATACAGATTTTACATCTCTTGTTGCAATTTCAATTAATAAATCTTTATTTTTTTGGAGCATTGTTTGTTCTTTTATTGATTTTTTATTTAGTTTATATGACGTGTTACCCACAGTTTTGTTTGCATATAACATATTATCGTCTCCTCCTTTACAACATAGGAAGAAACGCTTTGTTTCTCAATTTATCCACTTTACTGTGAAAGTGTCTAGCGCTTTATAAACGCTACATTGTGATAAATATAGAGGGAGGAACAAATCGTTTCCTGCCTACATCATATATTTTTGATTTGAAGTATATGGGTAACGGAACCGAGTCAGAATTTGACATGCTCCTCACCTCCTCGTTTAATTTTATAGTTTATACTATGAAATTACTCATAGCTTGGTAACAAAAAAGACCCCTACCCTTAAGAGAGTAGTGGCCATTACATACACAAATAAACGATTTCTAATATAATTAGAAATCTACGGACCTCTCCCTCGCCGAGTTTTAGCACTGTATAGCATAGGTACATTACCAGCTACGTTAAGAAAAACCTTAATTCGATCATTCCTGTTGACCCATTGGCGTCTCTCGACATTTTTGGGCAGTAGCATTTCTCTATACAGGAGCCTCACCTAACAGAGACTTATTTTCATTACATTGAAAATGTTACTCTTATTTAAAATAGATGTCAACCGTAGCCTACAATTTTTTCAAAAGGTATGGCAAACTAACGTATATAAAGTGAAACTTTAATCAGTGGGGGTTTTGTTCATCCCCCACTGATTATTAGCCCTCACCAATCGGGCTGCCCGGCAAATAGCGGGATAAAATTAAAAACTTTACGTTTAAACGTAAAGTTTTTAATAAGTTATACAACCAGCGATTACAATCCCAATTGAAAGCGATAAAAACATAAGAAAAAGACCGACTGCTTGATTATCTTCTTCGAGACTTTTGTTTATATTAAAGCGTGGTGTAAGCCACTCAGCTAAATAAAAGACGATAATTTGAGCCAAAATCCCAACTACTCCCCACGAAATCATATCAAGAAGTGAAATTGAATTAGCTGCTGTCGAATATAAAACAACAGCTAACCCAAGTAATCGTCCTCCAAGCACATAGCTTACCGCCTTATTTCCTTGAGCCATTAACTTAAATTCCTTTACTTTCGTTGTCACTTCCATCAAGAACAGACCTATACATAAAAGGCCGAGTGTTACTGCTAAATATAATAAAAAATTAATCATTTTTCCCCCTCCTTTTTATACCTACCGGTAAATAGTACGATTCATTTCCTGTAATCTTTTCTCCCGCACGAATACCGATACTACTCGCTTTTCCAGCAATTAAAAACGAACCAAACACATATGACAGTTTCTCGATCCCTTTTTCTGTTTCCAAGGATACGACTGGCAGTTCGGTATACTTTTGAAATATCGGCAGTGACGCTTTATACGTTTCGTGTGCATTTTGAAGCATAATATTTTCGTCTTTATCGCGAATCGTAATTGTATCTCCTTCTCTCCCAAATGAAGGTTTTTGAACGAAAGAACCTTTTCCTAAAAATAAATCTGGTTCTAAATATGTAGGTAACATATATTCTTTAATCCACTGTTGTTCCTCATTTATATAAAAGACCTCTTCTTCTGCTAACCCCCAAATAAGACACTGAATTGATTTTGGCTGAAGTAAAAATGCTGACAAAGGATTTATTATAAAAAGCTTTCCGGCTTTTACAAGTTG
Source organism: Bacillus sp. MT94 (assembly GCF_058792475.1). Lineage (NCBI taxonomy): Bacteria > Bacillati > Bacillota > Bacilli > Caryophanales > Bacillaceae > Bacillus > Bacillus sp. MT94. Next base: position 107,304 of record NZ_JBXAEZ010000006.1, on the reverse strand, counting down.
TAACAGTTCCACACCTACCAAATCTCCTGTTTCAGGATCTTGATCCTCAATTAAATCTTCTATCGGATATGTTTGGCGATATAAAACATCAATCTTCGCCCCATCTTTATCGACTAGAGCATCCTTTGTAATTCTAAGTTCTGACATTGGCACTACTTTATTTTCAACATGGCATAGCTGACTTAAATACATAGTGGTATTCCAATCCTCTATATGTTCATGATGTGCTGTAAAAACAACATTTGGATTATCTAATCCCTTTGTCGCTTCCATTACTGCTTTCGTTACACCAGAAGATAGCAATCGTTCTTGATCCGAGTTTGGATTATCATAGCCTAGATTTTCACATACTTTCCCATTCATTCGAAAACATTCCACAATAAAAGTTGGTGTATCACTATTAAACTCAAGCATTTTGATTTTATTATCCTCTGTTACAGCAAAATCAAATCGCGAAATTACAGATTCAGGATAAAGCCCTTTCATTCTAATGAATGATAAACTCGCGGATGGAAAGCCAAGATCTAGAAGCTGTTCGTCACTTAAATTACGCAGCAGTCTAGCAGTCTTAAAAAATATTTTCCCCATTCGTTCAGTCGCTAAGTGTAATTGGTCCAAAGTCTGATTTGTTATAGAAAAAACATGAAACAAACTATACTCACATTCATATAAATCCGACCAAAAATTCGGATATTTTAAATAAAATTCTTTTCGATCCCTTATGTATTGCGACATATTTTAGCCCCCAAATCCTCCCTTTGAACCGCTTCCAATTCCACCTTTAAATTCAGCAGACGATTGATACGATTTAAACGCCGATGAATTTTTAAAAGTGGATTTATTTTGATAGTATCGCCCACCATAGAAATAATGCCCACGATAACCTGAACTACTATCATCACACTGCCATACCCCAAGTTCATCATCCCAATCCCAATCAGAACAACTATTATCATTCGGTTTTGGGGGAAGATCTTGTGCGCAGCCAAATAAAGTGCCAGTCATTAAAGACGTTACGACACCACCTACTAGCCATTTCGTTTTTGTCACCTTCGCACTCCCCTTTTTAAATTCTATTCCTATTATATAGGATGGCATGATAAAGTAGAAGAAAAAGGAAGAAGAGGGATTAAATGCGCTTAGAATATCGACTTAATGATGAAACGAAAGGGTATCCTGCTTTATGGAACTACGCCAATATTTCTAATTCTGAAATTATCGCACGCATGACTTGTGAATATTTTATTAAAGAGAAAAATACTTATGTTGTTACTGCAACTTCGGTTGATCCAGACGGAACAGCAGTTATTTATATTCAAAAAGAAGTTTTCGCCAATGACCCTTCAGACCCTACATACTCCCACATCGGTTTTGAAATTAGAGAACTAAGTGAAACGAGTTCAAGCTTAGTAGATAGTCAAGATGTATGGAACTACGAAGAAATTTTACCATCTCTTCATTCAGATATTATATATATTCAGCGAGACGGCATGTCTATGGAATTCTCCTTGGATTCAAGAGAGATTGATGAAGACAGAAAGTGCTACATTTATTACGGAAACTTCACAGGTGAATCAAGATAATATTGATATATCTATGCAACAAAAAAACCTTACGTATAAAACGTAAGGTTTTTATATAGCCCCACATATGCCGTTCTCTCTAGATGTCCATAAACCTGCTCTCACAGGTGGATGCTCTCACAAATGTTTGTAACTTCCTTCTTAAAAAGATGGCTTGTTAGCTACATTTAAATATTGAACTTCCATATTAAACTTATTGGTTTAAGACATGCATAAGCTACGTACACCGTAGGAATTTTATATAAGGTTAGTTGAAATAAGACCCCCGCACGTGCCGCTCCTCGTAAATGTCCAAAAACCCGCTAATCGCAGGTGGATGCCCTCACAGTTACCGTACATCTTCCTCCACAAGGAAGGCTTGATGATGGTCGCTAAATATTGAGCTTCCGTATAACTAACATCGGTTTTAGACATAAATAAGTTACGTACACCGCAGGATGTATTATTTACTTGTCGTTATATTATCACATTGTTTCCAATGTGTAAAATACAAAGTTTTTCGAGCAATCTCTTGCTTGTGACCTTATTTTAATACAAATTATTTTTGCATGCAAGTGATTAATCTTCTTCTTTTGCAATTTGATTTTCTGGATAAGAAATCCAATCACTCCAGCTACCTGCATACAATTTAACATTTTGGAATCCAGCCAATTTTAACGCAATGATATTTGGACATGCCGTAACACCAGAACCACAATATACAATGGTTTCCTTATCTTTCGACAGATTTTGGAATCGTTCTTGTTGCTCAGCTTCATTCTTAAATTGTCCTGATTGCAACATTCCATCCTTCCAAAAATAGTTTGTTGCTGTCGGAATATGTCCTGCTTTATGATCGACAAGTTCCTCTACACCAGCATAACGTTTTGGCTCTCTTGAATCAATTAACGTAACATCTGCACCTGCCTGGATATTCTCTCTTACTGTTTCCATCGATACAAGCATATGATCTTGTATGTTTGTTTTAAATGTTTTTCGTATAACAACAGGAATTTCCGTTGTTGTCGGTAGTCCATTCTCTTTCCAAACCGGGAAACCACCATCTAATATATATACTTTCTCATGTCCTACATAGTTACATAACCACCATAAACGAGCAGCATTTGCACCAGCTTGACTGTCATACGCAATTACTGTCGTATGTTCATCAATACCAACCTCCGAAAGCTTGTCCGCAAACTCTTCAATGCTTGGCAACGGATGGCGGCCACCATGTTCTGCTATAGGACTTGATAAATCTAAATTCAAATCAAAATATAACGCATGAGGAATATGTTCTTCTTCATACTTTTCTCTACCCCAATTAGGATTCGCTAAATCAAAACGACAATCGATTACACGGACGTTCTCATCTTCTATATGCTCACGTAACCATTCGACTGTAACTATCATCTTTAACGACCTTCTTTCTCTTGTAAACGACTTACATACTCCATAACCATTTCTTCTGTAACATATTTACGCTGCAAGGTAACACCATTTTTTGCAAGATCATTAATTTGCTTTGTTACAACATTAATGACATCAACCGAAAATTCTTTCCCATTTGACGCAAGAGATACGGCTGCTTCAATAGCTGCTTCACGCTGCGCATCTAATTGTAAACATGCTTTTACACTTTCATTTTGTTTACGAGAATGTGCTGTAATTGCTTTATGTACTTCCATCTTCTCTTCCCCCTAAATAAGTTATACGTTCTAATTCAATTCCATTGCAAGCCGAATCATATCACGGCATACAATGCCATTTTCAATAATCTCTTCTTCATAATGCTTCGAAAAGTAATCAAAATCAATAGAAAAAATACGAAATCCACATTTTTGATATAAAGCAAGTTGTGAAACACTAGAATTGCCTGTACCAATTTCAAGTTTTGACATACCATATCCTTTAGCAGTTTCTACGGCATGCCTTAATAGCTTCTTCCCAATCCCTTTTCCTTGCAAATGCTCTGCAACCGCAATATTCATGATTTCCATCGTCTTCGGCCTTGTTTCCAAAAGAACATACACACCGATGATGCTATCCCCTTGCTTTGCTACATATGTTAACCCTCTTTGTACATATATAGCTATTTGCCGTTCACTTGGATCAGCAAGTAGCAATAAAGACTTCGGTATAGCCTCTTTTAAAATACGTTCTATTACAAAAGACATAAAAAATCCCCCCATCTCTATTGTTCTAAACCCTCCTTGTCTACCATAAATAATAGAAAGGAGGGATTCACCATGGACAACAATGAGAAAAAATGCAACGTCATCTCTATTGATGGAAAGAAGAAGAAAAGCGACACGTATTCCTATCCAAAATTAGTAGTTGAAAATAAAACATACGAATTTTCTTCATTCGTCTTATGCGGTGAAACACCAGATGGCAGACGACTCGTTCTTACTCATATGATTTCTACCGATGAATTTGCTGGATTTGTCAAATCTTTAGATACTGTACTGCAAAAGAAAATTGAACGAATCTTTTTCTCATAACGACTATATAACATAAATTTCTTTTTCAATCTCTACTAACTGATTGTGCAATTGTTCTTTACTTTGTTCATATAGAGATACATCGATTGTTTCAGCCAATGCAAACAATATACTTTCATAATAGTTCATTACATCTTGTTGCATCACTTTTTGGAATAAGTTCCACTTCATATCCCATTCTTGCTTATAATGATGGACAAATAAATCTTTTTCATCGGCTACATAGTTTGATACAAGCGGTTCTAATACAAATTTAGCGTCTTCTTGCATAAAAGCTTTGTCATTCTTTTCAAAAAAGCTTTTCTCATTTTTAAAATGTGCCAGTGCTTTTTTGAAATCTTTTATTTCAACTGAAGGGAACGGTTCTTTATGTGTAATATCTTTATATTCATACTCAACTGTTCCATTCATAGAAATTGATTGATTTTCTACTTTACAGTTCACTACAATTTCGTCCTTTGCACGCTTCATCGCTTCGTCTATCCATTTTTCAAGACGTAATGATGTCGCACGCATTTCTTGTAATAAATCATGCTGAATAAATGCTACTAATTCCATAACACACTGTTGCAATTGTGTTTTCACATTTCCATCCGTTCGAAGTGACGCCGGATTAATAAATTCAGTAAACACATCGTTATAACGTAGGAATAGACGCTGTTGCACGTAATAAAGCAACTCTTTCACTTCATTTTGCATCGCCTGTTCTTCAGCAAGTACACTATATGATGAAATAATATGAAGTAGTTGATCACGCTCTGCTTCATATTTTTTCGTTTGCTTCTCTTTCTCTTCATTCCCCTGCTTTGCACCATTTATCATGTTTACTAAAAGCTGATTTGCCCCTTGCAACGCACCATATAGAGCATGCACAGAAACAAGCATTAAATCTCTCATCATAAAGGACGTAAATGATTCCTCAAACTTAGTAATTCCAGAGTTTTGTAAAATACCATACTTCTCTTTTTCAACATTCTTTCCTTGTTTCTCTTCAAGCGCACATAAACTTGAAATTGCAAATAAACGCGGATTTCTAATACCGTATTGCAGTAGCTGATCTGCGATATAACCTTTTACCATTTCAAGTTCTTCTTCAGACTCTGCTAAATCCGCCGCATTAATTAAGAAGAACATTTTATCAAGGGCAAAAGTATCCTTTACACGCCCAAGCTGAATTAAAAATTCACGATCAGCACGAGAGAATACATGGTTATAATATGTTACAAATAAAATAGCATCTGCATTTTTAATATACTGGAATGCAACATCCGTATGGCGAGCATTAATAGAATCCGCTCCAGGTGTGTCTACAAGCGCTACTCCCTGCCTTGTTAAAGCACAATCATAATAAAGCTCCATATACTCAACGAAGCATGATTTTTCTTCATTCGCTACATAATCAGAGAACTCTTCTAATGTGACTTGTACTTGTTCTCCTAAATAAGTAGAAACTGCATCATACCCTTTTTGTACCGCTCGTAAAAAGCTAAATGTTGTTTTTTGCTTCCCAGTCGGTGAAGGATATTTCATAACTTTATCAATTTGTGCTAACGCCTCATCTAACGTAGTAATCTCATAATGAAACAGCTTATAAACAGCTTTCATATCTTCTAATAGAGCTTGCTTTGATTTGAATTGAACCATTACTGTTCCGTGTGGTTTTTCCTCTGTAACCGGCAAAATTTGATTAATCGTTGCCGTCGTCGGATTTGGTGATACAGGAAGTACCTTCTCACCAAGTAAGGCATTGGCAAATGATGATTTCCCAGCACTAAAAGCTCCGAATAACGCTACTGTAAATTGTTTCGTTTCCACACGACGCCTTTTTTCTATCACCTCTTGCTGTACATGTTTCAGCGCTGGCAATGGCTCTAATATCATTTCAGCTTTCTTCACTTTCTCTAATATACGCTGAATATTTAAAGCTGCCGTTCCTTTTATCTCTTCTTCATGAGCCGCTACGTTATCATTTACCATTTCCTGCTCTTGTAGTGTGAATTTCTCACTAACAATTTGTTTTTCACGTTGCAATATCTCCTCTATTTGCAATCCTTCTGGTGTAGCAACACGCTCGTGCCAAACATTTTGTAAATAACTTTCATATATCTCTAAATTGTTACTGTATTGTAATTCCGTCTCTTTTGCCGTTTGCAACATCGTATATTTTTCAATCTCTTCTTCCATACGAGCAACTGCTTCCTTCACTTTTTGCTTTAAAACAACTGCACTTTTATCAAAAATTTGCTGTGCTTTTGTAAAATAACGTTTCTTCAGTTCATTCGCTACATCCGCTGTATAAAGAAGTAAGTAATCACCTGTGAAACCTGCACCTTGTTTAATGACTTCAGCTAACATTTCTGGTCCAAAAGCGATTTCTAAAGCATATATGTCTTTCCCAATTTCCTCCGTGAACAATCCTTCTTCTTTTAAGAAGGCTACAATAAATTCTTTCACATGAAAATCAAGTTGCGTTTCAACAGTCTTTTGAAGGGCAGAATAAAACGCCTCTACACGTCTTTGTTTTTCTTGCTCCGTCTTTCCTTTCGCAAATAGCAAACCAACTTTAAACTTTGTTAATTTCGTTTCTAAATATGCATTTGCCAATTCTCTCATTTCAAATGGCATTAAATACGCGTTATCTAATATAGCTTGTAAACCTTTTATAAATTCGTTTCTCACATGAGATTCTTTACTAGCCTCGCGATGTTTAGTTTCCGTTAGCTCTTCTTTCTTTTCAACTATTTCTGAAATCAAAAGCGGTGATGCTAACTCTTCCTCATATGTCAAAAGAGCTTTTTCATTTTCAGAAACAATAAACGAGAAATGTTCTCCCATTAAATGTTCTGTTTCTCGCTCCATTCCCTCTCTTACATACTGCTCTTTTTCTTTCATAATAGAAGTAATTAATGTTTCTAAGCTTCCAATTTCATTATGTGGATGGTTCATCATTCGTAATGACGTATAATAAACTCCATCTACTTCAATATCCCAGTTAGAGAACGATTGTTTCACACTATCTTTATAATCCTCAAATGATAATTCATTTTCTTTATGTTTATCTATTTGATTTACAACGAGATAAACCGTTTTATTACGTTGTTTCAATTCTTTAACAAATTGCAAATTCACTTCCGATTGGACGTGATTATAATCCATCATATAAAAAATTACGTCTGCTAGATGTAGCGTTGATTCTGTTGCTAGTTGATGGGCATCATCTGTTGAGTCAATCCCTGGTGTATCAACTAACATAACACCCTCAGGAATTGGTGCATCATTCCGATAAATATGAACACCAATTACCTCATCGCCATCTTTACAAATTTGCTTTAATTCTTCTGCTGAATATGCACCGTCATATTCGTACTGTTCTCCAGATTTAATCGTTACAACAACACGATCAAATCCCTTTTCAATTTTAACGACGTTAGCGCTTGTCGGAATTGGACTTGTTGGTAACAACTGCGCTTTATATAGATGATTCATCATCGTTGATTTCCCTGCTGAGAAGTGACCGCAGAACGCTATCATAAGCTGCTCTCGTTTATATTTTTGAATTACTTCAAACAACTTTAAGCTATTCTCTGCATCGCCGTGTTTTTGCCACTCTTCATAAAAACAAACAAGTTTTTTCATACCGTTTGTCTGTACTATGTTTGTCATCCCCTTGTTCCCCTTTATCCAAGATGTATATACTTTTCCCCGCTAATTGCGAGCTCATAACCAGTGAGAGTTACACCTACCCATTGATTACAGTTTCACTTTACTATCATACTAAATTTTCAGCATATTCTCATTAAAAATAAAAAATCCCTTTCATTCTTTTTACAAATGAAAGGGATTTTATGTCATATCACTCATTTTGCTGTTCCTACTCCATTTAAAACATACTTTGCAATAACTGCATATACAGCAACTGTACCTGCTACTAATGCATATACCATACTCATGCACCAACCTTTTTTGATAATGATTATCACTTTTGAATACATTTTATCATTAAAGAGAATCATTATCAACACTTTTCATAAAGAAAGCTCCTTATAAGAAGGAGCTTTACTGCCTGTTTTGAAAAAGGTTAAAACTTGTTGTGCACTCTTATTATATCTCATCCTACATAACTTAACAGTTTAAAAAAATGGAAATATCCCCTATCCCCTCCATCTTACATTTTGTATACTAAAAGGGAATTACTTAACAAGGAGGAAAAAAATGACACAAAATCTCACACAAGGCGAGAGGATACACTCCATTGATATTATTAGAGGAATAGCTGTATTAGGTATTTTTCTTGTTAACTGGCCAATTATTGCCGGGGTTGACTCACGTGATATTACAGGAATTTACGAAGGGATAGACAGCTATATTCGCCTATTTTACGATATGTTTATTCAAACGAAATTTTATACAATTTTTTCGTTTTTATTCGGATTAGGTTTTTATATTTTTATGAATCGTGCTGAGGCGAAGACCGATCGTCCAAAAACTTTGTTTGTTCGCCGCTTACTTATCTTATTATTATTCGGGTTCTTACATTACGTTCTTTTATGGGACGGTGACATTTTACATACTTATGCAATTACCGGGTTTTTCTTATTTTTATTTTACAAAAGAAAGACACGTACTATTTTAATATGGTCAATTGTACTATTAAGTTTCATGCAATTGTTCACATTATTAGGTTCTCTTGTCATGTTATTAGTGCCGGTAGATGAACTAGGCCTTTCCATAGCCATTATGCCGTTAGAAAACTGGGGCTTACAAATTACAGACAGATTCTATTCATTCTATTCTGAAGCAATAAGTAACAGTCTTATTATGCTTCCTGAAACACTAGGATTGTTTTTACTCGGATTATATGCCGGTAAAAAAGACATTTTCCGCCGTGCTAAGGAATTAGATCCAAAACTTAAAAAATGGCAAATCATTATGTTCATTTTAACATTACCGATGTGGTTTATTATGGTTTACTTCTTTATGAACAATCAACCATACACACCATTTTCACTTATGGGCATTACGATGATAAGCGGAAAGACATTGTTCATCTTCTACATTGTCACGTTAATGCGTTTATTACAAAAAGAAAAATGGCAAACGTTATTACGTCCATTCCAATACGTTGGACGAATGGCATTAACAAATTACATCTCGCATACAATTGTTACATTACTTGTATTCGGGCTATTGTTTAAAAATGATTATCTGGCTCCACTATGGGTTGGACCACTATTCTGCATTAGTTTCTACACGTTACAAATCTTTATTAGCCGCTGGTGGCTTTCACATTACCAATACGGACCACTTGAGTACATTTGGCGTCTTGGTACTTACGGGAAAATGATGCCACTTAAAAAGAAAAGCAAGGTCTCATAACGAGACCTTGCTTTTTTACGCTTCTCTTACTGCACTTTGCATAGACACCGGCTCTTCTTTTACTTTCACTTTACGCTGTGGCACCATATTAAATACGATATTTAAAAGTACTGCTGACGCACTTCCAAGTACAATTCCGTTATCTGTTAAAATACGAATGTTTTCAGGAAGTTGTGAGAATAATGTAGGAACAACTGTAACCCCAAGCCCAATTCCGACAGAACATGCAACAATTAATAAGTTTTCTTGTTTGCCAAAATCAACGCTACTTAACATTTTAATACCATATGCCATTACCATACCGAACATTGCGAGCATAGCACCGCCAAGTACTGATTTCGGAATGATTGTTGTAATAGCTGCGATTTTAGGAATGAATCCAAGAACGATTAACATACCACCGCAAGTATAAATAATAACGCGATTTCTTACTCCAGTTAATTGAACAAGTCCTACGTTTTGAGAGTAAGTTGTATATGGGAACGCGTTGAAAATGCCACCTAACACCATCGCTAATCCTTCTGCTCGATAGCCCTTTGTTAATTCTTTTTCACCGATTTTTTTATTGCAAATATCAGATAATGCAAAGTATACACCCGTTGCTTCCACAATCCCTACACAAGCAACGAGAATCATCGTAATAACTGGTGTTAATTCAAATGTTGGTGTACCAAAGTAAAATGGTTGAATACCATGGAACCAATCAGCCTCTCCAACCGCTTGCAAGCTTACTTTCCCCATAAACGCTGCAACGATTGTACCGAACAATAGACCTAGTAAAATAGAGATTGAACGAATAAATCCATCAAAGAAACGATACATAATGATGATAAATAGTAACACACCAAATGCTAATGCTAAATTTTCAAGACTACCGAAATCCTTACTTCCTACTCCGCCAGCCATATCATTAATTGCTGCTGGAACAAGTGTAACTCCAATTACAGTAACAACAGATCCTGTTACAACAGGTGGAAATAGTTTTACAAGCTTTCCAAATAATTTCGCAAAAATAACAACGAATAACCCAGCAGCAATAATTGCTCCATAAATAGAAGACACACCGTATTGTTTTCCAATCGCAATCATCGGTCCAACGGCTGTAAATGTACAACCGAGTACAACGGGAAGTCCAATACCGAAAAAGCGATTTGATAATGCTTGTAAAATTGTTGCAACGCCGCACATTAATAAATCAATTGAGACTAAATATGTTAATTCTTTTTGATTTAAACCAAGTCCACCGCCCACAATAAGCGGAACGATAATTGCTCCAGCATACATTGCAAGCATATGTTGCATACCAAGCGATGCAATTTTAAATGGATGCTGCTTCATCGTTTATTTCACCTCCGCAGTTTCTTGCTGTACAAATGTAACTGTGCCGTTATCAAGTGATGCAATTTCTGCTAGTGATTCAACACGAACGCCTTGTTCACGAAGCTTCTTTCCTCCATCTTGAAATGCTTTTTCAATAACAATTCCAATTCCTGCAATACTTGCTCCTGCTTGCTCTACCAAACTCATTAAACCTAAAGCAGCCTGACCGTTTGCTAAAAAGTCATCGATGATTAGCACGCGATCATTTTCATCAATATGATTTCGAGATAATGAAATTTCATTTGTTTCTTGTTTTGTAAATGAATATACGTTTGCAACGTACATATTATCTTGTAACGTTAACGATTTACGTTTTCTTGCAAAGATTACTTTTACACCAAGCTCTAATGCAGCCATAACAGATGGTGCAATGCCTGAAGATTCAATCGTCACGATTTTTGTAATGTTCTCTTCTTTAAAACGTTTAGCAAATTCTTTTCCGATTTCTTGCATAAGTACTGGATCAATTTGGTGATTTAAAAATGCATCCACCTTTAATACATCACCAGATAAAACCTTTCCTTCATTCAAAATCTTTTCTTGTAATACTTTCATGTTTGTTCCCCCTCTTATGCAATAAAAAAACTCCAAAAGCCGCCACCACTCGTTACAAGTGAGAGACGCGCTTTTGGAGTTTCGCAAAAAAGAATGCCAAACAAGCAATTATATTCGTCCTCACTCATAGTCAAAGTATTTACGGTACTTCGGTAGAAACTTGCAGGCCATATCCCCGCGATTATATGAGTGTAGCTAACTATTTATTTTATAGAAGGATTATAACGCACTTTTTATACTTTGAAAAGCATTTATCGAAAAAACACGTACGAATTTTTAAAAACTACTATTTTCGTTCGAGTTTTGTAAACTCTTTCATTTCCAATTACAACTTCGTTAAAATGATTGGCCCATCTTTTGTAATCGCAAGTGTATGCTCATATTGAGCTGATAATTTCCCATCCATCGTTCGTGCAGTCCACCCATTTAAATCTACTTTCGAATATCGCATACCTACATTGACAATCGGCTCAATCGTAATCACCATCCCTTCTTGTAACTGAGGCCCTTGTCCTTGTTTCCCAAAATGAAAAATTGCTGGTTCTTCATGAATCTCTTTACCGATTCCATGTCCCGTAAAGTCTCTTGCGACAGAAAAACCTTCATTTGTTACATAACTTTCAATTGCATAGCCAATGTCTCCTACATGATTACCGATTACCGCCTGATCAACCCCTTTATATAAAGCATTCTCAGCTACTAGCAACAACTTTTCTGCTTCATCAGAAACTTTTCCAACTCTATACGTCCAAGCAGAATCTGAAAGACCCCCGTTTAAGTTTACTACCATGTCAATTGTTACAATATCACCCTCAGTTAAAGGAACATCGGCCGGAAACGCATGACACATTTCATCGTTTACAGATGCACATATCGCATATGGATAACCATTGTAATCTTTCTGTTCAGATGTGGCACCATGCTTTTTTAAATACATTTCAACAAACGTATTAATCTCTTGCGTCGTTATACCTGGCTTTATCATTTTCGCAATTTCTTTATGACATGAAGCAAGTAATTTTCCAGATTCATGCATCAAATCTATTTCATTTTTCGTTTTAATTGTAATCATACTACCTCTACCTTTCCTTGCTAAACCTACTATTCGCTACTAAACTTCTATCATACACATCCTTTACCAAAATTTCAAAACCCTCAATTACAACAAGTAAAAAAATATGTATCATATATTTCTAAATCAAAATAAAAAACAGAAGACCCCTCTGTTTTTTAATCACGTTTACATATGCAGTTCATTTTCAAAAACTCAAAACAACTACCATTTGTTTTCTGTATAAACGTTCCAACCACTTCAAATCCTGCTCTTTTATACACTTTGATTGCTCTCCTATTAAATGTCGCTACTGATAGTGTTATATAATTGCACCCGTATTTTTCTTTGCTAAAAGCTAGTCCAGCATTCACGAACTGTAAACCAAATCCATTTCCAGTTATATCAGGTCTCATTCCAAGTCCTATATCAACCGTTCCATCATTCATTTTACAAACAGTAAAAAAACCAATGAGAATGCCATTTTGCTTCACAGAAAATGTATGATCTCCTCTACTCTCACCCTGTAAAAATTCAGCTAAATCTTCTTCATCTGCCTCTATATCATAAAAAGAATATTTCCCTTCATAATGCCAGTTATACGCAATTTCCTCCGCTTCTTCTTGCTTCATTACTGTATATGTATACCCCATTCTCCCATCCCCTTTAATAAAAAGAGCTGCAATTAAGCAGCTCTTTTTTTACAACTCATAAATCGCTCTATATTTCGCTTCTAAATAATCGGCTAAGTAGTTTGCATTTAAGCCTTCACCTGTTACATCTTCTAAAATTTCAAGCGGCTTTTTCGTTTTACCATATTGGTGAATATGTTCTGTTAACCATTCACGAATCGGTGTTACGTTTCCTTCTTCTAATAATGCATCAAAGTTCGGAATGTCTTTTAACATTCTTTGCTTAAATTGCGCTGCATACATGTAACCAAGCGCATAAGATGGGAAGTATCCAAATGAGCCACCAGCCCAGTGAACATCTTGCAATACACCTTGCGCATCATTTTCCGGACGAATTCCTAAATATGCTTCCATCTTATCATTCCAAGCTGCTGGTAAGTCCTTCACTTGTAATGTACCATCAAATAATTCTTTCTCTAATTCATAACGCACCATAACATGAAGCGGGTATGTAAGCTCATCTGCTTCTATACGAATGAATGACGGCCTCGATTCGTTAATTGCATCATAAAACTCATCGACTGACATATCATCAAATTGACCATCGCTATACTCTTTTAATAAATCATAATTTTTCTTCCAGAATGATTTATTACGGCCGATAAAGTTCTCAAAGAATAATGATTGTGATTCGTGAATACCCATAGATGTACCACTGCAAAGTGGTGTACCTTCAAATTGTTCTGCAATGTTTTGTTCATATACTGCATGACCACATTCATGAATTGTTCCAAATACAGCCATACGGAAATCTTTTTCATCATAGCGTGTCGTAATACGAACATCCCCTCTATTTAATGTAATTTCGAAAGGATGTACTGTTTCATCAAGACGACCTGCTTCAAAGTCATAATTCAATTGCTTTAATAGTTCTAATGTAAAGTTCTTTTGTTTTTCTTTTGAAAACTGTTCCGATAAAGCACTTGTTTTTAATCCTTTTTTAGACTCAGAGATTTCTTTTACAAGCGGCACGATGCGCTCACGAAGTTGACCAAATACGTGATCTAAAACTTCTACTGTAATACCTGGCTCATACATGTCTAATAATGTATTGTATTTATATGTTTCATAACCCCAATATGTAATAAATTTCTTTTTAAATTCAACAATTTTTTCTAAGTACGGGCGGAACATTTCGAAATCAGATTTTTCGCGAGCTTCTTCCCACACACTCTCTGCTTTCGCTTCTAATTTCACATAAGCCTCATATTCAGCTTGTGGAATTTTTTTATTTCTATCATATTCTTTCCGACACTCTTCAACCATTTTCTTTGTCGTTTCAGAAAGTTTATCTTCACGTATTAAAGCTTCAAGTTCTGTTAAATAGTTTCCCATCTCATCTGAAGTCGACATAGCAAACACTTCTGACGAAAGCATACCAATTACTTCTGAACGCTGATCTACACCTTTTTTTGGTGCACCTGTTCTTAAATCCCAAAACATTAAACTTAATGCTTCTCCGTAATTCTGTATCTTCTTCACGTATGTTAAAAATTGTTTTTCTACCTCATATGTAGCAACTGTCATCGTATAAAAGCCTCCTTTTTCTACCTCAAACTTAATTCGACACGGAAACATAAATTCCTTTTATAATAGAAAAAAAGCTTGGCAAGCGCCAAGCTTTCTCCTTATAATTCTTTACCTTCTACTGGCAGTACATTTTTCACAGCTGCAACTACTTTCTCATCTTCTGAATCAGATAAGAAGATTGATATAGCACCTTTATCTTCACTTGTACGAATTAAACGTCCAATTCCTTGACGAAGTCGTAAAATCATATATGGTACATCTACATCCCAGAATGGATCATTTACGTGCTTACGTTTCGCTTCAAACACAGGATCGTTTGGAGGGAATGGTAATGACCAAATAATAACGTGTGATAATGATGAACCAGGAATATCTAAACCTTCCCATAAATGAACCGCACAAAGTACAGTCTCTTCTTCATTTTGGAAACGAGAAACGAGCTGGCTAATTTCCTGATCTCCTTCATATAAGAACGGAACCGACATTTGCTCCTTACTTACATACTCTTTGAACGCTGCAAGCTCTTGCGTTGTACGGAATAATACAAGCGTACGTCCATTTGTTTTTTGTATATTTTCAAGTGTATATTGACACTTTCTTTCCCATTCATTTTCTTTCGTATGCGATAGTAAGTTTACTGCCATTTGCTCTTCGTAATCAAACGGTGAAGCAACTGAGAATGATAAGTAATCTTTTACCCCTAGGCTATTAGCTGTAAACGCGAATGAATCATTGTTCGATAATGTCGCAGAAGAGAAAATATACGGTATTTTCTTCGAGAACACTTTCTCTTGTAATACTTCTTCAACTGCACGCGGCATAATCACTAACGTGAAGGCACCATCACCTTCTTCACCCCAAGTAATTACATTTTTCTCGTGCATGAACAGACGAAGTGAATGTTCTAATACATCTAAATGCTCATCAACAATATTTAAATCATACGTGTTTACTGTATGCATTTCACTTTCGAATACTAATGCATCTCCAACTTCACCGATTTTTGCATAAAGTCGTTTCGCTTCAGCTGTTACTTTTTCTGTCACAGTAATTTCTAAACGATCAGAACCAGCAATTTCTTTTTTGTTTTCTTGTAACACATCAAAGAATCGCTCTGTTTGCCAAATTGTTTCTTCTACTAAATGTGCAAACTCCTCACGAATATCATTTTGTAGCAATCTCGTTAAAAGTTGCTCCATCATCGTTTGCTTTAAACGGTATGTTAAAGCTTTTTGAGCTGCATATTCTACTAGATGTCCTTCATCGAATACAACGCAGCTACTTTCTGGTAATAACGGAATTTGCCCTTCACGCTTACGAGCATCGTACGTCCAAATATGATCCATATAGAAATCTTGAGAACAAATAATTAAATCTGCTGCTTTACGATAATGTTCACGAGAAAGAGTTTGTCCACAACGATGACGAGAATCACAAGTAAAGCAATCTTGGAAGTAATCCCAATTTACTTTTGACCATTCTTCGTCATTTAAAAGTGGAAATTCTTTTCTGTCACCATAGTGAGTAAAGTTTTGCATCGTACCATGATCGAATACAAACTGTGGTAACTCGTAATATACGTCTTCAATTACTTCTGGAGCTCGTCCACTCATAACATCTTCAAGTTTACGTAAGCATAAATAATTATCCATTGATTTTGCAAGCCTTACATCAACAGATAGTCCTAATGCTTCAGATAACTTAGCGATGTCCCCTTCTTCTTTTACAAGCTGCTCAATTAACGTTTCATCTGCACAAGCAATAATAGCTGGTTTCCCAGTATAACGCGCGTAACAAATTGCATATAGAAGATATACAATTGTTTTCCCTGTTCCTACACCAGCTTCTGCGAACATAACTTTCTTTTCTTGAAAAGCGCGTTCTAACTGAAACGCCATAAAAATTTGTTCATCACGCTCTTCAAAGCCTTTTTCCGGAAGGATGTCGTAAAACACATCTCCAATCCACTCATTCAACTTATCATAAAAATTATCTTGTTTTCCTACTTCAAATGGTAATCTCTTCTCAGTAAACATCCTTAGCCTCCAACCAAAAAGTTTTTCTATAAAAAGATAATAGCAACTGCTACGCATATGTATGCATTTGCTTTCCCCTGTTGCAATACATAGAAATTCACGAAAAAAAATTTTCCTTTCGAAAAAGGAAAATTTTCTTCTATATTAATGACTTTAAATACCGTTTATCAATCGCTGTTTCATGTGAAAGAGCTGACAAATATTCTTCTTGTGCTTTTTGTATTTCATCTACAATCGCACCTTGACTATCCACTTCTTTTCCGAGCTCATCATACGTACGGTGAATAGCTTTTTGAATCATTGATAATTGGAAATTATCCATATCACTTCCTCCTTTACGCATTACATAATAGCCAGTATATGCGCGCTGGAGGAGTTTTATACTATGAATTACGCGGTGGACGTTTTCCGAAGTATTGGTAGTAATCTGTACGGATAAATCCGTTAAACAGTTTACGCTTCTTCGACGCATCTTTTCCGTAACACTTCTCAAATGCTTCGTAGCTTGTTAATACATACGCTGACCATGTATCTAACGGGCGGAATACTTGTCCCATTTCTTTATACAGTTGTTCAACGAGTGCTTTTTCACTTAAACGTTCTCCGTATGGAGGATTCGTTACAACGTAGCCATAATCCTCTTTTGTTGTGAAATCTTTTACTTGCATTTGTTTAAATGTAATTAAATCGCCTAAGCCCACTTCTTCTGCGTTATCTTGAGCAACTCGAATCATACGATGATCAATATCTGATCCAATGATTTGTAATCGTTGATCATAGTTCGCTAAATCTTCAGCTTCTTGACGAGCTTCACGCCAGTTTTGTTTACCTACCCAGCCCCACTCGTCAGATGCGAAACCACGGTTAAATCCTGGTGCAATGTTTTGTCCAATTAATGCTGCTTCAATTGGAATTGTACCTGATCCACAGAATGGATCAACAAATGGACGATCTGGCTTCCAGTTTGTTAATTTAATTAAAGACGCAGCTAATGTTTCTTTTAACGGAGCTTCCCCTTGATCCATACGGTATCCACGTTTATGAAGTCCAACACCACTCGCATCAATTGTTAATGTTGCAATATCCTTGAGCATTGCAATCTCGATACGGAATAACGGACCGTCTTCTTCAAACCAAGTTGTACGTTTATATGTTGTTTTTAATTTTTCAACGACAGCTTTTTTAACGATACGTTGGCAATCCGAAACACTGAATAATTCAGATTTTAAAGATTTACCGATAACAGGGAACTCGCCATTCTCTGGAATATAATCTCCCCAGTTTAATGCTTTCGTTTTTTCAAATAGCTCATCAAATGTTGTTGCTTTAAATTCGCCAACTTTAATTTTTACACGGTCCGCAGTGCGTAACCATAAATTCGTGCGACAAATCGCCTTTTCATCTGCTTCAAATGTTACTTTGCTGTTTTCTACTTGACATTCATAACCAAGATCGCGAACTTCTCGGGCAACTAACGCTTCAATACCCATTGCCGCTGTTGCAATTAAAGTAACTTTTCCCATTTGCATTCACCTCTTATGTATATTCAAACAATAATTAATAGCAATTGGTCCTATTAATCATTACATTTTACGAAAAATTTTCTCATTAACCATTTTAACTCATACTTTATAACTTCATACAAATAAAAAGCCCTCCTCTAACAAAGGAGAGCTGAGTTATTTCATAGTTGGTTCATAACGTTCTGTAAGCCATGTTCTGTTCCTTTGTACTACAAACGGCCCACGCCTCGTACTCCGGTGGCAATCATCTATCTACAGGTTATAAAACCTGTCCTTTCCCGTCGTTCATTTCCTTGGAAAAGATTCCCCTACCATTATTTGGGTTTCTCGCTCGTGGGGTTTACCTCGTTCCACTCCTATCATTTCTTCAAGGACTTCGTCACTGTGGCACTTTAAAGGTAGTCAAACCGTATCCGAAAGGACTTAGGTTTTTTCCCTGCCGTTAAACCAGCCTTACAGCCAGAATACCCTAGCTTATGAATTGGCTAGGCACGAACACTACAGCCATCTCAGGCCGTGCGAGCATGGACTTTCCTCTACAACGTTGGCGTTGCAGCGATTACCCAAACGTTATGACATCCATTAGTATAGTGGAAACAAAAAGATTTTGCAACGTTTTTTTCTATGTAAAACGATTAAACCTTTTCCCACCTTACATCATTCGTATAACTTACTTCCAAATACAGCTTTTTCTAAGTTAGATAAGCGTTTTAAAATATCCGTATTCGTGTTGTTATAAACCGGTTGTGCAACTGGTGTTTGTACAGGTTGTTGTGGAACTTGCGTTACTGCTAGTTTTTGTTCCTCTAATTCACGCTTTAAACGAGCATTTTGTTGCTTTAATTGCTCAAACTCTTTGTGGAAAGCTTCATAGTCTTTAATGATCATATCAAGAAACTTGTCTACTTCTTCTTGCTGATAACCTCTCATACCTGTTTTAAATTCTTTTTCTAAAATATCTTTCGCTGTTAATTTAATTTTATCCGAAATCATTTTCTTCACCTCAAATTTTTACCAAAACTTTCATTAACTAAATTTTTTCAGAAACAATGCTTTTTGTCAATCATATATACGAGTACTATATTACATATTACTCTGCATTATTCCACTGTTCCTCTTCTATTATATCTTGTAAATCAGAAAAAAGAATGAAATAACTGTGATAATTTTCTATTTCCCCTTTTTTCTTTGCTGCTTCTACAATATATTTGGGACTTCCTGGTTTTTCTTCATCATATACCGCTAAAAGCGCATCACTTTTTTCAATAAAAAATTGATTTTTTAATTTAAATTGTTCTGGGCTTTCATACTTCCGTTTCGTGATACTATCAACATGGTCTGCTTGAGAAAGAATAAATTCGTAATATTCACGATTATCTTCTTTCCAATTTTCTTCTTGTTCTAAAAACGGAGTAAATACCGCTAATTTTAAGTCTGGATATTCTACTTGAATTTCAAAAACAACTTCAGCAGCCCATAATTCTACACCTAACTGGCCGCTTATTATAACCCACTCTAAACCATCTTCTACAAAAGTGGTTAATTTGCGGTGTAATGCCTTTTTTATACACTCCACCCCTGGATGATCATTTTTAAATATTCCAAGTTCAAATGGCTTATATCCTGTTACTGCAATAACTTTCATATCAACACTCCAATTACAAAAAAAGAACTAGCATTTCGCTAGTTCTAACATATCATTTACTTTTTAAATATTCCACCAACGTTTGGTCCGATATTTGGACCTACTGGTGATACATTGTTTGGTAAAAACGGTGATACATTTGGTCCTGGTCCAAACGGTGATACATTCGGTCCTGGCCCAAATGGAGATATTTGATGCCCGTGGTGATGATGACCATGGCCACATGGTCCACATCCACCGCCGAATCCTGGGTCGATTGGGTCCACAACATTTACATTTGAATTTGTTTGTGGGAAGAAGTTTTGGTTTTTAATTTGTTGATGATGTACATGTGTTGTATGTGTTGGGAAAATGTGTGGCACCACCGTTGTTGAAAAAGAGTGTGTTACGCATTGTTTCGTCGGATGAACGACAGGAGCAGTTGTACAAATAGGTCCTACAGGCTTATGCCCTCCAAAACAAGGATGACAATGATGCATAGTTTTTTCTCTCCTCTCTCGTTAAAAAAATCTGATTACACTTTACAGTATGAGAAAAGAGAGAAAGCCGTTTGTTATATATACCCATTTATTACAAGGAAATTTGTCTAGTCCTTTATTTCATATACAATACTTTCATAGACAACCCTTCAACATTACTTACCAAAGAAGCCTCCAACTTGTTTTACAATACCTGTCACCTGATTCATCGCATTCATCATCTGGCCAGCTGTGTTCATCATTTTATTTACATCATAGTTACCATCTGATGTTTTAAATTGAGAAACAAAACTAGAAAACTGACTTGGCTGTTGTTGCTTTTGTTTACTCTGTGTCGGATACGGTTGTTTTGGTGGATAAAACATCCCTTGTTGATTAGCATAGGGCGCTTGTGGTGGCATATAATATTGTGAATTCATATAAGGCTGCTGCTGTTGTTGATTCATGTATGGTTGCTGAGCTTGTGATTGTTGAGCTTGATTCACATAAGGTTGCTGCTGTTGTGGTTGTTGAGCCTGATTTACATAAGGTTGCTGCTGTTGTTGAGCTTGATTCATAAATGACACTTCAAACGGTTGATAATAATTTTGATTTCCATAATAAGGCTCGAAAGGATACATATTATACCGTAAATATGTATCCGTATTATATTGGTACATATTTTGCTGTGCATATGGATACGTTTGCTGATATACGTTAGATTGTTGAAACATGCATTCTCTCCTCCTTTACATAAGTTTCTACATATATAATATGTACCTATAAAATAATATGTGTGATGGAGTATCTGTCTATTTTTGTCGGAAGTTTAAATTTTTAAAAAATTAAAAAAGAAAACCCTTCCATGCTATGATAATTAAGAAGAAGATTCTCATGGGGGAGGAATCAACATGGTATTAGGGGATTTAAAACAAGCGTTTTCTCAAAAAAAGGGGTATTGCACAGAGAATGCAAATGAATTATTAGACTTTGCGAGACATTGGTATCTCGAAGGAAAAATATGCATATCAGATTATCGAACATTAATAAAAGAATTAGAAATAAACGGCGCAACAAAACCTACAACAATGACAGAAGCATAAAAATAACAAGAGGGTTCTCCCTCTTGTTATTTACATTGCTCAACTATATTTTGCAAAGTATACGAAACGGCTTGGTGTGTTTCAAAGAATCGTTTACCTTTACCTTTATTTACAAAGCATTGTAACACATTCGTTTGTAAATTATCGTATACTTGATCAATTTGCTGTACATGTATATACTTTGGCTTTTCTTCTTTAATCCACGTATAAGCTAATTCTTTCCACTTCTCTAATTCCTCATCTACCATATCTACAAACGGTTTCATATCCTTATAAAAATCGTATTCAATCAGTTCTCTTTTTTTTACATTCGCTTCATTATTATACTGCATGAGTTTTTCTGAAGACTGTATTAATGCTTCATTCTTCATTTCTTTCCCACCTTATTATGCACTCACTACGACGTTTTGAAATGTCTTTACCCAATTCCCTTTTTCTTCGTGATGCACTAATTTATTTTCCATATGTTCAATATGCATTTCTGTTATTTCTATCTTATTGCATATTTTTTCACTCGCATCCTTTAATGCATGATTCATTCTAATCCCTATATTCATTTCCAGCAAATCGAGAGAACTTAACATTTGATCCATTTTTTTCATTACATCTTCCTTCTGAACCATCGCCATATACAAAACGCCTCCTTCTTTGCTTTTCCTTTGTCATGTAATTTCGCCGAATGATTCACCACTCCTGCCCACATGACAAAACTAGTTGTTATTCGTCAAAGAAATCATTTCGTATGTCATTTATAGAAATGGTAACAATACAAAAAGGAGGTGTATTACAATGGCAAAGAACAAAAATGAAAAAAAGAAAAACCAAAACAAACAACAAAATAAACCTGAGACTGGCAATCCAAAGCTAGATGGTCCAAACTTCCCTGCTACATAAAGCGAGACTTTATTACGAACAGGTAGATTTCAAATCATCCTTAATCTCCTACTAGCATTACGTTTTGAAATTAAAGTTGTAGCACGCATAGCAGGATTGTTTCAAATTAAGAAGTCCCGTCTTCAAAATGGAAGACGGGACTTCTTTTTTATTATATCATGAACTCATCCATCCTTTTAGCAAAACGATTTACGATAGATAGCCTATAGATTTGTTCTCTCTTTCTTCTATACCATTCTGTTATATTAACTTCCTCTTTAGGTTCTTCAAGTACAAATAGCACATTCATTTTCATATTTGCACAAAACCAATCTCTCATTTTTATTTCTTCATGTAAAATAACAGGATAAATATCTCTAAGTGTTGGCGTATAAGACTTTCGAGTTTCCTGTGCGTAAACTTCATAATCTTCTCTAGACCCAGTATGTGTAGTTTGCAATGCAAACTTATAAAACGAACCATTATAAATTGGATGAAACAATAACCATGCTAATCTTTTTCCTAGTTCTATACGCTGTTGTAACGTTTCAAATTGATAAACCGAAAATCCATACATCCTCCCTTCAATTGTTGGGAAGATAACTGCACTAATATGAAATCTTTCTTGTACTTTAAAAAGTGCAGTATGGAATACATGTTTTTTAAAATATGTGTTCTCAATGACTGGTTTTTGAATTTTATTTTGTTCATTTATAATAAGCGCCGTCATAAGCCTATTCATATCTCTTCTTTCCCAGAAAAGTAACCATTCTTTTTCCATAAAAATTGATACGCTGAAATATTGCAACAAATGAAAGAGAGGTGCCCGTCTCTTCTTACTTTCCTCATACAATAATAGCTGAGGAAATGCATCTAAGAAAATAATCCAATTAGCTTGTTCGTACAGAAGAAATAAATGTTTTTTTACCGTTTCAGGTAATACAGTGGCATAATATCTCCCTTCTAAATCAGTCATATTCCATCCCGCATTTCTCGAAACCATACTCGCTAAAAAGGCCCACCTGATTTCACTATTTCTTAAATAATATTCTTGATAAGATTGTGTCCGAGAAATATTGTCCACATTAGCTATTTCTGTTTTCTTTTTAATATTGCGAATGATCGCTTTTTCTTTCTCTGTACAAAAATTTTTTTCTCGATTTTGTTTAATTTTCATATAATCATTCCATGTAAACATAAATAAGTCATCATACCTTTCATCAAAAAGGTCACATCTTTTTTCATTTTTTGATATAATCACCTTTGTAAGTAATTCTTAGCAAGTTGGGAGTGGACACACTATGACCATTCGTTACCCAAATGGAAAAAGGTATAATCAAGCTTCACAACCTCAAAAAACACCTATAAAAACACATACTTATAGTAATAGAGGTATGTCCCTTGAAGAGGAATTGAATGAAACAAATCAATATTACTTAACCCATAATATTGCATGTGTACATAAAAAGCCTACACCTCTTCAAATTGTAAAAGTAGATTACCCCGCTCGAAGTGCTGCAGTGGTAAAAGAAGCGTATTTTAAACAACCTTCTACGACAGATTACAACGGTGTATACAAAGGGAAATACATCGATTTTGAAGCAAAGGAAACAAAAAATAAAACTAGTTTCCCACTTCAAAACTTCCACCTTCATCAAATAGAACATATGAAGCAAGTGGTTGCTCATAATGGAATTGCATTTGTCATTATTAAATTTACACTTTTTGATGAATTTTATTTATTAGATGCAAAACATATTATTGCATTTTGGAATCGTCAAAATACAGGTGGACGCAAGTCGATTACGAAAGAAGAAATAGAAGAGCATGGATCCTTATTATCATGCGGTTATCACCCTCGGATTGACTATATCCGTGTACTAGACACGGTTTATTTTTCGTGATAGAGTCATCACTAAGGCTCTTTTTTCGACTTTTGGGGGAGAGAATGAAAGGTAGGAGAAAGTATAATGTCAGATAATTATCGTTCTCGTACAGAACGAAATCATGTAAAAAATCAAGAGAAAAAAACAAATAAAGAAGAAAAACCAAAGAAAAAAGGCTCCTTTTTCAAGAAATTCCTTATAGGTTGTCTACTTCTTGGTATCGTTGGTCTTGTAGCCGGCGTTTCCGCTTTCTTTGTTATGGTAAAGGACGCTCCAAAATTAGATAAATCCAAACTTGTTAATCCTTTATCAACAAAGTTTCTTGATAAAAACGGAAATTTCTTCTATGAATACGGTGCTGAAAAACGAACGCATGTTACTTATGATCAAATTCCAAAAGTAGTTGAAAATGCATTCCTTGCAACTGAGGATTCGCGTTTCTATGATCATAATGGAATTGACTTTAAACGAACTACAAAAGCAGTTATGGAAAATGTCACTGGTGGTTTCGGTTCCCAAGGTGGTAGTACGATTACACAGCAAGTCGTTAAGAACTATTTTCTAACGATGGATAAAACCGCTAAGAGAAAAGTACAAGAATGGTACTTATCTTATAAATTAGAGCAACAATACTCTAAACATGAGATTTTAGAAATGTACTTAAATAAGATTAATTTAGGTAACCGTTCATATGGTATTGCGACAGCAGCGCAAAAATATTATGGTAAAGATTTAAAAGACTTGCAATTACATGAAGCTGCTATGCTCGCTGGTTTACCCCAAGGTCCAAACATTTATGATCCAACAAAAAAGGAAAATGTTGAACGAGCAACAAATCGTCGTAATGTCGTATTGTCATTAATGAATCGACATGGTTATATAACAAAAGAAGAAATGAATAACGCCGTTAAGATCCCAGTAACAGAGGGCCTTCAACCGTCTTCAGAAGTAACTGAGATGAAGTATCAAGCATTTTTAGATGCGGTTGTAACAGAAGTTGAAAAAGAATATCCTGATGTAAATATCGGTTCAGATGGTTTAACGATTCATACAACACTTGATCAAGATGCTCAAGATTACGCTGAAAAAATTATGGATGGAAATCTTATTAAGTATCCAAACGATCAATTCCAAGGATCATTCGTATTTATGGATACACAATCTGGAGAAGTTCGAGCAATTGGTGCTGGACGTAAAGAAAATAAGTCCACTTTCAAAGGTCATAATATGGCAACTAATTTAAAACGCCAAGTTGGTTCAACAATGAAACCTATTTTCGACTACGGTCCAGCGATTGAGAATCTTCAGTGGTCTACTTATCATCAATTAAATGACTCTGAATATACTTATTCTGATGGCACAAAGATTAAAAATGCTACAGGAAGTTTTAAAGGTGACGTTTCACTTCGTGAAGCATTGAAGAAGTCATTAAACATTCCGGCTTTAAAAACAGCTCAAACAGTTGGGCTTAATAAATCAAAAGAGTTTGCTGAAGGTTTAGGCATGACATTTGAAGATGGAGTACATGAATCTACTGCAATTGGTAGTAACGATAGTTCTCCATTAGCAGTAGCAGGTGCATATGCAACGTTTGGTAATAACGGCGTGTATAATAAACCTCATTTCGTAAAAGAAGTAATCTTCCCGGACGGGAAAAAGAAAAGCTTTAAACCGAAGGAACAACGTGCTATGCAAGACTACACAGCTTACATGGTAACTGACGTTCTTCGTGACGTAGTAAAACCTGGTTCTGGTGGTACAGGACCAACAGCATATGTTTCAGGTGTTGACGTAGCAGGTAAAACTGGAACGCAAAACTTTGATGCAAAAGATTTAAAGAAATACGGCATTCCAGCTGATGCAAACAGGGATAGCTGGTTCGCTGGATATACACCACAATATACGATGGCTGTATGGACGGGTTACGTAAAGAACGGTCCAGAAAACTACATTAGTGATCGTTATACTAAAATTGCACAGCAAATGTTCCAAGTAATGATGAGCAAATTCGCTACAGATAAATCACGCTTTGAACGTCCTTCTTCTGTTCAAGAAATAAACGGAGAACTATACGTAAAAGGTGCGAAAAAAGATGCAATTAAAGAAATTAAAGTAGATGCCCCTAGTGGTCTGAATGTCACTTTCGATGGCGCTAGCACAGTTACACTAAACTGGTCTGGACCAGCAGAAGTTGATGCATATGCAGCCAGCTATAAAGCAACTGACGGTTCAAGTGGTAGCCTATCAATAAGTGGTACGACAGCTACTCTTGGTGGTATTAAACCAGGTGTTACTTACAGCTTCTCTGTAGTAGCGAAAAAAGGCACTGGCACAAGCCCAGCAGTTGGTGCATCCTTCACTGCGCCTGGCGGAACTCCAGATGCGAAAAAAGCTGAAGAAGAGGCTAAGAAAAAGGCCGATGAAGAAGCTAAGAAAAAAGCTGATGAGGAAGCCCAGAAAAAGGCTAATGAAGATAAAGTAAAACAAGACGAAGCTAAGAAAAAAGCTGAAGAAGAGGCTAAGAAACAACAAGAACAGCAACAAGAACAACAACGTAAACAGCAAGAAGAAGCTCAAAAGAAAGCTGATGAGGAAGCTAGAAGAAAAGCTGAAGAAGAAGCTAAGAAAAAAGCTGAAGAAGAAGCTAAGAAGAAAGCTGAAGAAGAGGCCAAGAAAAAAGCTGAAGAAGAAGCTAAGAAACAACAAGAACAGCAAAATACCGGAGGAGATACACCTCACGCAGACGGTACTGTTATTACAACAGAGTCCTAATAAACAAAAAAGAAGTCCGTTTCTCTTAACGAGAAGCGGACTTCTTTTTTGTTATCATTTTCTTTACATATAGCTTTTCTATTTCGATATACAACTGCGCTAATTGAATATAAGAATGATAATTACTCGGTTTCTTTATTATGAATGAATATCTTTCCATAAAATTAACAGGTTGCACTTTTAATTTATTCGTATTTATTTGCATTTCATTCAAACTATGAACAGGTTGCTCATTTAGCCAATAGACAACCGATAACAAGTGAGCTGCAAAAAGAATCATTGGCCCCTCAGCCTCTTGCTTATTTCTATTTCGAAACAGTATAGCAATGTCTTCATGCTTATTTTTCCATACATTCAACATCGCTGGAATACTGTTTTCAATTTCCTTCCATGGCTCATACTGTCTTTCAATATCAAATATAAAGTAAGTATTTTGTATTATTTCTTCAAAAGACTCGTCTGTATGATACTCAATTGAATTTACGCTTTCTTTAAAAAATGGTAAGCAGTGAAATTCTTTCGGTATTTCTATAACTCGCTCCATCCCTTATTTCACCTTCATTCGCTTCTTTCCTTCACGACATACTTCTAACAGTCTGCACTCCTCACATTGCGGTCGTTGTGCTTTACAATGATAACGTCCAAAGAAAATCATACGATGATGCGTAACCCCCCACTCATCCATCGGTACTTTCTTCATTAACGTTTTTTCTACTTCTAACACAGAATCTTTCCATCTACAAATCGCTAATCGTTTACTCACTCGCTCCACATGTGTATCAACAGCAATTGCAGGAATCCCAAACGCTACGGAAACTACAACATTCGCTGTTTTCCTTCCTACACCGGGTAATTTCGTAAGTTCATCTCGATCGCTCGGTACCTCCCCATTATAGTCATCTAATAACATTCGGCATAATTTTTGAATGTTTTTTGCTTTATTTCTATACAATCCGATAGAGCGTATATCTTGTTGTAATTCTTCTAGAGAAACACTTAAATAATCTTCTGGTGTTTTATATTTTTGAAATAAATTTCTTGTCACTTTATTTACAAGTACATCTGTACATTGTGCAGATAACGCCACCGCGATTACAAGTTCAAATGGATTATCATGAACCAATTCACAATGCGCTTCTGGATACATATCCGCCATTGTGTCTAAACAATAACGGATTTGCGTTTTGTTAAGCATATTTCTCCTCCTATATTACTGCTCCAACCAATTATAAAAAGGCACTTTTCCAGTAAATTTCGTCTCTTGTTTTGTCATTTGTTGTGCTCTTTGTTGATTCGCTCTAAATTTTTGACCTTGATTTTGAGCCTGATCTACCGTTTTAATTCCATTCTTTTTCCACTCAAATAAAATACGATCAATATATCGGAAATTTAGTTTCCCACTCATTACAGCTTCTCTAAGAGCTGCTTGAATTAAATTTGGATGATGTTGATCTTGGTCCTCCCACATTCCTAACGTTTCACATTCGAACGGCGAAAGTGGTCTTCCAAATTCTTTTTCAAATACTGTATATAAATTTACTTGCAGCTGTTTTTTTTCTTTTTGCTCTTCCTCTATTGATTCATCCATTAAGAAATGTAATATTTTTTCCCATAACGGTTGTAAAGAATAACTTTCGCACATCATCGCTTCTGATCTTTGTCCACCTTCTAGTGATAAAAAACCTTTTTGAATCAACGCTTGAATTACTTCCATACATTTCATTTCCGTTATCGTCATCCGTTCAGAAATCTCTGAAGGAGTCGGAAACGAATTACCTGATTCTAAAAATGTGTGTACATGAAGTACAACCATAAATTCCGTCTCATTTAAACCTAATTTTTTATAATGCATCATAAGCAATTTTGGAATTGCAATGCTTCCCTGCTCAAACCACTGTAGCATCATTTTCTTTTTCATCACCAAACACCTCGCTCTCTAGTATAACACACCTTTAGCTATTTCTTTTTGCCACAATTCGTCAAAAAAACCTCCCCATCAATAGGGAGGTTTTTTATATTACATGAATGAAATATAAAATTAAGCTTGCACTTTACTTTTCATAAATGTATGGATACGTTCTAATGCTTTCTCTACTTGTTCAAGAGATGTCGCATATGATAAACGAACATTATTTGGAGCACCAAATCCTGTACCTGGTACAAGAGCCACTTTTTCCTCTTCTAATAGAGCCTTTGCCCAATCATCAACTGTTGCATATCCTGATAAAGCTACAGCTTCTTTTACGTTAGGGAATAAGTAAAATGCACCTTGCGGTTTAATACAAGTAAAGCCAGGGATTTGAATTAATTTATCATAAATGATGTTTAATCTCTCTTCAAAGGCTTGACGCATTGTTTCCACAGGTTCTTGTGAGCCTGCATATGCCGCAATTGCGCCGTATTGAGCGATTGAAGTAGGGTTTGACGTACTATGACTCGCTAAGTTCGTCATCGCTTTAATAAGCTGCTTATTTCCTGCTGCATATCCAATACGCCATCCTGTCATAGAATGAGATTTAGATACACCATTAATAATAAGTGTTTGTTCTTTTAATGCATTAGAAAGCTGGGCAATTGAAGTATATTCTACGCCACCATAAATTAATTTTTCATAAATTTCATCAGAAACGATTAAAATATCATGTTCTAAACATACTTCTCCAAGCTGTTGTAATTCTTCTTTGCTATAAATCATTCCTGTTGGATTGCTCGGTGAATTAATAATAACTGCTTTCGTTTTCTCTGTAATTGCCTCACGCAGCTGCTTTGCTGTAATTTTGTACTCATTGTCTTCTAAACCTTCTACATAAACCGGCTTACCGCCAGCAAGCTTTACTTGCTCTGGATAGCTTACCCAGTAAGGAGTTGGAATGATAACTTCATCTCCCTCATCAAGTAATACTTGGAATAATGTATATAATGCATGCTTTGCGCCATTACATACAATAATTTCAGATGGATTATACGCAATACCTTGATCGCGAGTAAATTTCTTCACAATTTCTTGTTTTAACGATTGTAATCCACCTGTTGGTGTATACTTCGTATGCCCTTCTAACATCGCTTTATGTGCAGCATCCATAATATGCTCTGGTGTATTAAAGTCAGGTTCCCCTGCCCCTAATCCAATTACATCATGACCCTCTGCTTTTAATGCTTGTGCCTTTGCTGTAATTTCTAAAGTTGAAGACGGTGTTAAAGCAGCTACTCGCTTTGCTAATTTCATTTGTAGTTCCCCCTACATCTATTTTTCAATGCTATATCGTCTTAAAAATTTTCCATCTTTAAATTCAAGATAGTAATAACTATAACGATTGTCATCATCAATATATGTAACTTCCCATAGTGGTACATCATTTTCAAAGCCTAATTTCACTTTCATAATCTCTTTCGGCTTACTTTTTGATTCCTTACTTTCATTGCCGACTTGTTCTAATGTTCTTTGTATAGCCTCTTTTTCAGAAATACCTTCGCTCTTTTTCCTTACTACAGTATTCCCTTTTTTCTCCGGCACCCAAACGATAAGTTGTTCTCCCTTTTCATCTGTACCTTGCACGACTATATATGCAGATTTTCCGTTGTAATAATCAACAGATTTCACCTTTGTAAGCTTTGCTTTTTCTTTAGCAATTTCTACAAATTTCGACTCTTTTGGAATTTTCTTCCCCATTGCTTTATTATAAACATACGCCCCATATATTCCGCTAGCAACGATAACAATAATGATTGCAAAGATCCACTTTTTCATTGTATCACTACGTTCTGTAAATCGTAAATACAGCTGTTTCTTTATCTTTTTCGTCTAATGCTAGTCCGAACATGAGGTCCTGCTCTTTTAACGTACGATTCAAACTATCAACAATTTTATACAAATCAGACGAATATTTAATACGCGTCGTTGATAGTACTTCGATTTTCTTCTCCATGAAAAAACTCCTCCGTTACACAAAAATTTCTAATTATAGAAGAACGCAATGCGGTTACAATAAGAGTACATTCTTTACAACCCCTGCTTCATCACCCATCTATTATAGCAGGACATGTACAGCAAAAAAAGGTTTCAAGTCGAAAACCAACACATTTTGTATACAAGAAGTAAGAAAAATAAAATTCCTCCTACCCACATTTTTTACGCCTGAAGTTTATAAGTACTTCAGGCGTATTTTTCTTCCATTTTTATTCATTTGATGGTTCTTCTAATTGTACTAATAATTCTTCTAATGGTCCTTCATAAAGAGGTACGTTAGGGATCGATTGTAGAAATCGTTTTCCATAGGAAGAACTCGTCAAACGACGATCTAACACTACTACCGTTCCTGTATCTGTATTCGTTCGAATTAAGCGGCCGAATCCTTGTTTGAAACGTAATATTGCTTGTGGCAGCGCTAATTTAGCGAATACATCCTCACCTTGATTTTTTAGCCACTCACCTTTCGCTTCCATCATCGGCTGATGAGGCGGCGTAAATGGTAGACGGACAATAACAAGACAACTTAAGGCATCTCCTGGAATATCTATCCCTTCCCAGAAACTGCTCGTCCCTAATAAAATTGATTTGTCGAACTCTTGAAACTTTCGAATTAAACGGCTTCGACTTCTATTATTCACACTTTGTGTGAGTAATAAATAACCCTCTAATTCATCATTATTTTTTAAATTCGCATACGCTTCTTTTAACATTTCATACGAAGTGAATAAAACAAGCATTCTGCCCTTTGTGGCTTTCGCTATCTTTGCAATATGTTCCGATACAGATTCAATATATCGCTCATTACTTACTTGCTTAATAAAAGGTACATCCGTTGAAACCATTAATTTCATTTGTTCATCATAACGAAATGGCGATGGAACCTTTAAAGTATTTGGAGCGAAATCATGTAAACCAAGTTCCTCTTTTATATAATCAAACGTATCGTTAACTGTTAGTGTTGCGGATGTAAAAATAACACTCTTTTTTTCTGTTAAAAATTCATCAGCAAATCTTTCACCAATATGAACAGGCTGTGCATATAGAACTGTTGAATGAATCGTCCCTTTCGTTTCAGTCTCCATCCAAGTTACATACGAATTCTTTTCTAATACGAGTAACTGTAATGATTCTGCCATCTTTCTCAGCAACTCAATTAAATGCATAAATTCACCTGTTACAACATGCATCTCCCATTCTAACTTACTTTGCAATATATCCACTTGCTTCTCAAGAGCAGTTACTACCCTTCTTAATTCATATATAAAACGATTTGTTAATTCAACGATACTATCCCACAACTTACCTTTTTCTAGTTCTGCGTTATACCTATAGATGAGCGGCATATTATTCGTTCCTTGTTCTTGCTTTGTTTGTTTAAATATAAAAGTACGTAACATTTGGAAGAGTTCATCCGCATCAAACTTAAGTTCCTTCAAACTATAACTTATCATACGGAAAGTTGAACGAGATGCTTGCTCTGATTTTTTCATCATTTTATATACTTTGGAGAGTACATCTTCTGTTTCTAGCGTCCCAAGACGAGATATAACCAATTGAAAATACATACAAGAGAACTGTTCACCCAATGTTCTACTCGCAGCTTCTTCAATATGGTGAGCTTCATCAAAAATAATATGTTCGCATGAAGCAAACAGCGGTTCTTCACTTGAAAAATCTTGAAATAATAACGCATGATTTGTGATAACGATATCTGCAAATAAAGCTTTATTCTTCGCTCGCTGGTAAAAACAACGACTAAACCAATTACTTTGCATACCGCCTGGACTATACGCATCACTACAAATACGATTCCAAAGTAACTTTCCGCCCTCAGGAATATTTAATTCGTCTTGATCACCCGTTTCAGTTTGCAATAGCCAAACTAAAATCTTCGCCTTCGTAAGTGCCATATCATAATTTTTTTCTTCCTCTTGTAAAGCATACTCAAATTTGTGTAAGCAAAGATAATGCTTTCTTCCTTTAAGAAGAGCTACCTCAAATGAAAATGGCATTATTTTTTGTAATAACGGTATTTCTTTTTCTAATATTTGTTGTTGGAGTTGTACCGTTTGTGTACTTATAATGACAGGTTCTTCTTTTCTCTTTGCAAAATAAAGACTAGGAAGCAAATATGCAAGAGTCTTTCCTGTTCCTGTACCGGCTTCAATTAGTGAAAAACGAGAATCTCTTAACGCCGTATATATCTCTTTCATCATCAGTTGTTGACTTTCTCTTCTTTCAAACTTTGGCATATGTGATTCCAATTTATCCATCGTTTTATTCAAGAAAGCATCAAACTTTGATGAACACGTTTCTCCAAGGTTTAAGGAATAGTTCCGCTTTTTCAGCGCAATATTTCGATGTATTTCATACTCCGCTATATCTTCTTTACCATTCATTACTTTCTTTAAAATATTTTCAGAAAGCACATCAGCTATATCACTTTGGAACACATCGCTTAATTCATAAAGCGATTGCAACGTGACAAGTGGTAACTTTTCAATTTCATTTAAAAATTGTAAAAATAATTCCGCTGTTGCAAGAGCATCACTATCCGCACGATGTGGTTGATCATGTTCTAGTTCATGCTTCTTAGCTAAATCACGTAATTTATAACTATCAGCTGTCGGCAAAAGAATTTGAGCCAATTCAACCGTGTCGATTTTAGGACAATGTATTTCTGTATATCCAGCCTGTCTTAATTCTTCATTTAAAAAATTCCAATCAAAGTGAACATTATGCGCAACGAAAGCCGCACCTTGTAATAGCTCAACAATCATCGGGGCTACATCTTGAAATAACGGGGCTTGTTTTACAAGACTTTCATCAATCCCTGTTAATTCTGTAATAAATGGTGGGATCTCTCTCTTTGGGTTAACAAAAGACGAAAAAATCTCCAATATCTCTCCATCTTCTACTACAACAGCTGCAATTTGGGTAATTTTATCCTTCCCATCTTTCCAGGAGTTCCCTGTCGTCTCTAAATCAACAACGACATAACGCTTACTCATATATGTAACACCTCAATTTCTTACCTTTCAAACAACAATAATTTATATAATGTTACTATACCACGTTTTATCTCATCTTAATGAAAAGATGCACAAAAAAGCTATCTCCGCAATGGAGATAGCCTTTCTACTTATAATATCGTACCCGCTTTTTCAGCACCTAACATTTCAATAATTTGATTATTATCGTCTAGTACTGCAATTTTGGGTTCTTGTTTATGAACCTCTTCTTCCGTAAATAGCCCATAACAAATAATAATTACTTTGTCCCCTGGTTGTACAAGCCTTGCCGCAGCACCGTTTAAACAAACAACACCACTACCGCGTTCCCCTTTAATAACGTATGTCTCTAAACGAGCACCATTATTATTATTTACAATTTGGACTTTTTCGTTTTCTACAATATTTACTGCATCCATTAAATCTTCATCAATTGTAATACTACCTACATAATTTAAATTTGCCTCCGTTACAGTTGCACGATGTAACTTTGCTCTCATCATTGTGCGAAACATAGGTGCTCCCCCTTATTTAACCGTTAATGTTATATTGTCAATTAATCTTACATTTTCAAACTTAACTGCAATAGCTAAAATGATTCGTCCTTCGACTTTCTCTACCATTGTTAATGACGGATATGCATATAAATCCGCATAATCTACAGTGCCTTTCGTATGCGTCTCAATATACTCTTTCACAAGATTTGTAATGATTTCCGGATTACGTTCACCTACCTCAATTCTTTCTTTCGCTATACATAGGCTGCGGTATAAATGAAGAGCCTCTTCACGTTCATCTTGTGATAGGTACACGTTACGAGAACTTTTCGCTAATCCATCTTCTTCCCTTACAATATCAACTGGTACGATTGTAACCGGAATATTGAAATCAGTTACAAATCCTTCAATTACTGCAACTTGTTGAGCATCTTTCATACCGAAATAAGCACGCGTTGGCAGCGTAATATTAAATAGTTTCATTAGTACAGTTGCAACACCAGCAAAATGACCAGGTCTTTGTTGACCGCATAATACGTTCGTGCGCTTCACAACTTCTACTGTTGTTGTTTGTTCTGCTGGATACATTTCTTCTACACTCGGATAAAATAAATAATCTACACCGTTTTCTTTTGCTACATTTTCATCTCTATTAATATCACGAGGATATCGATCTAAATCTTCATTTGGGCCAAATTGCAGCGGGTTTACAAATACACTTAAAACTACAATTTCATTTTCTTCTCTTGCCTTACGTAATAAGGTAGCATGCCCTTCATGTAAATAACCCATCGTTGGAACAAAACCAATACTCTTTCCACTTGCACGAAGTTCGTTTGTAATTTGCTGCATCTCTTGCACTGTAGTTACGATTTTCATTATTGTTTTCCTCCGTATAACGCTAAGCATTCTTCCTCTTTCATTGTGAA
This sequence comes from Bacillus sp. MT94, assembly GCF_058792475.1. Lineage (NCBI taxonomy): Bacteria > Bacillati > Bacillota > Bacilli > Caryophanales > Bacillaceae > Bacillus > Bacillus sp. MT94. The sequence continues at coordinate 71,951 of NZ_JBXAEZ010000006.1, read as the reverse complement.
CGAATGTTTTTCTTCAGGAAATTGCCTTGTCTTTACTTCAGTAACATATTGTGAAATCCCACGCACAATCTCCTCTTGAACAGATGTATATTGCTTTACAAATTTCGGCACACGATTCACGCCGTATGAGATAAGATCATGATAAACAAGCACTTGCCCATCTACTTTTTGTCCTGCACCAATCCCAATTGTCGGTATTGTTAGTTGCTCTGAAATAAGTTCTGCTAACTGCATTGGTACACATTCTAACACAAGCGCTATTGCACCAGCTTCTTCACATTTCTTTGCATCTTCTATTAATTTCTTTGCACTCTCCGCATCTTTTCCTTGCACTTTATATCCACCCAACACTCCTACAGATTGAGGGGTTAAACCTAAATGCGCTACAACAGGAATTCCTGCGTTCGTCAAATATTGAATCGTTGATATAACTTCTCCAGCACCTTCTACCTTCAGTGCATGCGCCCCGCTCTCTTGAACGATGCGGCGTGCATTCACCATCGTTTCTTGTAATGATACGTGATACGACATAAATGGCATATCAGTTACAATAAACGTCTCTTTCGCTCCGCGGCGTACAGCTTTCGTATGATGAATCATATCCTCTACTGTTACAGGTACTGTTGAATCGTATCCGAGTACAACCATTCCAAGAGAATCTCCAACTAAAATCATATCAACTTCAGCTTCTTCTGCTAATTTAGCAGATGGATAATCATACGCCGTTAGCATTGTAATCGGCTCACCTTGCTCTTTCATCTTCAAAAAATCTGTTTTTGTTTTCAAAAACTACTCCTCCTTTATGCAGGAGAGAGGAGATGGCCGCAATCATATAAAAAACCCCTCTGGCCATAAAAGGGCAGAAGGGTTGTGTGTTAGTCGGCATTATTCATCCCTCTGTCCCAGTCCGTTATTGGATCAAGGCAGAATCCAAGTTATTATTTTTCGTATTACTTCGAATCATGGTGCAGTTCGCTCTGATACTGCCCACATTCGAACTAATTATAGCAAACTACAAAAGGGAATTACTACATTTTTTTGAAAAAATAATTTTTTATTCTTATTACGGTATATGAAATTTAATAAGAGAGTATATATGCTAGAAAGTGAAACTTTAATCAGCCCGATCCCCACCTAACTTCTTTGCTTCCGCTGAATTTTGAGGTGGAGGTCTTATTGCCCAGTAAATAGCGGGATAAAGTTTTTATAGATAATTCAATCCTGAAAAGATACATGTTTTTTCAATGCATGTTAAAAAATTCCAAGTTAATTTCTTCTGTAATCAATTTAACTGTATAGTATAACTCTTAAACTAATGATGCAGGTTAATTGAGGAAAAGTACTTAACAAAGGAGAATTGCAGATGTCTATGAACAGGTGGTTATTTCGATTCAGCAGTTTGCTTGTAATGATTGTATGGTGGATGTCTTTAGGATCCTTTCATGTATTTGCCTCAGTTAATGTCGTAACACAACCCACCGATGTAATGAACGTGATTGAGGTTGAACTAAATGATGATTACTTTAATCCAAATGTCATCACGATTCCGCTTGAAGGATCAACAACATTACTATTGAAAAATAAAGGTAAAAACGAGCACACCTTTACAGTGAAAAAACTCGGCATTGACGTCGTAGTTGAGTCAGGAAAAGAAAAGAATATTACCGTGAAACCTAAAAATACTGGTACATATGAATTAATTTGTCGATACCATCTCCTTAAAGGAATGGAAGGCAAAGTAATCGTCAAATAACACGCCAGGCCAACTAGACGGAAGATATCTTGAAATGAACTTTAAATATGAAAAGGATTTATTATCATGTTACAAATTTAACTCAAAAATATTGAAATAAAAAGAAGTTCCAAAAGAGGAACTTCTTTTACTTAATTTCGATATCTGCAGAATGAATATGATGTACTTTCCCCTCATGATCCTCCAGAAGTAATACACCATCCTCTGTGATTCCTTTTGCTAACCCCGTAATCGTCTCTCTCATCGTTCGAGCGGTAATTTCTTTCCCGATGCTCACAGCGTAACTTTCCCAAAGAATTTTAATGACAGAGAAACCATTTTGTAAATACTCTTCATATAATTTTTCTAGTTGTAAATAGATTTGTTGCATAAGTTCTGCACGAACAATCGGCTTACCTGATTCAATCGCTAATGAAGTAGCAATGTGCTGAATTTCTTCATCAAAATGTTCTTGCTTTTGATTCGCATTAATACCGATGCCCATAATGACAGCATTAATTTTATCAGGATCCGCTTGCATTTCTGTTAATATACCTACAGCCTTTTTACCTTGAATTAAAATGTCATTTGGCCATTTTATTCCCACGTCTACACCTGTACATTTTTCAATTGCCTGTGCAACACTAACAGCCGCTAACAAAGTAAGTTGCGGTGCATGATGAACTGGAATCGATGGGCGTAAAATAATACTCATCCAAATTCCTGTTCCTTTTGGTGAATGCCATTTTCTGCTTAAACGACCTCTTCCCGCTGTTTGTTCTTCTGCTACAACGATAGTTCCTTCTTCTGCACCTTCATAAGCAAGTTTTGCTGCAATGTGCTGCGTTGATTCAACAGTTTCTTCAAAATACACTGTTCTACCAATTCGCTTCGTTTGTAGCCCTAACTGAATTTCATTAGCAGTCACTTTGTCTGGCTTACTTGCAATTCGGTAACCTAATCGGCGCACAGCTTCAAGTTCATATCCCTCACTCCGGAGATCTTCCATATGTTTCCATACAGCAGTTCTTGAACAACCAAGTTTATCACTAATCGTTTGGCCGGATACAAACTCGCCATCCGCTTCAGAAAAAACTTGTAATAACTGCTTTCTTATAGTAGATTGCATCCTTGCAGCCACTCCCTTATACGCTCTTTCTCATTAACTACGTTTCCTTTTACAATTGCTTCCTCGATTTTCTGAAGCATGTCAGCAACCCACGGACCAGGCTTTTTGTTTGCCCAGTTTAATAAATCATTACCAGTCACATTCATTTCTTGACGACCCTGGATTGGCAATGCATGAAACATTGATTGTACTCGTTTAACAGATGTAGGATCATAGCTTTCAATCATCGCTTCATATACTCTCTCTGCCATTTCAGCGATATAAATTCCCGTTTTATAAAGAAGGACTGTATCCCAATCCTTCTCCTTTCTAGTACGGATTGCCAATAAAACTGCAACAATATCTTTTATTTTTTTATTCGAAAACTTCCATTGACGTAGAAAGACAGATGGATGTTCTTCTCCGATACAATATAAGAAAAATGCCCACGCCTCAATATCCGTTTCGAAAGAATCCCATTTATACTGCGTAGCTTTTAACAGTCTCTCTTCTGACATTTGTAAATATGGCAAATGAGAAAATAGCTTCGTCTCTACTAATTCTTTGAGACCTTTCACACAATATGTACCAGTTAACAATTTCTCAAACTCTACTGTAATGCGCTCAATTGCTATATGTTCTAGCAAATGTCCATACGTTTCAATCGCTTGCTTCGTTTTCGTTTCTAATGAAAAACCTAACGCGCTTACAAACCGTATACCACGCATCATTCGCAGGGCATCTTCTTGAAAACGATCCGCAGCATTTCCAACTGTCACAATTTCTCTCTGTTGAATGGCTTCCTGTCCAGCAAATAAATCAACCATTTCGCCTTCTTCTGTCATAGCAATTGCATTCATCGTGAAATCACGACGTTTTAAATCCTCTTCTAATGAACGAACAAATTGAACACTACTAGGTCTTCGAAAATCTTCATATTCGCTTTCTGTTCGAAAAGTAGTCACCTCATAAGGCTCACCATTTTCTAAAACAATTACAGTTCCATGCTCAAGACCAACAGGAACATTTCTTGGGAATATAGCCATCACTTCTTCTGGTAAAGCAGATGTCGCAATATCAATATCTCCAATCGGCCTATCGATAATAAGATCTCGTACGCTCCCACCAACAAAGTAAGCCTCATGTCCTTGTTGTTTTAATGTCTCAATAATAGAACTAGCTTTTTTAAATCTTTCCATTTTTGTCATCCCTTAGTACGTCATAGTAAATCGTTTCATATTGTGAAACAATTTTTTCTGAGCGAAATTGCTCATAAACACTTTCTCTTGCTCGTTCTCCCATATTACGGTGAAGTTCCTCGTCCTTTAATAGCTGAGTAGCTTGATTTGCCACTCCTGTTGTATCGCCAACTTCACATAAATATCCTGTTTCCCCGTGTTGAATAACCTCTGGAATACCTCCAACCCGTGTTCCGATACAAGGTACACCACACGCCATTGCTTCTAATAAAACAAGACCAAAACTTTCCTTCTCTGATAGAAGCAACATTAAATCACTCATCGCAAGTAGTTCTGCAACATTATCTTGCTTCCCTAGGAATAAAACACGATCTTCAATATGTAAATTCTTCACTATCTGTAAAATCGTACAGAATTCTGGTCCGTCTCCAACAAGAAGCAACTTCGCATCTACTTCTTTAACAATTTTAGCAAATGCCTCAACAACATCCTGCACACGTTTCACTTTACGGAAATTCGAAATATGAATAAGTACTTTTTCACTCTCACTTATACCGTATTCTTTCTTTAATTGAGACATATTACGTTTGAAATATACACGTTCGTCTATAAAGTTATATACCGTTTGAATTTCTTTACTTGGTTTTACAAGCTCATGCGTTTCGTTAATTAATGAATGCGAGACAGCAGTAACAACATCCGATTGCTCAATACCAAAACGAATTAAATTATTTAACGAAGGGTCGGAACCTAACACAGTAATATCTGTTCCATGCAAGGTTGTAACAATTTTAATACGCTCTCCGATCATTTGTTTTGCTAAATATGCACAAATTGCATGTGGTATTGCGTAATGCACATGTAAAATGTCTAAGTTTTCTCTTTGTGCAACCTCTGCCATTTTACTTGCTAACGCTAAATCGTATGGTGGATATTGAAATACAGAGTACTGGCTTACCGTCACTTCATGAAAATATATGTTTGGATATACTTTATTTAACCGGAATGGTAAACCCGATGTAATAAAGTGAATTTCATGCCCGCGTTCCGCCAATTGCTTTCCTAATTCTGTTCCAACAACTCCAGAACCACCTACAGAAGGATAACATGTAATACCTATTTTTAATTTCATTTACATCCCCCTAATAAATCAGCATGTAATAAAACCGGTTTCTTACTCATAAATCCCTCGGCATACAAGACTCCAACTTCTTTTCCAAACATCTTCTCACGAGCAATCACAGTTTCAACGTATCCTTCTGTTAACGGTGTCTTAACACCATCACTTCCTGTTGAAAATTGACTTTCATATGCTTCTAATGCTTCCACCTTTATAGAGAGGTACTCACTTATATCTATACAAAAATTCGGTTTATGAAAACCATTAATCATATAATTATAAAAAGACTCCACACGATGTGGTGAAAGTTCCGGCATATATTTACGGATTCCTGCTGAAAAAATAGCCTCTTCCACAAGCTTTGCACAATTTGCATGATCTGGATGACGATCTTCATAGTATGGCGCAAAAACTAGTTTTGGTTTATATGTACGGATCACCTTGACAATTTCACGTATATACTCTTCTTTCATATACAAACCACGGTCTGGCATCGCTAAATTCAGCCTCGTTTTTACTCCCATTATACGAGCTGCGACCTCTGCTTCTTCTTTTCTCAACTCTATCGTTCCATTGGAAGAAAGATCAGCTTCTGTTAAATCACAAATACCTACTTCATACCCTTGCTTTGTATATTTAGCGATGGTACCAGCCATGCCGATTTCAACATCATCGGCATGAGCACCAAACGCTAATATATGTAATCCACTCATAATTGTTCCCCTCATTTTCTTAACTTACGATAATCTAAATCTCCTCGCTCTAATGCGTGCATCAACATTTCAGCACTTGCCATATTCGTTGCAAGTGGAATCGCATATACATCACATAAACGAAGCAATGCATTCACATCCGGTTCATGCGGCTGTGCTGTTAATGGATCGCGGAAGAAAATCACCATATCTAAATCGTTTTTTGCAATCATTGCACCAATTTCTTGATCTCCACCAAGAGGGCCAGATTGATATCTTGTTACAACTAATCCAGTCGCTTCCATAATACGAAGCCCTGTCGTTCCTGTTGCAAATAATTCATGTTGCTCAAAAATTGGTTTATATGCGTATGCAAACGAAACCATATCATTTTTCTTTTTGTCATGTGCGATTAAGGCAATTTTCATCCGTTGTCTCCCCTTTAGTCGATAATATTTTCTAAACCGTACACAAGATGATCAAGGTTCATTACTGTCTCGATTGATAGTTTTACACCTGACATAAATGATGCACGATTGAATGAATCATGACGAACTGTTAACATTTGTCCATCTCCACCAAACATTACTTCTTGGTGTGCAATAAGCCCTGGCAAACGTACACTATGAATGTGAATACCGTCTACATTTGCACCACGTGCACCTGCTAGTTGCTCTACTTCATTTGGATGACCTTGCTGCTTTGATTCACGATTTTGACGAATTAATTCTACCGTTTTTACAGCTGTACCAGATGGTGCGTCTAATTTTTGATCATGATGTAATTCAATTACCTCAACATCTTGGAAATATTTCGCTGCCATTTGTGAGAATTTCATCATAAGAACTGCACCAATTGCAAAGTTTGGAGCAATAATTGTTCCTACTGCTTTTTCTTTTGCATTCTCTGTTAAACGTGCCAATTCTTCTTCTGTAAATCCAGTTGTACCAATAACAGAACGAAGTCCACGCTCAACTGCAAGTGTAACGTGTTGTTTCCCAACTTCTGGTGTTGTTAAATCTAACAACACATCTGCTTCTACTTCATCTAAACAAGTATGTAAATCAGCGTAAATCGGTGCATGTAATGCTGGCATGCCAGGTAAATCAGAAATCTTCTCACCACCATGCTTATAATCCACTGCTGCTACTAAATTAAAATGTTCCGTTCTTTCCATAAGAAGGACTGCTTCATGTCCCATACGTCCTCTTGGTCCGGCGATAATTACTTTAATTTCTTTCATTATTCTTTCTCTCCCTCATCAATACGTGTCCAGCGATCTTTATCACGTGTATTAAATTTATTCATTACAATGTTATGTGCTGTCTCTAAATCAATATTTAAACTATTTGCCATACAAATCATAACAAATAATACATCTCCAAGCTCTTCTTCAATACTTCTTTCTTTTTCAGTTGTTTTCTTCGGTTTCTCACCATAATAATGATTTACCTCTCTCGCAAGCTCTCCCATTTCTTCCGTTAAACGAGCCATCATTGCAAGCGGACTGAAATAACCTTCTTTAAACTGACCAATATATGCATCTACTTCTTTCTGCATATCTTTCATCGTTTTTGCTTCCATACTATTCACCTCTAATCCTTCCTCTTTCATGTTAGCCAATTCATCGCGATTTGACAAATATTATTCCCCGCCAAACACCTATTTGCGACCCTTTTTTGGATAGACTATAATAAAGTGAAACTTTCTTTTGCGCTTTTTGCAAAAGATTAGTTGAACCAATCGGGTTCCTACGGCTGGTTCGCCTTTCTTCAGAGCTTTATCTCCTACCAGCCGTTGGAACGGGGTAAAGTGAAACTTTCTTTTGCGCTTTTTGCAAAAGATTAGCCCATACTAATCGAGTTCTTACTATTTTCACTAGCAACTAGAAATTACTTATTATTATGTTTTACCGTTTCAGCGGAGCAATGTAATCATTACATAATTAGGGGGATTTCTATATGACATCAAAATTGAAGATGCGAAATATTATTTTTATTTTAATCGGTTCCGCTATATTTTCTTTCGGTATTGTCAATATCAATATTGAAAACCACCTTGCAGAAGGTGGGTTTACTGGTATTACACTATTATTGTATTTTTTATTTAAGTTTGATCCTTCCTACTCAAACTTAATTTTAAATATCCCTATATTTTTTATTGGTTGGAGGTTACTTGGCAGAACGACATTTTTATATACATTAATCGGCACATTTAGCGTATCTTTATTTCTATGGATTTTCCAGCGTTACGAAGTGCTCAACTTACATTTAAACTTGCAAAATGATATGACACTCGCAGCTTTATTCGCCGGAGCATTTATCGGTATCGGCCTTGGGATAATATTTAAATATGGCGGGACTACTGGCGGTGTAGATATTATCGCACGACTAGCTCACAAATATGTTGGCTGGAGTATGGGTAAAACGATGTTTATGTTCGATGCTGTCGTTATCGTCGTCTCTATTCTTACCTATTTATCATACCGCGAGGGTATGTATACGTTAGTTGCTGTTTTTATCGGGGCTAAAGTCATTGATTTTATGCAAGAAGGAGCCTATGCCGCCAAAGGAGCGACTATTATCTCAGAGAAAAACGATGAAATTGCTGCTAAGATTTTATCTGAGATGGAGCGCGGAGCAACCTTTTTAAAAGCTGTTGGATCGTATACAAAAGTGGAACGGAACGTATTGTATTGCGTTGTTGCTAAAAATGAAATCGTGAAATTAAAAAATATTATTACTTCTGTAGATCCTCATGCATTTGTTGCAGTAAGTGACGTACATGATGTAGTTGGTGAAGGATTTACGTTAGATGAAAATAAAAACCCTTTACATAATTAAATGTAACTAGAAAAGCGCCTTAGCTTTTCTAGTTTTTTATTACAAGTCTTTTAAGCTTCTCCAAATCCTCATAAATAAGCTCCAATAAACTCCGATTATAAAAAATGGAAGCTGGATGAAAAGTTGGAAAAACATGATATTCATTCTCTGACCATGTAAACTCTGCACTTTGCATATCCTTTAATTTTTGAATGGGCTGTTTTAATAATTGCCCGTGTACATCTGTGATTTTTTTATTTTTTCCTGTTAAACGTTGAAGACCAATATTTCCAAGTGTGACGATAAGCCTCGGATCTATTTTCTCTAATTCATAATCTAACAAAGGCGCATGGGCAACTATTTCTCCTTGATTTGGCGTTCTATTATACTTTTTTTGTATGCTTTCACCATTTCGTTCTTTTTTCTCTCGCCATTTATAAGGTCTACTCCGAACAGCGCTCGTAATATATACTTCTTCCCTCGTAACGTGAATACGCTCTAAAAAATCCATTAATTGTTTTCCCGACCTCCCGCTAAACGGAATCCCATTATGAATTTCTGTTTCACCAGGCGCTTCTCCTAACAACATAAATTTGGGATTTTCAGGACCTTGTCCACTTAAAAAACCTTCTAGTTGATAAGGAGCACTACGCTCTTTCACTTGTTTTACTAAATGGTCTGGATATTTCATTTCCCCCACCGCCTTTCCGCATTACTTCTATTATTTCTATTTGTAATACATTATATAATTCAATCCACACAACAAAAAAAGACTATCAAAATTGATAGTCTTTAGTCGTCGCTACGCTGCATACCAGTATACATTAATACGAGACGTAATAATTCAAATACCGCTACAGCTGCAGCTGCTACATATGTTAATGCTGCTGCATTTAATACTTTACGAGCTTGGCCATATTCATCTGTTGATACGATACCTAACGCTTCAATTTGTTGCATTGCACGCTTTGAAGCATCGAACTCAACTGGTAATGTAACAAGTTGGAACACAACACCTGCAGCCATTAAAATAATTCCTAATAACAATAGTTTCGACATTGTCGCAAATATACCAATCATAATAAATACCCATGATATATTCGATCCAAAATTCGCCACAGGAACTAACGAATGACGAATACGCATAAAGTTATAATCTTGCGCATCTTGAATTGCGTGTCCTACTTCATGTGCTGCCACTGCTGTACCAGCAACTGAATGTCCATAATAGTTATCTGTTGATAATCGAACCGTCTTGGCCGTTGGATCATAATGGTCTGATAAATGACCTGGTGTTTCTTCCACAGCTACATTGTATAATCCATTTTCATCTAAAATTTTTCGAGCCACTTCCGCTCCTGTCATACCTGATGTTGAATAAACTTGTGAATACTTGCTATAGGCACTTCGTACTCTTGACTGTGCATACAACGGTATGATCATTATGATCGCGAAGTAAATTAAATAAAACATCATGAACCTCCATTGAAGTTTTAATTATAGTACTTCTCATTCTATTTTCTTCTGCCACTATTGTCAATGAATAAACCTTACAATCCATATCTTTACTTATTACATTATCTATTTTTAGAATGCACATTACTTTTTCTTTTTTCTCTCTCTCCTTTATACTTTCTCCATCCAACATAAGTTAATGTGAATAAAATAAGTCCCCCAGTAATTGTCATAAACCAAATGAGAGAAGGTGCAATTTCATCCTTTTTTACTGTGTGAAATATCTTTTGCAAATCCCCTTTAATAATCCCTAATTGCATTTGGCCACCTTTCGTTTTTAACATAACGTTACGAAATTCATCCAAATAAGATAAATGAACATTTACACGCTGTACCTCGTTTTCTGGCAAAGCAATCATTAAACTTGGATAAATAATATTGAATTCATTTAAAAATGTATTTAATGTTTGTTGAAATTGCCCAGCATCTTCTTTTTCCATCGCTTTTTCCATTTGAGAAAAGGCATCCATTACTTTCCTTTCTCTTTCCATCCAAAGTGGTTGATATTTCGATACTTGTGCATCAACAGCAAGTTGTAATGCCAACACATTATCCATTTTAGCTTGCTTACCTAAACCTTCTTCAGAGAGCGATTGCTGCGCCTTGTCGTAAGCTAAAGAAATAACTCTAACTTGATCTGGTGTTACTTCATGCTTCTTTTCATTCCCCTTCATTAAAAATTGCTCTGAGAAAAGTTGTAATACTTGTACCGCTTTTTCATCTTCATTACGCTTCACTAACTGTAACGAGTCGTCTAACAACCCTGTTAGCTCATTCCACTCTTCAGCATATATACGTAACGGAAACATTATAATTAGAAATGCTATCAATCCAATTAATGTTCTCTTCATCCCGGTCCCCCCTATAACTACTAGTACAAAATATGTTAATTGGGACAAGAATAGAACAGAACTGAACCGAAAAATATATTATCGTTTTACAAAGAAAAAATTCTCTTTAAGCAGAGAATTTTTTCTTTGACATCCTTTTCTTTTTTACGAAATATCTATATAAGCTATAACAAAGTATACTACCACCTAAAATGAATAATAAAATAGCACACGCAGCATGCATAAAGAACTCCTCTGGTAGCATTAATATAACTGGATCCGTTTCAATATCAAACATCCAATAATCATTACTGAATAAAAGCTTATGGAATAATACAAAGCTCTTTTCAAAATTAATAGCGATTGGTAACATAAGCGCTATCGGAAAAATGATTGTTAAAATTGATCCGTGCAGTAAAAACTTTTCATTTTTCTTTTTTAATAAATAAATTCCCCCTATCACTGCAATCATAATTGTCGCATACATCACATATTGAATCTTTACTAAAATATTTTTAACATCTACAAAATGAATACGGCCATTTGTAGACATATCTAATGTTGGCAAATGTAATGCTCCGTCATAAAACGGGGATAAATATGTAATAAGCACATCGTAATTTCTTTTAATTTCATCCTTCGTCATATCCGCTAAATCAGGAATATTTAAAAAATCAATTTCAAAATAATACAGCCATTTTCCATACACAACTGCCGTTGTTGCGAGTGCAAAAATAGAAAATGCTATGCTATATGAAACAACTAAAGTAATCAATCGATCCAATATTTTTGTACCACTCTTATTTTTCTCCATGTTCTCCCCCTAAATGTTCTAACCATCATAAAGAAAATTGTTTCCTGTGCTCACGTAAGCAACAATAATATGTAATACATAGTACAGCAACGCTTAACCAAAACGTAAAATAACCAATTTCCTCTACAAACAAATGCATAATTCCATATCGTGGCATTTGCCAAAATAAATAATCAATTGCATCGTTATGCAACGTCCACACACCCGCTACTATAAAATGCCATTTTTTTATACGGTAAAATGGAGCATATAAAACACCTTGCACTGCCATCGCAAAGTGCGAAAGCATTAACATGTAGCCCATAAGGCCAATAGGACCTTTTACGTAAATCATAATCGCATTTACAACAACAGCCCAAATACCATATTTTATTAAAGTAACAATCGCTAGCGCTTCTATTAATCCCCAGTTTCTCTTTGTCAAAAAAGCAATTAAAACAAAGACAAAAAAGAGACTCGCCATAGGACTATCTGGTACAAACGGCCAAAATATAGGTGACGTTTCTTTCAGTTGATTTCCGTACCATATAAACCCGTAAATTGTACCTAATATGTTAACAACCAATAAAAATAATAATACCGAGCGTTGTCTTAACATTGCATACAAGTACACCAATCTGTATGTCCAACACCTTTCAAGCAAAGTAATTCATTCACTAAATCCTACTCTATTATAACAAACTTCATCCAACTAAATAGAAAAGCTGACTACAAATTTTGTAGTCAGCTTTTTATTATTTTTTATTATACTTTGCAACGAATTCCGAAAGCTTCTTCAGTTCCTCATCTGTACCTTTAAATACACCTTTAGGCATGGAACCTTTTCCATCTTTCGCAATTTTAGCAATTTCTTCTGGCTTTAAAGTTAAGTTTTGCAGTGCTGGTGCTGCCGCCCCGCCCTGTAAGTTGTCACCATGACATGTTAAACAAGTATTTTTTTGCATTAATTTATAGCCATCATCATTTTTATCAACTGGCGCGGTTTTTACAATTGCTCCTTGTTTCTTTGCAGCTTCCCAGTCGTGGTGTGCTACAGATTCCCAAGTTAAAAAGATAATCGATGCAATTGCTAAAAGCATAAATCCAGTTGCTACAGGACGCTTCAATGGACGTCTTTCTGGACCTCGATCAAGAAATGGAGCTAACAGTAATGCACCAAACGCAATCCCTGGCATAATAAACGCTCCAATTACAGTAAATGAACCGGAAGCATAAGAATACTTTAATAACTGATACAAGAATAAGAAATACCAATCTGGAAGTGGTATATATCCAGCATCTGTTGGATCCGCCATTCTCTCAAGCGGCGACGGATGCGCCACTGTTAAACATAAATAACCGATTAAAAAAACTGCACCAACCATCCATTCTTTTAACAAGAAGTTCGGCCAAAATGCTTCTGTTTTCCCTGGGTATTCAGAATAGTCTTTTGGAATATTTGGTTTCCGAGCTACCGGTACCCGAGAATCTCCTACAAACTTCATCCCTTTGCCGCGATGCATAATCTCCCTCCTTTAGTTCTTTCCCCTTTAATTTAGCAATCTCTTATAGTGGACCGGAAATACCTTGTTTGCGAATCATGATGAAGTGGAAGGCCATTAAACCTAGAAGTGCTGCTGGTAAGAAGAAGACGTGAATAGCAAAGAAGCGAGTTAATGTTTGAGCGCCAACAATTTCGGAATGACCAGCGAGTAATGTTTTAATATAAGGACCAATGAGCGGTGTTTGCTCTGCAATTTGAATCCCTACTTTTGTAGCAAATAAAGCTTTCATATCCCACGGTAATAAATATCCGGTAAAACCAAGACCTAACATAACAAAGAAAATAAGAACACCAACAATCCAGTTTAACTCACGGGGCTTTTTATACGCACCTTGGAAGAAAACTCTGAGTGTATGTAAAAACATCATTACAATTACGAGACTAGCACCCCAGTGGTGCATACCACGAACAATTTGCCCATAAGCAACTTCATTTTGTAAATAGTAAACTGATTCCCAAGCATTTTTAATATCAGGCACATAATACATCGTCAAAAACATTCCAGATAAAATTTGAATTACAGTAACGAAAAAGGTAAGTCCTCCAAAGCAATAGACGAATGCAGAAAAGTGATGTGCCGGGTTTACATGTTCAGGTACTTCATGATCAGCGATATCACGCCATATCGGTGTAATATCTAATCTTTCATCTACCCAATCATAAATTTTATTTAACATCTACTTTGCACCCCCTCTTGGCTTCGCTTTTCCTAGATACAGCGTTCCATCTTTCACTTTAGACTCGTACACATCCAGCGGAGCAAGGGGTGGCGTACCTTTAATGTTCATCCCATCTTTTGTATAACGACCCCCGTGACATGGACAAAAGAATTGATTCGGATGTGCTTTGTCCGAATTCCAGTTAACTGTACATCCTAAATGTTTACATACTGGAGAGAACGCAACAATGTCTCCGCTTTCATCTTTATGAACCCAAGCCGATTTTGGTTCTTCAGACTTGTACCAACCATCAACCTGTTTCACTTTAAAATCGAAACGCTTCGGCTCTGTTGTAATATCCTTTACTTGCGCAACAGCAACCATATCTGTTCCGGCTTCTTTTCTTAACACCGGATCAAGCGCAAATCGCGTCATCGGCATTAAAATACCGGCAGCCATAAAGCCTCCTACCCCTGTGAGTGTGTAATTTAAAAATTGTCTTCTTGACACGCGATGTTCTTTCTCGCTCACGAAAATTTCCCCCCTCTATCAGAAATTGTCCCCTCGTGATAAATTATATAAAAAATAAAAACTAGGACACTATCATGATATAATACGCTCATGCACAGGTCAATATCATACTACTCATAATAATAAGAACTTTCTGTTTATTGCGAGTTTCCCCACTTCTCTTCCAACATCACCATTATATTTTTTATATGTGCATGAATAACTTCTCTTTTTGCTTGATCACTAAATTGTTCTAATGCTAATGAAGGAAACCAAAATAAATCTCCCTGTAACTCTTGCATATCCTCTTTCCATGAAAAATCACTTGTAACATAAGCAATATGCTTAAAACCTTCGCTTCGTAAATGATTTGTCCATTCTTGCAAACGACCTTTTTCATTCTTTTGACTTTCTACCAAATACGTAAACGCAGGTAGTAAAAGCACTCTTCCTTTATACTCTCTTTCCAATTCCGTGCTCAACAATTCGATAAATTCACCTTGTTCTACAACCATTTTCATTTCTTGTGCTGCCGAAATTGATAAAAGCGGTATTACTCCTGTATCAACATACTCTCTTGCTTGTTCAAACTGTTCCACATCTTTTACACTCCACTTCAAATTCCTTCCCTCCTTCACTTGTAAATGACAGAACTTTCACTTTATATATATTAAACCATACTAAAAGAGGTAAAAAAAGAAAAACTACCCAATATAGGTAGTTTTTCTTGGTGAAAGTCTGAAATTTGTAAAAATTTATTAATCCAAATAAATTCTATAAAGTCTTTAACTCGGCCGTTAATCTATGAAACGCTTCCTTATCTTGCTTATCTAACGCTTCATCAATTTGTTTCAAAAGGCGTTCTCTCCTAAATGAAAATACACTTTCTTCCAAAAACCTTTCTGCAAGTAAACGATCTTTTTCATTTACTTCAATATGCTTTGGTAGATATGGGTTTTCTTCTAATACAGCTACATAATTCGCATTTTGAAACGATGATTTAAAGTTGAGTTGAATATAAATATCTTCATCTCGATTTAAACGAATATCATGAAACGATTTTTCAGCATCTGTTGTCATAACATTTTGTTTAAAAAAGTGAAACGGTGTGTCTTTCACACAATTCGCTGACATCACTAAGCCACGCGGACAATATTTTGCATGCTCTACGAAGTGGACTTTATGCATCAATTGGTCGTGACTCATTAAATAATTCAGAATCCATACACATTCACGCTGTTTCAGTTGGTAATTATTCAAAAACCATTTTACAAAATCCTTCTTCTCGTTTACAGAAACAGGGGTATTCATAGCAATTAAGTCCCTCCTCTGTCTTTCTCTTTTCTTTTTAGATTCAAGAAGCGGCATTCAGTTTCCTTCCAACTTATGAAAAATCCTCTAAATTATATAACAACTCTTCAATATGAATTTGTGTCGGGTCTAGTTGTAATAACTGGGTAAATACTTCTTTCGCCTCTTTTCGCTTTCCTTCTTCCAATAAGAAATAACCGTATTCTTCTAAGAAGTCTGGATGATTCTTAAAAGAAGTATATGCACTTTCATAGTGTTTTAATGCATCCGAATACATTTCTAATTGTTTTTTTGCATACGCAAGGTCCCAAAGTAGTTGTGTATCTGGTTCTCCACTATCAATAGCACGCTCTACAATTGCAATTAACTCTTCGTACTTTTCTTGTCCTTTTAAGATATACGCATATTTTAATGTTGCGCC
The DNA here is from genome assembly GCF_058792475.1 of Bacillus sp. MT94. NCBI lineage: Bacteria > Bacillati > Bacillota > Bacilli > Caryophanales > Bacillaceae > Bacillus > Bacillus sp. MT94. The sequence continues at coordinate 55,675 of NZ_JBXAEZ010000006.1, read as the reverse complement.
TAAATGCCCTGGGTCTAACTCAAGTGCTTTTTGAAGAACTTCCTCTGCTTCTACTATTTTTCCTAATTTCGCCGCAATGTTCGCTAACTCTACATAAAACGGAACTGAAAGCTCATCTACTTTAATTCCTTCATGAAGCGTTTCATAGCTTTCTTGAAGCATTCCTTCTTTTTCATAGCTTTTCGCTAAATACATGTACAGTGATGCGTACTCAGGGTCTAATTCTTTTAGTTCTTGCCAAGCACCGATTGCTCTCTGATATTCTTCACCTTGGTATAATGTGAAGGCATATCCAAATAATGAGTGAATATCTTTTTGTTCCTCTAGGCCTGCTTCATAATAAGAAATCGCCTCTTCCCAGTTTCCAATCGCACTTAACGTTTCTGCAAGGCGAAGTGCGATCACAACACCACCCATTACTTTATGTTCAGCTAATAGCGATTCATAATAAGTAATTGCCTTTTGTTCTTCACCTTTACTACTATATAATTCTGCTAACCCAAACGTAATAACAGGTTCATCAGGCATCATTTCTTTCGCCTTTAATAGTTTTTGCTCTGCTACATCATCAAAACCTTGCATTTGGAATAAATCTGCAACAAGTAATAACGATTGAACATATAAATCGTCATTTTCTGGAATATCATGAAGTACTTCAATCGCTTCATCTTCTTTATCTAGATCAATATATAATTCTGCTAAAAATACAGTGAATTCACTTTCTTCCGGATACAGTAAACGTAAGTCTTCAGTAATCGCTAATGCCTCATCTGTAAATCCAAGTGTATGATAGTAACGAGCGATATCATACTTCTCTTCATCATTTGCAATTTTTAATTGTTCTTTTAATAATTGTAATCCTTTTTCCGCTTCACCATTTTCAATATATGAAACAGCTTGTTCAAACTTTTGCATAAACGTCTCCTTTAATTCTAAAAAATATTCTCTTCTGTTCATTTACCCCGCTATTAACGGGCAGTAAGACCCCCACCTCAAAATTCAGCTAAGGCAAAGAAGTTAGTTTGGGGATCAACTGCCCGTAAAAGCCCGATTGGTTCAACTAATAATCAGCGGGGGATAAACATCCCCCCACTGATTAAAGTTTCACTTTATCATAAGCAACTCACTGTTAGAACGCAACCTTTAGAATGAGCATGCTTCTTCTTATACTTCTTCTTACAGAGTAGGTAATTGTTCAAAAGGTTCGGATATGACACCGATACCTTATCATCATCTTCTATTGTACCGCTTTCTTTTATGACCGTGCAAATAACTTCTCTCACTAATTATCAAGCCATACAAACCGTGATTTACAGAACAACTTAATTACCAGTCTTCAACCTTTATTTTTAATACGATAAAAAAGGCTCCTATAATAGGAGCCTTCACAATCTCTTAAGAATATGTTTCTTCTTTCTGTACTTGCTCATTTACAAGCTCTTTCAGCAACTCTATAATTTCATCATTTTCTTCTTTCAAACCGACAGTAATACGAATACCATCATCGATACCAAATGCAGCACCAGAACGAACGATATATCCTTTTTTCATTAATCGTTCGAAAGCTTCATTACCTGGTATACCAAGTTTTAAGAAAATGAAATTTGTTTGAGATGGATAATAGAATACGTTATATTCTTTACAAAATGCATAATACTGATTTAGACCTTCAGCATTCTTTTTCACACAATCTTGTAAAAAGGCTTGATCTTCTAATGCAGCGAGTGCTACAGATTGCGCTACAGTTGATGTATTGAATGGTAACCTCGCTACTTCTAGCTGTCCGATTAACTTCGCATCCCCAATCGCATATCCGATACGAAAAGCAGCTAAACCATATGCTTTTGAAAACGTGCGTAAAACCATAAGATTTTCATACTTTTCAAGAAGTGGCAATGTTTGCGGATAGTCTTCTGCTTCCGCGTATTCATAATATGCTTCGTCCATAATAACGAGAGCCGACTTAGGAACTGATTCTAAAAATGAAAGTAATTTTTGTTTCTCAACATATGTACCTGTCGGATTATTCGGATTACAAATCCATACAATTTTCGTTTTATCATCTACTTGCTCTAGCATTGCATCTAAATCGTGAATACCGTCTTTAAGTGATACTTCACGAACTTCTGCTCCTTCAATAACAGCATGGTGATGATATTGTGAAAACGTAGGATTCGCCATTACAACGTTTGTTCCTTCATGTAGTAACGCTCGGCTAATCATTTGAATGACTTCATCTAATCCACTACCAAATAGTAGTTGTTCTGCTTTTACACCTAAATGTTCCGCTACTTTTGTCCGAAGTTCAAAGGCATATCCATCTGGATAAAGGGCATATTGGCTCGCTAAAGAAGTTAATGCTTCTGTCACACGCGCTGAGCAACCGAATGGATTTTCGTTCGATGCTAATTTCACAATTTTCGATAATCCATATTCCCTTTTTACTTCTTCAATGTTTTTCCCAGGCACATACGCTCTCAAAGTTAACAATTGCTCTTTCACTCTCATTTTTCTTCCCCCAGTCATTTCATTCAATTTGATTACAATACAGTTATAGCCCCTTACTGTAATCTTTTATCATAACCGTCACTATTACGAGAATACCTCTAAATGAGCACTTCACAACACTTCGCTATCATTTTAAACCATATCTTTTTGAAATGCCTCTAACGCAATATGAACAGTCTCATCTGAAATAGATACGACATTCACTACCCCATATTCCTGCATAAGCACCATATGAATTGCTCCTGCATTTGCTTTCTTATCTTGTTTCATCAATTGAACGAGGCGCTCTACATTCAAATCTCTTGGCATTTTTGGATAGCCGTATTTCAAGAACCACTGCTTCATATCTTCATAAGCAAGATCAACCTTGTACACTTGCTCACTTAAAAATATGGCGAATAACATTCCAACCGCTACGCCGTCACCGTGAGTAATATTCCCATACCCTAGCTCTTTTTCAAGAGCATGTCCTAACGTATGTCCAAAGTTCAAATGGGCACGTACACCCTTCTCTGTTTCATCTTGTGACACAACATTTGCCTTTATAGGAATCGCCTTCGTTAATATATGGATTAACTTCTCATCACGAAGATCCGCTAATGTTTGCACTTCTTCTTTTAACCAATGATATAGCTCCACATCACCAATAAGAGCATGCTTTATCACCTCTGCATAACCTGAACGCCACTCTTTTTCAGGAAGAGACTGTAAAAACGGTGTATGATATACAACCGCTTCTGGCTGATGGAATGCACCAATCATATTTTTACCTAACGGATGATTAATCGCTACTTTCCCACCTACTGCGCTATCGTGCGCTAATAAAGTCGTCGGAACCTGCACAAAGCGAATACCCCGCATAAAAGATGCAGCAACAAAACCAGCTAAATCTCCAATCATTCCGCCTCCAAGTGCAAGAATTAAAGAATTTCTATCTAATTTATTTTCAAGAGCTGACGTATGAGCCGCATAGAAATTTTCGAAAGACTTCTCTTTTTCGCCACTTGGTACAACAAACGAAAACACGTCCTGCTCCACTTGTAATGCATCGATAACTGTCTGTAAATGTAGTGATGCAACAGCTTCATCTGAAATGATCATTACGTTAGATACAGCTGGCTGCATATTTTGAACGATCATTGTTAAGTTTGACAACGCTTCTTTACCAACATGTACATCATATTCTTTTGATTTCGTTTGAATATGTATGTTTCCCATTAAAATCCCCTCGCATATTCATTATGTTTCTCAATATTTTCACGAATTAGTTCCATACGATCTAATCCGAATTGTTCTATTAAAGCTGTTGCTAATTCCCAAGCCACAACCGCTTCTGCAACGACACTAGCTGCTGGCACTGCACAACTATCTGAACGTTCAATGCTCGCTGTAAAAGGCTCTTTCGTATCAATATCTACACTTTGAAGAGGTTTATAAAGTGTAGGTATCGGTTTCATCACACCGCGCACAACAATTGGCATTCCAGTCGTCATACCGCCTTCTAATCCACCTGCATTATTTGTTCTTCTTGTATATCCATGCTCCTCATTCCATAGAATTTCATCATGAACTTCACTTCCCGGTCTATGCGCTGCTTCAAAACCAATTCCAATCTCGACACCTTTAAAAGCATTAATACTCATAATTGCAGCTGCTAATTTCGCATCCAGTTTTCGATCATAATGCACGTAGCTACCTACTCCAATTGGCATTCCTTCCACAATTACTTCAACGATTCCACCAATTGAATCACCATTTGCTTTCGCATCATCAATCGCTTTCATCATTTGGTTACCAGCTTCGTCATCTAAGCAACGTACAGGAGATGCTTCTGTAATACTCTTTAATTCTTCAATTGAACTATACGTAACCTCCTTAGCTTGTACACCGCCAATTTCAATTACATGGCCCGCCACTTTAATACCAAGTTCTGCTAACACCTTTTTAGCAACCGCACCAGCAGCAACACGCACCGTCGTTTCGCGCGCTGACGAACGTTCCAGTACATTCCTCATATCTCTATGACCATATTTAATTGCACCATTTAAATCAGCATGCCCAGGCCTTGGTTTTGTCACTTTCCTTTTTATCTCTTTTTCTTCCTGCTCAGTTAAAGGCTCTGCCCCCATAATTTTTGTCCAATGGGCAAAATCACGATTTTCAACAACGAGTGCAATAGGGGAACCTAATGTTTCTCCATGTCTAACACCACTTAAAATTTGCACTTGATCCGTTTCAATTTGCATGCGTCTACCACGCCCATATCCCTTTTGCCTTCTAGCTAACTCTTCGTTTATATCATCCGCTACTAAAGACAATCCTGCTGGAACACCTTCTATAATTGTTGTAAGTTGCGGACCATGAGATTCACCAGCCGTAATATATCGCATACGTTATTCCTCTTTTCGTATATGTATTTATCTCACTATATTAACTTTTATCATTCTAAAAATATTAAAGAAATTATATCATAAATCGACCATTTTCTTATTCTATATTTCCGATAGGCCTAATTTAAATATCAATATATCATAACAGCTCAAACTTCGTAACTAATTGAAAATAAAAAAAGTGCAAGAAGAATACCCCTATTCTCCTTGCACTTTTTACTATTATCACAGTGATTAAAGCGTTTACAAATTATTTCAAAATAATTAGTAAATCCATTCATTCATTAATTTTGAGTAGTCAACTAATTCTTCTTCTTTAAAGAAAATAGCAATCTCGCGCTCTGCGCTTTCTAAAGAATCAGAACCATGAATAATATTTTTCGCAACAGTTACACCGAAATCTCCACGAATTGTTCCAGGAGCTGCTTCATGTGGTCTTGTTTTCCCCATCATGTTACGCGCTGTATCTACTACACCTTCACCTTGCCATACCATTGCGAATACAGGTCCAGATGTAATAAAGTCTACTAACTCACCAAAGAAAGGTTTTTCCTTATGCTCAGCGTAGTGTTGTCCAGCAATTTCCGGAGTGACTTGCATTAATTTTGCACCAACTAATTGAAATCCTTTTTTCTCAAAACGAGCTACAATTTCCCCAATGAAGGCACGTTGTACACCGTCTGGTTTTACCATTAGAAATGTTTTTTCCATAAAAAATCTCTCCACTTCTGAATTATGTATGTAATTGTATATCCCCACACACATATTATCACCCTTATCACAATTGTGCAATAGTTTTGAAATAGAGAGATTATTTTATTTTTTAGAATAAACATTAAAATTTTCGTTTTCCAATATACTTTGCAACATTTTGTAATGCATACTTTGCTTTTCCACGTGGGAGTGGTTTTATTATTTCTAAAGCTTTATGTAAATAACGTTCACTAAACGCAAATGCTTGATCAATTGCTGGACTATTTTTTACAGCATCAATAATTTCTTGCATTTCACTTACTGTTGTATTTTCATGTACAGATGTGATTTTTTGACGAAGTACTGGATCTTCCATCGCATATAAAGCAGGGAGCGTTATGTTTCCTTGTAATAAATCTCCACCAGCAGGTTTTCCAAGTTTCTCTTCTGTGGAAACGAAGTCTAAAATGTCATCAATAATTTGATAAGACATTCCTACAAAATACCCATACCAAAATAGACGATTTACTGTATCACGATTAGCACCAGCAGCAATCGCTCCCAATTGACAACTCGCGGCAATTAATAATGCTGTTTTTCGCTTTATTCTTCTTAAATACGTTCTTAAATTTTGGTCATAATTGTATTTATCTTTAATTTGTTCAATTTCACCTTTACAGACTTCTAAAATAGTATGTGATAACGCTTGATGCGCCTCTGGGATTTCGATATTTGTTATACATTCAAGAGACTTAGCGAACAAATAGTCCCCTGTATACATCGCAATACGATCTCCCCATTTCGCATTCACAGTCGCACTGCCGCGTCGTAAAAATGCAGCATCAATAACATCATCGTGAACAAGAGAAGCCATATGAATAAGCTCTAACGCAACAGCAACATGCTTAATCGCATCTAACTTATAATCTCCAAATTTCCCTGCAAGCAACACAAATACAGGACGAATTCGCTTCCCACCAGCTTCAATAAGTTGTAATGCTGCCTCTTCTACTAATGGCTGTTCAGAAGCAACTGTCTTTTTTAATTCTTTTTCTATCACATTAATATCCGATCGTAAAAAAGAGTACATAAGTTGTAACTTCATATTGTTCACCTTAACCTAAAACTTCTTTTTTCTTTTTTCTATTTTGATTCTGGTTTAATACCTAAATGCATCGCTGCTACCCCAAAAGTAAATGGTTTCACTTGCACACGTTCAAGTCCAGCTTGCTCAAACATTTGGGCCAATTCTTTCATCCCTGGGAATGCACTAGCAGATTCTTGAAGCCATGAATATTCTTTATAACTTTTCGCAAACATCTTTCCAAATAACGGCATGATATATTTAAAGTATAAAATATACCCTTGTCGAAAACCAATCATTGTTGGTTGAGATGTTTCTAAACAGATTACTTTTCCACCTGGTTTTACTACACGCGTCATTTCTTTTAATACGTGCATATAATCCGGTACGTTACGTAAACCAAACCCAATTGTTACATAATCAAACGTATTATCTTCAAATGGAAGCTCCATTGCATTCCCATGTAGAAGTTCTACTTGTTTTAATTGTAACGCCTCTACCTTTTGCTTACCGACAGATAACATATTTTCACTGAAGTCTAAGCCAACAACCTTTCCTTGCTCACCTACCGCTCCAGCTAGCGCAATTGTCCAATCTGCGGTTCCGCAGCATACATCAAGCGCTTTACTGCCAGGTTGTACATCCATAATTCGCATCGTTTCTTTACGCCACGCTTTATGTCTTTGAAAACTAATTACAGAATTCATCACATCGTATTTATCAGAAATCTTTTCAAATACGTCATGTACTCTTTCTTCTTTTGATTGTTGCATGCTCGTACCTTCTTCCAATGTAAAATTGCTTATGTCTTCTATTTATCCCTTAACACAGAATTTATTTCATTTACGTCTGTGTGATTTTCTAAAAATTGTTTTTCTTTCTTTCTCAATTCCATCATCCAACCATTAATCACTACTTCTGCTTTATCCCCTAAAGCATCTTGCACCGCTTGAAAAACAGGTGAATGTTGTTTATCAGCATACAATTGAATTTCTTTTTGAAGGCGATTTCCACCTAATACGTATGTGATAAATGGCTTCCAATGTGATAAATGAAAATGATCACATGTTTTTTGAAGGAGCGCAGACTCAATCGTTACTACGCTTTTCATTATGTCATCCGTCGTTTCATGCGCTTTTTGGTATAACATAATTTTGTGTTCATTTATCTCTTTAATTCCTTCAGCAAGTGCACGAATTAAAACAATATCACGATTCATAGACAATAAATAATAATATAGTCCACTATAGTAATCGCCTGCAAGTACTGTTAATTGACGACATTTATGGAATTCAATCTCTTCCTCGCCTGCTTTATTTGATACCCTTTCATGCGTATCAAGCGCAATTTGTACAAGCATAATTGTTACTACGTAATGCTCAATTTGTTCTATATGTAAGTTTGCACTCTTTAAAGCACCATATAACAATGCTATCTTTTCTTCATCAATAAATGGTTCTTCAATATAGTTTATAAAATAAGGATGGCGTAATTTCTCCATCAATTTCTCTTTTATACCCGCATACCCTCCGTAGATGTCACACACAAAAAATCACCCTTGTTTTCTAATTCATAAAACTTATTATAACACATACACTCTATTTTCTATAACCAAAACTTGGCTACACCTACCATTCATGTAAGCAATCTTTCTAATCTCACTCTGTCTAGCTAAAACTATATCATTTATTTACTAAAAAAAAAAAGAAAAGCAGTTTCCCGCTTTTCTTTACTTCGCTTTAATAAACGATAAAATTTCACTGCGCGCTGCAGCATCATTTTCAAGCACACCACGCACTGCTGTCGTTACTGTTTTCGCACCTGGTTTTTTCACACCACGCATCGTCATACACATATGTTCTGCTTCTACTACTACCATTACACCATGAGGCTCTAGTACTTCCATAATAGAGTTCGCTACTGTTGATGTAATACGTTCTTGCAGTTGTGGACGACGTGCAATTGTATCTACAGTACGAGCTAATTTACTTAACCCTGTCACCTTTCCACCTTGCGGAATATATGCAACGTGAGCAACTCCATAGAATGGAACTAAATGATGCTCACACATCGAATAAAATGGGATATCTTTTACTAGTACAAGCTCTTCGTGATCTTCTCCGAATACTTTATGCAAATGCTCTTTCGGATCTTCATGCATACCTGAGAACACTTCTGCGTACATTTTTGCAACACGCTTTGGCGTATCAAGTACTCCCTCACGATTTGGATCATCCCCAATCGCCTCTAAAATAAGGCGTACTGCATGTTCAATTTGTTCTAAATTAACTTTTGCCATCCGCTAGCCCTCCCGAAAACCTAAAAGTGATACGAACACATTCTAGCATATTTATGTTTTTAAAAGCAAAAAGAAGAGTTCCCAAAAAGGAAACTCTTCTTCCCTGTTAATATGTAAGGATTATTTAACCGCATCTTTTAACGCTTTACCAGGTTTGAATGCAGGTACTTTACTTGCAGCGATTTCAATCTCCTCACCTGTTTGTGGGTTACGACCTTTACGAGCCGCACGCTCACGAACTTCGAAGTTACCGAATCCGATCAGTTGTACTTTATCACCTTGTTTTAAAGCTTCTAAGATAGAATCAAAAACAGCGTCTACTGCTTTTGTTGCGTCCTTTTTAGAAAGGGAACTTGCTTCTGCAACAGCATTGATTAAATCTGTCTTGTTCATGCCATTCACCTCCTCCCAAAGATAAGACTGTATAATGATCATAAAATGAGTCTTACTTTCATTTGTAGGCAATTTTTACAAATTCTATACTACAAAGATGTAGATAAATCATTATCAACGCCTATATTATACGATTCTCCTTTATAATTCAATATTTTTAAGGAAATTGTTACTCTGAAAATGTGAAAATCTGATGAAACTTGACAATTTACAACAATGTATTAGATAATGACTGTTTATTTTTCTATTTTATAATCGGAAAAACAAAAAATCCCTCTACAGTGAGAGGGATTTTTCTTATAGTATAATCGCAATTAATCCGCCAGATCCTTCATTAATAATTCTTTCTAGCGTTTCTTTTAATTTATATCTAGCATTTTCTGGCATTAAAGATAATTTCGCCTGAATTCCTTCTCGAACAATCGAGCTAAGCGAACGTCCAAATATATCAGAATTCCAAATTGATAACGGATCATCTTCAAAATCTTGCATTAAATAACGAACTAATTCTTCACTTTGCTTTTCAGTACCAATGATCGGCTCAAACGTTGACTCTACATCTACTTTAATCATATGAATAGATGGCGCTACCGCTTTTAACTTCACACCAAACCTTGAACCATGACGAATAATTTCTGGCTCATCTAAGCTCATATCCGCTAGCGCAGGGGCTGCTACACCATATCCTGTTTGCTTAACCATACGCAATGCATCTGCCACTTGGTCATATTCTATTTTCGCATGAGATAAATCGAGCATAAGCTTCAATAAATGATCTTTCCCTCGAATTTCTACTCCTACTACTTCTTTTAAAATCTGATCATATAATTCATCTGGCGCATATAAATCAATCTCCGCCACACCTTGCCCCATATCAATGCCAGCTAGGCTCGCTCGATCAATAAATTCATATTGACTAAACTGCCAAACAACGCGATCCACATCACGAAGACGTTTTATATCCTTCACAGTTTCTTGAACTGCTTCTTGATAACTTTGACGCAACCAATGCCCTTCATTTAGCACCATTACCCAGCTCGGAAGGTTCACATTCACTTCTAATACAGGGAATTCAAATAGCGCTTCACGAAGTACATTATATACATCTGTTTCTCTTAAACTCTCCACACTCATTGCAATAACCGGGATATCATATTCTTCTGATAAACTTTGGCGTAATTGCTCTGTATCTGGATGATACGGCTGTACCGTATTAATTATCATAATGAAAGGTTTTCCTACTTCTTTCAACTCATTTACAACGCGTTCTTCTGCCTCTATATAATCTCTTCTTGGAATTTCACCAATTGTTCCATCTGTTGTAATTACAACACCAATTGTTGAATGTTCTTGAATTACTTTACGCGTGCCGATTTCTGCAGCTTCATGGAATGGAATAGGTTCTTCATACCAAGGGGTATTAATCATGCGTGGGCCATTCTCATCTTCATAGCCCTTCGCTCCTGGAACCGTATATCCAACACAATCTACTAATCGAATGTTCACTTCAAGTCCTTCATCTACTTCGATAGAAACCGCTTGGTTTGGAACAAACTTCGGTTCCGTCGTCATAATTGTACGACCAGCAGCACTTTGAGGCAATTCATCCTGCGCTCTTTGACGGTCAGACTCATTCTCAATATTTGGAATAACTACAAGTTCCATAAATTTTTTAATGAATGTTGATTTCCCTGTTCGAACAGCTCCTACAACTCCAAAATAAATATCACCGCCTGTTCGTTCTGCAATATCTTTAAAAATATCTACCTTTTCCAAGTGATTCCCTCCCTCAAAATTTTTGGGAATAATTCCGCGTTTATAGTCAACTAATACCTTCTCTAACGTTGCCTATAATATCTGATATAATATAATGGTATTCTAGAAGTTCGGACAATATATCATATAATTTTGTCCAATTTCATATGACTATTAAAAAATATCTTTTGTTTGCATCGTAAGTTGTATAACATAAAAAACCTTTCTTCTAGAACTTATTCACTAAAAGAAAGGTTCATGACTTATGATTTTAAAAAAATTGGTTCTCCGTTCTTTACTGTGTACGGTAAAGAATAAGCTGGTACAAACGGGGAACCTTTCGAAAGTATATTTCGAATATCTTCTCCCTCCGTAAACTGCCCTTCATTTTTTTTCAAAGCGTCATATAAGTCGATTCTATAATCAACAAAAACTTCTCCTTTTTCATTAATTACAAAAGGAAGCCCTTTACCAGAATATGGACTTGTCACTTGTGGCACATCTTTATATCCTAGTTTTTTGAAATCCAATTCATATACACCATCTGAAATTACTTTTTTAAAAGGTGGATATTGATGTTCATCACGATACATCCTAAGTTTTAAAGATAATTCCTGAATTTGTTCAGCCATCCTAACATCAATTAACTTTACTGTTGGATTTGTTTCAACGTCTATTAATACGTATTGATATACTCCTCCACTTTCATATGCATTCCCTGGCGCTTCTTGTATGTAACGCGGAGCAATCTGTTGAAAATCGATTGGATACTTTTGATAAATAGGTGTACTCATATCCCTCGTCTTAATTGGCAATATCCCATCATTTTGCTCCTTAAATGTGACAACAGCTTTTTGAACAACCTGTAGCTGATCTTCATAAGGAACCGCATTTTGCTTCATATTTTCTTTCGGATACAGACACCCCGTTAAAAGGCTCATACAACAAAATATTAAAATAATATGGACTTTTTTCACTAGCATCACCTTTTCATACTAATATAACTTGCTCCGTATGTAGTATTTTCGAGACCATTCCATTTACTGCTGTACAGGTCCACTAAATACAACAAGAAAAATAACAATTCCTGACACAACCATAAGGGTGTACGCTACTAACGCTGTAATCCCTTTCAAAAATTTATTCTTTATTTTATGTCTACTTAATAAAATAAAACTTACTGCAAAAAACATAAATCCAATTGCCCCTAAAGCCAACCACATTTTCATAAGCCCTTCTGACATATACACACCCCTTTTTATTAATCTATTTTTATACTATTTTAACAAATTAAAATCTTTAAACAAATACAAAAAGAACATTTTACTACAAATCGCAAATATGTAACTTTAATCAATAGGTTTTTCAGCATCTTCCACCAATCTAGATAAAAATAAAACCGAAGCGATTATATCTCTCGCTTCGGTTGACCAAATATGCCCAAAAACAGCTCTATTCCCATTCTTTCATGGCTATCATATGCAATCTACAAACTCTTTGTTTCTCATAATTTATTTTTTAAACATTTTGCTTAACGAGCCAAAATCCGCTGGCATATTATTATTAATAATCGCTTTTACAATTTGATCCTCTTGCTCTTTCGGCACTTCACGTCCCGCCATAAGAGCCACTTGATGAATCAATTGACGAAGTACAGTTTCATCACGTAAATTCGCATTTTGCACGGATGATGCTAATTTAAAAATATCCTCTTTATTTACTTTCGCTTCCTTCTCAATATTATTAAAAATGTTATTATCCATTCTTTTCACCCTCTCCTCAAGTTACTCTTCATCCTATGCAAAAATAAATAAATGGTGAAAAGACCCATAAAATAAAAAAAGCGACAGAAGTACAAATGTACTTCTGTCGCTTTTCTTTACAGTAAGTCAGGTATAGCTTCCACTTCATGTTTTCGAACACGTCCCATTAATGAGCCTACCGCATCTTTTACGTTATTCCCATTGAACAGCACGTCATATAAAGCAGCTGTAATCGGCATTTCAACTTCCATTTTCTCTGCCAATTCATGAGCAGCTTTCGTTGTTCTTACACCTTCCACAACCATACCCATGCTTTCTAACACTTCTTCTAAAGAATGTCCTTTTCCAAGCATATTTCCAGCGCGCCAATTTCGGCTATGAACACTTGTACAAGTTACAATTAAGTCTCCCATACCAGTTAGACCAGCAAACGTTAACGGATTCCCGCCCATTTTTCTTCCTAAACGAGCAATCTCTGTTAAACCACGTGTCATCAATGCCGCTTTTGCATTATCACCTAATCCAAGACCATCAGTTATACCAGCAGCTAATGCGATAATATTTTTTAACGCACCACCAAGTTCAACTCCAACAATATCTGGATTTGTGTATACACGGAAATAACTATTCATGAATAAATCTTGTACTTCCTCAGCCGCTTCCATACGCTTTGCTGCAGACGTAACTGTTGTCGCTTGTCGTAAACCAACTTCTTCAGCATGACTCGGTCCAGACAATACAACAACATCTTTAATTAAGTTCTCTGGAATTTCTTCCTCGATTACTTCCGAAATACGTTTTGACGTACCAGGTTCAATCCCTTTACTCGCATGAATCCAAGTAATCGGTTCTGTAACAATTTCTTTCATCTCTTGTAATACATCTCTGTACGCTTTCGTCGGTACTACTAGCAGTACTGTATTTACATCTACTAATGCTTCTTCTAAAGAAGAGTAGGCTACGATTGTGCTTGGCAATGTAATGCCTGGGAGATATCGACTATTCTCATGTTTCGTATTCATTTCATCCATAAGTTCTGAGCGATTTCCCCAAATACGTACATCATGTCCATTGTCAGCTAATACCATCGCTAACGCTGTTCCCCAGCTACCTGCTCCTACTACTGTGATTTTTGTCATAAAATCACATCCTCTCCATTAGTCTCTTGCTCGAGCAATAATGTGAATCGGCGTTCCTACAAAACCGAACGCTTCACGTAAACGATTCTTTAAGAAGCGCTCATATGAAAAGTGCATTAATTCTGTATCGTTTACAAACACAACAAATGTCGGTGGTTTTACCGCAACCTGTGTCGCATAGAAGATTTTCAGACGGCTACCATTATGAGTCGGTGTTGGATTCATCGCTACCGCATCCATAATTACATCGTTTAATACGTTTGTTTGTACACGGATACTATGGCTTTCATTTACCTCATTGATAACCGGTAATAACGTTTGTGTACGTTTTTTCGTTTTTGCAGATAAGAATACAATCGGTGCATAATCCAAGAATTGGAAATGAGCACGAATGTTTTCTTCAAATGCTTTCATTGTTTTTTCATCTTTTTTCACTGCATCCCATTTGTTTACAACGATAATAACAGCTCGTCCTGAATCATGAGCATATCCAGCGATTTTTTTATCTTGCTCAATAATTCCTTCTTCTCCGTCTAAAACAACTAAAACAACGTCAGAACGTTCAATCGCTCTAAGTGCACGAAGTACACTATACTTTTCTGTACTTTCATATACTTTTCCTTTTTTACGCATACCAGCTGTATCGATGATTACATAATCTTGATCATCTTTACTATATGGTGTATCGACAGCATCACGCGTCGTTCCTGCGATATTACTTACAATTACACGTTCTTGACCAAGAAGTGCATTTACAAGCGATGATTTCCCTACGTTTGGACGTCCAATTAAAGAGAAACGGATTGTTTCATCGTCATACGCTTCTTCTTCAATCTTTGGAAAATGATTTGCAGCTTCATCTAACAAATCACCAAGTCCTAAACCGTGTGTACCTGAAATCGGGAATGGCTCGCCAAATCCTAATGAATAAAAATCATAAATATCACTACGCATTTCTGGATTATCAACTTTATTTACCGCAAGTACAATTGGTTTTTTAGAACGATACAAAATTTTAGCAACTTCTTCATCCGCTGCAGTTACACCATCGCGACCATTCGTCATAAAAATGATAACATCTGCTTCATCAATCGCAACTTCCGCCTGTTGACGAATTTGTGTCAAGAACGGCTCGTCTCCAATATCAATTCCACCTGTATCAATAATGTTAAACTCATGATTTAACCATTCTCCCGCACTATAAATACGGTCTCGAGTTATACCTGGGATATCTTCTACGATTGAAACTCTTTCTCCAACTATTCTATTGAAAATAGTAGATTTTCCTACGTTCGGGCGGCCTACTATTGCTATTACTGGTTTCGGCATATACTTTCATCCTTTCAACTTGCTTCTGTTTATTATGTAAAAAACCCTTCTTTGTGCAAGAAGGGATTTGCATTCCAGAATATTTCTCAACGTATCAAAACACCTCACATTATAACACACGTTCCTAATGTTTCACAATAATATATACATTCTCTTGTAAGCGATGCGCAATACCATCTAAAATTGCCTCTAAATTATTTGCAACAAATTCTAGTTCCTCCATCGACTCACAAACAAATAAAGGAGCACCACCTGCAAATTTTTCTGGCGCTGTTGTAATAACTGCCAGGATAACGCTTTCTAACATCATCTCTTATCTCCCCTTCCTTTCGGGGCTTCCGATGACATATGGACAGCACTTTCTAACGTTGGTACATTTCCTATGACACTTATCGCTTTCTCTGCATCTTGATCTTGCGGTAAGACAAAAATCCCAACCCTGCCATCCTCTAAATCACGCTTTGCTAACGGTACAAGCGCTGGTGTACCAGAATCTCTATAAATGCCTAACGCCACCGAAACATCGTGTAAAATAGCTTGCCGTTGCCCTAAATTTGAGATTGTCACCATCGCATCAATTGATTTCGGTTTTAATATAAACCCCATGCCATATTTCATAATCTCTTCTTGCCTCACTGGCAATCCAATATTCATAATATAAATATTATCGATATAAAGCCCTGCTCCTTCAAAACGCAGCGGAACATGCTCAATATCTACAAGGTCATGGAGTCTTCTACCAGACATTAATTTTTTCGCAATAAAAAATGCGATTATAGCCATAATTACTCCAGCAATCCATGAACGGAACCCTATATACGCAAACGTCGTTGCAAACGACGTTAACATCGCCAAATAGTTGCGACTTTCAAAAACCAATGCAATCCCTTCAATGTACGTATTTCCACGCGGTACGAGCTCATATCCATCTAATTGTTGAAGTGTATTTCTTTCCATATTACGTACATCACGAAATTGTGTCGCTGCTAACGTAAGAAATGTAATGGCAGAAAAATCTTTTTTCAAAATAGATGGGATTGCAATCGCTCCTAAAGCTGCTGCAATTAACCCCATTGCAATATGAATAATCTTTCCATGTAGCCTCGTCGGATATTGCCGTGTATCCGTCCGAAGCATTAACACCCTTGTAACTGTCCCCGCTATTACGCCGCATAAAATGGCTGGTGTATATTCAGTCATGTATTACCCTCGCCTTTCTTTTACGTGTTTTTCTCTTAAACTGTTCCATGTATACTGATGCTTTTGCAATCCAAAACAATACTGCCATGAATAATGTAGAAACGGCGACGATATCAAAAAATGCTAAACTACCGTAATCATATGGAAAATTCAATTTCCGAAAAATAAATGTCACTAGCAACTCTCCTTGTAACATCCCTACATATAGGGAACATAATCGTAATATGCGATCCCCATGCAATAACACCGATGCATACACAAGAGCACTACTTAGCAGAAACACTCTATCCACCACAATCCAAATCGGATCATATATCTCTAACAGATGAAAACTTGTATATAACATCGCAATAATAAGTGCCGAAAGTAAGCTATATAATTTTTTCCAAACAGAATACAGCGCGATCCCTATAAAAGAAATAATACAAAGTAAAAGAGCATTTACTGATACCATGAATGAGGCGATCGTTACATGTAACGGAGAGCAAATTATAAAAATCAATATACAAGCGCCTAACTTCCACCGAATATGGTCCTTTTTCATAAAAAAGGTTACGACAACCCACCCTATCCAAGCTATAAAATAAAAAGTACTTCCATCCATCTACTTCACCTCCTATGTTTTCCATTATGGGAATTTTTTATGAAAGTTAATCCACTTTATTTACGCATAGTTTTTTCTTATAACAGCAACACTTTTAACAAGGAGGTGTTATTCATTATGGGTAAAGATCGCCAAGAACGAAAACTACGAGAATCACGCCGCGTTGAATCTGATCGTGATCAATCACTACAATATCCAGGTGCAACTGGACTTGATACACCAGAGCAGGCTCGAAAACAAAACCAGCACTAATGAATACAAAAAGACGGTTTCGATATTGTACGAAACCGTCTTTTACATAATCATTTTAATGATTTTTATTTATATCGAAATAATATTTTGTGTACTATATCCTCCTATCACTTTTTTTACCTCCACCTATTTCCTTTAGAAAATCAAGCCCTCTCCAAAAATCTAGTAACTAATCATCTTCATTTTTTAACCTTTTTTCAATTACAATTTTTATAAAATACCAATTCCATTTTATATTACGAGAAAGAAAACAAAACAAAAAAATCAACCGAACGGTTGATTTTTTATCTCCTACTATAATGCGCAGTATCAATACCACGCTGCATTAACCAATGATATGTTTCACCTTTTACAACAAGAGGTACAGATTGCAACTCTTCTATCGTCTTCGCACCAAGAGCTGTCATAATAAATTTCAAATCTGTATGTAGAAGCTCAATTTCATCCACTAATTTCTCGATACCATCTTGCATTAAAATACGTAAAAAGTAACCAGCAAACGCAGTTGTATTCGCCCCTAATGCGATTGCTTTCGCTACGTCAAGCGCTGTCTGTATACCCCCTGATGCAATAAAAGAGAGGTTATTATTTGTAGAGGTTGCTTCAATAATCGAGGTTGCTGTTTGTATGCCCCAGTTATTAAAATAAGAAAGCATTCGCTGTCTTCTTTCATTTTCAACAGCAGCAAAATTCGTACCACCTTGCCCACCAATATCAATTGCCGTTACACCTACGTTCGCTAACTGTTGCATTGTTTCCTTGCTCATCCCAAATCCAACTTCTTTTACAATGACAGGAACTTTACTATTTAAAACAATTTTCTCTATGCGCTGAAGTACACCAGTAAAGTCACGGTCTCCTTCTGGCATCGTTAACTCTTGTATGACATTTAAATGAATTTGCAATGCATTCGCTTCAATCATATCAACGGCACGCTCTGCCTGCTCGATAGTTGCCTCACTACCTAAATTAGCAAAGAAAATACCATTCGGGTTTACCTTTCTAATCACCTTATAAGAAGCAGCCTCACTTTCATCTTTTAACGCCGCCATTTGCGACCCTACAGCCATAGCAAGGTTATGCTGTTTCGCTACATATGCTAATTGCTCATTAATATGTAACGTTTTCTCTCCTCCACCACCAGTCATCGCATTGATAAAAATCGGCGAACTTAGTGAAAGTTCGCCGATTTTTGTTTCACATGTTATTGTGTCATAATTTGAATTTGGCAAGCTTTGATGCACAAAATCAATATCATGAAAGCCATGCGTACGAGACTGACCAGTAGAAAGAGCGTATTCAATATGATCTAATTTACGTTTTGCCCTTACCACTTGTACCCCTCATTATTTCTTTAATTTTTTCAGTTGTTCACCAATAATATCACTTAATTGGAAAGTAGCAGAATCAGCATTTGGCTCATACTGACTATAATCTTCAATTACATTATTTTCCTCAAGCGCTTCTTTTATACTTAAAGAAATACGTTTCTCTGCTACGTGAACTTCAAGTACTTTCACTTTTACTTCTTGTCCCATTTCCAATACTTCATTCGGGTTTTTCACGTGACGATTTGCAATTTGAGATACGTGTACAAGTCCTTCAACGCCAGGTAAAATCTCAACGAATGCACCAAATGTAACAAGGCGTTTTACTACTCCCTCACGAATATCTCCAGCTTTTATTTCGCCAGCAACGTTTTCCCAAGGTCCTGGTTGAGCCGCTTTAATTGATAAAGAAATACGTTGTGTATCAGCATCAACAGATAACACCTTTACCTTAACCTTTTGACCTTGCTCTAATACTTCAGAAGGTTGCTCTACACGTTCGTGTGAAATTTGTGAAATGTGAACTAAACCGTCCACGCCACCAACGTTAACGAAAGCACCAAAGTCAGTTAATCGTTGCACTGTTCCTTCAACAACGTCACCTTCTTTTAATGAAGAAATTGCTTCTTTTTTCTTAGAATCTAGTTCTAATTCTACTACCGCTTTATGCGAAAGGATTACACGATTTTTTTCACGGTCTAATTCAACAATTTTCACCGCTAATGTTTTACCTTTATAGTCAGTAAAGTCTTCTACATAATGTACTTCTACAAGTGAAGCTGGAATAAAACCGCGAACACCAAGGTCCACAACTAATCCGCCATTCACAATATCTTTTACAGTAACATCAAATACATGACCAGAAGTAAATTTCTCTTGTAATTCTACCCATGCTTTTTCTGCATCAACAGCACGTTTAGATAAGACAAGATCATCTTCTTCTAATTTAATAATTTTCAACTCTAGTGTTTGATCTAATTCTACAACATCGCTTGCTTTTTCAATATGAACGTTAGCTAATTCACTAATTGGAATTACGCCATCTGTTTTGTATCCAACATTTACAAGCACTTGTTTCTCTTCAACTTTCGTTACAGAACCTGTAACAACGTCACCAACTTGTAATTCTTTTGAATCCATAACTTCTTCATTCATTTTCTCTACCATGGAAATACCTCCCTACAGAATTGACAAAGCATTTTTTTATGTATATACGAAATGAAAACAAAGTTTTCATTTGCATGTTTAAGAATTTCTCATCACATACTCTTTTTCAATACCATTCACAAGAAAATATATTAAACCTATATAAATAGTATACAGCAAAACCAGCTTGAAAAAAGTATGTTTTGAAATATAATAGCGAATATATTCTGACAGTTTTATTCCTCTTTAACTAACTTCTTACAAATCAGCTCATTTGTCAAGGAAAGAGACTCACAATTCACGTATCCTTTACATTTCTATTTCAACAAAAAAAGAAAGAGGATTATCCCCTTTCTTTATTTCGCAAACACTCCTGAAACAATACTCATAATTTTTTGGACAACTTCTTCAATTGATAAAGAAGTCGTATCTAATTCCAATGCATCATCAGCCTTTTTTAGTGGAGAAACTTCGCGTTCTGAATCTAATTTATCACGCTGAGCAATTTCTTCTTTTAGCTGCTCTAAATTAGAATCGAAACCTTTATTTAAATTTTCTAAATGCCTTCTTTCCGCTCTTTCTTCAACAGAAGCAAGCATAAAGATTTTCACTTCAGCATCCGGTAATACATGTGTACCAATATCACGGCCGTCCATTACAACGCCGCCTTTTTTCGCTAACTCTTGCTGACGACGTACCATTTCTTCACGAACAAGGCGATGCTTCGCTACAATAGATACTCGATTCGTCACATCAGGTGTACGGATTACTTCAGAAACATCTTGTCCATTCAAAAATACAAGCTGCGTATTTTCTCCTTGCTGAAATTCAATATTTACATTCTTTACAACTTCCATTAACTGTTCTTCATTCTCAATATCTACTTTTTGTTCAAGGGCTGCATATGTAAGTGTACGGTACATCGCGCCTGTATCAATATAAACGTAAGAAAGTTCCTTCGCAACAACTTTTGCCACTGTACTTTTCCCAGCAGCTGCTGGACCATCTATAGCAATTGAAATTCGTTTATCCATTGTAACACCTCATTTTTTCACTTATAAAACAAAACGAAAAGCAGGTGTTCACCCTGCTTCTTCTCATTTGCTTCACGTCATTAAATCCTCAATTATTGTAGCATAATCCTTCATAGAAGAAAATGAAAACTACCTATTCACCTGCAAGATTTCTGCTTTATTTTTTACCATGACACCTTCGTAATAAACAATTTTAGATAAATATTTCACTGATGACTTATGTATAAATAACAATTGTACAACAGAAAGACAAATGAATTGTATTATTAATATACGAATAAAAATTCTCTCCATCTTTTTCAACATAACTGCCCCCTCCTATACTATATTTGCACATTTCGTTTCGTGATTTTATACATCGTACATATAGCAGTTAATTTTATTGTCATTTTCGAGGCATACTTTTATACATTTCCATTGTCGAATTTACTCAAAACATGTTATGTTCTAAATGTATTTTTTTACTTGAAAGGGGTATAAGCATTGAAAAGAATTCTAGTTTTACACACAGGTGGAACAATTGCAATGGAGGAAGATAAAGAAACTGGGGTCGTACAACCAGGTGAAAAAAATCCTCTTTTAAAATTCATTCCTGATTTAGAAGGCGATGTTGATTTAATCGTTGAAGATGTGTTCCATCTACCATCTCCTCATATGACACCGAGCGAAATGTTACAATTACAAGTCATCATTGATGAAAGAGTAAAACAAGACAACATTCATGGCGTAGTCATTACGCATGGTACGGATACATTAGAAGAAACAGCTTATTTCTTAGATTTAACAGTACAAGCAACCATTCCGATTGTTGTGACAGGTGCAATGCGCTCTAGCAATGAGTTAGGTGCTGATGGTCTATATAACTTCTTATCAGCTGTAAAAGTTGCTAGTTGTGATGAAGCTGCAGAAAAAGGTGTTTTAGTCGTATTAAACGACGAAATTCATTGCGCTACAAATGTAACGAAAACACATACAAGTAATGTCGCAACATTCCAAAGCCCACAATATGGACCAATTGGAATGGTAACAAAACGCGGTGTTGTCTTCCATCACGCTTTAGTACATCACGAAACATATACGATAAACAAAGTATCTAAAAATGTAGTTGTTCTAAAAGCATATGCCGGCATGGATGATACATTATTAGCAGCAATCGAAAATCTTCCTGTAGACGGTATTGTTATCGAAGCGCTTGGACAAGGTAATCTACCTCCAAGAACACTTCCTAGTCTAGAACGATTATTAAATAAAGGTATTCCTGTCGTATTAGTTTCTCGCTGTTTCAACGGTATCGTTCAAGACGTATATTCGTATGAAGGTGGCGGTAAACACTTAAAAGATATGGGCATTGTATTCACATACGGCTTAAATGCACAAAAAGCACGCATTAAATTACTTGTCGCATTAGAGAATACAAATTCTCATGAATCCATTCAAAATATGTTTATGCACGAATAAAAAGGAGCTGTCGAGGTTTTCCCGACAGCTCCTTTTTATTTTTCTCTTGATGCAATAGTTTGTGCAATCGCATCTCCATGAAATCTACCGTTCTCGATAAATATTTCATTTGCATTATTTCCAGCAGCTATGACACCTGCAATGAAAATATTTTCAGCATTCGTTTCCATTCTATCCTCTGTATAAATTGGACGTCCTGTTTCTTCATCAATCTTAACACCCATCTTTGTTAAGAAGCTATGATCAGGATGATAACCAGTCATCGCAAATACAAAATCATTTTGGATTGTAAAATCTTCACCATCAACTGTAAACGTTAATGTATGCTCAGTAATTTCTTTCACATGAGCCCCGAAATGCATTTGAATTGTGTCGTTTCGTACTAACGCCTCAAATTCCGGCAAAATCCAAGGCTTTATGCTTGGTGAATACTCACTTCCACGATACAGTACCGTTACACGCGCACCAGCTTTAACAAGTTCTAACGCGGCATCTACACTCGAGTTTTTCCCACCTATAACTACTACATCTCGATCAAAATAAGGATGCCCCTCTTTAAAATAGTGAGCTACTTTCTTCAATTCCTCACCTGGAACATTCATATAATTTGGATTATCATAATATCCAGTTGCTACAACAATATATTTCGCTATATATATTTCTTTACTTCCGTCACGCTTTGTCGTCTCAACCTGAAAAACTTCTCCATCGTTTTGAACTTTCTCCACTCGCTCAAAAGCATTTACACGTACAGATTTACGTTTTACTACTTCACGATAATACGCAAGCGCTTGATTTCGAACTGGCTTACGATTTTCTGTAATAAAAGCTACATCACCAATTTCTAATTTTTCACTAGAAGAGAAAAATGTTTGATGAGTTGGATAATTATAAATGGCATTTACAATGTTTCCTTTTTCAATTACTAACGGATTTATCCCTACCTTTTGCAACGAAATCGCTGCCGCTAATCCGCACGGACCGCCTCCGATTATAATAACTGTTTCTTTCTGCATACTCGTCCACTCCTAGTCTTCTACCAATACACTATTTATAAAAACAAGAAAAAACCTACTTACAGCAGTAGGCACCTATCTTTATTGTATTCATTTTTCATATATTTGTCATCTAAACGAAACGTACATCCGATAGACATCTGCTAAAAACTGCTGAAATTTAATACCTTGTTTCCCTAATACATTCTCAGGATCAATCTTTCTAGCTGGATCAAGCGTTTTATGTGACACGATATCTTTTTTCGGATTTAAGCCAAAATTTTGGCATAAATACGCATGATACCATGTAAAACGATTATATGCTTCCCAAAAGTTAACATCACCGCCATAACAAAGTTCCACTCCAATGGCCGCCTTATTCGCGTCATAGCCGTATAAGTCATTATCCGTCGGCACACCATATCGAACATGATATGCAACTTCATTTATAGGAATAATCTCCAATATTGTTTTATCATCTATAAATGTATGCGCCGAAGCTTTCGGTTGTAATTCATTAAAGTAATCTCGATTTCCTATCGCATTGCTTCCAGGATTCCCCGTATCATGACTTACAATAAATCTCACTTTAGTTAGAGGAATCCCCGGTCGTGAACTTCCATATCCTATATAGTTGCGCTCTATAGGAAACATCGCCATTGCTACCAACTCCCGCTCTAGAAGATTACCTTACTTCCTTATATATGTATTCGGTAGCAATGTCCTTATCGCATATTTCTTACGCGAAGAGAAAATCGAAAATATTTGAAGTGAACACCATAAACAACAAGATACTTACAGCCACTCCATAAAAACCGTAAAACCAAACACAATCTTCTTTCGTATCTAAACCGAAAAATTTGTTTACCGATTGTAATAATGTGCCACGCTTGCTTTGTTTGTTTCGTAATACTTCCACTCGCTCTACAACATCTGCTGGCATCATAAATCTTTGGTCTACTGTCATTTTCATCATTTATCTCTCCTTAAAATCATTTCCGTTTTGTTTATCTAAGGAGAGTATAGCACGTTTGTTCGCACAGAACAAGCGTTCTTTTTGTTTTTAATTTTTATTTTTATTTTATTTTTCAGCAAGCCAAGTAAAAATTGAGATTACAACGGCAATAATCGGCCCTACTACAACCATACCAAATATCAAAAACAGTAGCCCTTCCCCGAATATCCGAACAGTACTTATTTTTCGAGCTTTCACCGTTCTTGCAAGTTCTCCCTCTAACCTCTTAACCTTTTCTTCTAATTGTTCTACTCGTTCCAGCATTTCATTCTCCATATACAACACCTCATTTAATACTTCAACAAAAAAACGTGATTCCCTCGAAAGGAAATCACGTTTTCTCAAGATATAATATTTTATACCCAACCTCTGAAGCGGCTTGCTTCAGCCATTTTACGAACACCAATCATGTACGCCGCTAAGCGCATGTTCACTTTACGAACTTGTGCTGTTTCATAAATAGAATCAAATGATTTTACCATTACTTTTTCTAAACGTTGTTCTACTTCTTCTTCAGTCCAGTAGTAACCTTGGTTATTTTGTACCCACTCAAAGTAAGATACCGTTACACCACCAGCACTTGCTAATACGTCTGGAACAAGTAAAATTCCGCGATCTGTTAAAATTTTAGTCGCTTCTAATGTTGTTGGACCATTTGCAGCTTCAACAACGATTTTCGCTTTAATATCATTAGCATTTTCTTCTGTAATTTGGTTCTCAATTGCAGCTGGAACTAAAATATCGCAATCAAGCTCTAACAATTCTTTGTTTGAAATTGTATTGTTAAATAGCTTTGTTACTGTACCGAAGCTATCACGACGGTCTAATAAATAATCAATATCTAATCCGTTTGGATCATGTAAAGCGCCGTAAGCATCTGAGATTGCAATAACTTTCGCACCTGCATCATGCATAAATTTAGCTAAGAAGCTACCAGCATTACCGAACCCTTGAACAACAACGCGTGCACCCTTAATATCAATGCCACGTTTTTTCGCAGCTTCGCGAATACAAATTGTTACACCTTTCGCAGTTGCTGTTTCACGTCCATGTGATCCACCTAATACAAGCGGTTTACCTGTAATAAATCCTGGTGAATTAAATTCATCAATACGGCTATACTCATCCATCATCCATGCCATAATTTGAGAGTTTGTGAATACATCTGGAGCTGGAATATCTTTCGTCGGACCTACGATTTGGCTAATTGCTCGTACATAACCGCGGCTTAATCTTTCTAACTCACGGAATGACATTTCACGTGGATCACAGATAATTCCACCCTTACCTCCACCATATGGTAAATCAACAATACCACATTTTAAACTCATCCAGATTGAAAGTGCTTTCACTTCATTTTCTGTTACATTCGGATGGAAGCGAATTCCACCTTTCGTTGGACCAACAGCATCATTATGTTGTGCACGATATCCTGTAAATATTTTAACAGTCCCGTCATCCATACGAACTGGTATTTTCACTGTCATCATACGAATTGGTTCTTTTAATAATTCATATACTTCGTTTGGATAACCCAATTTTTCTAACGCTTCACTAATAACAATTTGTGTTGAATTCAATAGTTCAAAATGTTGTTCCCTTTGTTGTTGTGTTTTTGTTTGAGTTCCCTTTTCGGCTACCATAGTAAGTAAACCCCCTGTAATTTCACTTGTTTAGTAAACCTTCATTGCCTAGTATACACCCTTAAATTTGGAATGCAATAGAAAACGCTAACAAATATATACAAACTATTTTCTGTTGCAAGCGTTTTCACTATTATTATAGTCCTTTTATTACTTTTAGAAAAGTAAAATACTTAAATATTTAAATATTTTTTATTTTCCTCAGCGACGCTCCCATAAAACTGCATATTTTATTTTCAAAAAGTATGTTCGCGTATTTACTATCATCCCTTCCCTTATCCAAATAAAAACAAAACCTCAGCTATGTTGTATTAGCTGAGGTTTTGTTTTTTCACAAAGTAATTGTGTATTTGTTCTATCGCGTTAAAATCCATTAATTCTTTACCGTACTCCATGATGCGATAAATAGTTGCTGTAGACGGATTGCCGTATTCCGCTAAAATAGCTATAAAATCCGCTTTTAACAATTGAATTTGTTCCTCTTCTTCCACCCAAAGATAGAAGCGCTCATCCCACGTATATAGCTTTCCGCCAGTTACACCAAGGTTATATAAGCGATTCGACAGGTTAATTATGTCATCTAGCGTAGCAAACTCATATAATATATGTTCACTTTCATCTAGAGTCACTTGCATTTCAATAAACTCGTCACGGAACTCATCATCCGTATCCATTTCTTGATTTTCTTTCGTTACAATTACAACCATCCCTTGTGCTTGTAGAGAAAACACTTCAACTGCAATCGGACCATCTGCTTCAAATCCTAATTCCTTATTTGCTTCTTGCATCATATCACGAAATAATTGCTGTACTTTCGGCGCATTTCTCCATAAATCTTCTTTCGTTAATCCTCGTTCAGATAAATCATCAAATGTTAGAAAAATTTTTATCTTATTGTAATTTAATCGTTCCAGCCTCATCTCATACCCTCCCTACGTAACCAATGCATCTAATTTTTATTATATGAAATAGAAAATAGATGGTTCTTTTCGAACAACTATTCCGACATTTTTAACCATTCATCCCATTCTTCTTTCGTATCACCAATTAAGATTGTTTCAATGTCCAACTGGTTTAGAACGCCTAGCTTTCCGATAAATCCAACAGAAAGAGATTCCCTTTTTTCTTGTAATACATTTATAAAGTTCATCGTCTTTTTCATTTCTAGTTCGTCAGCAAAAGATACAAATACATATTTCGGCTGTATTTCCTCTACCGCTGACAACATACCATCTTCAGCTAAGCTTGTCCTAATATATATCGCCTCATATCCTTTTAAGCGTAAATAAGTTGAAAAAATAAATCCTTTCAATGCATTCTTTTCTAACACAATAACTTTGTGTAAAGAAGAAAACATTGAGGCATTGTGATACACCATCCCTAGACGCGTTTGTAAAAATGATAGTGCATATTGAAATTGCACCATTGAAATCTCATTATTATTTTTTGACGTTAATAATTTGTCTGTCACTCGAAGAACGATACTGGCAACAACCTTTTCTGTTGAATATATACTAAAAGCTTCGTTTAATAATGCAGCAATTGTAATTTCATCAAATTTTAACAAAGCTTGTAGCAAATCGTCCACTAAAACAACTTCTTTATCGAAATGTATCTCTTTTTGAACTGTACTCTGCAAACGATTCTCTTCTAATAACTGAACTGCTTGTCCAATCATCATACCGGAAGAAACTTTTTCCATTAACCATTTTAAAATTTGAATATGCTCTTCTGTATATAAACGATGCCCAGCTTGATTCCGCTTTGGGGAAATAATTTGATATCGTCTTTCCCATGCGCGAAGCGTACTCGGCTGAACTCCAATTATATTTGAAACAGCTTTTATATTATATTTTCCACTAAGAGTTGGCATCATTTCCCTCCGCACAATGTAATAATATGTGTTTGAGCAGGAGCTCGGAAACGAAGTGGTATCAATGTTGTTCCGTACCCATTACTAACAAAAAGAATCGTATTCAAATGGTTATATACGCCACCTTTTAAATATTTTTTAGATGGGAATAATCGGATTTGTCCTCCATGCGTATGTCCACTTAATACAAGTGAAATCTGTTCATTTCCAGACATCTTTTTTATTATATCAGGGTTGTGACTAACTAAGATACGAAAACCATCTTCTTTACAATCCGCCAATGCCAAATCTAAACGATCACGGTGCAATCCAACATCATCTATACCGAGCAAACAAATTTTCTCGCCTAATTCAGACTCAAATACCACTCTTGTATTATCTAAAACTTTTACGTTATTTTCTAATAATAAAGCATCTAATTCATGATATTCTATCTCATAATCATTGTTTCCCCACACAAAATATACAGGAGCTATCTCTCTTAACTTTTGAATATTGGCAGAGATTTTTGATAAAGAGACTCCTTTCTCTGCTAAATCTCCTCCGATAATTACGAAATCTACTTTTCCTTTTACTTGTTCAATTAACAAATTCGAAATGACTCTTCTATGAATATCAGAAATAAAAAACACATTTACTTTTTGAAAACTTTTCGGAAATTCTTTAAATACTAAAGTATGTTCCAACACTGTATTACGCATCGCTTCTTTATACATCACAAGAAGTAATAAAATCCCCATTCCTATGAGAGTACTGAATAATATAATCCATATCATATTTTTTACTCCCCTCATCATAAAGATAACCCTAGGCTTTTATAACAAACTGCGTTCGCCTAATTCACTAGCTCTCTTGCTTTGTGGACTTATCTTTTATCGGAATTTTTAATTCTTGACCTGCACTCACTTCATCTTCTTGCAAGTTATTATACTTTTTAATTACTTCAACCCCATTTTCATCTAAAAAATATTGCTTCGCTATACTTTCTAAAGTTTCTCCCTCTTTCACAGTATGCGTTATCGCTTTTTCAGACTGTTTCTGCGACTCAGATTTAGCTGAATCAAAGAAGATTACTTCAAACGCACTTTTCCCGGCATTATTACTATCGCCCTTCACCTGAATATATTTATCCGTATACCACAAAATACTAATCGGCAGCAGAATGAATAGAAATGTTAAAACCCGGACGAAAATATGATTTATTTTAAACTTTTGTTTTTTCTCTTTATTTCTATGAATTTCACTACGCGGCGGTAAACTTTCTTTTTCTTCTACTCGCTCAACTTCTAATTCCTCTTCAAAATCAGGAATTCGTTTCCTCATGTTGTTCACCACCACCTTCCATTTATTTTCTTAATTGGAGTCCCATTATAAAATCAACAAGAAAGTGTGCAAAGATTGTTATAAACAAATTCCCTGTCCATTCAAATACATAACCAAAGACAAAACTAATGAAACAGACGAAACAAAACAAAAATGGCTTTGTTATATAACGAATATGTAACACTGCAAATACGAAACTCGCAATTACAATTCCAAAATGAGTCTGCACTACACCTCTAAATAAAAATTCTTCTGCAAAACCGATTACGAACGTAATAATGAGTAAATGCAGAACCGACATTCCTCGAAACATCTTATCGTTAATACCACCATCATCAAACCAAGACTCTGGAAACACTCGCATTGCAACATAATCTAATAACACAATACCAATCGCTAACAAACCACCTATAATAAGTATAGATACTGGTTCCCATCTCCATAAATTAAACACTTCTTTTACATCTTGAAATAATATATATGCTAGTAAACAGCCAATACCGATAATAATTAACTGTGTTATATATAGATTCAGCCTTATTTCCTGCGGACTCATATCTTCAACATTATGCCTTTGAATGTTCATCATTCCCCCATCTTTTCTAGGCCGAAAAGCTTTTGTAACTCTGTTTCCCAATTATAGTCGAAATCCGATTGTTGCGCTCGTCTTTTTTTATAATCTTCTTTTGTAATACCACAATAATCACAGCAATTATTTAACTCTTTCTCTTTCCTATAACCGAACTGTTGCAACACATATTCACGTCTACATCCTTTAACTCGTATCCATGACTTCATATTTTCTAGCTCACTATATTTATTACGCAACCTTATTTCTACTTCAGCTATTAATCGGTTCATAATTTCATCTGACAAACCCTCTAATAATAATCTTCGTTGTTGTATAATTCCAACCTGTTCGAGATGATAACGAACGAAACGCCAATATTGCTCATTAAATCTTGCTGCATTATAACAAATTTCTTCTACATCTTCTATTGGTAATTCTTTCGTTTGAAACATTCTTTCTTGTAGTAAAGAAAATAAAAATTGTATTTGCGACTTACTTGGCAATTCATCCTCAATGATTGAAATTGGTAAATCATGATCCAACGGACTACACAATAAAATAGCTATACTCGGTTCGCCATCTCTTCCAGCTCTTCCGATTTCTTGTAAGTAAGAAGCTATATTAGTTGGATAATGAAAATGAATAATATATTGCGTATTCGCCTTATTTACCCCCATACCAAATGCACTTGTACATATTACAAGCTGCAATTGATCGTTCATAAACTGTTGTTGAATTAACATACGCTCTTCATGTTCCATACCACCATGATAAAAAGCTACACCAGTAACACCTTTTCCTCTCAAGTATTCCGTTAACCTTTCTGTCCACGCTCTACTTGAACAATATACAATTCCCGGCCCTTGTAAATACATCACCTGCTCCAAAAGCGCCTCTTTCTTTTCTTCTATCGTCTCTACAAATTGCACCTCCATTGCAATATTAGGACGGTCAATAGAGTATACATGTTCCGCGGCACCCTTTAAATTTAAACTGTCTGCGATATCTTGTAGTACCCCTTTTGTCGCTGTGGCTGTCAATGCTAATACTGTAGGAGAACCAATATTTTCAATAACTACATTTAGTTTCTTATAGTCCGGTCTAAAATCATAACCCCATTGAGAAATACAATGAGCCTCATCAACAACAAATAATGAAATATGAATTTTCTTCAATTCCCTAATTAATAACTCCGACTGTAACATCTCTGGTGAAACAAAAATAAATTTATATGAAGATAATTTTTTCATCGCTTCTCTTTTTTCATTTAATGTCCGAAAACTATTAAATGCTATCACTCGGTTTTTCACAACATACTTTAATTGTGTCACTTGATCTTCCATTAAAGATAATAACGGTGATACAACAAGCACTGTTCCTTCTCGCATAAGCCCCGGAAACTGATAGCACATAGATTTCCCTCTTCCAGTCGGAAGCATTGCTATCACATCTTTTCCTTCTAATAAATCTGTAATAACTCCTTTTTGACCTGGACGAAATTCAGAATATCCAAACCACTTATATAAATATTCTTCAAGTTTCATTTACACCCTCCATCCGTGCTAATACAAGACGAACTTCAAAATAAGAGATATCTTCTCCAACAGCTTGTTTCAAAACACGTAACTTCCGCGTTTGTAATGCTTCAATTACTTTTATTACTTTGTCTATCTTTTCTTTTTCCATAAACATTTCAATAGAAAAATCTTTTTCTCGCAAAGCAATTTCAACAAAATGATCTTCTATCGTTGCAACCTTTAAATTCCGAATCGTCGCTATTTCTTCTAAAGAACGCCCTTGTCTCCAAAAATTATATGTTTTTTTCGTGGATAAACTAAATAATTCAGCTCTCTCATTTGGATAAGATATAATTTCAGCTAATAGTGGAAATTCATTTTCTTTATCACGAACTTCTTGTATAAAGAAATGCATTGTACCCCAAAATAAAAAATACACCCTGAATATATCTTGTTTTGTAATTTCTGCTAATTGTTGCAATGTACAACCAATACGTTCATAGCCCGTTAGTCGATATGTTACAATCGTCGCTTCTATCGCATTACTCTTTTCCAAAAGATTATGTACTTCCGTCCATAGTTTCCTCGCCAACTCACTTCTTTTATATGGCCTTCCTGTTAGAAAACGTTTTACCCACATCATTATTTCTGTATCTTGTTGAATTGGGATAAACTTCGTATTATTCTGTTGTAAATTTGATATGGTTTGAATAATCAATGATAATCTTTTCCAAAATGTTTCACCTAATTCACCATAATGTAAACCATGCAAATGTGCTGGAAAAGCATAAACTTCCTCCCATTTATGTAACTGCATTTTACCCGTAGGTGTTAACACATATGTATTTTCATGTATTTCTTGAATAAAATCCGCTTGCAACAACTTTACAACTTCACCATCATAGTCATTTCTATTTAATGATTTATATATTCCGAATAAAAAAGAAATCCGGAACATATTTCCATCTTGTAAAGTTTGCGAAGAACGTTTGCCCTTTAGTAAATAATAAATAGAAGAAACGGTTCTTTCACCATTCAATTGTTTTAAACAATGCAACAAAGTATATTGTATTTGCATGACCGCTTCCACCTTCCAATCTTAACTTCATTCTTTTCAGTACAATTACACTATCTACTGTCGCTCATTAAACTTATCATATAAGAACTATATACTTGTATATATTCTATTGTATCAAACGAAATCACATTTACGTATTTTGAAAATCTTATGACATAATTCAAAAATAAGTTGACACTCTAATTGATAAGCATTATCATTATAATTTTATGTTGAAAAGTTTCACAAACCGTTTTACAATAAGGTTATAATTTTTATGGCGAGCTTTTCACATACATATTATCAGGAGGGAAAAAAGATGGCAAAATATACAATCGTTGATAAAGATACTTGTATTGCATGTGGTGCTTGTGGCGCTGCTGCACCAGACATTTATGACTATGATGATGAAGGTATTGCATTTGTAACATTAGACGATAACCAAGGTATCGTTGAAATTCCAGATGTATTAATTGAAGATATGATGGATGCATTCGAAGGCTGTCCAACTGACTCAATTAAAGTTGCTGACGAATCATTCGACGGAGACGCTTTAAAATTCGAATAGTCTTTTATTAACTTCAAAAAACGCCCCTCATATTGATGAGGGGCGTTTTTTGTATCTAAATTTTATTTTCCTTAATAAAAAACCATTAGTAGTTCCACACTACTAATGGTTTTAATATATATTATGCATTTTTCATTTTTGCAAACACCCATACTTTCAGGCGTGAGAATAATGCTACAAATACAATTGTTACAACAATTCCTTTAATTAAATTAAATGGTAAGATTGCCGTTACAACCGTTGTTCTGATAGCTTCGCTAGACATAGCCGGTGAATTTAAAAACCAAGTGTAAGCCGGGAATATGATGATGTAGTTTAATACACTCATAATAAGTGCCATTGTAATTGTCCCTAGCATTAATCCTGTCGTTAAACTCTTCACAGTACGATACTTTCTAAATAAGAAAGCTGCTGGTCCAATAAATAAACATCCTGCAATAAAGTTTGCAATTTCTCCAACTGGTACTCCTGTTAAACTTCCTTGAATCCCGTAATGTAAAATGTTCTTTATCGCCTCTACAATCACTCCTGCTACTGGTCCAAAGATAATTGCTGCAATTAGAGCTGGTACATCACTAAAATCAATTTTCAAAAATGGCGGAAGCCCTGGGAACGGGAAATCCAACATCATTAGTAAATATGCAATACTACTTAGCATCGCTACACTCACCATCTGCACTACACTGTTTTTTTGTTTCATCTTTCTCTCTCCTTTTCCATCGATCATCTCATGGAAAGTGGAAAGGTTCTGCTATGCCTATTTTTTCATAGAACGAAAAAACCCTTTGTGTTTTACACAAAGGGAGAATTTAAGGCACATCAAACAGACGTTCAAATCCATATCTTTTTTGAACGCTTGAACCTCCATCTTCTCCCATCCAGACTATACTGTCGGCTTTGGAATCACACCAAATCCTGCCTTAACGGCTCGCGGGCTTAGAACAAAATCATAAATAGTTCATCACCGCCGGTCGGGATTTTCACCCTGCCCCGAAGATAGACCGATATTCTATTTTCCCCTTCATTATACAACAACCTTATAACATTGTGAACTAAAAAATTGTAACTTATTTAAAATTAGTTATTTATTTTTCGTAACAACAAATGAATTGCGAAATATTTTACAATACAATCCATATTTTTTATTATTCGGCATTTCTCTTTTGAATTACCTAGTCATATATAATTAAAAGTGATAAGATATTGAATTGTTAAGATAAGAACATTTTCTGAGTTATGGAGGAAATGTCATGAAAAAAGAAAAGAGACATTCTATTCGAGAAGCAATGAAAAAAAACTTAAGAAAAGAATACTTTTACTTAAAAAAAGAATTACTTTTCTACTGCCCAATTGATTTAGGCACATTCTCAAACGAGACATACTATGCTACTTTCGATGAAGATGGCATCAGTATTTATCAGTATGATAAGAAAACAGAAAGTAAATTAAAATTGTGTGAGCGTCATCCGTGGAAGAGTTGGAGTAAAGTGAAGATTGATCACTATTTGACAACTTCTCAATTTATTTTTCAGGGTGAGCGAAATTGGATCTTATCTCTTTTTCAAAAAGGAAAAGAAGCTCAAAAAATTATTGAAGAGCATACATCTTTACAAACAGAAGTTGTTTCCCGCTCTTTCTTAAAAAAACTTCCTGGCTTTCGTTCTAATACACCACTGAATAAATACATCGGTAGCATTTGTTACACTGCACTTATTGCATTTTTATTAAAATGGATGATTCCATTTCAAGCACCACAAATCGCCCTGTATTCTATTTCGATTGGTTGTATGCTTCTTGGCCTACTTTGTTTGACAATCGGTTTAATTGAACCGACTATCGTACTGTTTCGAACAAAAGAGAAAACAAGAACAAAAGTTTTTTACTTATATAGCTATTTAGCTATTTCTGGATTTATATGTGTCTTTATTTTTTGGTAAAAGAAAACCGTCCCAAAATAAATTTTGGGACGGTTTTCTTTTAAATATAGATACTCTAATTCACTCAATACTTCTAGGAGAAGCGCCCATATAATTTCATTTACATTGAACCTTATTTAAGAATATTCAAAGTTTAATTTTTGAGACGTTGCCTTTACTTAACATATAATTGTTGATTAGGATAAATTAGCTCTTGCTGCAATCCATTTTTTTCTTTAATTTCCTTAAGTGTCATACTAAATTTCCGTGCAATACTAACTAAAGTATCCCCTTTTTGTACGACATATAATGATGAAGAAACAACTTCATTTCTTTGTTCACTTAAAACAAGCAATGGGTTCATCGCATTCTTTTTCGCCATCGTCCATCTTCCTTGATGAAGTTCTAGATGTAAGTGTGCACCTCGCGATTCTCCCGTGTTCCCTACTTCTCCAATTTTTTCTCCTTTTGAAATATAATCCCCTTGAACTACATATCTCTTATTTAAATGTGCATACACAGCCTCATATTCTCCATGTTTAATAAATATAACGTTTCCATAACTACTTGAATAATAAGACTTTGTTACCTTCCCTTCTTGAATAGCTGACACAGGCGTGCCGATCGGTGCCGCTATATCTATACCGTAGTGTTTTCCGTGTCTTGTCCCAAAATAATCACTTATCTGTCCTTCAACAGGCCATGCCCATTGATTTCCCTCTGCGTACACATGTAATTGAGATAAAAACAGTACTGTCAATAACATAATGCCGTATTTTAAAACTTTCATATACATCCTCCGTTTTCTAATTACCACCATACCTTCTCTATTTTGGTATATTACAGAAAAAAGTATACAAAAAAGAAAGTGAATCACTCCACTTCCTTCTCTTTCTTATCACGAAAAACGATTGCACTGCGATTATACTCTACATCTTTTACTTGTAATCGAGCGTTTATTACTCTAGCTACTGCAAATAAATAGTCAGATAATCTATTTACATACTTTAGAACAACTTCATTTATTTTTCCTTCTTTTTGTAAGGACACGATACATCGTTCTGCTCGCCTTACAACTGTACGTGCAATATGAATAGCAGCTGCCGACTCGCTTCCACCTGGTAAAATAAAGCGCTCTAGCGGCGGTGCTTCTTCTATATACGAATCAATCCTACTTTCTAAGTTTTCGACCATTTCAATTTTTACTTTATAAGGTATCTTCTCACCTACTATCGCCAAGTCTCCCCCGCAATCAAATAGTTCATGTTGAATCGTTTCAAGTTCATTGTAAATATCTCCGAAAGGCCCGCCTTGTAGTTTAGTCATTGCATATCCGATATGAGAATTCGCCTCGTCTATTGTTCCATACGCTTCCACACGGATATCATCTTTATCAACCCTACCACCTATTACACTTGTCGTTCCTTTATCTCCTGTTTTTGTATATAATTTCATTTCTTCACAGCACCTCTCTTGTTATTCTTTATTCGAGCAACATAGAAAAAAGTTCTACCATTCTTTATTTAATTGAGTTTACAAAAAAATAAAAAACAGCAGAACTTTATTCATTATCAACTTTAAAAACGTATATCTAAATTATACGATTCGGTAAATAGACAGAGAATGTAGTTCCTTCTCCAACAACACTTGATACAGAAATTTTACCATCATGGCCTTGAACAATATTTTTCGCAATCGCAAGCCCGAGTCCTGTTCCACCTTTTTTTCCACGTGTTCTTGCTTTATCAGCTTTATAGAAACGATCAAATAAAAATGGAATATCTTCTTCTGGAATACCAACGCCCGAATCTTGTACTTCAAAAATGAGACCATTATTTTTCGTATCAATTACAAGTGTTACATGTCCGCCTGCGTTCGTATGACGTATTGCGTTATCAATTAAATTCGTCAATACTTGTTCCATACGATCTGCATCAAACGGGTATTGTTCAATTGGATTTTTGAAATCAACTGTTAGTTCAACTTCTTTATCCTTTGCAATCCCTTGGAATTTACGACCAATTTTTTCAACAAACGGATGTATGTCCACTTCACCTATATGTAACTCTACATTACCACTTTCCATGCGTGCTAAATCTAATAATTCATTTACAAGTTTACCTAAACGAACGGATTCATCATAAATGATTTGAACAAACTCATTAATTTCTTCTTTCGTTTGCACAATATCATCTAAAATTGCTTCACTATACCCTTGCAGCATGACCATCGGTGTACGAAGTTCATGCGATACATTCGCAATAAAGTCTTGACGCATCTTTTCAAGACGACGTTCTTCCGTCATATCTCGCAGTACTGCTACAGCCCCGCGAATTTTCGTTTGATTGTAGAGCGGCGTCATAAGAACTACATAGTTCCCTTTTTGTAAATTAATTTCAACAACTTGTTGTTGTTCGCTTTCTACAACGAGATGGAATAGTTCAACAAGTTCAGAAGGCAGTTTTTTACTGAGCTCTATCTCTTTTTCTTCTTGCCAAACTTGTAAGAAATGTTCAGCCGGCGGATTGATTACTACAACTTCACCTTCTTGATTTAATGTAATAACCCCATCTGCCATACTACTCAAAATACTTGCTAACTGTTCTTTCTCTTGCTGCAGGGCATTCATATTAAACTTCAACTGTTTCCCCATTTGATTTAAGGCCGTTGCAAGCTCACCAATCTCGTCCTGAGATACCATAGGGGCTTTTGCATCAAACTTCCCACGCGACACTTCAAAAGCAACCTCACGCATTTTACGAAGTGGTGCTGTAATTCGAGTAGATAAGAAGAATGCAAAGAAAGTTGTTAATATAATCGCAATCCCTGCTGATAAGAATATAAAATCAGTCGTTCTTTCCATACCTTGTATCGGCACTTGTAAAGATTCGTATACAAACACTGCACTTTGATTTTTTGATTGCACTGGTTTTCCGACAATCATAATATCATTTTCAGTATTTTTATTTTTTCTACTATTAGAGGCTTTTCTAATGTTATTCTTAATTTCTTTTTTGTCTGTAAACACAGCCGCTAATTCTTTATCTTCTTTTAAGTCATCCATTGTAAGAGTGACTAAGCCTTCTTGTTTCGGTGAAGAAGAGATTTCTTTACCATCTTCTACAATAATAATCCTTGAAAGTGGATCAGAGAATTTGTAAGCGATATTCTCAATCGTTTTTACATCGGCACCTTCTTCAATTAACTCTGAAACACTTGTTGCGACTTTTTGAAGCCTAGCTTCACTCATATCAACATAATACGTTCTAAAAAACTGTGAAAGTAAAATCGCAACAAATCCAAGAACAAACGAAACGAGAAGTAATATGGTCATCCATAACTTCCCTACTACACTTCTCCAAAGCATCAGTCGTTCACAACCTCAAATTTGTAACCTACACCCCAAACAGTAACAATCATTTTCGCTGCATCTGGTGATTTTTTGCTTAACTTCTCACGTAAACGCTTTACATGTGTATCAACTGTACGTAAATCTCCGAAGAATTCATATTGCCATACTTCTTTTAACAGTTGCTCACGATCGAATACTTTATCAGGAGCTTTCGCTAAAAATAATAGTAACTCATATTCTTTCGGCGTTAAGTTTACTTCATTACCATCTGCAGTAACACGGTGTGCATCGTTGTCAATTGTTAAGTGCGGGAATACAGTAACATCTTTTGTCGTTGTATCTTGTGTAAAGAATGTTGTTGGTACAGCACGACGTAATACCGCTTTCACACGTAGCACGACCTCACGTGGACTAAATGGCTTTACAATATAATCATCTGTTCCAACTTCAAATCCTTGTACTCTATTTACTTCTTCACCTTTTGCTGTCAGCATAATAATTGGTGTCGCTTTCTTCTCACGAACCCCTTTACATACTTCAATGCCATCTTTACCAGGCATCATAAGATCTAATAAGATTAAATCGTAATCATTTTGTAACGCCATTTCTAAAGCTGTATCACCATTATCTGCTTCTTCAATTGTGTATTGTTCTCTTTCTAAGTACATTTTCAATAAACGACGAATACGATCCTCATCATCTACAATTAAAATTCTTGATTCATTTTCCATCTCTACCCGCTGCGTACTCTCACTTCAGCGGTTCACACCTACCCTTCTTTACTATTATGTTGCGCTATTCTCGTTTATTTAAGCAATCTTCTAAATGTTTCACTTCCCATATTATGCTTCACAAGAATAATAAATTTTGTTCAATTTTTTTCCAAAACTATGTATTTTTTTTGAACAGTATATAATGTCCTCGACATCATTTTACAAAATCAACCGCTACTTTGTCATGTTTTTCTCAAAAAAGAAGAAAAGTTGACAAAAATAAAATAGGAAAGTGACATGCACTCTCCTATTTTATTTCTCTATGCATATGAATGTAAACCGGCAATAATTAAGTTTACTACAATAAAGTTAAACATAATAATTGCAAAACCAATTACTGCAAGCCAAGCTGATTTCTCTCCATGCCACCCTTTAGATAATCGTAAATGTAGTACTGCAGCATAAAAGAGCCACGTTATAAGTGCCCAAACCTCTTTCGGATCCCAGCCCCAAAAACGCGTCCACGCTATTTGAGCCCAAATCATTGCAAAAATTAACGCTCCTAATGTGAAAACTGGGAATCCAATTGCAATAGATCGATATCCGATTTCATCTAGTAAATCACTATTCGTATTCTTTACTAACGGCTGAAGTGCTGCCGATACTCGCTTCCGTAAAACAAGTCTTAATACAATATAAAGTAATGTTCCAACTAACACTGACCAAATAACAGTATTTAATTTCTTCGCATTTACAATCGCTGGAACTTCAACTGCCGGTTCTAATTTATTTTCTGTCAGTAACTTCCCTTCATGCGGTCCAACTAAAGCCGGAAGATTGTACTTCATTTCCAGTTGCTGTTCATTTTTATCAACCCATTGAAACTTCGCTTCATATTTCATACTAGAAAATACCGTTGTTACTCCAATAAATCCAACTGTACAAACAAGTGTAAATACTACCGTCTCTAGCCAAAATGTCCGTTTACTTCTCGTTGATTGATCTACATTTTTTAATAAATACATAACGCCCGTAATAAAACTAATCGCTAAAATTGCTTGTCCTGCTGCTGCAGTCGTCACGTGAATATGTAACCAATTACTTTTTAAAGATGGAATAAGCGGAGATATTTCCCTCGGAAACATACTTGCATAGGCAATTAATAAAAGCGCAACTGGTAATGCAAATAGTCCAATTATACTTACACGGTACATAAAATACATTACAATAAATGCTCCTACAAGCATCATGCCGAAAAATGTACCGAATTCAAAAAAGTTACTAACTGGTGCGTGCCCTGATGCGATCCACCTTGTAACAAAATATACTGTTTGTGCTATAAACCCTAAAATTGTAATTGTTATTCCTACATTTGCCCATTTATGACCCTTTTCTTTAATGGCTCCACCAAAAAATAGAGTCGCAATTAAATATAAAATAAATGCGGTAAAGAGAAAGTTACTACTTATTTGCACCATATCGTTTCCCCACCTTAACTAATTTTTTTATCGATTACTTTATCATTTGGCTGTGGAATTGCTGTACCTTCTATTACTCTTTCAATATCTTTCTTTAAACCGAACCAATTTTTATTCGTATGCCCTGCAATCCACCATTCATCATTAACACGTTGTATCCAAATACGGCGATGATTCCAATACATACCTTGAATGACACCAACCATAAATATAAACCCTCCAATACCGAGAATCCAAAGCGTTAAATCTTTTCTTACAGTAAGTGCTGTTGCATTTTGCATTTCAACACCTGCAAACGACATTTTATATTTGTTGTTTCCATCAGGTTCTATATTTTGCTGAATACCAACAAAACTCACTTCACCATCTGGTGTTTCAGGTGTAAACATTTTAAATACAAATGCAGGATTGTTCGGTAATTTCGTTTTTGTATTTGGTTTTCCATTCTCATCGAAATAAAAATCAGGAAAATAGCTTAATAGTTCTAGAGAATAACCATTTCCTAAATCATATTTTTCCTTAGGATTCGTTAAATCTACTTTAATCGGTCCCCATTTTTGATTATTTTCTTTATTTTGCAAGTTGAAGGACATACTTTTAAATTCACTTTCTTTATAATCCACTTGATACACTGCAAATTGATCAAATTTCAGTGGTTCATTTACTCGAATTTCCGCTTCTTTTACTTTTTCCAACTTTGGTTTTTGCCCTGCTATATTTTCGCCCACAGCTTTATATAATACAGCATTCGTTTGGAAGTTTTTCGCAATCATTTTATCGCCTACACGATCAATCGCTTCCTCAAAAACTTCCTTGTCCTTACTTTTATCATAAACTTCTTTTATAAATTTCTCGTTTTTTAAGTAGTATTGTCCATCCGTCCCTGGTATTTCTTTCGTTTCACCATCACGTAACCAAAGTGCTTCGTCTACGTACATACTCGGTAAAAAACGAAGCATCGCACCGAATAAAAAGATAATAAGACCGATATGATTTACATATGGACCCCAACGCGAGAAGCGTCCCTTTTCTGCTAAAACGTTTCCGTCTTCCACTTTCACGTTATAGTTTCTTTTCTTTAAATTCTTTTGCACTCTTTCCAGGTCACCATCTTTCGGTGTACCAGTCCCATATAATCTCTGTCTCTTTAAAAAGCTAGGATGTCTTTTTACGCCTTGCTTTTTTAAAGCTTTATAAAGTGGAATAACGCGGTCTAAACTACATATCACAAGTGAAATACCGATAGAAGCAATCAAAATCATATACCACCATGAACCGTATAAATTATTAAATCCTAATTGATAGTATAATTGCCCTAAAAATCCGTATTCTTGTTTATAATATTCAGCTGGTGCAATCCCTGGAGTTATGTACATTTCTTGCGGAAAAATAGTTCCTATCGCTGATGCAGCTAAAGTTATTACGATTAGCCATACACCCACTTTTACAGAAGAGAAAAAGCTCCAAATTTTATCGACTATCGTTTTTGTTTGCGTGAGAGATCTCCGTGCACTCCCCTCATAGCGCATATCCAATAGTTTTGCATTTTCATTGCTTTCAAATGGTTTCCCGCAAGCTTCACAAAAAACGGTTCCTATCGGATTAACATGTCCACATTCACATTTAATTTCTTTCAACACTCTCACCGCCCCTGTCTCTATATGTACTATTGTATATTCTAACCTCGAGTTACCGCAATACTCAGAATTTTTAAACCAGAGGCACTATAGACACGCACCTCTTATGTAAAGGCTTTCTTTATTACGGAGTAATTTTCTTTAAATACCCTTCTAACTGTTCTTTCGTTTGTTCACCTATAATTTGCTCCACTACTTTTCCATCTTTATCAATCAAAAAGCTTGTCGGTAATGGACCTACTCCATATGTTCCTATAATCTTTTGTCCTTTATCAATAGCAACTGGGAATTTCAAACCATATTGGTTCACAAAGTTCTTTACTGCAATATCCGTTTCATCCGCATCTAACGCTATGATTTCAACGCCTTTTTCTTTATACTTTGGATATAATTCATTCATATAAGGCATTTCTTTTTCACAAGGTTTACACCACGTACCCCAAAAGTTTAAAAATACACCTTTTCCCTTTAAATCTTTTAGTTCAATTTTCTTCCCTTCTAAATCCGTCACAACAAAGTTAGGTGCTTCTTTTCCGATTTGCATTTTCTCTTTATTAGCAAAGAATCCTTGATAAAGGGTAAATCCTACAGCACCACATAAAATGAGTAGAATAATAACGCGAAATAATAAGCGATTTTTCTTCATATTACCTCTCCTCTCCTCGGTAAATGTTATGTATTATCTTCTGTAAATGTTGTATTGAATAAATCACCAGCAGAGCACTCCACTGGTGAATTTTTAACTCTATAGCTTATCTTGGCTTTGTAGAAGCAAGCGCGCGTAATTGTTTCACCTCATGTGGTGTCAATTCTCTCGCATCACCAGGTCGCAGGCTTCCTACTTCTAAGAAAGCATAACGTTCACGTTTTAATTTCACTACTTTACAGTCTAACGCTTCAAACATACGACGTACTTGACGGTTACGTCCTTCATGAATTGTTAATTGTACAATAGCCATTTCTTTACGCTTGTCCCAAGAAATAATTTTCACATGTGCTGGTGCTGTTTTACCGTCTTCTAGTGCAACACCGCGTTCTAACATGCGAATTTTCTCACCTGTTAATGGGCCTTTTATTTTTGCAACATACGTTTTTTCAACTTTATATTTAGGATGCATTAATATATTTGCGAAGTCCCCGTCGTTTGTCATTAATAATACTCCTGACGTATCATAATCTAGACGTCCGATTGGGAATAAACGTTGTGTAATTTCAGGGAAAAAGTCTGTTACAACACTTCTACCTTTATCATCTGATACACTTGAAATTACACCAGTTGGTTTATATAGTAAAAAATAAACAGGTTCTTCTTTTTCAAGAGGGATGTTATTTACTTCTACTTTATCTTGAGGAGTTACTTTTGTTCCTAACTCTTTCACTATTTTTCCGTTAACTTTCACTTTTCCTTGCTGAATTAATTCCTCAGCCTTTCTTCTCGATGCAATACCTGCTTGCGCAATCACTTTTTGTAATCGTTCCATTTCTTTTTTTCACCTCGAATTTATCTTACCTTACATTAGAAAGACTTGGCAACCGCATACGCTTTACGGTTATTCGCTCCATCTCACTTAAACAACATAGCGATGATATTAAACATATAAAGGTCAAATCATGTTTTTATCCTTTATTATTGTCCATATTTTTCATATTTCTCACAATAAAAGTTCATCATTTTGTCAAAAATACCACATAAAAAAACCACTATTAAGCTACACCTTAATAGTGGTCGTATACGTATTATACGCGAAATAGCATAAAAAATGAATAGCTTTACTGAAACAATAGGGAAACAAAGACAATCGAGCAAATAATTCCGATTAAATCTGCAAAAAGACCTACTTTTAATGCATCTCCCATTTTTCTAATACCAACAGCTCCGAAGTATACTGTTAAAATATAAAAAGTCGTATCTGTACTCCCTTGCATCGTAGAAGCTAATCTCCCAATGAATGAGTCTGGCCCATATGTGGCAATTAAATCAGTCGTAATACTTAGACCAGCAGAACCTGAAATAGGGCGTATTAGTGCTAATGGAACGATTTCTGCTGGAACATGAATTAAATCTAGCATTGGCTTCATTACTGATATCATTGCATCTAGCGCACCTGAAGATCGGAATATAGAAATAGAAACAAGCATTCCAACCATAAACGGTAAAATGGAAATTGCAATTTGAATCCCTTCTTTTCCTCCCTCAACGAACGATTCATACGTCGGCACTTTCTTTATCGTGCCATATAAAAGGATAAAACCAATTACACAAGGGATTACCCATAAGGAAATTGTATTTACAATACTCATTTTTTCCGCCCCTTTCTACTCCTTCTTCGGTAAAAATAGCGGTCAATCCAAATCGCTCCAATCATAGAAAGTACTTGTGCAATAAATGTTACCCCAACAATTTCAGTAGGATTGGCTGATTCATACGTCATTCGAATTGAAATGACTGTCGTAGGAATTAATGTAATAGCTGATGTATTTAATGCTAGAAACGTCACCATAGAACGGCTCGCCGAATCCTTTCCTCCATTTAACTCTTTTAGTTGTTCCATCGCTTTAATACCAAGAGGGGTTGCTGCATTACCTAGACCAAAAAAGTTTGCCATCATATTTGATAGAATAAATCCCATGGACGGATGGTCCTTTG
The DNA here is from genome assembly GCF_058792475.1 of Bacillus sp. MT94. Taxonomy (NCBI): domain Bacteria; kingdom Bacillati; phylum Bacillota; class Bacilli; order Caryophanales; family Bacillaceae; genus Bacillus; species Bacillus sp. MT94. The sequence continues at coordinate 10,995 of NZ_JBXAEZ010000006.1, read as the reverse complement.
GTATTTCTGGAAACAACCTTTTTACTATCGGCATAAAAAGCGAAACTAATTTTTTTAACAATCCGGCTTCCTCTGCAATTTTCATTAAACCAAGCCAAAATACTAAAACACTAATAAGTCCTATACAAATCGTTACTGCATCTTTTGCTCCGTCAAATACAGCCTTATTCACTTCTTCCATCGTTCCATTTATCATGGCGTATACAATCCCAATGACAGCCATCGCTACCCATACGAGATTAACCATCGTTCCCAACACCTATCATGTAAGAAAAAATTTCTTTCACATTATTCCAGTAAAGTCCCGTTGTAGCTACTAACTTCCGTTTACTATAAAATAAATTCCGTTCTCCAACTTTCTCATTGCCAACATAAACATCTGTCTTTCCAACCTTTACTCCATCCTCAAGCGTTATACTTTTATCCAGTTCAACTTTTAATAACACGTTCTTTCTTTCCTCTTCAGTTAACGGCACGGAAAAACTATTTTTCGTATAAACATGGTTGGCATACTTCTTTTCATTTATTTCAGCAATTGCTCCTTGTCCTAAAACTTTCGTTTGCTTGAAACGTTCGAATCCTTTGTCAAATAGATTCATATGATCATCCCAATCACTAGAAGCACTCAAAGTTACGACAATTAAATCTAGTTCATCTTTTGATGCCGTTGTAACAAGCGTTCTTCCTGCTTTCTTCGTAAAGCCTGTTTTTCCTCCTGTTGCAAATTCATAATAAGACGTTACCAACTTATGTTTATTTTTCCACGGGTAATCCCAAGAATCGGATTTATACGTTTTTGTTCCAAAGATTTTTTTAAATGACTCGTTTCCCATTGCATACTTCGTTAATAACGCCATATCGTAAGCCGACGAATAATGTGATCCATCTCCATCTAAACCATGAGGGTTTGAGAAGTGAGTATCTTTCATTCCAATTTCTTTCGCCTTTTCATTCATTAAATATACGAATCCATCTATACTCCCACCCACACTTTCAGCAATTACTTGCGCTGCGTCATTACCAGATCTAAGCATGAGTCCGTATACTAAATCTTCTAACTTCACTTTTTGTCCAGGCTTTAAATAGATTGCTGATCCTTCCACCCTCACCGCTTCATTGCTAACTGACACCATTTCTTTCATCTTCCCTGATTCAGCAGCTAACAAGGCAGTCATAATTTTTGTTATACTAGCAATTTTTTGAGGTTCATGTTCTGCTTTTCCGTATAATACACGACCAGACTGTTGCTCCATTAATACAGCATTTCGAGCACTGACATTGCTGTTCATCTTTGCATATGTAGGAATTGGCATAACGCTTGCGTACATAATAAGAAGCGTAATGATTACACAAATTCGTCTCATATTTCCCCCCACGTCCTTTTGGCACTTTTTGTACAAGTGTATGCTTGGCCTTTTAAAATATGAACGAAATCTTCCTTCTGCTTTCATTAAAAAAGACGCAGAGAATTTGCGTCTAATATGGTGTCCATTCAATTTGTTTCGCAGTTTCAAACCTTTTTTCTACATCAGGCCAATTTACAACATTCCACCAGTTTTTAATATATTCATCTTTTCGATTTTGGTATTGTAAATAATACGCATGTTCCCAGACATCTAGTACAAGGAGTGGTATCGTATCCCATTGTGTAAATAATTGATGAAGTGTACTTTGCAAAATTTCTAACCTTCCAGACCGGGGCACCCAAACGAGAATTGCCCAGCCTGAACCTTCTACTTTAGAGGCCGCTTCTGTAAAATGTTTTTGGAAACGTAAAAAGCTCCCAAAATCTTGTTCGATTTGTTGTGAAAAAGCACCTCTTGGACTTCCACCACCGTCTTTTTTCATGTTATTCCAAAATATCGTGTGTAAGTAATGACCTGACCCATGAAAAGCCGCTTCTCTCTCCCAATGCTTAATTAAATCAAATTGATTTGTTTTTCTCGCTTCTTCCATCATCTTCTCTGCTTTATTTAACCCTTCCACGTAACTCCGATGATGTTTATCATGGTGTAACATCATAATTTCTTTAGAAATATACGGTTCTAACGCATTATACGGATAAGGTAATGGCGGGAGTGTATGTCCTCCAATTGGAACAGCTCGTTCGCTATCCCCTCTTTCATATAATTCATATTCCTCTTCTTCTTGCATAAATACTTCCTGCAAGTGATGCTGAATGTGTTCTACATCATCACTTATTTCATACATAAACTCTGCATCTGTTTCATACTCATGCTCTTTCATACGCTCTAACAACGTCTGAATTTTATAAGCAAGCATATGGACATCATACACTTCCATTGCGCGGCTATCTAATACGTGAAGAACACTTTCACACCAATTTTCTACTTCATGAAAGTAATCTGTAAATACACCTTGCTGATTCATGTTGCACCTCCCTAATGCTATCCACTTAACTATATTCAATGAAAATCCCTTATATAACTGTACAAAAGGAAAAGAAGCTAAGTCACCTTAGCTTCTTTTCCCCAATCAATATTTGTGTAACATCTTTGTCTGATAATCCGTCTCATAATATTCTAGTTCTTCACGCATCAATTGAAATTTACCTTCTAAACTCTTCATCACTTGCCCCAATGATGCAGGTGGTGTTTGTTGAAAAACGATAGAATTTTTTCCGGTATATGCAGACCGACTATTTTCATACCAATAATCACTCTTCGGTGAAAAAAACTCTGCAATTACTTGATGGTAAATCTTATATAAAATTTTTTCAGCTGCTGTTTTTCGAAATGGCTGACTATTCAACAAAACAAAACATGCATCATGTCCTTCTTCGCAAAAAACGAGAAGTCGTCTCATTGATGCTAATAACCCTTTATAATATTGCTCGTTCCCTGCCGGTGTCTCCTCTAATAAAGAAGGCAACGTATGATAATTTACATAATTGGTTATTAAATGAATAGCATCTTCTAAAAATATAGAAACTTGTTCTGTTTGATTTTCAACCATCAAATTAGACATTTTTCTCTCTCCTTTGCCATTTCACACTATTTCTACTCTTTTATTTTTATGTAATTCAGCCAATATTTCTTGTACTTTCAACACCGTTCCTTCATCAAAATATTGTTGAAATTCTTCCATATTATTTAAATACAAACGTTTTTGCGCACGAAGCTCCCTATCTTTCACTAAACAACATATCGCTACAATATCGCGTAAATATATGTTTTGTTCTTCTACTTTATACACTGGATTTCCTTCAAAAGGAGTAATTTCTTGTAAAACTTCTTCAAAATATCGAACGTATAAAACCGAAAAAGTTTTCTCTTTATCATTTAATATATATGTCACTTCAGATCTGTTAAAAAAATCCTCTGATGTATTAGGTTTCGCTTTTTCTAACTCATATCCTACATAACCTTTTATAATCATATACTCCCCTCTCCTCCTTTTTTTATCTTATTCTAACTTAATTTTCTGATAAACAAAATATTCTTTTAAATATACCTATATAAAAAATAGCTCCCCTATACAGGAATTTACCTTTTTATTTTTCTTGAAGTTTGTCATAATAATATTATTGTCTCAGTTTTCTTACACAAGGAGAGTTGTATTTATGTCGTTTTCATGGAAACGTTTCTTACAAATCGGGAAAATTATCTTCCCATTTGTTGTATTAACAATTGTATTCTTTCAAGCAAAAAAAGAATTAGCGGGCATTTCTTTTTTAGAAGCGATTGATACAATTAAAAACATTCCAACTGGAGGAGTCTTTTTAGCAATTACACTTGGTGCATTCGCTGTATCAACAATGTTCTTTTATGACTATGTTATGCTTCGTTACTTAAAAGCTGATATTCCTGTCCAAAAGATTTTCCGTATCTCGTGGATTGCTAATACTTTAAATGGATTTATCGGGTTTGGTGGTCTCGTTGGAGCCGGCGTACGCACAATGCTTTATCGTCCATACATAAAAGAAAATGGAAAACTTATTAAAAGTATCGCTTGGATGACAACTGCCTTTATTAATGGATTAGCCATTCTTTCATTTCTTGGTCTTATCGGAATATTAGACACGAGATTTATTTTGCATGAAAAACCATGGCTATGGCCTGTTCTTATCTTCTTTGCTCTTTTCGTTCCTATATATATCGGGTTTTCTAAATTAAAAAATAGAAAAGCGACGCAAACAGAGGGACAAGAAGAAGAGGAGAAGAACCCAACCGTTTTATACTCATTAGTTTCATTAGTCGAATGGGTATCTGCTGGTATTGTTATGTACGTCATATTATTATTATTTGGCATTGAAATCGAATTCCAAAAGTTTTTAGGCGTATATGTCATTGCTGCTTTAGCTGGTGTCGTTAGTCTTGTTCCTGGTGGCCTTGGATCATTTGACCTTGTCTTCTTAACTGGGCTTGGGCAATACGGCATCGATACAGGTGTTTTACTCCCTGCTATGTTATTATATCGTCTCGTCTATTACATCTTACCATTCTGCCTTGGTCTCATTTTTGCAGCTTTTGAAATGACAGGAGTAGCCATTAAAAAGTTTGAAGATAAACCTTTTATTGCGCCTGCATTAGAGACAACTGGTGTTATATGGACTTTGCAGCGTGACTTTCTAGGAAAGTTAGGTTCTTGGGCATCTGCTGCTTTAACAGTATTTGCTGGCTTAATGGTTATTTTATCAACCATTCTACCGACAAGTATAAATCGGGCACACGCCTTACATATTCTAGCTCCAAAACACCTTATTCAATTTTCTTTTAGCTTATCACTAACATTCGGTATTCTCCTACTCATTCTTTCACGGGGGATATATTACGGAACAAAACGTTCTTATTATATGACGATTGTTTCTTTAATTGGAGCGGCTATTTTTAATACACTAAAAGGAATTGATGTTGAAGAAACGTTTATTTTATTAATCGTACTCGCTGTATTGTATATGCTTCGTAAAAGGTTTGTACGTGAGAAAATGGAAGTCTCACTTTCCGATATCGTAAAAGTTTTTATATTCCTACTTGTAACGTTATATTTATATAAAAACTTAGGTATTTTATTTGCAGGTGCAAAGGAAGCTTTCAAACCTGATTTTGTCGTTCGTAATATTACACAAGTGAAACGAAGTGCATTAGCAGCTGCCTTTTTTGTTCCTACTTTTTTACTAATTGGTTCACTCATTGCAAATCGTTATCGAAATGAATTTCCCGGGCAACCAGCTAATGATAAAAGATTACAAAACTTCTTAGATGAACATGGTGGAAATGTACTTAGTCATTTAGGTTTTTTAGGAGATAAGCAGTTCTTTTTCAGTAGTGATGGAAAAGCACTCATTCTCTTCTCAATAACTGGAAAACGACTTATTGTACTAGGTGATCCAATTGGTGACCCTTCCTCCTATCGTACTGTATTGCAAGAGTTTTTAGCTGAGGCTGATCGATTTGGATACATTTGTGTATTCTACCAAATTGAAAGTAAATGGATGAGTTTATATCACGATTTTGGTTATAACTTCTTTAAGCTCGGTGAAGAAGCTGTTGTTGATTTAAATACCTTTACAATAACAGGAAAGAAACGTGCTGGCATGCGAGCTACTTTCAACCGTTTTGAAAGAGAAGGCTATACATTCTCTATTCATGAGCCACCTTTCTCCGACGAATTATATGAAGAGTTAAGAAAAGTTTCAGATGCATGGCTTGGTGGAAAAAAAGAGAAAGGTTTTTCACTCGGATACTTCGATCGTGAATATATTAGTCGCGCTCCTATCGCAACATTATCTGATGCGGATGGAAAAATTATTGCATTCACAACATTCATGCCCGTATATCAAAACGGATCATTATCTGTCGATTTAATGCGATATTATCCAGATGCGCCTAGCGGCATTATGGACGCAATTTTCATCCACTTATTCCAATGGGCAAAAGAAAATGAGTACCACTCCTTTAATATTGGTATGGCACCACTTTCAAATGTTGGTTTATCCACACAGTCTTTCTGGTCTGAACGAGTGGCTGCTGCAATCTTTAATAACGTTCGTTATACGTATAGTTTCAGCGGATTACGACATTTTAAAGAAAAATATAAACCAGCATGGAGCGGTAAATATTTAGCATTTAGGAAGAATCATTCTTTACCAATTACAATGCTCTCTGTAACAAAATTAATAGGAAAAAGAAAAAACAGCTAAATTCTTAGCTGTTTTTTCTTTTTTGAACTTGTACAATAAATTCTTTTTCATACTTCTTACCATTTATATAGAAATTCCCCCACATTTTATACGTGCCCTCGGCAGGAAATGTAATCCGGTATTGTAATTGCTCATCCGTATCTACAGGCATAGCGTATAAAAAGTTCTCCTTCGTTTCATCCACGATATAGAGTGACTCTACTTCTCCTCTCTCTGAATGTAATTTCAATTTTTCACCCTTTTTCGCTTGAAACTGAAATGTTAACGTAACTGGTTCATTCGGATGTAATGCGCCAAATAAAAGAGAAACTTCATACTCTCCTATTTTTTTTGTAAGTACACTGTCGATTGGAAATTTCACTTTTTTCTTATTGTTCTCCTCTTTCGTTCTACCAAAATCTTTCCTAGCGAATGACTCTACGGACTTATTTTTATCTTCGTATAAAAATATTGTATATTCTTCGTCTTTCGCTATTTTGGAAGATAACTTATATGACCCGTTCCCTGCAAATGTAGGTTTAATTTGTTGTATGTGTTTTAACTGTCCATCTACAATCACTGCCCGAATTTGATCATTTACACCACGAATTTCATTATTCTTTTTGTTTAACAACTGAAATAAAATATCTACTTTCTCATTTCCCTTTCCATTTGACACATCCCACTTTACTTCCTGAACATCTCCTACAGTCTCTTCGTTTTCTTGATATTTTTTTATGTAAAATCCTCCTGCCACAATAAGTACTAACGCAATAAGTCCAATGACAAGATTTTTCAAAACATCACCTACCATTTTTATTGTCTCTGTTCATACAAAACTTCTTAAGGTATATATTCTAGATTATGATTTATGAAATCCTCCTATTTTGCACATATTACAAATAATAAAAAGATTTTAATTGAAAGGATTCGTAGTGTATAATGCAAATGATATTGATTTCTATCAATACATTATAAGGAGGACTTTTCATGAGTGTACATATCGAAGCAAAACAAGGCGAAATCGCTGAATCTATTCTATTACCTGGTGATCCATTACGTGCAAAATATATCGCTGAAACATTTCTAGAGGATGTTACTTGCTATAATAACGTACGTGGTATGTTAGGTTTCACTGGAACTTATAAAGGAAAACGTGTATCTGTTCAAGGTACAGGTATGGGTGTTCCTTCTATTTCTATTTATGTAAACGAATTAATCCAAAGCTACGGAGTTAAAAATTTAATTCGCGTTGGAACTTGCGGTGCAATTCAAAAAGATGTAAAAGTTCGTGATGTTATTATCGCAATGACGGCTTGTACTGATTCTAATATGAACCGTTTAACATTCCCAGGATTTGATTTTGCACCAGCTGCAAACTTTGATCTTTTAAAGAAAGCTTACGATGCTGGAACTGAAAAAGGATTACACGTTCGTGTCGGTAACGTTTTAACAGCAGATGTGTTTTATCGTGAAAGCATGGACATGGTTAAAAAACTTGGAGATTACGGTGTATTAGCAGTAGAAATGGAAACAACTGCTCTTTACACATTAGCAGCGAAATACGGTGTAAATGCATTATCTGTATTAACAGTTAGCGATCACATCTTCACTGGCGAAGAAACAACATCTGAAGAGCGTCAAACTACATTTAACGAAATGATTGAAATCGCTTTAGATGCAGCAATTCAACAATAATACACTAAAGAACTTGTCATACGTCTGGCGAGTTCTTTTTATGTGACTTTTTATAAATAACTATTTTATAAAGAGACAGATTTCTCCCCTCTACTTTCTTGTAACGTTTGTTATAATAAAGTGAAACTTTAATCAGTGGGGATTTTTCCCATTCCCCATTGATTATTAGTTGAACCAATCAGGATTTTACGGGCAGTTGATCTCCCGCCTAACTCCCTTGTATTTGCCGAATTTTGAAGTAGGAGTCTTATTACCTGTTAAGGCGGGATAAAGAAATCATTTACAGTATTTCTCATAAGAGGTGACGCAGTGAAAAACAGAAGTATCGTCTTTAAACTATTTTTATTAACATCCACTTTATTTACAATCATATTCCTACTTTTTTTCCTAGGACAATCTCTATTTTTAGAGAAATTTTATATTAATAAGAAAGTAAAAACAGTCCAAACTGCTTTTGAAAAATTCGTAGATAATTATGATAAAAGTGATAAAAGTTATGAGCAGGTTAGAAAACTAAAACAAGAATTTCATGATAAAACAAATGCAGATATGCAGTTTTTGGATTCTAACGGTATTATTAAAAGTGATAACAATTACTATATCGATGTATTTAATCCCAACAATAATAAACAGTATTCCATTCCACTCAATAATCTTTTAACACCAGAAGAATATAATAAATTCGAAAATTTAGGTTTAAAAAAAGATGTAATAATCAATGTTGATGGAGTCGTACAAGAGAATAATATAATCACACCACAAAAATTAGGAACGAATTATAATCAATGGCAGAACGAACATTTCTATTCGGATTTTCAGTCAATTAATGGTAACCCTTCTAAGAACAGACTTGCAAGCCGATACAAATCTACAACTCGAATCGTCTTTACAGGTGTTATAACTAAGTTACAGCTCCCATCCAAAGCTGAGGTTCGTCTTGCAAATGATATTGAAACATTACAAGCCGTTCAATATTTCGCAGATATGATTAGAGAGGGCACTTCTAACTCGAACCAATTAAGTACTTTTATATTAGATGGTGGAGAAAATATAAAAAATAGTATCTTTGTAAAACCGATTATAGAAAACGGAAAGATTACAGAATACGCTTTTGCGATAGCATCTTTGCAGCCTGTTAATGAAGCGATGCTCGTTTTAAAAGATTATTATGTTTATGCCTTAATTATCGTGTTTCTCGTTATTATTTTGTTATCCTTCTACTACTCAAAAATCATTGTTAAGCCATTAATTAAAATAAATCGTGTTACAAAAAAAATGGCTAATTTTGATTTCAGCGAGAAATTACCTGTTACAGCTGACGATGAAATTGGCGGGCTTTCTGGCAGTATCAATACATTATCTGTAAATTTAAAAGATCGAATCGATCGATTAAATGTCGCTAATACAAAGTTACAACAAGATATTGAACGTGAACGTCAATTGGAAAAAACAAGAAAAGAATTCATTTCTGGCGTGTCACACGAATTAAAAACACCACTGAGCGTAATTAGAAGTTTTGCAGAAGGAATTAAAGATGGTGTTAGTAAGGATACTTCGTATTATACTGATGTTATTTTAGAAGAAACAGAAAATATGAACAGGCTGATTGTTGAAATGTTAGAATTAGCAAAGTTGGAATCTGGTACTTACAAACTAGATATGACGACGTTCTCAATCGGTGAATTAACGCAACAAGTCTACACAAAATTATTATTTAGCATGGAAGAAAAACATTTACAAGTGAATGTCGATGCAGACCCTTCTATACTTGTTAAAGCAAATCGTAGCCGTATTGAGCAAGTAGTTGTGAACTTACTAAGTAATGCAATCCGTTATACGCCAGATGGAGAAAAAATACAAGTCTCTATTATAGAGGCAGAAGATACCGTAAAAGTCGAAATCGAAAATACAGGAAACCCTATCCCTGAAGAAAGTCTTGAAAAAATTTGGGATCGCTTCTATCGTCTAGATGCATCACGTAGCCGTCACACTGGAGGTACTGGTCTCGGATTATCTATTGTAAAAAACATTTTAGACCTCCATCATGCCGAATACGGTGTGTATAATACGACTAACAGTGTTGTATTCTATTTCAATTTACAAAAAGTAAAAGAAGTCAAATAATTTGTCTTAATTTCACTAGGAGTTCACATGAAATTCACACTCTCCCTTTATAGTAAGAAACAAGTTAATCCTTTCCTTTACACATATAAAAGAGGAGAGTGCGTGAAATGAAACAAGCAGGACAACCTATTCAAAATGAAAAACAATTAGAAACTATCAAAAATATACTTTTACAATCTTCGAAACGTGATGGCTTATTATTCGTATTAGCTGTAAATTCTGGCTTAAAAGTAAGTGAAATCTTACAATTAAAAGTTAGTGATGTAATCGATGAAAATGAAAATGTTCGCCATTCCATTTTATTTTACAATGAAAAAGTGAAGAAACATAAATGGTTTGCTGTAAATGAAGACTTACAGCACGCAATCGAAGACTACATGAAAGAACGTAAAACTTGGAAACGTAATGAACCATTGCTAAAATCTCAAAAAGGAACAAAATCTATTACGAGACAACATGCATGGTACATTTTAAACAAAGCTGCAAAAGAAGTTGGATTAGAAGGGATTAGCTCACATACACTTCGAAAAACTTGGGGTTATTGTGCATACAAATCAGGTGTTGATATTGCATTTTTACAACACTTCTTTGATCACAGTACTCCATCAAAAACTTTAAAGTATATCGGTATTGCTTAATAACTCTTATACATAAAAAAGGTTACCATTTGAAAATTTGGTAACCTTTTTTATATTTCATATTCTCTTTTCTTGTCTCTCCTATACTGTAGTGGTACTCTAATACTAAGGGGGAGAAATTATGAACACACTTACAATTGAATTACCAAAAGAAACGGCTGAAAAACTTGATTTATTAAAACAAGCTTATGAAAAGAAAACAGGTGCTTCTATCTCTGAGAGCACTCTCGTTCAAACACTTATCTCAAAAGAATTTATCCAGGCGATAACTCCTTTCGATTTACAACAATTTGTCAACGGAAAAGAACAGCATTAATGAACTGCACCCCAATTGTTAGACACAGTCTAACAATTGGAGGTGCAGTTTTTCTATGGCTAAATTTACAGCTGATG
>NZ_JBXAEZ010000005.1:124473-563837 GCF_058792475.1 Bacillus sp. MT94 | reverse complement strand
CATCAGCTGTAAATTTAGCCATAGAAAAACTGCACCCCCAATTGTTAGACTGTGTCTAACAATTGGGGTGCAGTTCAACTATCTGCTCTTTTTTTCATTGATTTTAGTTAGTTGAATGTAGAGTTGTAGCATAAAAACTGCTGCTTCTATAACGAGATTCCTATTCATTATGAATAGTGAGACATTATGTTAAGCTAATCCTTTAGTTTCGGATTAAAGTTTTTTTATATTTTTTTAAAATGACGGACACAAAAACGCATATACCTTCGAATTATATATATGGATAACATAAATATGTATATAAAAGGGGAGAAATAAGATGAAAGAAAAAAAAGAAATGTTTCAAGAAATCGCTGAGGTGTTAAAGGTATTGGCGCATCCAGTTCGTCTATCTTTAGTAAAAATAATGCTTGCAAAAGGTCCTACTAATGTAACAACAATGTATGGGGATTTACAAATGCCTCAAAGTACAATTAGTCAACATTTATCTAAACTAAAAGCTGCTAAAATGGTTACAGGTACTCGGAAAGGATTAGAAATTTATTATGAGGTAACTGACAATCGCACAAAATCAATATTAGCATGTTTAGTTTAAATGATGATTTCTATTTCAAAATAAAAAGCGCTATTCTTTTCTATGATTTTAAAGAGAGAATAGCGTTTTTTATTTTTAAGGAGTATCTTTTTATATGCCTATAGAATGGAGTGAAAGGTTTATGGGTTTAAATGTACCTACTATTACCTTAAGGTTCTAATGCGTCTAATAATGAAAAAATTCTCGTTTTAGGGGTGCTTCTTTATAGCTTACGTACAATTGAGATTAGAAAAAGTAGAGCGAGCGTTTAATGAGGCTGAAGTAGTGTTTATATGCGAAACTTTATAGAAATCTCATTTTTCTAATTGTATCTTTTTAGATTGATGGATGTGGGGTCACGTCCATCAATCTAAGAAAACAAGTTAGCTAAAAAATGATGAAAATAAACTTTATAGAAATAAAAAATATGAACGTAGAGGATTAAACAAAGTATATAGTGCTTTTTTAGTCATGTAATCTTTTAATCTGATGATCTTTTCCCCATTCAAACAGATTATCCATTATTTGCATTAAAGATTTTCCGTATTCACTTAGTGTGTACTCAACCTTTGGTGGAACTTCTTGATATACGGTACGATAGATAATCCCATCAGCTTCAAGTTGCCGAAGTTGTTGTGTAAGAACCTTTTGTGTAATGTTTGGGATTTCTCGTTTAATTTCATTTGTTCGCATTTTTCCATCTGACAAAATACATAAAATATGAACTTTCCATTTTCCACCGATTACATCGAGTGTTGTTGCAATTGGGCAATTATCATTTTGATTCATATAACACCTCCACAGGTACTTTAAGGTTCCTATAGCACTTTAAAGTACGTACTTTTCAATTATATGTGACTCATTCATACTAATACGTAAAGGGTTGAATAATTTATAAAGGGGATGAAAAAAGATGAAAACACTTGTAATTGTAGCACATCCTGATATTGAAAAATCAAAAATTAATAAAAGATGGATTGAAGAACTTGAGAAATATTCGGATGAAATTACGGTGCATGAATTGTATAAAGTGGCACCGAATTGGGAGTTTAATATTGAAGAAGAGCAAAAGTTATTAGTAGAACATGACAGATATATATTTCAATTTCCGCTTTACTGGTACAGCTCACCACCATTATTAAAAAAATGGTTCGATGATGTATTAACATATGGATTTGCGTACGGATCTAAAGGAGATAAAGTGAAAGGGAAAAAATTTGGTGTAGCTATTTCTATAGGTGGATTAGAAAAAGACTATGAAAATAGTGGAATTACAATGGATGAGTTGACGAAACCATTCCAAGCTACATGCTTATACACAGGTATGGAATTTATACCTTCCTTTTATTTATATGGTGCAGAATATAAACTAAGCGATGAAGAGATTGATAAAAGTGCACCTGAGTATGTGCAATATGTGATGAACAAGAAGTATTCTAATATATAATGGGAAATATCCATTTACTTGTAAAGTAAATGGATATTTTATATTCTTCTTATATTCACTAAGTGTAATCTTTAGTAAATTAATAGTTAATCTGGTAAAATAAAAAACCTAACATATATAAAGGGGAGTTTTACTTGAGAACGATGCGACAATTATTACAAAAGAGAGCAATGCAATCACCAAATTTGGAAGCGCTTGTAGGGGGGAAGAAAAGATATTCGTTTCAGCAATATAATGAACGAGTAAATCAGTTTGCACATTATTTGTTACATAATGGTGTGCAAAGAGGAGATCGTATAGGAATACTATGCAAAAATAATCACCCATTTCCAAGCGTTATGATGGCAAGTTTAAAAATTGGAGCGGTATTTATTCCGCTAAATCATCAGCTGACTGTTTATGAATTAGAAACGATTGTAAAAGAAGCGAAATTAAAAGTGTTAGTTATTGATGAAGAATTTAATGAAGTGTTATTAAAGGTTGATGCTGTTAAAGAAATTCCTTATGTAATTCAAACAACAAAAGAAGACTTTGGTTCATTTGAATTAGAGTTGCAAAAACAGCCAACGACAGAACCGAACGTAGAAGTTCATGAAGAAGACGATGCCATTTACTTGTTTACATCAGGAACGACTGGACAGGCAAAAGCATGTGTAATTGGACATAAAAACTTACATCATTATTTTGCTGAAATTGCGGGACAAAGAGAAATCCCAGCAGGTGAACGCTTTTTATCTGTGCATCCATTGTTTCATATGAGTGGCGTGCTTTCTATTTTAAATTGTATTTATCATGGCGTTACGATGATCTTCTTAGCTGATTCGAATCCTGCTCTTATTTGGGATAAGATTGAAGAAGAGAAAATTACTACGATGCTTGCTTTCCCAGCCGTTTATAGTTACATGCTTGATGAACTAAATAAAAAAGAACGTAACATTTCAACCTTTAAAGTAGCACAAAGCGGTGGTACAAAAGTGCCAGAAACACTCATTCAAAAATATATGGAAAAAGGCATATATATGGTGCAAGGCTATGGTAGTACAGAAGGTTGGGTTGTAACCTCATGGCATCCAATGATGGGAAAAGAAAAGATGTCTTCTGTAGGAAAGACCTTGAAAAATGTAGAGGTGAAAATTGTTCATCCGGAAACAGGACATGAACTAACAACAAATGAAGTTGGAGAGATTCATGTGAAAAGTCCATACATGTTTAAAGGATATTGGAATAATGAAAAGGCGACAAAGAAGGTAGTAAAAGATAACTGGTTTAACATGGGTGATGCTGGCATGATAGATGATGATGGATTCCTGCATATTATGGGAAGATATAAAGACGTTATTATACGCGGTGGTGACAACGTATATCCAGATCAAGTAGAAGATGTTATTCATGAAATACATGGTGTTTTAGAAGTTGCAGTAGTTGGAGTTCCAGATGACTTTTGGGGAGAGGTTCCAAGAGCTTACATTGTGAAGGATGGCGAAACAACATTAACAGAAGAAAGTATTACTCAGTATTGTAAAGAGAAATTAGCAAGCTATAAAATACCAGAAGTGGTATTCATGGATGAGTTACCGAAAAACGCTTTAGGAAAAGTGTTGAAGAGGGAATTACGAGATGTAGTTCTTGTGAAATAGAAAATTATGAAAAGATGGAGAACCCAGTTATGTATAAAGCATCACTGGGTTTTTGTTAATGTTTCTGTTAGTGGAGAGTATAAACGTTTTTGTTTTTTTGATGCAATTTTTTAGCTTGGTAACGCTCGAACGATATTCGGCTATTAGGCAATTTAAACCTCGCTACCTCCACTTGAAATTGTTATAATTAAAATGTTTTTAATATTTCAATAATTAGGAGGCTAGAGAATGAAAATTGCGATAGTCTGTTTCGATAACTTTACTGATATAGATGTTTTTTTACCATGGGATTTATTAAATCGTGTACGTTTAGTTGGCGGTATTTCTGATTGGAATGTCCAGCTATTAGGAACGGAAAAAACGCATATATCCATGTCTGGCTTACGTATCCCCATGACAGGAAGCATATCTGATATACCTTCCGCTGACGCAGTAATATTTGCAAGTGGCAAGGGGGTCCAAGGTTTATATCAAAATCAAGAATATCTTAATAGCATTCATGTAGATCTTCAAAGACAATTAATAGGCTCTATGTGCTCTGGTTCACTACTACTAGGAGCTAAAAAATTGTTAACTGGCAAAAAAGCAACTACATATCCATCTGTAGTAGAACAACTTAAAGAATTTGATGTAGACGTTATTGAACAAAGCTTCGTAAATGAAGGGAATATCTCGACTGCCGCAGGTTGTTTTGCTGCTCAAGACCTCTCAGCTTGGATTATAAGAACCTTGATTAATGAAGAAATGGTTGACACTGTGCTTGAAACTGTTCAGCCAGTGGGCAAAGGTTTATATTTTAAATAATCAAGTTAGAAATAGATAATCTGACTTGATTATTTAAAATGACGTTTTGGTACAATTTCTTCATTAGTGAATTCAAGTAATTCTCCTAAGGAGGGCGACCGTCACATCGTTATCAAGCCAAGGGTTTGGAATTACCTCAAAATGAAAAATTTCCCCTTATACAGTTAATTATAGAATTCGACTTATTTTTTTCGTATTGGGGAACTACTAATTTCTTAAGTTGATGGGCATAAGGTTTGTTACTAGATTTTGTATTTCGTGTAAGATGACAAAGAATATTCAATCAATTACTGGAGGAAGAGATGTAAATGAAGCTGCCGCTATTACAAGTAGAGACAGAGAAACTTATGATCCGTCCGTTCCAAAAAGATGATTACGAAAGTTGGTTAGATGGATTTAATAAGAGACTGCCATCGCAGTATAAATATGACGATGGCTATCAAGTTATGGCATCACGAACAAAAGAATGGTTCACGGAATGGATTAGAGGGTTTGATGAAGCAGCACATCGAGATGAGATGTATGTATTAGGTATTTTTC
This sequence comes from Bacillus sp. MT94, assembly GCF_058792475.1. Lineage (NCBI taxonomy): Bacteria > Bacillati > Bacillota > Bacilli > Caryophanales > Bacillaceae > Bacillus > Bacillus sp. MT94. Next base: position 558,835 of record NZ_JBXAEZ010000005.1, on the reverse strand, counting down.
GTAAAGAAGACGGAGCTAATATTGGTAAGCTAGAGCTGATTAAAATTTTACGTATGGACTATCAATGGGCGATGATGGGATACTCCATACATAATCAATATTGGAGAAATGGATATGGTGTTGAAAGTGTGAAAGCTGCGCTACCGTTATTTTTTAGTTGCCTTGATTTTCATAGAATCGAATTACATATACATGTTGATAATGAGCCATCAGTGCGTCTTGCGGAAAGCGCAGGCTTTTCATTTGAATGCAAGAGAGAGGCATTTTCATTAGAGAATGGTAAGTGGATGGATTTTCTTATTTATTTTAAAAATAAGGAGATGAGTATATGAGAGTGGTTATTACAGGTGGAAATCGGGGATTAGGGTTACAGTTAGTAAAAGTATTTCATGAAAAGGGGCATATCGTTTATCCGTTAGTTAGAACTGAGGTTGCGGTAACGCAATTGAAGCAAATGTATAGTTGTAGATGTTTTCCTATATTGGCAGACTTATCGGTTGATGAGAGTACGGAGCAAATTGAGAAGCAGCTTGAGGAATATACAGAGCATGTTGATCTAGTTATAAATAACGCTGGCATTACTGGGAAGGAGACTGAGATTTTACATACAAATTCAGAAGAGTTAACGGATTTATTTAATATTCATTGCTTAGGTGTAATTCGGGCTGTAAAAGGTACATATATGGCGAACAAAGAGTTTCCGCAAGGCCAGTTCTCATATTCATATCGAATTGCTAAAGCAGCACAAAATATGTTAACACTCTGCTTACAACAAGAGTTTGAGAATAAAGGAATTCGTGTAACGGCAATTCACCCTGGGAAATTAAAGACTGACATTGGTGCTTTTGATACGAATATGAATCCGGCTGAAGGAGCAAAGAATATATATGATTGGGTAATAGATTCAAATGAGGATGTTTCAGGGAAGTTTATTGAGCCTGGTATGGGGGAATTAAAGTGGTGATATACGATCTTGCAATCATTCAGAATCTGTTTGGTCCTTCTAAAAAAGTATTAAATGGCTTACCAAATGCAGTGACAATTGAAGAAATAGAAGAAGATGTTTTGTATAACGTACAAACATATAAAGAAAAGATAAGTAGATTTGAAGAGGTTTGTTTTAATTGGGAGTTAAAAAGAGCGAGTATTGTATTAAACAAGAGGTTTAGTAGTTATAACTCAAACGCAAAAGTGTTACTTGATGCCGGTTTTTCTTTACATGCCGCAAAGATAGAAGTATGTAGAGAATTGAACAATATAGAAGGGCTTGAAAGACAATATACATATCGATCAATAGCAGAAGGAACGTTATCGGAAAAAGAATTTAAATATATTTGGGAACAATGTATGTCGGGTTCAGGGAATCAAACTTCAATTTTAACTATCGATGAACATTTTTATTCCGTGCAAACAGAGTTAGGTAAGGGTTGGGGAAAGTCATGTATTGTTTTTTATGATAAAACTGAGCCAATTGGTATGTCCATACCGCATATAGAAACTGGAACAGAAAGTGAAGGACGATTATTTTACTTTGGAGTAATGCCTTATTATCGCGGGAAAGGAGTTGCTTCTCATATGCATCTTCAATCTTTACATATGTTAAAGGAAATGGGGGCTACTTATTACATCGGAAGCACGCATACTTCAAATGAAAAGATGCAGAGGATATTTTGGAGAAATAATTGTTCGATGAAAACGGAGACAGAGCTTTATTATAAAATTTTTAAAGTAGATTAGGAGAAAAGAAGATGAAGACTATAAACGTATTTCATTACGATGCATTTACGAATAAACCAAATAAGGGAAATCCAGCAGGTATTGTATTAGAAGCAGATGGATTAACGGAAGAGGAAATGCAAATTATTGCTGAAAAAATTGGATATAACGAAACAACTTTTGTTCTTTCCTCAGAAGTAGGAGATATAAGAATGCGCTATTTTACACCTGGTTTTGAAATGGATTTATGTGGTCATGGGACAGTAGGGACGATATGTGCCTTGCGTGAAAAAGGTTTATTAGAAAAGAAAAGTAACCTTACTATTGAAACGAAGGCAGGGATTTTACCAATACAAATAGGTGTAAATGAAAATGGAGAAACCTTTATTAAAATGAGGCAGACAGCACCTCAGTTTAAAGATTTTGCAGGTTCAAAAGAAGAATTAGCTCATAGTATTGGTTTAGAAGTAAATGATTTAGATGTAAGTTTACCGATAGTATATGGAAGTACAGGAAACTGGACTGTAATTGTGCCGATTAAAAATCTAGATGCGTGTGAGAGAATGAAACCTAATAATGCTGCATTTCCGTCAGTATTAAGAGAAATACCTAATGCTTCTATTCACCCAATTTGTCTAGAAACTTATGATGAACTAGCACAAATGCATGGCCGTCATTTCTCGTCAGCTTATGCAGGAACGATTGAAGATCCAGTGTCAGGAACAGCTTCAGGTGTAATGGGAGCGTATTATGCGGAGTATTTAGAGAAAGATTTTGAACATGAATTGGATTTAATCGTTGAGCAAGGACAGGAAATAAATAAAGATGGTCGTGTAACCGTTTATGTAACGAAAGGGATAGAAAACGAAAAGTTACAAATAGATATCGCTGGAACAGCGGTGTATGTGAAAGAGTTTGAAGTTTCAATATAAAAAAAGAAAGCCCGGCATACATCCGGACTTTCACTATCTGTTCAATACTTCAATATACGAAGCATTTCCAGTTGTTCTTAAAGCAGAGCGAAAATTGTTATTTTCTAGCGTTTTAGCGACTTGTTGTAATTGCTGTGCATCATCATGATGGATAAGTAAGCTGTCAGCACCGTTTTCCTCTATATGAATGTGTTCAACATTTCCAATGGCATCATGTATAGCTTTTAAAAATTCAGGTTTCATGGTGTCCTCCTATATGTATGTAACGTTTTTATTTAGTATTTCCTTATTTTTGAAATATAAAAGTAAATGAAAGGAGAAATAAAATGAATATAAAGCAGTTTAACGAACATATAACATCACTATTTGGAGAGCATCTTCATAAATACGGCGATGATGAATATGGTTTTACTCATATAAGTAAAGATGAATTTCACAAAATCGGTTACACAACAAATTTAACGTTAGAAACTATTGAAGAAGCGTATAGAAATGGAGTCGATATGATAGTTACACACCATGCGCCGTGGAGTTTTTTATTTGGTATGGAAGAGGCTTGTATTGAGAAATTGAAGCAATATGAAATGAATCATTTTTGGGTTCATTTGCCGTTAGATTTTGTAAATTTTGGCACGTGTACATCGTTATTTAACGGAATTGGAATAGATACAATACTGGAATATTCCACGTATGAGGAAGAAGAACTACCGGGAATAGGAGAATATAAAGAAGCGATTCCTTTTTCAAACTTAGTTGGAAAACTTGAAGAAAAAATGGAAGAGAAAGTGAAGAGCTGGAGAAATCACGATAAACCAGTAAAACGGATTGCGATTTTAACCGGTGCAGGAAACAATACAAATTTGATTGAACGTGCATTAGAAAAAGGGTGTGACACGTACATAACAGGTGAAAAAACATTATATACAGTTCAACATGCGAAATTTAAAGGGATTAATTTAATTGTAGGCAGTCATACGTTTACAGAAGTGTTTGGTGTAGAAAGTTTGGCTCATAAATTACAAGACATAGACCCTGCAATAGAAATTATTAGAGTATATGAAGAGCATTTAGAGTGATAAAATCACGTTATCATAAATGGGATATTGAAGAAAGCCATTGTAATAAAATAAAATTGTTGTTTGTTATATTAGGATGGTTGGGAGGATTTCCCTTGCGTTTGTCAAATAATAGTAAAGTTGTCTTTTGAATTGAGGGAATCTTCCGAATTAAAGGGTGAGAGAATGGACATTTCAATAATCACTGCACAACTAGTTAAGGAAAAAGTTATTTCACATTATTCAAATAGCGTAAAAGCATTAAACGGGGGAACGGCAAGTACTATATATTTGTTAGATGAACAATACGTTGTAAAGTTGAATGAATCGGATGTCATACGTGAAGAAGCTTATTTTCTTCAGTTTTATAAAAAGGACGAATTATTTCCAAAGCTTTTATATAAGGAACCTTTAAATCGCTATATTGTTTACTCATTCCTTGAGGGCACAACTTCTTGCAAACTAGGCTATAAACGGAGTGTTCTTTGTAAACTTGTAAAAGAAGTTATCAATGAGTATGAAGTAGCTACAGAGGTTGATGGCTGGGGATGGAAAGAAAATCCGGTTCAATCTTGGAGTGGATTTTTAACAACAAATGTGATAGAAGCTCATGAAAATGTAAGGCGTTACATAAGTGAAGAAGAGTATAGAACGGTTCTTAAGTTAGCGAATAGGGACGCTGGAATAAATCAGCCGTTTTTATTGCATGGTGATCTTGGATTTCATAATTTTATATTTCAAGAGAATAAACTGCACGGTGTAATTGATCCTTTACCAGTGTTAGGAGATCCTATATATGATTTAATTTATGCGTTCTGTTCAACTCCGGAAGATTTAACAAAAGAAACGATTGGTTATGCGATGAAACAATGTGTATTTCATAAAAATGACCGTGATTTATATGAAGAAATAGTCATAGGATTATATTTTCGTATAGATACATGTTTACGGCACCACCCGAAAGATTTAGAAGATTATTTAGAAGCTTGGCGTTATTGGATGGGTGAGGTTGAGGTGACTTTATAGTACAAATATTTTTGGGGAGATAGTGAGATGAATGTTGCAGAAGCGAAAAAGGATTTAGCAATAAAAACGAAGAGAGGCCTACCGATTATATTAGCCGGCGTTTTATTTTGGATAGTTATGAGTATAACGGGATTTGTTCTTTCTGAAAAACAAGTGGTGTGGGTATATTTAATCGGTATGGGCTGTGTGTTTCCTTTTGGCTTAATGATAGCTGCTATATTAAAGATTGATATGTTTGCGAAAGGAAATCCGTTAGGGATTTTGGCTGGATTAATTGGTGGGATAAATGTATTGAATATTCCACTTGTATTACTTGCCTATTTTCAATTTCCAGAATGGTTACCTTTTGTAGTAGCAATGTTAATAGGTGTTCATTTTATCCCGTACGTATGGATTTATGAAAGCAAAAGTTATGGTTTATTATCAGTAGGGACTGTATTCGTAACGTCAGTTTGCGGGATTCTTTTTGCAGAAAAAGGATTTACTGTCATTCCATTATCGGTTACAGTTGTCTATTTACTTACTTTTATAAGTTTAATAATTGAAAATAAAAAAGCAGATCATTATCAACAAAAGTCAGCTTAATAAAAATATAGGGATAGGGGAAATTATGATGAAAAATTTCGTTTGTACAACGTGTGGCGTGCAGTATGCAGCGAGTGTAGAAGAACCAGTGAGTTGTCATATTTGTGATGAAGAAAGGCAGTATGTGAATCCGAAAGGGCAGTCTTGGACGACTTTAGAAAATTTGCAAACAGATGATACATATAAAAATGAAATAATTAAAGAGGAAAATGGACTTTATAGTATTACGACAAAACCAGGATTTGCGATCGGTCAAACGGCATTTGTAGTGAAAACAGAGTCATATCGTTTACTGTGGGACTGTATTACGTATTTAGATGAAACGACAATTACGAAAATAAAAGAGCTTGGCGGATTAGATGCGATTGCATTGTCTCATCCTCATTATTATTCAACGCAAGTAGAATGGGCAGAGACATTTGATGTACCAATTTATATACATGAAGATGATAAAGAGTGGGTGATGCGTCCGAGTAGTCGTATTATTTATTGGTCTGGTGAGTCTTTACAATTAGCTGATGGATTAGTCATTCATCGTTTAGGGGGACATTTTAAAGGTGGATCTGTCTTACATTGGGAAGAAGGTAATGACGGAAAAGGAATTTTGTTAACAGGTGATATTATTCAAGTTGTAGCAGATGAGCGGTGGGTAAGCTTCATGTACAGCTATCCAAACTTAATTCCACTACCAGCGAGAAAAGTGGAAGAAATGGTGAATCGAGTGAAGCCGTTACAGTTTAATCGTTTATACAACGCTTTTCATCGAGTAGTAAAAGAAAATGCAAATGAGGCAGTTGAACGTTCTGCTGACAGATATATAAAAGCAATAGAAGGAAAGTTGTTTCATACGTAAAAGGAGAGTAGCTTAATGAAAAAGTTAGTATGTTTTGGAGATAGTATTACAGCTGATGAAACATTTTTTGATGGAATGCCGAGATTAACACCACGTTTGCAAGAGATGTTTCCGAATTGGATAGTAGTGAATGCAGGTGTTCCAGGTGATAATACGTTCGATGCGTTAAATAGGATTGAAGAAGATGTAATATCATATAAACCAGATTTCGTAACAGTTTTTCTTGGTACGAATGATGCGGTTTCTTTTTCTCAAGTGTCATTACAAGCATATAAAGAAAACTTAGAGAAGATTGTGAATCAAGTTTCATCAGATAAAGTGCTACTGATTAGTCCTGCACCAGTTGATGAAGAAAGACAGCATAATAGAACAAATAGAGTGCTTAGTCAGTATGCAGACGTGGTGGAGAAAGTGGCGAGGGAAACAGGAAGTTATTTTCTAAACGTATTCGCTGAAATGATTCAAGAACGGGATTATAAAAGATTTGTAGAAAATGATGAAAAAGATGGATTACACTTTGGGCCAGAAGGTTATGAGTATGTAGCGAAGTTAATTGGTGAAAAGTTAAAAGGGATTTTATAAGGAGCAAAGCACTTAGTGCTTTGCTTTTTCGTATTTCTTTCCTAGTCCATAAACTTATTGATTGCTGTAATTTGGATAGATATTTTGCATTTTTATCCCGCATTAACTGCCCGTAAATGCCCGATTGGTGAGGGCTAATAATCAGTGGGGGATGAGCAAAAAAACCACTGATTAAATTTTCACTTTATGTGGGTAAAAGGTTAGTGCTGTTTTAAAGTAATATAAATTTATTTTTAAAAATTTATATTTCGTAGTTGAAAATCAATAAAGGTGTAACTATAATAGTTACAGTAAGTTTGTTGTTTTGAGATGTACATATTGAATTACAAGAATGAAGGGAGTTTTTATGTAAATCAAAAGCTATAAAATCTATTAATTTTTATAATAAGATAAAATGATTTTCGGTTCATACACATTATGAAATATGTTATTTCTAATAGAAAACTAGAGGTGGAAAAATGAAAAATTTTAAAGGTATGTTGATATCATCACTTGCAATTACAACTTTTGCTGGGGCAGGTACGACATTTGTAACAAATACAGTATATGCTGCTAATGACGATTCTAGTAAAATACAAGTTCGTTCTAATAAGAGTATAAACACAACAACTGGCTCGAGATTGCCTGTATTATCAGTCAATCCTTATGATGAACCTAGATTTTCAAGACAGGGATATCTTGAAGAGGCACCTTTAGGAATTAATGCTCCTTATGCTTGGGGAATTAAAGGAGGAAATGGCCAGGGAGCAACTTTTGTAGATTTGGAAGAAGGTTGGTTATTAAATCATGAAGATTTAGTCGGTCAAAATATTGAATTTATGTCTGGAAAAATGAGTAATGATCTTTCTCACGGTACTTCAGTTCTAGGTGTTGTTTCTGCAGCTGACAATGGGATTGGGAACATTGGGATTGCACCAAAAGCAAAGGCAAAAGTAATTTCAGTGATCCGAGATAATGGGAGAATCGATGTAAGAGATGCTATTTTAAGTGCCGTAGATTCTTTACAGGCTGGAGATGTTTTATTAATAGAAGAATCCTTTAAATATGATGGATATGGAGATGACCCTTTACCAGTAGAAGTATACCCGAGTATATTTAACGCAATTCGCAAAGGTACAGATAAAGGCATTATTATTGTAGAAGCAGCTGGTAATGGTGGGATTGATTTAGATGAATTTAAAGACCGTAATGGTAAGCAGATTTTAAATCGAAATAGTCCAGACTTTAAAGATTCAGGAGCTATTATAGTTGGAGCATCTACTGCAAGAGTTCCTCATAAACGTTTAGCTTTCTCTAACTATGGTAGTAGAATTGATGTATATGGTTGGGGAGAGTATGTTGATACATTAGATACATATCAAAATCAAAATAGTAAAGGACAAAAAGTTACAGATCAGAACATAATTAATCGTTATACTTCTAATTTCCGTGGTACTTCTAGCGCTTCGCCTATAATTGCTGGGGCTGCTGTATCGATTCAAGGGATTGCTAAAGAACATTTAGGTAAGGCATATACACCAAAAGAATTGAGAGCAATTTTAAGTAATCCTAATACAGGCACAAAGTCTAATAACCCATCATCTGATAAAATAGGGGTTTTACCAGATTTAAAAGCGATTTTGTCTAACCTTGGATTTCATAGTGATTTGACTACCAATGATCCTATGGTATTTCCAGATAACGTAGAAAAAAATGAAGGAAAAGAAAATTCAACTTTCGTATTTCCAGGTGAAGAAACAAAAAGAACAGGTGATAAAAATTCAACTGTAACCTTCCCAGAAGAAGATTTAAAACAGGAGGAAAAAGAAGAGGGATTAATTGTTTTTCCTGATTAATAAAAAAATACTACCTTCCATTTGGAGGTAGTATTTTTTATTTCTTGTCAATAACAAGCAGGCATGAAATTTGTATTTGTTTATCTTTCATAATGAACTTAACCACAAAGTCGAATGTTTGACTGTTAATTAACTTTTTCGTCTCAATCAATTACATGAATTAATCTAGAAATGCTTGCTGTAATGCTTTCAGTCCATCGCTGTAAATACCATGAAACAGATTAATTGCCTCTTCATCACTAACCTCAACAGGAGTGAACGTACCAGACCACTCTACTAATGATGTGTTACTTTCAGTACCTTTTTTCACCCGGATTGTAGATAAATAATTAGTGACCGGGAACGGTGCATTCATGATTGAATACGTGTAGTAGCGTTCCTTATCATTGAATACTTCTAAGCGTTCTATAATTGTATCACCATCTGGATTAGCTAGATGACGTACACGACCGCCTTCAGTTAATTTACTACTAGGTATATAAGGTAACCAGTCTGGAAGGGAGTTGAAACCTCCGATTAATTGCCATACTTGTTCAGGTGATCCGAAAATTTCCATAGATATAGTAGTATATGCCATGTTCATTACGCTCCTTTTTATCCCGGTATTTACGGGTAAATAATCAGTAGGGGATAAACCGCCCCACTGATTAAAGTTTCACTTTATAGGTCCATAACTTATAGTGAGAATGAATTTTATTGTGGATTTTTTATTTGATATATAATTATAAAGTTAAAACTATATACTTTTAATGATTAAATTATATAATAAATATAGAAACGAAAATTTATGAGCAAGGAAGTTGAAAAATATGACATTAACAATGGGCTTTATTGGATTTGGAAAGTCAGCTAACCGCTATCACTTACCTTATGTAAACACACGTAATAATATAAAAATAAAAACGATTTTTGTACGTCAAATAAATGAAAAATTAGCGGCTCCATATAAGGAAAAAGGTGTTTACTTCACTACTGATTTGGATGAATTGTTGAATGACAAAGAAATTCAAGTGGTGACGGTCTGTACGCCAGCACATACGCATTACGAATTAGCGAAAAAAGTTATACTTGCTGGAAAGTCAGTTATCGTTGAAAAACCATTTTGCGATACAGTGGAACATGCGAAAGAATTATTAGCTTTAGGACGAGAAAAAGGTGTAGTAGTTATGCCTTATCAAAACCGCCGTTTTGATGGTGATTTTTTAGCTGTGAAGCAAGTAGTTGAACAAGGATTCCTTGGTGATATTATTGAGATTGAATCACATATTGATTATTTCCGTCCTGGTTCAATCACTCATGAAGCTCCAAAAGAAGAAGGTTCATTTTACAGTTTAGGTATTCATACGATGGACCGTATGATTTCACTATTCGGCCGTCCAGATACGGTGACATACGATATTCGTAATAATGAAATGGAAGGTGCGGTTGATAATTATTTCGATGTTGGTTTACATTACGGAAATCAGTTGAAGATTAAGCTGAAAACGAACCATGTCGTAGCAAAAGATTATCCACGCTTTATCGTTCATGGAACAAATGGATCATTTATTAAATATGGTGAAGATCAGCAGGAAAATGATTTGAAAGCGGGGATTATGCCTGAGAGTGCAGGGTTTGGTGAAGATTCACCGATGTACTATGGAGTTGCTAAATATCGTAATGCAAATGGTGACTGGATTGAAAAACAAATTAAAACGCCGCTTGGTGATTACGGTCGTTTCTATGATTCCGCGTATGAAACAATTATAAATGGTGCACCAAAACTTGTGAAAGACGAAGAAGCGGTAACGAATATTGAAATCTTAGAAAATGGATTTGCTGCCCCATCACCTTCAGTTTACAAACTTGAGGCTTTACATTTGAATGAATAGAAGAGAGTTTGCAGTATAAAGGAGGTATGAAAATGGCAAGCGGATCAACACAAGTAAAATACCTCGGCATTTATCAAAAGATTAAACAGCAAATTTTAGACGGTGAATATAAAATCAACGAAAAAATTCCGAGTAGCCCCGTCCTTGCTGAAGAATTTGGTGTTTCAGCCCTTACTATTAAGAAAGCGCTGGATCTATTAGTTAGAGATGGCTACATCATCCGCCGGCGCGGAAGCGGAACAGTGGTGCAAGATTGGCGTCAACAGGAAAAGGCACGAATGATTCAAACTTTAACGGGTACGAAAGCTGTATACGGCAGTGAGGTAGAAAGTAAAATTATCGAGTTTGCGATTGTTGGGGCTGATGAAGTAGTTGCTGAGAAATTGGGAGTTTCAATCGGTGATTTCGTCTATAAAATCATTCGCCTCCGCATCATTCACAGCATTCCGACGATTATGGAGCATACATGGATGCCAATTTCGGTTATCCCAGGTGTTGGGGCTTCTGTTTTAGAGGAGTCGATATACTCACATATTCAAAATAAACTTGGTCTTGAAGTAGGGACATCTGTTGTCAGGGTTAAAGGAATTCGCCCAGATGATAGGGAAAAGCAGTTTATGAACTTAACAAATCAGGATTTCCTAATGCGAGTTGAACAAGTAGCTTATTTAACGGATGGACGAACTTTTGAATATTCTTATGCAGATCATCTACCCGAAACCTTTGAGTTTGAAACAGTCATTACTGCAAAAAATTATAAAGAGATATAAAAATCGGTTGAGGCAAGTATTGTCTCAACTGCTCCTATTATACGTTAATAGAATGAATCCAAGACTTAACATTTGATTTATAGAACTGTAAAGTTTAAAATTACAGTATAGTTTTTAGAAGTGAGTTGTTATCGTCTGTAAAATGTAGATAAATTAAATATTCTCGAATAAATAATATTGCTTGTATTTGATTCTAAACTGTAATTTTTTTTAATACATTTCAATAACCGATGTTTAAAATGTACGTTTCATAACATTAAAGGAGTGAGTTAAATATGGTAATTCTATATACAACAGCAAGCTGTGCCTCATGCCGAAAAGCGAAAGCATGGCTTGAAGAGCATCAAATTGATTATATTGAAAAAAACATCGTATCAAATTCTATGACAGTTGATGAGCTTAAATCGATTCTTCGTTTAACTGAAGAAGGGGCTACTGAAATTATTTCAACTAGATCCAAAACTTTTCAGGACTTAAATATAAATATTGATGAGCTCTCGCTAAATGAATTTTATACATTAATAATTGAGCATCCACTAATGTTACGTCGCCCGATTATGCTGGACGAAAAAAGATTGCAAATTGGTTTTAACGAAGAAGAAATTCGTAAATTTTTACCACGTAGCGTCCGAACATTTTTAAACATTGAATTACAAAAGTTGGCTAATTAATAAATAATATTTCTTATGGAAAATTTTCTTGAAAGGAGGAAGCAGAAGATGATTGAAGTATGTGTTACAGTTAATTATAATGATAGAAATTATCAAACAAATGTTATTGTGAGTAAAGATACGATTTGGACAAAAATTAAACAACTGGCAGAAGAACAAGTGAAGAAACAGTGGAGTGTTTAATTTTATTTTCAACTTAAAAAGCTAAATGAAGTTATCAGATATAGGTGGGCCCGGATAGAATATAAGAGAATTAATTTTTTATGGCAAGAAGTATTCTATATGTTTTAACGTTCTAACCTATCTGTAATATTTATGGCTATAGTATATTAATATATGAAAAACAATATTTTGAATCGTAGGAGGAAAATCATGAACAGCGACTTTACCTTGGCCATACACAGTTTAACTTATTTAGCTTTACAGCCAGATCGGATGTCAACAAGTAATGCTATTTCAGAAAGTGCAGGTGTACATCCAGTACGCATTCGCAAAGTACTAAGTTTGTTAAAAAAACATAAGTTTATACAATCGAAAGAGGGGACTGGTGGCGGTTTTATTTTCGCTCGCGATTTAGATGAAATTAATCTTTGGCATATTTATCAGATAACCTCTGAAGGTGCTTTGCAGCCGAAGTGTCCAGAATCAAACAATCAGTGTGTTGTAGGTTCGAACATGCGAAAAGTTCTTTTCGCTATTTTCTTAGGTGCTGAAGAGCATCTAGGTGAATACTTAAAGAATTATACAATGAAAGAAGTTGTTGACCTTATCAATCAAGAGCGTTAAGCGGCTTAATTATTATATAGCCGTGAGTTCTTAACACTTAAATGTAATGAAAAATATTACAGTATAATTGTTTTTATATCTTTTTTATCGTCACAAAAAATATTTATAGGAAGGTGAAACGGTATGATGTCAAATAATAATCATGTTTTAAAAGTAGGAGATTGGGTTCGTGGAATATCAAATGAAGGTGAGTTAATAGTTGGTTATATTGTGTCACTTGATGATGTGGAGGATATAGTTACAGTTAGTATTGTGAAACGTGACGGCAAGTACACAATAAATGAAGCGATTTTACTCTTTAGTAAACACGTTAACAAACTTCCTGAATCAAAGGTAATAAATAAGGAACAAATCCTTTATCTTATAGATCTTGCATTATTAACAGGGGATGAAGAATGGTTTATCGAGCTTTCTTCAAAATTAAACTCGATAAAAGAGCTAGTTAATGAGGGATTTTAAAATTTAAACTTTTGAGGATGCACACAATCCGCCTTATGGAGAGGACATAATTACTTTTCGCATAAAAGGAAATGATGTAAAAACGATTCATTACAAACATAGAGATATTCCTGATAACGATAATTATGTAAATGAGCTGTCCATATGGGGCAGCTTTTTTGTTTTTTTACTCAGTGTATCTTTTTAAAATGTATATGAATTCAATATCAATAATATATATCCTAAAATTTGGTTTTTTTATTTTGGAATTTTTTCTTTTTACCTACATTAATTATTTATTAGAATATCTTTTATGTTTAAAATGAAATTTTTTGATAAAGGGGATATAAGTATCTTTATAATGAGTAACCTAGAAAAACAATGTATTATTGTATTTTTTTACTAACTAATTCAGCTTTAAGCGATAAAAACAATGGCTACATGCTAACTGTAAAATATTATCCATATAAAATTATTCCACTTTAATATTTCTGAAAATATAAAAATATTAATTTTATAAATATACACGTTATAATGAGGGCGTCGAGAGAAATTTTATTATCTCTGGAGAAAATATAAAAAATGCGATTACTAGTAAGAAAGGTGTGTGATTAGAGGCGAAATGTATGTAATGTGCTTCAGTGGCTTGTGTAAGCAATATCATCAGTGCTACCGAAGTTATGAAGGTAATGTATAGAATTGAGAAAGAAATGCCTCGCAAATGAAGAGAGGCCGGTTTAGCTAAAATTACTGTTAAAAGTAAAAAAGAGAAACCATTAAAGTAATACACTGTTATTAGAAATGTTGCAACGTATTTATGAAGTCTATTTTATATTGTTCTCTTAAGAGGTCTTTATATAAAGAGCGGATATTACGAGTAAACTTTTTTGTGAACGCTAACAATTATATTAGGACGCTAACTAGCGAATGTTTCAATTTGGATTCATTATGATGAAGGACATACAAAGTGGGGCAACTTGTAAGGAATTCATTTTCCGAAAAGGGAATATTTGTTAGGCGTAAAGAGAGATGTAGGAATAGATACAAGGGGGAGTTATTATATGAACGGGAATACTGCAAAGAAAATAGAAGTTCAAGCTGAAAATACCGCACGAAAAAATGAGCAATATGCAGATCCGAAAAAGTGGCATAAGCAGGATACTACATGGGCACTCAGTCTATTTGGAACTGCAATTGGAGCAGGGGTGCTCTTTTTACCGATTAATGCAGGTTCAGGTGGTTTATTATCTTTACTACTAATTACATTACTTGCATATCCAGTTATGTATTACTCACATAGGGCGCTTGCTAAAATGATATACGCTTCTAATTCTGCTGATGAGGGGATCACAGGTACAATTAGAGAGTATTTCGGAAATAAAGCGAGTATCATTTTTAACATCGTATATTTCGGTTCAATTTATACAATCGTACTAATGTATTCGGTTGCGCTTACAAATACTGCAAGTAGTTTTATCGTGCATCAATTGCACATGCCAGAACCTCCAAGGGCTATTTTATCACTTGTATTAGTTCTTGGTCTTATCGCTATACTAAATTTTGGTCAAGATATTACTGTAAAGGTAATGAGTATGTTAGTGTATCCTTTCATAGTTTCTTTACTTTTTATCGCAATATCTTTAATTCCACAGTGGAATACGTCAATGCTTAGTTTTTCAGCTGTTTCAACTGCTTCAACAGGAACAGGCTATTTTGGAACGATATTGATGATTCTACCAATCATCGTATTCTCATTTAATCATTCACCTATGATTTCATCATTTGTTGTGAAACAGAGAGCTACGTATGGAATCGAAGCCACTGATGCTAAATGTGCGCAAATACAAAAGGTTTGTTATATCATGACATTCGCTGTTGTTATGTTCTTCGTTTGGAGTAGTGCATTGAGCTTGACTCCAGATGATATAAAAATGGCAAAAGAACAAAACTTATCAATTCTTTCATATCTTGCTAATGAGCTTAATTCGCCTGTAATCACTATTGCAGCTCCAATTATTGCTTTTGTGGCTATTACAAAGTCTTTCCTTGGCCATTATATCGGAGCATTTGAAGTAATGCGTGACATGATTATTAAGTTCGGTAAATCACGTGGAAAAGATATTGAAGAAAAAACAATTAAGACAGTAATCCTTACTTTCGTTGTATTATCATGCTGGTTTGTTGCTTATACAAATCCAAGTATTCTTGGACTTATTGATTCTCTAAGCGGTCCTTTAGTTGCTGCTATCTTATGTCTATTACCGATGTATGCGATTCAAAAAGTGCCAGTACTAGCTAAATACAAAGGGAAAATGAGCAACGTATTTGTTATTATTGTAGGTGTACTTACAGTTTTAGCAAGTATTAAGTCATTATTCTAATTCACTACTGTTGGTTTTAGTATCAAAATAGTTGGATCTGAGAAAAGAAGGAGCAAGTTTTGAATAGTTTTTTTCAAAACTTGCTCTTAAAATATTCTAATGAATTAATTTTACAAATAAGTTTATTCATATTAGTCATCTAGCGTTTTGGTTATATACTCATCCAATATTATCAAGACCTAAATCGAGAAATTTTAAATATCAAGCGCCTAACGTATTATATATCCCTAATATGTTAGGCGCTTTTATTTTGGATAATAAATTTTGAACCTGAATTTGAATAGTATCTCTATTTGATGCTTATTTAATATTGTAAAATTTGTATTGAAAATTCGAGGTTTTAAAAGTACCATATACATATTCAAACATTTGAAGATGTATATGGTACTTTTGAAAATTGAGGAAAATTAACGGAGGGATTTCAATGGGAAACGAAATGCAACAATTTAAAGCAGATTTCTTTAAAGCCTTAGCACACCCTTTGCGAATAGGTATCTTAGAATTATTGTCAGAAGGTGAAAAAAGCGTAAACGAAATTCAAGATATTCTAAATAAGGAAGGTTCAGCTGTTTCTCAGCAATTAAGTGTACTACGTTCAAAAAACATTGTTGTTGGTAGAAAAGATGGAAAAAGAGTTTTATATTCTTTACGAGACCCTATTATTGTGGATTTATTGGTGGTTGCACGGAAGATTTTTAACAACCATTTAATCGATACGATTTCAATGTTAGAAGAGCTAGATGGAGCAGAAAGTGAAATGATGGCTAAGGAGGGATAGGTTGAGTATTGAGGTTAAGAAAGAAGATATCATCCAACATGGGATTGAAACATTTCGCTCATTAGGAGCTCATTACGTTTGTGAAGTTTGTATAAAAAGTGGAAATTCTTGTTGTTTTTCATGCCAACATTTACAAGATGGAGTTGGATGTCGAAAAAGAAATACTGCTTGTACAGCTTGGTTATGTGGAATTCAAGGTTTTTTATTTGATCAAATAGGATTACTGGATGAATGGAATCGTTTTTGGAGTGAAATTCCAGGACAAATGTTTCGTAGAGATATTACTCCAGATAAGGTAAGGATTAGATCGTTTATTGATACGAAGAAGCTAGATAGTCGAGCCGGAGAACGTCTAGCAGAAAGATTGAAATCCTATGTACAACAAGGTGGAGATATAGGTGAATTGGAGTGTCATTTAAGTAAAACATATAGTAAATATTAGGGTGGTTTTTCTTTTTGTGAAAAGGACAATTTTCTGTATAAGGGACCGAGAAATACATTTGTAATCCAGATCTATTAAAAATAGAAAAGAAGGGTTTGTAATGAGAAAGTTATTTACAGGAAGGTTTGAAGGATATTCATTAGCACATTTTCAAAAGGATCTTCTTTCAGGAATGATTGTTGGAGTTGTTGCGATTCCACTTGCTATGTCTTTTGCTATTGCCTCTGGTGTTAAGCCAGAGTATGGGATTTATACAACCTGTATTGCTGGAATACTCATTTCACTGTTTGGTGGTTCGAAGTATCAAATTGGAGGACCTACAGGTGCTTTTGTTCCGATTCTTTTAGGAGTTGTAATTACCTATGGATACGAAAATTTACTACTCGCGGGTTTGTTAGCTGGAATTATTTTATGTCTTATGGGAATCTTCAAGCTAGGCTCTTTAATTAAGTTTATTCCACGTCCTGTAACAATTGGTTTTACTTCAGGTATTGCTGTTATTATTTTTACGGGACAAATTGCTAGTTTTTTAGGTTTAACAGGTATAAAAAAGCATGAGGAATTTCTAGCGAATTTGAAGGAACTCTTCACTCATATCAGTACTACCAATTTTTATAGTGTTATAACTGCTTTGATTTGCTTTTTTGTTATACTCATAACACCAAAGATTTTACCAAAAGTGCCTGGTTCATTAGTAGGTGTTGTTATTTCAACTGTAATTGCAACTGTATTTTTCTCAGGTTATGTACCTACTATTGGTACAGCATATGGTACGATTCCAAATACACTTCCTCAGTTTGATATACCAGAAATCACATTAGAACGTATAAAGCAGTTAATTGGTCCTGCATTTGTTATTGCGATGCTCGGTGGAATTGAATCACTTTTATCCGCTGTCGTGGCAGATGGTATGACAAATAGTAAACACAACAGTAACAAAGAGCTTATCGGTCAGGGGATTGCCAATATTGTTACCCCGTTATTTGGCGGAATTCCGGCAACTGGAGCGATTGCACGTACAGCAACTAATATTAAGAGTGGAGCTGTATCTCCGATGGCGGGTGTTATTCACGGAGGATTTGTGTTATTTACACTTCTACTGTTAGCGCCATATGCTTCACATATTCCACTTGCTAGTATGGCCCCGATTTTAATGGTGGTAGCTTGGAATATGAGCGAGCAGAAACATTTTTATCACATACTTAAAATGAAGACGGGAGATTCTCTTGTATTATTGGTAACATTTTTACTTACTGTATTTACTAGTTTAACAACAGCTGTAGAGATTGGTCTTATATTAGCTATTATTTTGTTTACAAAACGTATGAGTAATATGCTTGTCATATCAAAAGTGCTTCCTGATCATACAAAAAGAAATGAAAAATTGCTACCACATGTGGTAAATAAAGCTCATGATTGCCCACAAATTAGCATTTATACAATAGAAGGGCCATTATTTTTTGGGGCTGCTCAAACATTTGAACAAAATATTTTAGCGACTATTCATTATAAACCTAATGTTTTAATTTTACGTATGGGAAAAGTTCCTTTTATTGATACCACAGGAGAGTCTTACTTTAGGAATATTGTTCAGCACTTCAAAAAACAAGGTGGCGTACTTCTTATTTCTGGAATTCAATCAGAGCTAAAAGCCAATCTAGATAAGAATGGATTGTCCGCTGAGATTGGGGAAGAAAACTTTTTTAATCATACCGGAGAAGCAATTAATTGTGCTTTAGGACATCTGAATACAAAAAAATGTATAGGGTGTAAGCATCTTGCTTTTCATGAATGTACAGGGCTTTCTCAGCAATCTCAGGAAATCAATACAATAAAGAATAAAGAAAATGCATTAGATTTTTAAAAATTTCACTTCACATACAAAGTTTGTTTGAGTTAATCCACTTTTTTAATCATTTTATTAAAAAAGTAGAGAAGAAGAAAGTTTGCTTTGGAGAATGTGGAGAAGATTTTTTACAAGGTGTGAACAAGTAGTTTTTTTATACATTCAACAAATAAGTATCAAACAGCAAGAAGAGAATATTTTCCCTACATTTAAACGAAAAACGAAAAACGGAAATTAAAAATAATATTTATTTAATAGAATAAACGAAAACGAGTGGAGGAAATAAAAATATGCCTAATTTACCAAATTGTCCAAAATGTAATTCAGAATACACTTACGAAGATGGGAATCTTTTTGTTTGTCCAGAATGTGCTCATGAGTGGACTTTAGAATTAGAAGCTGAAAATAGTGAAGATACAAAGGTAATTAAAGATGCAAATGGAAATATTTTAAACGATGGTGATTCTGTAACAGTAATTAAAGATCTTAAAGTAAAAGGAACTTCATCAGTTGTAAAAATTGGTACAAAAGTAAAGAGTATCCGATTAGTTGATGGAGATCATGATATTGATTGTAAAATTGATGGTTTTGGAGCTATGAAATTAAAATCTGAATTCGTTAAAAAGGTATAAATACAAATTTTGTTACATCAAAATTAGTTTGAAGTTAATGAATATACACTGTTTTTCAGCTGTACCCCGTGCCCGACAACTTAAGAATTTCGAATTACCCTGAAATGATAAAATGAACTTTTTGGTTATGATTCAGCAGATTTTTTTTGAGTACCATGAAATTTTAGCTTGCTAGCGATATAGTACTGCCGAAATATTTGAAATAGCTATAAGACTATTCTTTCGATGGTATGATGAAAGATGTGGAAAAGGAATAGGAATAGGTCTCAATCAGACCTCAATATTAATCTTCACCATTAGCAACAAAAAACCACCTCTCATAAAGGTGGTTTTTCAGTATTAATATATTTTAACTATTCACGTCTAAATGGACCTTTTGGAGCAATAAGCTCTAAATTAGTACCATCTGAATCGGGGAAGTAGGCAACTCCTGTACCAAATCCAGTTTTCTAGCCGTCTTCTTGAAAGATAATTGGTTCGTCATCTGGGTGCTATCCTATGCCCATCAAGCTAACAAAATGGATTGCCTCTGAAACAAAAAATGATTTTTATTACTATAAAAAACGTAAAGTATCTGTTTTTAGAAAAAATTAATTTTTATAAATTGATGGAGATATAACTCAATTCTTTTATATATGTAGTTAAATATGATTGTCAGAATGAACTTAAAGTAATTATGATTTCTAGAAATACGAACTGATGTTTTGAATTGGTTTAAAGTTGCTGGAACAAAATAAAACCAATTGAGCAAAAAAACTTGCAAAAATAAAAAGAGAGATGTATATTAATTGATGTATCAATAATTGATACATCAATTAATATTTTAACAAGAAAGAAAAGGAATATTTTATGAAGGAAATGTTCGTAAATATCAGTGGAGAAGAACGCAAAATACTTATTCATGTTCTATTACAGATGCAAAAAAATGTAGAGAATATTAAAGAATAGAGAGTGTAGGGGGCAGAATAGTGTGGAAATAATCGCAGCTATTTTAGTCGGGATCGTAGCATTAGAACATTTGTTTATCATGATCCTTGAAATGTTTTTTATTGATTCAAAAGTAGCGAAACGTGCTTTCAAATTACCGAAGCATTTAGAAGGAGATCGAAACGTAGCCATTATGTTTGCAAACCAAGGTTTATATAATGGATTTTTAGCGGCTGGTCTCATTTGGGGACTTGTACTTGGGCTCAATCCAATTGGTTATATGGTCCAATTATTTTTCGTGATTTGTGTGGTGATAGCAGCTATTTTCGGAGGTTTCACATCTAATAAATCAATTATTGTGAAACAAGGACTTCCAGCTGTTTTAGCATTGGTTGCCCTTTTATGTATAATATAGAATCAAAGTTTTTCAATAAAAGAACTCATTTTTGAAAAGAATACGCTATTCTTTCTTTAGAATTATAGGAAAGGATGGCGTTTTTGTATGTCTATTTCTATATGTAGTGAATTATAACTATTCTCTCAAGGGACTCAACTGCTTTTCAGCTTTTGGATATATTTTCATCCATCTTTGTTTCCTCCTATTGTTGGATAGTGTAATAATTGATAAAAATTTTGATGAAATTGGATTATAACGATTGATCAAAAAAGTTAGTGATTAAAAATATTATTCTTTAGTACATACATTTTTAAGATGTTAAATATATTTCATAATAGTCTCTGTAAGATAGGGATAAGTAGAATAGTACTTTTTATAACTTTGAATGTCATTCATAATAGCACCAGTAAGAAGAAAACAAGCTTTACGGTACTACTAGTTACCAAAGATGTTACAGTAGTTTATTTAGAATCAGATTGATTGAAAGGTTGTACTATATGGCCTAATAATTTCGAAAAAATGTCGGTGTGGCATAAAATAATTATGGAGGTTAAAGATATGAGTACTTCAAATTTGAATGAAATAAGTAAACAAATTTTAAAAGAGGAGGAAACACTTCAATTTTCCTCTTTTACAAATGAAGATGCCTTGCAACTAGGTTTATTTATCGTTGAAACAGCAAAGCGAGAGGGGAAATTGATTGCTGTTGATATAACGAAAAATGGTGTGCAATTATTTCATTTCAAGATGACAGGAACAAATGAGGAAAATACGAAATGGATTGAGCGTAAAAAACGAGTCGTTTCCCTGCATGATCGTAGCTCGTATTATATGCAGATACAAAGTGAAATAACTGGGGTCTCCTATAATGAAAAATATCTTTTAGATACTTCAGAATACGCTGCGTTTGGTGGATGTTTTCCTATCAGAATAAAAAACGTAGGGGTTATTGGAATGATAACAGTTTCAGGATTACCACCAGAAGAAGATCACGAATTGGTAATAAGGGCAGTTAAAAATCATTTGAAGCAATAGTAAAAATAAATGTGATGGTTAAGTAAAAGCCAAGAATGAACATATTATTGTTCGTTTTTGGCTTTTTATTATTTTTTTCTTATAGTCGGCTAAGAGGGTTCTTTTACAGGTAGTACTTAATTTTGCAATGTTCTTTAAATTGCATCGTTTTGTTCGAGTGAGCGAAATTGCTGTAATTGAAGATGCTCTAAATTAATGTGAAATTTGGTGATTAAAGTAGCTACATTTCATATTTGTGTAAATATGAAACAAGCAGGATACATGAATAGAGAATGGGTAAAATAGTACCGAATGATGATTAGATTTTATGAATGATGTTATAAGGCTTTTTTTAGGAAAACTGAAGGAAGCAGTGTGTTTAGATTTAGAATGACTGGCAATGGGTGCTAGGAAGTTCAATGATTCAAAAATGAACGCATTTAAACGCATACTATCTTCGAGATGTATCATTTTGAAGAATATTAAAACTTAGGAGGAACGGAATTATGACAAAAGATTTCTATACTGCACTGAAAGAAAGACGTACTTACTATGGGATTAATAAAGAGGTACAAGTATCGGATGAAAAAATTAAAGAAATCGTGGAGTTTGCTGTGAAATATACTCCATCCGCTTTCAATTCTCAAACTGCACGATTAGTTGTATTATTTGGTGAAGCTCATGATAAATTATGGGATATTACCACTGAAACATTAAGAAAAGTAGTTGGAGATGGAGACTTTTCAGGAACGCAACAAAAAATGGATTCTTTTAAAGCTGGTTATGGAACAGTATTATTCTTTGAAGATGAGGCTATCGTTAAATCGCTTCAAGAAAAGTTTGCTGCATATGCTGAAAACTTCCCAATTTGGTCACACCAAGCATCAGGTATGCACCAATTAGTCGTGTGGACAGGTTTAGAAGCAGAGGGATTAGGGGCATCATTACAACATTATAATCCATTAATTGACGATGAGGTAAAACAAGAATGGAATGTCCCTGCTAATTGGAAACTAATTGCACAAATGCCATTTGGTAATCCAACAGCTGCACCAGGTGAAAAAGAATTCCAACCACTTGAAGAGCGTGTGAAATTTCATAAGTAATATTCGAATGTAATAATACGGTCTAGCTATAGTAGAGTTATTCGCTCTTTTTCGGGAAAGGGCCATGCTATTGATGAAATCGGAAAAATACTATTATATAAAAAAAGAACAAGGCGATCATTTTTGATTGCCTTGTTTGACATTTGTACAATTAATCTACGCATTAAGCTAACAGCATGAATCATTATTTATATTATCGGGTTATTGTTACCAAACGTTTTTCAACACTATTTTTCCTATTGCTTTATTCGACTCCAAATGATCATGTGCTTGTGCAACTTCATCAAACGTAAAAGATTTAGAATCTAGCAATGGACGAAGTTTTCCTTCTTCTACAATTTGCGTTATTTTCGTTAAGATTTCTCCGCAATCATTACGTTTATCTGTATGTAATATTTTTAACGCCATAAAAGTAACGTGCAGAGAGAGTCCTTTTGCGTGTAAAGGAGAGAGGTCATGGGTTGAACGAGCGGCGATTGTTACGACGATTCCATTGACCGCAGCAGCTTCAAAAGAATGATCAAGATTCTTGCCGCCTACTGTATCAAATATAACTTCAAATCCGTTTCCATTCGTATGTTTTTGTACATATTCTTGAACAGATTCTTCTTTATAATTAATAGCTATATCGGCTCCTAAACGATGGGCTATTTCCATTTTGTTTTGCTGAGAAGCTGTTGTGAAAACTTTAGCGCCTGCCCATTTAGCTAGTTGAATGGCTACGTGTCCTACGCCACCAGTAGCTCCATGAATGAGCACATTTTGACCAGGTTTAATATTTGCACGATCAAATAAAGATTCCCAAGCTGTAATTGCAACTAATGGTAGAGCAGCAGCTTCTTCCATTGTTAAATTGTTAGGTTTGTGAGCAATTAATCGTGCATCAGCAAGCATAAATTCTGCAAGTGCACCTCCAGTTTCTTTAAAACCTCCGGCACATCCGTATACTTTATCCCCTGATTTGAATTTCGAAACACCTTCTCCTACTTCAATAACAATACCAGCTACATCGCCGTGTAATATAGCTGGAAACTCAGGAGCGACGGCTGAAACGGCACCACTACGCATTTTTGTATCGATTGGATTTACACTTGTTGCTTTTACATCGATTAGAACATGACCTGGTAAAAGTTTTGGTTTTGAAACTTCTTCTAATTGAAATACAGATGAATCCCCAAAAGAATGGATAATTTGTGCTTTCATAGTTTATACCTCCTGTTTGTGGTTATAGCATAGCAAAGTACGAAAAATAAGTATAATATTTTGAATTTTGTTAGTGAGAATTTTATATAGAGAAGGGGAAAGTACGTGAAATAATGTAACGTACTTGCGAAAGCAATTGTAAAGCTTTATGAAGAAAGGGTAGATGTTATTTTTGCAGCATGATTTATTCATTATGTTTATCCCGCTATTTGCCGGGCAGTAAGACCCCCGCCTCAAAATTCAGCGAAAGCAAAGAAGTTAGGTGGGAGTTGGGCTGCTCGTAAAAGCCCGATTGGTGAAGGCTAATAATCAGTGGGGATGAACAAAACCTCCACTGATTAAAGTTTCACTTTATTCGGAGCGACAGGGGATTTAGCGAAACGCAAAATTTACCCTGCTTTATATAAACTATTTAGTAATCAAAATATACCACAATCTATTTCGATTATCGGTATTGGCAGAAGGGCAATGTCAGATGTGGAATTTCAAACAAAGGTGGAACAATCCCTTGCTACATTTTCTAGAATATCTTCTGATGACGAATCAGGAGTAGAAGAATTTATTAGCACATTTCGTTATTGTCAATTAGATACAGCGAATATAGTGGGCTATCAAGATTTACTGAGCCTTGTAAAAAAGCGTGAAACAGAATTAAATATTTCTGAAAACCGTATGTTTTATCTATCTGTTGTACCAGAAGTATTTGATGTGATTGCTTTAAATATTAAAGAGAGTGGATTGTGGACTACAAAAGGATTAAACCGTCTTATTATAGAGAAGCCTTTTGATTATAATGTAACGTCTGCTCGCGAGTTTAACCGAAAATTAATTGAAGATTTTGATGAAACTGATATTTATTATATCAATCATTATCTTTGAAAATGAATGGTAACTAGGAATACACTTAGAAAAGTATTACAAAATAAATAGTATTTAATTCAAGACATTTTTATTGACGATAATAATTTATGTGGTTAATATACTAGACATAGGATTACTTAATTACTAAAAGTAATTAGATATAAAATATTTCGTTAAGTTCTATAAATAAGTAAGTTGCAGTAGAAATGCTTTGAATTGCCACTATTAATATTGGGGACAATGAGAGAGCGAAAGGTATAAAAAGAATTGGAATTAGATAACTCTTTGTTTTTTATAAAAACAGGAAGTATAAGAGTATGAGCTTCTGTACAATTCATTTTTAGTATATTGACGAGGATTATACAACAAGAGGGGGACTGAACTTGGAATCAATGACCTTTGTTTTATTTGGAGCGACAGGGGACTTAGCGAAACGCAAAATTTACCCCGCGCTATATAACTTATATAGAGATCAAAAGCTTCCAAAGCAAATATCTGTTATCGGGCTTGGAAGACGTCAAGTATCTCATGAAGATTTTCAAGAAAGAATAAAAGAATCAATAGAGACGTTTTCCCGTCAGAGGGAAGAAGGTACTCCGGAACTCGAAGGTTTTTTAGATAATTTTCGCTATTGTCCATTAGATGTGAGTAAGCCGGAAGATTATGAGAGATTATTACAAGTCGTTCGTGAAAGGGAAGAAGAACTACATATAAAAGGAAATAGAATGTTCTATCTTTCAGTTGCTCCTGAATTTTTCGAGACGATTGCTTTAAATATTAAGGAAAGCGGACTTGATAAAACGGATGGATGGAAACGCCTGATGATTGAGAAACCGTTTGGGCACGACCTTACATCTGCTCGTGAGCTTAATGATAAGCTTAGTCGCACGTTTGAAGAAGACGAGATATACCGTATCGATCATTATTTAGGTAAACCGATGATTCAAAATCTTGAAGCGCTAGAATTTGCAAATCCTGTTCTCCAGTCGATTTGGAATAAAGAACATATAGCGAATGTACAAATTACAGCTAGTGAAACGGTTGGGGTTGAAGAAAGAGCTGGATATTATGATCACGCAGGAGCCATTCGAGATATGGTTCAAAATCATATGTTACAAATATTAATGATGACTGCTATGAATCTGCCGGAAAAGGTTAATGCGTGTGAAATTCGAGAGGAAAAACGAAAAGTAATGGAGACGCTTCGTAAAGTGAAAAAAGAAGACGTTCAAAACCATATCGTTCGCGGTCAATACGCTTCAGGAGAGATAAAAGGCGGGCAAGTTGTAGCATATAAAGAGGAACCAGGAGTAAATCCTTCTTCTAACATAGACACATTTGTTGCTGCTCGCTTGTGGATCGATAATCCGTTTTGGACTGGCGTTCCATTTTATATACGAACAGGAAAACGAATGAAAGAAAAGTCTACTCGTATTGTAATCGAGTTTAAAAATACGTTAAAACAGCAATATCAAGATAATAATCCAAATGCAGCACCTAACTTATTAATAATTGAAATTAGCCCAGGTGAGAACGTTTCATTACAGTTAAACAGTAAAAATCCATTGAAAAATGGAGAAATTGAACCGATGCGTATTAACTTTACTTGTGAGCAAGCGGATGTGGGAGTACCTGAAGCGTATGAAAGACTCATTCATGATGCTGTGAGTGGAGACGCTACATTCTTTGCACATTGGAGAGAAGTTGAATTGTCATGGGAATGGGTACAACCAATTCTTGAAGCGTTCGAGGAAAACTTATTACCGCTTCATGAATATGAGTCTGGTTCATATGGTCCAGAAGCGTCTAATGAACTGTTACAAGAAAGTGGATTTAAATGGTGGTTAGATCAAGAGACGGAAAAATAAGTACTTTCTTTAATGAAAGCATTTAGGGGGACGATTACTATGACACAAAACATAAATCAATTAGCAGTGAATACACTTCGTACGTTATCGATTGATGCTATTAATGCGGCAAACTCAGGTCATCCAGGTCTTCCGATGGGAGCAGCGCCAATGGCTTATGCATTATGGGCGAATCATTTAAATTACAATCCTAATCACCCAGAATGGTTTAACCGTGATCGTTTCGTTTTATCGGCGGGACATGGATCTAGTCTGTTATATAGCCTGCTTCATTTAGCTGGATATGATGTTTCAATTGATGACTTGAAAAACTTCAGAAAGTTAAATAGTAAAACACCAGGACATCCTGAGTTTGGTCATACTTCTGGAGTCGAAGCAACGACAGGCCCGTTAGGACAAGGGATTGCCAATGCTGTCGGAATGGCAATGGCAGAAGCGCATTTAGCGGCGAAGTTCAATAAGGATAGTCACTCTATTATAAATCACAATACGTACGCTTTAGTCGGAGATGGTGACTTAATGGAGGGTGTCGCTTATGAAGCGATGTCAATGGCAGGACATATGAAACTTGGCAAGTTAATTGTACTGTATGATTCAAATGAAATTTCACTTGATGGTGAATTAGGCATTGCTTTCTCTGAAGATATTCAGAAAAGGGCAGAATCTGTACATTGGCAATATGTAAGAGTTGAAGATGGAAACGATGTCGATGCTATTACAAAAGCTATTCAATCAGCGAAAGAAAATACGGATCAACCTACTCTTATAGAAATTAGAACTATTATAGGTTATGGAAGTCCAAAAGTTGCTGGAACGAACAAAGCACATGGTAATCCGCTTGGCGTAGAAGAGGCAACAGCGACAAAACAAGTGTATGGTTGGGATTATGAGGAAGATTTCTTTGTACCTGAAGAAGTAAAAGCTCATTTTAATGAACTGAAACAAAAAGGTATTGAAAAAGAAAATGACTGGAATGAGCAATTCAACTCATACAGAGAGTCGAACCCTGCACTAGCAGATGAATTAGAAAAAGCGATTACAGGTGAGGTTTTAATTGAAGCGAAAGACATTCTATCTTTTGATACTGAAAAAACGATTTCCACTCGTGTTGCAAGTGGGGAAGCTATTAATCATTATGTGAAATCGATTCCTTCTATTTTCGGTGGAAGTGCAGATCTTTCTCATTCCACTATGACAGATATAAAAGGTGAAGCTGTGTACGCGGTAGAATCGTATGCTGGACGAAATATATACTTCGGTGTACGTGAACATGCAATGGGCGCGGCAGCGAATGGACTGGCTCTCCATGGAGGAGTAAAACCTTTCGTAAGTACATTCTTTGTATTTAATGATTACCTTCGTCCATCGATTCGACTGGCTGCACTGCAAAAGTTACCTGTTACTTACGTATTTACACATGATTCGATTGCTGTAGGAGAAGATGGTCCAACGCATGAACCAATTGAACAATTGGCAGCGCTTCGAGCAATTCCTGGTCTAACAGTTATCCGTCCGTCAGATGCAAATGAAACAGCAAGTGCTTGGGCGTATGCTTTACAGCAAACGGATGGTCCAGTCGTTTTAGTACTGAGCCGTCAAAATTTACCGGTGTTTAATGAAACGAAAGCGAACATAGAGAATCTCTCTAAAGGAGCTTACGTATTAACACAAACAAATGAAAATCCGGATGTAATTTTAATTGCGACAGGTTCTGAAGTATCCTTAGCTGCTAGTGCGAAAGCAAAATTAGAAGAAGATCAAGTTTCTGTTCGCATCGTTGCAATGCCGAGCTGGGAGTTATTCGATCGCCAATCGAACGAATATAAAGAATCCGTTCTTCCGTCTTCTATAACGAAACGAGTATCTCTTGAAATGGGTGTATCTCTAGGTTGGGAACGTTATGTAGGACAAGAAGGAAAAGTACTATCAATTGAAACATTTGGAGCTTCAGGAACTGGAGCTGAAGTCATGAATCTATTTGGATTTACGACAGAAAATGTTGTTCAAATTACAAAAAATGTGTTGAATTCTTAAGCTATGACTGTGAATACCTTTCTGTACATACTAACATTTCAGTGCTGAAAGGTATTCCAGATTGTAGTGATATGGATTTTTAATAAAAGATGATTTGAGGAGGAATTATATTATGCAAGTAGGATTAATTGGGTTAGGTAAAATGGGATTAAATTTAGGGAAAAATTTAATGGATCATAAACATGAAGTAGTAGCATTTGATTTAAATACGAGCGCAGTAGAAGAAATGAAAGAGTACGGGGCAACGGGTACATCTAGTTTAAGTGAACTTGTTCAGTCATTACAATCACCAAGAATTCTTTGGGTAATGGTACCACACGCTGTTGTTGATTCTGTTATTGATGAGGTTACACCACTTTTATCAAAAGGAGATATTTTAATTGAAGCTGGTAATTCACATTATAAAGAGTCTATCCGCCGATATGAGCAATTAAAGAAAGATGGCATTCACTTTATGGATGCAGGAACTTCTGGCGGAATGGAAGGCGCTCGTAATGGTGCTTGTTACATGATCGGAGGAGATCAAGAAGCTTGGGACATCGTTGAACCTATCTTCCGCGATACTGCTGTAGAAAATGGATTCTTATATGCTGGAAAAGCTGGTAGTGGTCACTTCTTAAAAATGGTTCATAACGGAATTGAATACGGTATGATGGCTGCTATTGGTGAAGGATTTGAGATTCTAGAGAAAAGTGAATTTGACTACGATTATGAAAAAGTATCAAGAGTATGGAACAACGGTTCAGTAATTCGTTCTTGGTTAATGGAATTAACAGAAAATGCATTTTCTAAAGATGCAAAACTGGATGAAATTAAGGGTGTTATGCATTCTTCTGGTGAAGGAAAATGGACAGTAGAAACAGCATTAGACCTTCAAACAGCAACTCCTGTTATCGCAATGTCTCTATTAATGCGCTACCGCTCATTAGACAATGATACATTTACAGGAAAAGTTGTAGCAGCTCTGCGCAATGAATTTGGCGGACATGCAGTAGAAAAGAAATAAAGTGAAACTTTAATAAATAGGGGCTTTATTCCATACCAATCGGGCTTTTACGGGATAAGCATATTAAACATGTAACTCATCAACGTTTAAAAACTGGAGGGAATTGATCATGAAATTTTTTATTGATACTGCAAATCTTGAGGACATAAAAAAAGCATATAAACTTGGAGTTTTAGCTGGTGTTACAACGAATCCTTCTTTAGTAGCAAAAGAGGGCGTTAAGTTTGAAGACCGTATCGCAGAAATTTGTCAGGCAGTACCTAAAGTTGAGTCTGTTTCGGCAGAAGTAACTCCAGATGCTGTTACAGCTGAAGAAATGATTGCTCAAGCAGAAGAATTAATTAAAATTAACGGTGGCGATAAAAACGTCACGATAAAACTTCCAATGACGCTAGCAGGATTAGAAGCTTGTCGCTATCTTACTGAAAAAGGTGTGAAAACGAACGTTACACTTATTTTCACTGTGAACCAAGCACTTTTAGCTGCTCGAGCGGGTGCAACGTACGTTTCTCCATTTTTAGGACGCTTAGATGATATTTCTGAAGATGGTGTATTATTAGTTGCTAAAATTGCTGAATTATTCGATGTTCATCAATTAGATACACAAATTATTGCGGCTTCTGTCAGACATCCAGATCATGTAACTCGTGTAGCGATGGCAGGTGCTCATATTGCAACAATTCCTTATAAAGTAATTGAACAACTTGCTATGCACCCATTAACAGACCAAGGTATTGAGAAGTTTGCTGCGGATTGGGCGAAAGCTCCTAAATTATAATGCATGAAAGTGAAGGTGCTTTCCGAAAATTGCTTTTCATGAGAGGACAAATCCTAAGTAACTTCATCGTTTAAACTGGATCCTGAGTTTGTAGTCTTACTACGTGAAAACAGCAGAGAAGAAAGTGTCATTCACTTTTAAAAAAGGAAAAATTGATCGCGCGAAGCATTTATCACAATAACATTATAATTATTAAAGAGAAATCCCCTTATTAGAGAGATGAGTTATAGTGTATCTCTAATAAGGGAGATTCTTTTTATATAAATCATTATGATGTGAAGATGCTTTTAAGTGTATAGCAATATGTAAAGGTATCTTTTACTCACGTAAGAACTATATAGGTTCTTTTAATTATATAGTAATTATGAAAGGGTTTACATAAAGGGGGATTGAGTATGAATATGTACCTTTTAATGATTACATTATTATCAATCGTAATTGTTATTTTAGGGGTGTCGTGGTGGAGATGGCATGCGTTTATTAGTTTAACGGTTGCAAGTTTGTTTTTAGCAATTATGTCTGGAATGCCAATGGATAAAATAGTGAGTGCTTATGAAATAGGAGTGGGAAGTGTTCTAGGGCATTTAGTAGGTATTTTAGTATTAGGTACAATTTTAGGGAAAATGATGGCAGAGTCAGGTGCTGGAATGCAAGTGGCAGAGTTCTTTATTAAATCCTTTGGGATAAAAAACTTACCATGGGCTATGTTAATTGCAGGTTTTATTATTGGAATTCCGGTGTTTTTTGAAGTAGGTATTTTAATATTACTGCCGTTAGTAATTTCAATTCATAAAACTACGAAACAAAATATTTTATTGATAGCGTTACCAGCAATTGCTGGGCTATCTGTCGTACACGGCCTTGTTCCTCCACATCCAGGGGCAATCGTTGCAATTGGTATTTATAAAGCGAATCTTGGGAAGGTACTATTGTATTCACTCATTATTACATTTTTTGCAGCGATTATTGCAGGTCCTATATTCGCTAAATGGATTCACAAACGTGTAATTCCTGAAAATGAGCCAGAATTGATTCGTGTAAATACAAAATCAACGAAATTACCAGGAATAGGAGTTTCATTTTTAGTTATTTTGTTACCTGTTATGTTAATGGTTTTAGCTGCAGCAGCTCCTTATGTGCCTCTTTCTAATACTTTGATGAAGATTATCACATTAATCGGTAGTCCTATCATTGCACTATTGATTGCATGTTTTGCGGCGTTTTATTTTCTTGGATTTCGCCAAGGTATCGATAAAAAGGCTATTAAGAAGGTAACAGAAGATAGCTTATTACCAATCGGCTCAATTGTTGCGATTATTGGTGCTGGAGGGGGATTTAAGCAAATTCTTATCGATAGTGGCGTAGGGAATGCTATTGCTCAAATGTCTGAGCATTTAGCACTATCTCCAATTGTATTAGCATTTATAGTAGCAGGATTAATTCGAATTGCGACAGGGTCAGCGACAGTCGCTTTAACAACAGCAGCGGGTATCGTTTCGCCAATCGTTGAAAATACAACAGGTGTGAACTTAGAGTTACTCGTTATTGCAACAGGTGCAGGAGCATTAATGTTTTCACACGTAAACGATGCTGGTTTTTGGATGGTAAAAGAATACCTAGGTTTAACAGTGAAAGAAACATTTAAAACATGGACAGTATTAGAA
Source organism: Bacillus sp. MT94 (assembly GCF_058792475.1). NCBI lineage: Bacteria > Bacillati > Bacillota > Bacilli > Caryophanales > Bacillaceae > Bacillus > Bacillus sp. MT94. Next base: position 526,778 of record NZ_JBXAEZ010000005.1, on the reverse strand, counting down.
ACGTTACTTTCATTTATCGCTTTTGGAGGAGTTTTACTACTCGATATGTTTGTTTAAAATAAGGATATTTTTATATGAATGTAGAGAGATAACTTTAGCACATAACGTTATGAATAGATAAAATAAATGTATTTTTATGGTTCTTATATTATTAGGATACTATAGGGATTTTTTGTTAGGAGGAAGAAATGGTGAGCTCAAAATATATGATTGGTGTAGACATTGGGACAACTAGTACAAAATCAGTTCTATTTTCTACTGATGGATCTGTTATTGCTAGTCATGGAATTGAATATCCTTTATATTCTCCTACGCCTGAAACAGCGGAACAAGACCCAGAAGAAATTTTTCGTGCAGTAATAAATACGATTAAAGAAACTGTACGATTAAGTAGTATACAGCCAAGTGATATTCTTTGTGTCTCTTTTAGTTCGGCAATGCATAGTCTCATTGCTGTAGATGAAAAGGGGAATCCATTAACGGGATGTATTACTTGGGCAGATAATAGAAGTGCAAGCTGGGCGGAGAAAATAAAGAATGATATGAATGGTCATGAAATTTACCTTCGTACTGGCACACCAATTCATCCTATGTCACCGCTTTCGAAATTAGTTTGGCTACAGAATGAGCAGGCAGAATTGTTTGCAAAAAGTTATAAATTTATTTCTATTAAAGAATATGTTTTTTACAAGTTATATAAAGAGTATGTAATTGATTATTCTATAGCGTCAGCAACAGGGATGTTTAATTTAAAATCTTTAAAATGGGATGAAGAGGCTTTACATGTTGCGGGAATTACAGATGAAAAGCTTTCTAAACTTGTTCCAACAACGCACAGTTTAACAGGATTAGATGAAGAGCTTGCCAAAGAGATGAATGTACTTGTTTCTACGCCTTTTGTAGTAGGAGCGAGTGATGGAGTACTATCTAATTTAGGTGTAAATGCAATAGATCCTGGCGTTGTGGCTGTTACCATTGGTACAAGCGGTGCGATACGTGCTGTAACAGATCGTCCTGTAACAGATCCGAAAGGTAGAATTTTTTGTTATGCGTTAACTGAAGACCATTGGGTAATCGGTGGACCAGTAAATAACGGCGGTATGATTTTCAGATGGGCTCGTGACCAATTAGGCACTTCAGAGATTGAACTTGCAAAGCGTTTAGGGAAAGATCCATATGAAGTACTTACTGAAATAGCGGCAAAAGTGAATCCTGGATCTGACGGTTTATTATTTCACCCGTATTTAGCAGGGGAAAGAGCTCCTTTATGGAATGCAAATGCACGAGGATCTTTCTTTGGACTCGGATTGCATCATAAGAAAGAACATCTTATCCGTGCTGTTTTAGAAGGAGTAATTTATAACTTGTATACCGTTCTTCTCGCTTTAAAAGAGTTAATTGGCGAACCGAAAAAAATTCAAGCGACAGGCGGCTTTGCAAGGTCGGAACTTTGGAGACAGATGATGGCGGATATTTTCCATCAAGACGTATATGTTCCGGAAAGTTTTGAAAGCTCTTGCTTAGGAGCTGCAATCCTCGGTTTATATAGTTTAGGTGAAATAGATACATTATCCGTAGTTTCTGAAATGGTAGGTGCAGATTTTCATCATGAGCCAAACATGGAAAGTGTGGAAAAATATAAAGATTTAACGCCAATCTATATTCGTCTGTCCCGTCAATTGGAAGAAGAATATGAAAGTATAGCAGCGTATCAAAAAAAATGGGTTTAAAAGCTATTTACCAAGAAAATATGGTAACGTATAAAGAAGTACTCCGATTTTTTTGGATACTCTTTCAACATAAAATATTTTAAGAAGCATGATGAACGTAAAATATAGGGAGAGAGGGTTATGAAAATGAAGGATAACAAAGAGTTTATTGGATATGTTGGAACTTACACGAAAGAAAAAAGCGAAGGAATATATAAGTTTACTTTAGACACAGAAGCAAAAAAAATTAGTAATGTAACACTTGCCGCTAAGCTGGATAACCCTACATATGTAACGATTAACCAAAATAATGAATATCTCTATTCTGTTGTTAAGGAAGGCGAATCTGGCGGTGTAGCTGCGTATTCCATTGATAGTCATACTGGAGAACTAAAAGCGAGAAATAGACAAGTAGTAGAAGGTGCTTCTCCTTGTCATATTAGTGTTGATATTGGAAATCATACAGTAGTTACAGCGAATTACCATAAAGGAACGATTGAGTCTTTTGAAATAAATGAAGAAGATGGAACTGTAAATCCTGCTTCATCTATTATGGCGCATGAAGGTTCAGGTCCGAATAAAGAAAGACAAGAAAAACCACATGCACATTACGCGGGGTACACTCCTGATGAAAAATATGTAGTGGGCGTTGATTTAGGGATAGATAAAATAATTACGTATGAAGTAAAAGATAGTACATTAACAGAAGTGAATCGTTTATCTGTAAATCCAGGAAGTGGTCCAAGACATATTACTTTTCATCCGAATGGAAAGTATGCGTATGTGATGACGGAGCTTAGTTCAGAGATTATTGTGTTAACATATAATCCTGCAGAAGGATCCTTTACAGAATTACAGTATATTTCTACTGTTCCAGAACAATTTGATGAAAATAATCAAGGAAGTGCGATTCATATTTCTTCTGACGGCCGTTTTGTATATGCAGGTAATCGTGGTCATAATAGTATCGCTGTTTATAGCGTAGATCAAAATTCAGGTCAGCTTACATTTGGTGAACACACATCTACAGAAGGAAATTGGCCAAGAGACTTTGTATTAGATCCTACTGAAAAGTTCCTTGTTGCTACAAATGAAAAGTCACATAATCTTGTGTTATTTTCAAGAGATGAATCTACAGGTAAGTTAACACTTTTACAATCTGATGTTGCTGTGCCAGAGCCTGTTTGTGTGAAGTTTTTAAATATATAATTTCAGATGCCTAAACAAAAGCAAAGCGATATCGCTTTGCTTTTTATTATTTCTTTTTCGGTCTACGTACTAATTCGCCGCCGCAGTTTGGACAAACGTTATGTCTTTCTTCTGTACATGGTGCGCAAAATGTACATTCATATACACAAATGTATGCTTCAGAATCTTGTTCGAGCGATTGATCGCAAATTTGACAGTTTGTTTTCATTTCTAGTGCCATAATAAGTCTCCTTTTTAGTTAGAAAATTTATAATTTAATTATAATTCATTAAATAGAAATAGTCCTTTTCAATTGAAAGGAAATCGAATGATAAAGTTATGAATTGAAACGAAAGATGCTGGTTTATTTTAAAATTGATTATTTATTACAGTTGGAATATTATGAAATAGTCAAAAGACAACAGGGGGTATAGATTTTGACTAATCATAACGATCATTTAAAAGCAAACTGCGAAACATGCTTCGGTCTATGTTGCGTTGCATTACCGTTCGCAGCATCGGTAGATTTTGCAGTGAATAAAGATGGTGGTAAACCATGTTCCAACTTACAATCAGATTTTAAATGTAGTATACATAAAAATCTTAGAGGAAAAGGTTATAAAGGTTGTACAGTATTTGAGTGTTTCGGTGCTGGACAGAAGATTTCTCAGGGTACGTTTAAAGGGATTGATTGGCGGAAAGATGCAAAGCATGCAAGAAAAATGTACGATGCTTTTCCAGTTATGCATCAACTTCATGAAATGCTTTGGTATTTGAATGAGGCGATTCTTTTAAAGGCAACACAGCCAATTCATAAAGAGCTGGAGAACGCAATTGAGGAGACAGAGCGACTTTCGAATTTAAATCCAGATGAGTTAATGAAAATAAATGTTCCAATGCATAGGGCAGAGGTGAACATTCTTCTTTTAGAAACGAGCGAATTAGTATGGAAGGAAATGAATACTGCACGTAAGAAACGAATCATTCACCGCGGAGCAGATCTTATGGGAGCAAATTTGAAAAAGAAAAATTTACAAGGTGCAAATTTAAGGGGTGCTTACTTAATTGCGGCTAACTTAAATGGAGCAAATTTAAGAGGAGCAGATCTCATCGGAGCAGATTTGCGAGATGCAGATATTCGCGGGGCTGATTTTACTAATAGTATTTTTCTGACGCAAGTTCAAGTTAATGCTGCTAGAGGGGACAAACATACGAAATTACCGAAATTATTGTCTCGTCCATCGCATTGGAGTGCGTAAAGAGTGAGGAGTATTTAGTGTGGAGATATTTCAGTATTTAGAAGAGATGCAAGAGGATGTCTTTTCGTTAGCAGTAGAGCAAATAGAAGCGAAGTATTATGATATATACCGATTTGTATTGGTTTTCACGACCAAGATCCAATAATGCGAACAGGCAGAGACTAAGAATCTCTGCCTGCTTTTTATTTCTTTTCAAAAGTAGTAATTAAAACGCTACATATAATAAGAATACCACCAATAAAAAAGTTACTATTTAATGTTTCATTTAAGAGCAACCAACCAAGTAACGATCCAACGATAGGTTGGAAGAAGAAAAATAAGGAGCCGATGCTTGCATCCAGTAATTCTAATCCTTTATTCCAAAGGAAAAAGGCACCTGCTGTTGAGACGATTCCTAAGTATAATATGCCTAATATTACGTACGTATTTACTGTTCCGATAGAGGCCGCTTGTAGCTCCCATATCATAAAAGGTGTAATAAAAAAGAGTGAAAAGAAAATTGCGTACGTTGTAATAACTAAGGATGAAAATTGGATTGAAGCGATTTTTACATAAATAGATAGTAAAGCCCACGTAATAGCGGCTCCAACTAAAATGATTGTTCCGATAAAATAGGAGCCGATTTCAATATCCCATCCGATTACGATAATGACACCGATTGTCGCTATTATAGTAGATAAAAGTCTACGAGCAGTTAGTTTTTCTTTCAAAATGAGCGCTGCAAATATAACCATAAATGCAGGTGTAGCTGATGTAACTAACGAGCCTGTATGAGCGTCGGATAATTTTGTTCCGATAAATTGGCATGTGATCGAAATGAAATAGCCGATAAATCCAATCCAAGCAAATAGGAGCCAATCTTTTTTGCGAATGGTTACTTTTTTCTTTTGCTTTTTCTCAGCTAGTTTCAAAATGCCATATAAAACAACAAAAGCGATAATAAAGCGTAGCCAAACGAGTGTTAGTGGTGGGATAAAATCGAGTACGTATTTGCTAACAACATACATACCGCCCCATATACTTGCTGCTAGTGATAAGTATATAGCTCCTAAAATTGTTTGTTTCATTTGAAATACCTCCGTCTATTTTTAGGGTAATATGAGCTCCCTAAGACGAGGCATAGTGTATGTGCTAAATGAATGCCCGTCTTAGTTTATAGACGGCCTACAGGTTGATCGTTTTCGAATGAAGTGTTGTAGTACATGAGTGCATTCCTCCTTCATAATTTTATAATGATATTATAACTTAATTTTCAGTTTATTGGAGGTTCTTATGAAATATATCGTTATAAAATCACATGTTAGCAATTATCCTAATCCAATTCGCTTAGAAGAGAGGGGTGTAGTGAAAATGATAGAGAGTTACGTTGGTCCAGAAGACTGGGAAAACTGGATGTTTTATCACGAAGAGAAGTATAACTGGAAAGGATGGGTTTGGTGAGAAGGAACAGATGATGAGAAGGGCTGGACACCAAAGGAAAACTTACAAAAATATTAGTAATACTATTTGTTTAATAATTAGGACACATATTTTTTGTTTGTGAGTATATTGGTTGTAGAGTAAAAAGTAGATTAATAGAGAAAGAGGAGGAGATTGTAATAACTAGAACCGTTATTTCTCATTTTTATAACGAAGAGTATTTACTACCATGGTGGCTTATGCATCACACGAAACTGTTTGATCATGGTATTTTAATTAATAAAGGTTCAACAGATCGTTCCGTTGAGATTTGTAAAAAATTCGCACCGCATTGGGAAGTGCGAGATTCTGTAAATCCAAAGTTTGATGCATATGCGACAGATCATGAAGTGATGAGGATAGAACAAGAAGTACAAGGATGGAAAATGGTTTTAAATACGACTGAGTTTCTTTGCATGCAAGATAAAAATCAGTTTTGGAAATCACTAAATGAATTGGGAGGGAGGATGTATTGGCTGGACGGGCTTATTATGGTTGATGATCCTAACTACAACTATCCGGACCTTAACTTTGGAATACCTTTAATGAAACAGCGATTTCATGGTTATTTACCAGAAGATTGGCCGTCATGGAGAAGAGGTAGATTTATTCATAATCATGAACATGGAAGTTATACGGTTGGAAGACATCTATCCGCGCATGAATCTATGATTTATCCGCCCCTTGCTTGTATATTATGGTTTGGATTTAGTCCGTGGAACGATGTGATGAGAAAGAGAAAGTTACAAATTGGTCCGACTCTTTCTGAAGCTAGTAAGCATGGGGGAATGGGGACGCACCATATTATTACGCCGGAAAGATTAGAAGAATGGTATAAGGAATTAGCGAGAGGAACAAAGGATTTACGTTTTAGTGATGCATATCGTTATGTTTTTGTATAAATGATTTCCACCATAAAATTGTTTCTTCTATTCCTGTATTTAAATCGTATGTTGGTTTCCAGTTTACTTCAGTTTTTAAACGTTCTACACTAACGCCGACAAATAAAGGTTCATCCTTAGAGAAAGGAATCGCGTCTAGTTTAATTAAATGTTCTTTTCCTATTTTTTTAGCGATGATAGAAGCTAGTTCTTTAATTTGTACAGATTGACCTGAAGCGATATTGATGGTGCCTGTAACGCCATGTTCTAATATTGTTACGAGAGCGTCAGCGACGTCACTCACATGGAGGAAATCTCTCGATTGTTTTCCATGTGTACATAGTGCTTCCTCATTTTTTAATAAGGAAGTGATAATGTTAGAAACGAGCCGATTACCTTGTTCGTAAGGTCCATACATATGAAAAATGCGGCTCCAACACATGCTGAGGCCTGTTTGTTGTGCATACGTTTCTAACCAGGAGTGCAGTGTGTTTTTACATAATGAATACGGGGTTTTATAAGAAAGAAGCGGCGAATCTTCAAATAATACGCCGTTAAACCATTCATATTCTGCGCCAGTACCTGCAACGACAACACGCTTTCCGCCGTATGTTGTGAAGTATTGAATCAATGAAATACTAGACTTTAGCCAATAGTAATTATTAATAGATACATAGCATGCTGGTGGCACTGCTTCCCAAGCAAGGTGAATGAGATGGCTAGGCTGAACGTCGGAAATGAATTGTTTTACTACGTCATCGCGAAGCAAGTTTACTTTATGCCAATGGCAAGGGAGGTGAGAGGATTTATTTTTATTATACGTGGCGTGCACTTCATATCCCTTTTGTATAAGTGAATGTACAACATATTTACCTATCCAGCCACTACCACCTGTTACAACAACTTTCTTCATGGCTCGATCACCTCAATTTCTGGAACCGTCACTAAAAATTTACCGCCCCATTCACGAATGAAAGAGCATTCTTTCATAATTTCGTCTTTCAAATTCCAAGGAAGTATAAGAATGTAATCTGGTTTTGTACGTTTAATTTCTGCTGGAGATTTTATTGGAATACGAGTTCCTGGTAAAAGGAGATTTTGTTTGTGAGGATTTTTATCTACTGTATAAGCTAGAAATTCTTTACCTATCCCGCAATAATTCAAAAGGGTGTTTCCTTTAGCTGGAGCACCGTAACCGATAATTTGTTTGTTTAAAGCTTTCGCTTCAATAAAAAACTTTAAAATATTTATTTTCAATTGTTCGATGCGTTTAGAAAAAAGGAGATAGCAATCTAAAGTATCTAACCCGTGGTCGACTTCTTTTTGAATTAATTTTGTAACATTGGAATGGATAGTTGATTGGGCACTTAGATGGTTTACAAAAATCCGTAAGGAACCACCATGCGTTGAAAGTTCTTCTACATCAACAATTTGTAAATGATGATAACTTAAAACTTTTTGAAGGCTTATAAGTGAGAAGTAGGAAAAGTGCTCATGGTAGATAGTATCGAACTGTTTAAAGGATATGAGGTTTAATAAGTGTGGGAATTCAATTGTTATCGTGCCATCTTGTTTTAATAACGTTTTTAAACCGGCAACAAAATCATGCAAGTTTGGAACGTGTGCTAATACGTTATTTGCGACGATTAAATCAGCTTGTGGCAATTTTTTTGCTAAGTCATTACTGAAAAAATTCACATGAGTAGGAATTCCTTTTTTGATAGCAATTTCTGCTACGTTTTTCGCGGGTTCAATTCCCAATGTCTCGATATTTTCTTTTTTAAAGTATTGTAATAAGTACCCATCGTTACTTGCGATTTCAATCACTTTTGAATGTTTCGTTAAGTTGAAACGCTTAATCGCCATTTCTACATATTGTTTAGCGTGTAGTAGCCAACTTGAGGAGTAAGAGCTGAAGTATAAATAGTTATGAAAAATATTTTGTGGAGATTCAAATTCATCTAGCTGTACGAGTAAACAAGAGTTACAAACAAATGTGTGCAGCGGATAAAAAGGTTCCATTTTATATGAGCTTTCAGGAGCTACAAATGAATTAGCAAGAGGGGAAACGCCCAAATCTAAAAAAGTGTTGGTTAGTAATGAGTGGCAAAAACGGCATTTTTTCTGTTCCATTTTATAGCCCCCTTATAAATTTTTGAATGCATCGATTTGTTGTCGTGTGAAAGATTCTATATTTTCACCGGATGCATATTTTTTATACCAATCAACAGTCCAAACGATAGAATCATCTGTTGATAACTTAGGAGTCCAGCCGAGTTTGTTTACTGCTTTTGTACTGTTGAGTGTTAAAATTGGTGATTCATAAGGAGTTTTCGTAGAGGGAGAATGGATTGTGAGTCGTTTATTCCATAATTTCATTACGGATTGAATGACATCATTTACGGTTCTGCTAGATTCATTAATCGGTCCGAAATTCCATGCTTCTGCATATTTAGCATCACTCCAAAGTTTTTCAGCTAAAAGGATATAGCCATGTAGAGGATCTAAAACATGTTGCCACGGACGGATGGCATATTTGTTTCGAATACACAAAGTATGATTGTGCAAATATGCCCGAATGATATCAGGGAATAATCGATCTTCTGCCCAATCACCACCGCCGATGACGTTACCAGCTCTGACTGAGGCGAGTTTCTGGGTATTAGTGCGGAAGAATGATTTTTGATAGGATGTTGCCACTATTTCAGCGCAAGCTTTACTAGCGCTATAAGGGTCGAAACCTCCTAGTCGGTCATTTTCCACGAACGCTCGGTCGCCACTACCGTCATTCTCATAACATTTATCGCTTGTCACATTAATAATGGCACGTACGCTTTCGATGGACTTTGCTGCTTTTAGCACGTGAACAGTACCTAAAACATTCGTTTTGAATGTATCGATAGGGTTTTTGTATGAAGCGGTTACGATTGGCTGAGCTGCTAAATGAAATATTATGTCAGGTTTATGCTGCTTCATGGCATGAAATAAAGAATGGTAATCTGTAATATCGCCTTTCATTGTCGTGCACTCTTTTGCTACGTTACCTTGTTCAAAAATGTTAGGAATGGATGGGGGATGAGAAGAAAAGCCTACTACTTCTGCACCTAAAGAACTTAAGAAAAGGGTGAGCCAGGAGCCTTTAAATCCAGTATGTCCCGTAATAAATACTTTTTTCTTATTCCAAAAAGATGATGAAGCCATATTACCAAACCTTCCACGGAGCGTTATTACTTTCCCATAGCTCGACTAATTTATTTTTATCGCGCAATGTATCCATCGGATGCCAAAAACCAGAATGTTGATATGCGGCCAATTCATTTTTGTTTACTAACTGAACTAAAGAGTCTGTTTCAAAAACAGACTTATCTCCACTAATGTAATTGAAAACTTCAGGATTTAAAACGAAAAATCCACCGTTAACCCATCCGCCATCACCTAATGGTTTTTCTTGAAAAGATGTTACAGACTGTTTATCTAATATGAGAGAACCAAATCTACCAGGAGGTTGTACGGCAGTAACAGTAGCCATTTTTCCATGTTTTTTATGGAATGTAATAAGTTCTTTTATATTTACATTACTTAATCCATCACCATAAGTGAGGCAGAAAGGTTCGTCTCCGACATAATTTTGAATCTTTTTCACTCGGCCACCCGTTTCGGTATTTACACCAGTATCGATTAGTGTAACTTTCCATGGTTCTACACGATGAGAATGGCTAGTAATTGTATTATCGTTTAACTGTATTGTGAAATCAGACATGTGTAAGTTGTAATTTAGAAAGAACTTTTTAATTGCATATCCTTTATAGCCTAAGCAAATAATAAACTCAGTAATCCCGTAATGACTATACAAACTCATAATGTGCCATAGAATAGGTTTTGTTCCAATTTCAATCATAGGTTTCGGTTTTAAATGTGTTTCTTCCCCAATTCTTGTACCGTACCCACCAGCAAGAATAACAGCTTTCATTTTTTCCTCCTAAAATAAAAATTTATTATTTATACAGTATTCATGTTTTATGCAAATGAAATTGTTTTTGATTAAGTGAATGAAAATGTTTGAGGTGATGACGATGCAGAAAATATTACGGTTTGAATTTTGGAAATAATTCTTGATATTCAGGGTTATGACGGAGGTCTTGTGTTAGGTTACTAAGCTCTAAAAAACGTATGTCCAGTACTTCAGGAGATTGACCGTAATGCGTTTGAAGTCCCATTTGAATACCCCTTTTTGAAAGGGTAGGTGTAATTTGTAATTTTCTTGCCTTTGATTGTTCATTCCAAGGGCTAAAATAAAATTTTAAAATAAATGAAGGATAGTCATAAATTATATATCCGTGTCGCGAATGATGTCTACCAGGTAAATATGCACCGTCTAGATGATTGTGAATAAATCTCCAAGCACATCCGAGATTTGGGTTATAAGGGAAGACACCGTGGTATCGCTGTTCTACTAAGGGGATAGAATATCTAGGCTTTGAATAATTATAATTATGATTATCTATCATTAAAATCATTCTAATCGCATACATGTTTTGGCCTAGTGTATGAAGAGATGAAAAAAATTCTTCAGTATTATTACAACAAAAGAATTCAGTAGTATTTAAAACGATTTTCCAACCTGAAACTTCTCTTTCAATTTCCATCACTTCAATATCAGTATTAGTTGGATCAAACTCAAGAAATCTTGAATTTCGTACTTCCCAGTGGGGTGCTAATAGTTTACAAATCTCTACGGAACGATCTGTAGACCCCCTATTAATTAAAATGCCGTGATCGAATATTTTCGTGTGATGCATAAGCCACCATGGAAGTAGGTATTCTTCATTATAAAAATGAGAAATGATTGTCTTTTTCATATTAATTCCCTCCTATACAAGCAATCATTATTAGTAGGATATGCTTTTAAATAAGAAAGGTTAAAAGTGGCAGACAATGTAGTGATTAGGTAGTAGTTTAGTAATTTTATTGTATAAGTGTAGATTACTCGTATTGAATCATCATAGGAGGAGATTGGAATTTTGTATAAATTGTGAATAATAAACCGTCACGTTTGACTGTACAGTTTATGTGTTGTATGATGTAAGTAATATAAACAAGGGGGGAAGATCGTTGGGAAGGTGTATCGAATCGGACAGTTGGCTCTCATGGCTCACGTGTCGAAACGAACGATTGATTATTATACGAATCTAGGTATCTTAAAAGCGGAGCGATCTCAATCTAATTATCGCTATTACGACGAAACAGCATTTGAGACATTACAATTTATTGAGAAGTGCAAAGAAATGCATATGCCGCTTTGTGAGATTAAAGAGAAAATCGAGGAGAAGAAGAAGCTGCTCGGTATCAATGAACACGTTTCGAAACAAGTGGATGAAGTGACAGACCATATTCATCAATTAGAAGTGGAGCTTACTGAGTTAAAGCCGCTTTTAGATGGATTGACTGATTCACAACGTGAAAAAATATCGAAATCTTTATCTGGTCAAACGACAGCTTTAATACAGACACTTGCTCTATTATTATAGAATAAGTGAAATCCGACCTCTTTAATTTTTGTATCGGGCTATGTTTTCTAACAAACAAATAAGAAAACATTATAGTATACAGGAGGTGGACACCTTAGTTTTTTAACTAAGGGGATTCATTGGAAATATTTAATTTAGTCATGGTTGCGATTTTAATCGCATTTACTGGATTTTTCGTAGCAGCAGAGTTTGCGATTGTAAAGATACGTTCAAGCCGTATCGATCAGCTTGTTGCGGAAGGAAAACGCGGTGCTTTAGCAGCGAAAAAGGTAACAACAAATTTAGATGAATATTTATCTGCTTGTCAATTAGGTATTACAGTTACAGCTATGGGATTAGGTTGGTTAGGTGAACCGACAATTGAAAAGTTATTACACCCGTTATTTGAGAAATGGAACTTAAATCCTTCTATTTCATCAGTATTAACATTTGGTCTTGCTTTTATGATTATGACGTATTTACACGTTGTAGTAGGGGAATTAGCTCCGAAAACGATGGCAATTCAAAAGGCTGAAAGGGTAACGTTATTATTGGCAGGTCCATTAATGATGTTCTATAAAGTAATGTATCCATTTATTTGGGTATTGAACGGTTCAGCTCGTGTGATAACTGGTTTATTCGGTTTAAAGCCAGCTTCAGAACATGAAGTAGCTCATACAGAAGAAGAATTACGTCTTATCCTTTCAGATAGCTATGAAAGTGGCGAAATTAATCAAGCTGAATACAAGTATGTAAATAACATTTTTGAATTTGATAATCGTATTGCAAAAGAGATTATGGTACCGCGAACAGAAATCGTTGGTTTCTACCTGGAAGATTCAGTAGAAGAACACATGAAAGTGATCCAAAATGAGCGATACACACGTTATCCGATTTTTGGAGAAGATAAAGATGATATTATCGGTATGGTCAACGTAAAAGATTTCTTTATTCGATATATGACCGAGGATCAAAAAGATTTATCATCTATTCGCTCGTATATGCGTCCGATTATTGAAGTGATGGAAACGACTCCAATTCACGATTTATTACTTCAAATGCAGAAGAAGCGAATTCCGATGGCTGTTTTATATGATGAGTACGGAGGAACAGCTGGAATTGTAACGCTTGAAGATATCTTGGAGGAAATCGTCGGCGAAATTCGTGACGAATATGATGAAGATGAAGCACCACCAATTCAACATGTGAACGAGCAACATATTATTGTTGATGGAAAAGTGCTTATCTCAGAAGTGAAAGATTTATTTGGATTACACATCGAAGAAGATGATGTGGATACAATCGGTGGATGGATTATGATGCAAAATCATGAAATCGAAGAAGGACAACACGTTGAGGCGGAAGGTTATGAATTTAAAGTGTTAGAAAAAGACGCTTACCAAATTAAACGTGTTGAAATTCGTAAGATGGAACAAGAACAAGAAGAAGAGAAAGCAGCAACTGTGTAAGTTGCTGCTTTTCTTCTAAAGTACAAAAAATGAGAACTTAGGAGCGGATATTTTGATTCAAGAAGCCTTACGTGTATATCGATTACAATTGTATGTGATCTTTAGTGGTTTACTACTTATGTGGACGATTACTCCGTTTGGAAAACAAGTGACAGGGTTCGGTATTGGATTAGCAGTAAGCGCCTATTGTCTTTGGTTATTAGCTCGCAGAGTGGAGAAACTCGGGAAAAGTATCGTAATGAAGGAAAAGGCTCCTGGATTAGGAGTTTTAAACCGATTTGCAGCTGCTATTTTAGGAGCTATCATCATGTATGAAATTGAGCATGAAATGGAAATGTGGGCATTTGGTACAGGTATTTTAGGTGGTCACTTTTTAATGATTGCAAATTTAGCGTATGCAAATATGCAGTTAGTGAAAGAAGAAGAGAAGCAAAGGGAACATGCTTCGAAAAACATAGAGCTATGATGAAAGGGACCTAATGGGGTTCCTTTTTTAGTTTAGCGATAATATACAAGTAATCAAATTAACGACAAATATAATACGCTTCTTTTTTGTGTTTTTCAATAGTATGAAAAATAATAAAAATTTTTTAAAAAACCATCGATTTCTAAAGGTTATGTATGTTATTATGACAAAAGACTTTTTGAAAGAGGTGGATACCAATGTTACAAGCGTTACTTATTTTTGTGCTTCAAATTATTTATGTTCCCATTTTAACAATCCGTACGATTTTGCTTGTAAAGAATCAAACAAGATCCGCTGCTGGTGTTGGATTGTTAGAAGGGGCTATTTACATTGTCAGTTTAGGTATTGTGTTTCAAGATTTATCAAATTGGATGAACATCGTTGCCTATGTCATTGGCTTTAGTACAGGACTATTATTAGGCGGTTATATAGAGAATAAATTAGCAATTGGTTATATTACGTATCAAGTTAGTTTACTAGACCGTTGTAATGAATTAGTAGACGAATTACGTCACTCTGGATTTGGAGTTACAGTATTTGAAGGTGAAGGTATTAATTCAATCCGTTATCGCTTAGATATCGTTGCAAAGCGTTCTAGAGAGAAAGAGCTTTTGGAAATCATTAATGAAATTGCACCGAAAGCGTTTATGTCTTCGTATGAAATTCGCTCGTTTAAGGGTGGATATTTAACGAAGGCGATGAAGAAAAGAGCGTTAATGAAGAAGAAAGATGAACATGCATCGTAAAAAAGAGGAGTAGTGCTGCATTAAAAGCGCAGTATAAGTCCAAATGTAAAAGGGAGGAATCTATTTTGATGTAGATTCCTCTCTTTTTTTATGAAAAATATTCATCTATTAATTCAAAAAGCTAAATCGTATAATTATTTTTTTTACTCATTCTCAAATTAATGATTAGCCATATAATTTGAAAAAATACCGGTATGATAAACGTGATTAATAAAACGATAAGTGATATTGATTTAATTTCGGGTGTTTGAGTAACACCGGCCCCATCAACATCTCGTAGCCAAATAATAGCTGCCCATATTCCAAAAACGATAATCCAAAATATGTTACCAATCCACCAAGAAATCCATCGTTTTTTCATGTTAGCACCCCCTACATTTATCTACTGTTAAAAGTATATTTTCTTTTGTTACATTTATAATGAAACAACTTTAAAATCAGTTTTTAACTGTATATCTAACTTGTTTGAAGGTTACTATTTCTCCATCATCATCATCGTCTTTCGTTTGTAAAAGTTGAACTTTTGGTTTGTAGTCCGTCCTATGAGCGTGTTCGATATCTTTAATGTTAAGTTTGTAGGATTCACCATTTTTTAGTTTTTGTTCCAACACTTTTTTATTAGCAACATAAATAAAAGTTACTTTATTTTCATCAATGCCTTTAGTTTTAATTTCTAATTCATTGTCTTTTGCTGTAATCGTTGGTGTTAATAATTCCATACTGCCTTTCCCGCTTTCTAAAGAATTCTCTGCTATAGTTGAACATCCTGATAATATGATTCCAGTGAATAGAAGAACAGCTAATTTCTGTTTCATAACATCCCTCAATTCCATGTGATTTTTGATTTTGGTATTGCTAGATTACTAGTGTGGAGCGTAAATGTTTAGTTAGTACCCTCTTAATTGTACCATAATATGTAAAATGAAACAGGATGTATATCCAATTTGAGGGAGAATGAAAAATTTACTGATTTTTGTAAATTCGTATGTTTTAGCTTCTATTTCAATCGAAATGTAGACGAGAGAAAGAAATTTTTTTATAGAAATTATAATTTTTACATTTTACAATAATGATAGGGAATAGATGAATTCATTTACTTCGGAGGTAGTTATTTGAACATTAATGAGAAGGCAATTGAAATGTTTGAACAAAATAAATATGAGGAAGCAATGGAACTGTTTCAACAAGCAGTACATGAATCTAGAGACGTACAATCTCTCAATAATCTGGCTTGGATGTACTTTTATGAGGAAGAGAATGATGATAAAGCTCTTGAATTAATAAGAGAAGTTGTTAAGTTGAATCCTTCTTCATACTTTCCTTATAACATCTTAGGGGACATTTACATGAAACAAGAAAAATGGACAGAAGCGAAAGAAGCATTACAAAAGTCTATTTCGATTCAACCATCAGATGAAGCATATCATAATGTAGCTGTAGCGCATTATAACCTTGGAGAGCTGGAAAAAGCTTCAGACTTTTTCTTGCGAGTTGCAGGGGATTCGGACTATATCATGTATAGCTATGTAAAATGTTTAATTGATTTAGAACGAACGACAGAAGCAAAAGAGAAGTTAGATACTTTTAACAGGGAATCTGATAATTTTTTAGGGGAAATTAATGTAGCAGATTTATATGTTGAGTTGAATTGCTATAAAGAAGCAATTGAATGGTTCGAAAAGGGATATAAAGAATGCTGGAAAAGTCCTAATTGGATTGATAGATTTGTGTATGCTCTATATAAAACGAATAATTTCTCCCGTATAAATGAAGTTATACGGGAATCTATCGAAGCGAAAACAGCAGAAATAGAAGATGTTCAGAATGAAGAAGTAGAAGAAAACTGGACAGAAAATGATAAGAAAGAGTTAATTGAGGAATATACAGAAGAGAATAATTGTTATAAAACAATGGTAGAACGTATCAAATCTGGATATGTTCCAGGGTTAGAATTTGAAACTTATCATATAGGTGGGTGCTATTTGTTTGGTTGTAAAAGGCATAATCATCTTGAATATGAACAATAAAAAGATTCGACTGTCACATATGATGGTCGAATCTTTTTCGTTATAGGTCGCTTGTATTACATAGGTGTATATCCTCTTTAGAGGCCACTTTTTTTATATTCAAAATATGTAGTGAAATAAAACCAATAAGTCCTATTCCGCCAAAAATAAGCCATGGTGTATACATTCCGCTTAAGTTGGATGTAAAAGATGTACCGGTATAATTACCAATGATAAAACCAAATGCGAGTGATAGTTGATAAAATCCGAAGAAAGTGGCTGTATATGATTCATTACTGTAATTTGCAATAGCGATATCAGCGTTAGGTAATACGAGTGTTTCACCGATTGTAAATAAAATTACACAAATAAAGAGCCAATATGGGTGTTGAAATAAAGGAATGAGTAAAAAGGAAATACTCATTAATAAAACACCGTATTTAATAATCGAAAGTGTGTTGTATTTGTGGAATAATTTTCGGAATAATACCATAAATATGACGCCTGTTATCGCATTTATCGTAATAACGAGTGTAGCAAGTTGATTGCTATTACTAATGTTTTTCATATGAAGTGGAAGTGCGACAGTAAGCTGAGTAAACATAATATAGAAGAAAATCATGATAAAGGAAAACAGAAGGAAAGACTTGTTTTGTAAGATGGCCTGTATTCCTAATGTAATAGACGTGTTTTCAGTAGTGACTTGGAAGTGATTTTTAAGTAAGTAAAAGATAAAAGCAAATAACAGCATAAGAGATCCTGTTAGAGAGAAAGCGTAGAGTGGATCGAGTAAGAGTAAGAACCCTCCTGCAATTGGTCCGATTATTGCACCGCAATTAAAGCTAAGGTTTAAATATGTAAATAAATTTTTTCTCAAATGAGCTGGCTGTGAGCCAAATATAGCGCGAGCGGCAGGTTCGTAAAATGCAGTTCCGAAGCCAATAAGTGCAGAAGAAATAGAAATTGTATAGAAATCAGAGCATATTCCTAAAGCGATAAATCCGATTCCTCTCAAAAATAAACCAGCTATCATCATAATGATATAGCCTATTTTGTCAGCAATTAACCCTGAGAATAATGGGATAACTCGTGATGTAATTGTCATAACCGTCAACACTGTTCCTACTTGGACAGCAGAAAAATGAAGAAAGGTTAATAGATAAATAGCTAAAAATGCGTATACTGCAAAATATCCAAAAGACATAAAAAATGAAGAAATAAGCATGAAACGTATCGGTGTTGAGAAACTTTTCATAGAAATCCCCCTAATTATGTAACCAGTAAAATCATTTGATGGTTAACTATTTTATACTATAATTATACATAAAGTCAGAAAAAAGTAAATTTTAAGAAGAAGGTGGATCGAATTGAATCAAAACGCTCCAAATGAACTAGAATATATTCGGGAATTTTTAAATACATGGAGAATACCAAACGATACGAGAGAGCCAATTGATTTGCTGCAAACAAAAGAAGATATAAAGCTCTTTATGAAAGAATATTTTGATGAAGAGTTTCCA
The DNA here is from genome assembly GCF_058792475.1 of Bacillus sp. MT94. NCBI lineage: Bacteria > Bacillati > Bacillota > Bacilli > Caryophanales > Bacillaceae > Bacillus > Bacillus sp. MT94. The sequence goes on along the minus strand of NZ_JBXAEZ010000005.1, from coordinate 508,569 downwards.
TTTCATACGATAGAGGAATTAAGAGGTTTTCGAGAAGATATTCGGATGACAATTGAAGGCGAAGGATCATTGCAAAAATGGTTAGAGAAATACCCATTTCATGTACATATAAAGGATGATATGAAAGGTATTACATATGAACCAGTATATGAAGAGAATGTGTATACAAAAATGTTAAGCATTGTGTTAATGTCAATTCAAGAAAATGTGTGGGGAAGGTTAAAAGCATGTCCAGATTGTCGCTGGGTATTTTATGATTATTCGCGAAATGGAAGTAAAAGATGGTGCGGTATGTATGCTGGAGAAGAAGGAGGAAGAGCATGCGGTACGATTGCAAAAGTGAAAAACTACCGGGCGAAGAGAAAAGGGCGATCTGGTTATGATATGTAATTAATATTAGAGAAAGAAAAATGGATGGGGGGAATGAATAATATGAAAGGCACACAAATGCTAGCTACAAATAAAAAGTGTTGGGATACAGTTGCACCTTATTTCTTTCAAGTGGATTGTTTACCGAAATACGGACCGTATACGGCATCTGAAGATGAGATCCATTTGTTCGATTCAATTAAAGATAAAAAGGTACTTGATATTGGGTGTGGAAGTGGACATTCGTTGCAGTATATGGCGGAACAAGGGGCAAAGGAATTGTGGGGACTTGATCTTTCAAGTGCACAAATTGCAATAGCGAATAAGACGTTAAAGGATTGGAATCCAAAGTTAGTATGCGGAGCAATGGAAGAAGAAGGAGATATTCCGAAAGGGTATTTTGATATTGTATATTCCATTTATGCATTAGGTTGGACTTCAGATTTAAGAAAAACGTTGGAACTGATTTATTCATATGTAAAGCCAGGGGGAAGTTTTATTTTTAGTTGGGAGCACCCAGTATATTCAAACTTACAGTATGGTACGGAAAAAGTTGCTATAAAGTCTTCTTATCATGAGGAAACGCCCATTACGTTTGAAACATTTAAAGGAGAAAATGTACAAGCGACATTATATAAGAGAAAAATAAGTACATACATAAATGAGTTAAATAGATCGGGATTTAAAATTGAGAGAATAGAAGAGCCTGAACCATCGAGCTCGCTTGATGGAGAACTAGCTGAGCCGTCTACGAAATATTATTCTTTATATAAAGCTAGGATGGTGCCAACTACTTTTATTATTAAGGCGAGGAAGTAAATTGTTTTATAAAAAGAAGCCTATCATTTCAAATAGATGAAATGATAGGCTTCTTTATTTTAAAAAAATGAGGTCAAAGGTGTACTTTTCTTATAAAAATGCATTTCATATAAAAGGTGTAATTATTTTGGGGAAGGGGGATTGTTGTGCGTCATCATAGAAAGTGCAAAAAATTTGGAGTGGCACTGCCTCTTCCGCTTATAGGAGCAACGGGTCCGACAGGTAATAGTGGTCCAATCGGTCCAACTGGAGGGCATGAAGGTCCTGTTGGTCCTACAGGGGTGACTGGACCGACGGGAGCAACTGGGCCCCAAGGTCCTCAAGGTATCAGGGGGATACAAGGTCCCCGAGGGACAACAGGAGCTCAAGGGATACAAGGTCCCGTTGGTGATACTGGAGAGCAAGGAATTACTGGTCCGGTCGGCTTACAAGGTCCTCAAGGATTAATTGGAGAGCAAGGTTCTGTTGGCGATATTGGATTACAAGGTATGCAAGGAATACAAGGAATTACAGGCCCTGCTGGTAGTCAAGGTATACAAGGCACACAAGGAATACAAGGGGAAATAGGTGAGCGAGGACAAACGGGAGCACAAGGAATGCAGGGAGAGAGAGGCATAACTGGAGTCTCGGGTGTAACTGGTCCACAAGGTCCTCAAGGTGTTCAAGGAATACAAGGAGAGCAAGGGGCTACTGGTATACAAGGAGAAGACGGCTTCCAAGGGATACAAGGAATTACTGGGGAGGAAGGCCCGCAAGGAGCACAAGGAATACAAGGTGAAGTGGGTCCAACTGGTTCTACTGGAATGCAAGGTGCCCAAGGTATAAGTGGAATAAAGGGGATAACAGGTGCAATAGGTTTACAAGGACCACAAGGTGTGCAAGGAATACAAGGTATAACGGGAGCAACAGGTTTTCAAGGGATAAAAGGAATAAGAGGTATAACGGGAGCGACGGGTAGCGTTGGTATTCAAGGCTCAGAAGGACCACCGGGCGGTCCGACGGGAACAACAGGTCCAATTGGTCCATCTAGTGGGGTGACTGGACCAGCTGGCCCACCCGGTCCACCAGGAGGTCCAACAGGTCCGACGGGTGCGACTGGTTCAACAGGTGTAAGCGGAGGGAGAGGACCAATTGGAGCGCAAGGAGTGCAAGGTATAACAGGTCCAACAGGTCCTCAAGGTGTAAGAGGAGCACAAGGTTCCCAAGGTGTAGTTGGAGCAGTTGGAGTACAAGGGGCACAAGGTCCTCAAGGTAACCAAGGTATAGCAGGTCCAACGGGTGCAGAAGGTTCTCAAGGAATACAAGGTCCGCTGGGAGTAATGGGTCCAACAGGTGCAGAAGGTCCTAAAGGTATTCAAGGTATTCAAGGTGTAATAGGTCCAACAGGTGCACAAGGAATGGTGGGAATACAAGGCGTAGCTGGTCCAGCTGGTGTTACAGGAGCGGAAGGAGCTCAAGGTGCACAAGGAATCCGAGGAGCAACCGGTCCTGCGGGATCACAAGGTATACAAGGAGTTCAAGGGATACAAGGAGAAACAGGAGCAGCTGGAACACAAGGTCCTCAAGGTGTTCAAGGGATACAAGGGACTACCGGATTGACAGGTAAACAAGGTGCCCAAGGTCCTCAAGGAGTGCAAGGAATAATAGGACCGACTGGAGCTATTGGTTTGCAAGGTCCTCAAGGATTCCAAGGAATAACGGGTCCAACAGGAGCGCAAGGAGTGCAAGGAATACAAGGTGTGCAAGGAATTATCGGTCCAACAGGTGCACAAGGAATTAGAGGTCCCCAAGGAAATACAGGGGAAGTCGGTATAACAGGCCCACAAGGAGTCCAAGGGGCGCAAGGTAGTCAAGGCCCACAAGGCCCACAAGGAAATGTTGGAATTACAGGTGCAACGGGTGAAACTGGAGCCACAGGAGCAACTGGGGCAACTGGACTACAAGGTGTGCAAGGTGTTCAAGGGATTACGGGAATACAAGGAATAACGGGAACGACAGGCAATACAGGTGCAACGGGTCCGCAAGGAATACAAGGTATACAAGGGATTCAAGGGTTGCAAGGCCCAATTGGAGCAAGTGGGGTGACAGGTGCTAGTGGTAGTATAGGCCCAGTTGGAGCACAAGGTAGTCAGGGCCCAAATGGCGTGGTGGGACCGACAGGAGCAACTGGTAGTGCAGGGTCAATAGGTTTCTTGGGAATAGCGGGAGCGACAGGAGCGACTGGCTTACCTAGCGGGGGCGGTTATTTCTTTTCTACTTCAACGAGTACAATTGCAGCGAATGCGTTAATACCAATTAATTCTGGATCTACAGTTTTTGGTTCTGATGTCAGTTTAACAAATGCAACAACTGTAACGTTAAGTACGCCGGGAATTTATTTAGTAAGCTATTATTTTCAAGGCGATCCAACTGCCGGAAATGAAACAATTTCAGTGAGGCTTACTTTAAATGGAACACAAGTCGCAGGGAGTTTTATTTTTTATGTTACAGGAGGTACTTTTATATTAGAACCAGCAGTTTCGAATACGATGATCATTGAAGTTACTTCTTCAAATGCAACTTTGTCTTTACAAAATGGTCCGTTAGCTATCGGGCATGTAACGACATTATCTGGTGTGACAACAGCTAGTTTAAATGTATTAAAAATAGTTTGATATGTTAGTTATAACGGGGGAGATGCTTGTGAAGAATCAAGATAAGTGTAGTAAGTTTCAAGCACCTATTCCTTTTCCACCGCCAGGTATTACGGGGCCCACTGGTCCAACCGGTCCAACTGGTGCTTTAGGTGGACCAACTGGACCGCAAGGAATACAAGGCGTACAAGGTCCAATCGGTCCAACCGGCCCACAAGGAATACAAGGAGTGCAAGGGGTGCAAGGAGAAAATGGTTCAACAGGCCCAACTGGTTTAACTGGACCACAAGGTGCTCAAGGTAGTCAAGGTCCGATGGGGGAACAAGGTCCACAGGGAATTCAAGGTGTTCAAGGTATTCAAGGCGAAAGGGGGCCGACTGGTCCAACAGGTATTCAAGGGATACAAGGAATACCTGGACCAATGGGAGAAACAGGTCCAACAGGAATACAAGGTATACAAGGAGTGCAAGGAGAAATTGGTCTAACCGGCCCAATCGGAATACAAGGTATACAAGGAGTGCAAGGTGAAATCGGTCCGACCGGTCCAACTGGAAATACGGGTATACAAGGTGTTCAAGGAAATTTAGGAAGTAGTGGTTTACAAGGTGTAACAGGTATACAAGGTATTCAAGGTCCACAAGGAGTAATGGGATCAACCGGTCCAACGGGTTTACAAGGTCTACAAGGAGTACAGGGACCGATAGGAGCAACAGGCCCAACCGGTCAACAAGGAGTGCAAGGGGCACAAGGTCCAATTGGTCCAACAGGCCCGCAAGGAATACAAGGAATACAAGGTGAGCAAGGAGTAAGGGGAGCGACCGGTCCAACTGGTTTACAGGGGCTACAAGGAATCCAAGGTCCGAGTGGTCCAACCGGTCCTCAAGGAGTGCAAGGCGTACAAGGTCCGAGTGGCATAACAGGTCCAACTGGTCCTCAAGGAATACAAGGTATTCAGGGACCACAAGGAAGTATAGGCCCAACCGGTCCTCAAGGAATACAAGGTGTGCAAGGTCCACAAGGCCCAACCGGCCAGGCGGGGGCAACGGGTCCTCAAGGAATACAGGGAATACAAGGTCCAATTGGTCCAACCGGTCCCCAAGGAATACAGGGGATACAAGGCGTGCAAGGTTCCCAAGGCCCAACTGGTCCAACCGGCCCTCAAGGTCTACAAGGAATAACCGGTCAGTCGGGCCCAACCGGTCCAACCGGAGTAACAGGTCCGACTGGAGCAACGGGTCCCCAAGGTCCACAAGGAATCCAAGGTCCACAAGGAGTAACCGGCCCAACAGGGGCAACCGGCGAGGCGGGAGCAACGGGTCCTCAAGGTCCACAAGGAATCCAAGGACCACAAGGAGCAACAGGTCCAACTGGAGCAACCGGCCAGACGGGAGCAACGGGTCCTCAAGGTCCACAAGGAATCCAAGGTCCACAAGGAATAACAGGGCAGGCTGGAGCAACCGGCCAGACGGGAGTGACTGGTGCAACTGGACCAACCGGAATCCAAGGCATACAAGGAATAACTGGAGCAACAGGGGGAACGGGAGTAACAGGCCCAACAGGTGCTACTGGCCCAACGGGCTTAGCTGGAGCAACAGGATCATCTGCTATATCTACAGGTGGTGGCTATTTCTTTTCTACATCAACAAGTACAATTGCAGCAAATACTAACATTCCAATTAATTCTGGATCCACTGTATATGGAACGGGTGTATCTTTAACTAGTGCTACGACAGTCACAGTAGCGACGCCAGGAATATATTTAGTAAGCTACTATTTCCAAGGGGATGCAAATGGTGGAAATGAGACAGTATCTGTTAGATTACTATTAAATGGAACGCAACTAACAGGGAGTTTTATACAAAACGTAACGACATCAACTGTAGTAATCGAACCAGCCATTTCAAATACACTTCTTGTGAATGTGACGAGTGCCAATTCAACATTAATATTACAAAATGGCCCGTTAGGTGTAGGGCATGTGACTACTATAGCAGGTGCGATTACAGCAAGTTTAAATGTAGTGAGAATTTTATAAAGAATATAAAAAACACAAGGAATGTCTTTGTAAGACACACCTTGTGTTTTTTAATATTAAATAAACATTTTCTTTATCTTTTCGGTTGAAAAATATGCTGAAAGAAGTATTTGTGATGTAAGTTATCTACAACTTTATTTGCTTGATATGTGCGTTGTTTTTCAATTCGTAGTCTTTGCTCCATCATTTTTATTGCGTGATCAGATAAACGTAACATAATACATTCTCCTTTTCTATAAATATAGGTGACTATTTGATATCGATCCCATATTTATAATTAAGGAGGCAAAATGTGTAACATAGGCAAAAAGCACCTTCCTCTCCCATTACGCTTACGAGGTTAGCTGTCGGACTCGGGAAGTGAGAGTTTCCCTACTTAAAAAAGATTCGCCCCAAGTAGCATAGCTACAAAAATGGTTCCCCCGCTCCAAAATTTGGACTCAGCAAAAGGTTTTATAAAGTAAAAGATAACATAAATAAATTGACGAGTCAAACTATTTATTGTTTTCTGATTTTTTAAGTGAGGTTAAAACCACTCCATCGGGTAATATGATATCCTTTACTTCAATAAAGCCATGTTTTTTATATAAAGACAGAGCAGGGGTGTTTTCTTTCCCTGTTTGTACAATATATGTTTGGGAAGGGGAAAACATGTCAAATACATACAGTAGTAGTTTTGTTGCAATCCCTTTATGAAAATGATTAGGGGATACTACTAAACGATGAATATCCACTTCCTCTTCGTCTACTTTAAAAGAAATAAACCCAGCAAGTGTATCTTCATAAAAATAGCCGTAGAAAATTTCATCACAGGATTGAATATCAGCTACAGTATCATAAAGGCGAGGGATAGCTGTACTATTTATATATTTTGCCTCAATTTCATAAGCTGGTATTTGAATGCTTAAAATAGAAGTAGCATTTTTGTGAGAAGTTGTTATTAATTTTTGAATCATAGAGAAAGAACCTCCTTGTTGGCTGTATTTTCATAGATTTGACAAGATTTTTCTTTATTGGATATAATAATTATAATAGTTACATAACAATTTAGTATGAAAAAGAAATACACCATAATAGAAATGGAGGACTAAAAATGGGATGGATTATCACATTAATAGTTGGTGCTATTATAGGTGCAATTGCTAGTTCTATAACGGGTAAAAATTTCCCAGGTGGTATGTTCGGAAATATTATCGCAGGTTTATTAGGTGCTTCGTTAGGTGGTAGATTATTTGGATCCTTTGGGCCATCATTTGGTGGGATTCATGTCGTGCCAGCATTATTAGGTGCAATCGTGTTAATTCTTATTGTATCATTTGTAGTGAAAGCTGCAAGGAAATAGAGATATAGATTATGATGAAGAGCCCTGAATAAGGGCTTTTCATCATTCGAAGAGGTGGTTTCATTGGAGAAAATAAATATAAGAAAAAGAGATAAGTTAAGAAAGTTTTTTAGAGAACAAAATTATTTGGCGGTATTACTTGGATTTGCGTTATTGTTCATTAATATTTTATTGCTAACAAAAATATCATTTGTTTTTACACCGTTTATCGTATTTTTAAAAACAATTTTCTTCCCAGTACTATTAGCGGGCGTGCTATTCTATATTTTACATCCATTCGTTTCGCTTTTAGAAAAGAAAGGTGTTTCAAGAATCGTATCGATAGCCTCAATATACTTAATAGTAATTGGATTATTTGTGTTTTTAGTTTTAACGGTTATTCCTATTATCAAAGATCAAATTGACGCATTGATAGATAATCTACCATATTTTGGTCATGAAATCGAAAGGGCAGCACGTAGATTTGGGGAAAGTAACTTACTCGGTAAAATTCAGGAGAATTTAAATATTGATGTTGCGAATATTGTAAAAGACTACACAGTTGATTTTACAAAGTCATTATCATCAGTAACTGGTAATGTAACTGGATTTTTGAGTACTATTACAGAGGTTGTTTTAACATTTGTAATGGTTCCATTTATATTGTTCTATCTTTTAAAAGATGGTGAGCAATTACCGAATCACTTTTTAAAGTTCATTTCAGAGCAAAGACAACCAGCAGCAATGAGAATACTAGATGATATGCATTATGCGATTAGTTCGTACATTAGGGGGCAAATTATAGTTAGCTTGTTTATCGGTATTATGCTATTAATTGGTTACCTTATTATCGGTATTAAATATGCAGTACTACTCGCTATTTTAGCGATGATTGTAAATATCGTTCCGTACGTAGGACCAATTATCGCCATTACACCAGCGTTAATTATTGCGTTTATTGATTCGCCAGGGATGGTTTTAAAGGTAATTATTGTAATGATGGTTGTACAATTAGCAGAAGGTAAATTTATTTCTCCGCAAGTTATGGGTAAGAAGTTAGATATCCACCCAATTACAATCATATTTATTATTTTAACTGCCGGAAACTTATTCGGGATTATGGGCATTATTTTAGCCATTCCAGGATATGCGATATTAAAAGTGTTAGTTACACACGGTTATAGATTTGTTAAGTTGAATACATGAGAAAAAGAGCTAAAACAGTGGGAACTGTTTTAGCTCTTTTTTATTAACAATTCATTTGCATATTGGCGCGCCCATTGATCCGCTTCCAATATAGCATCAAGTGAAGGATCTTTTACATTATGATGAGCTTCAACTGTTTTGTAAATTGTTTTTTCAATATCGAAAAAGGCAATTTCATTTTTTAAGTATAGTGCATTCGCAATTTCATTTGCTGCATTTAATACAGCGGGAGTAGTACCACCGATTTTGCCACATTCATATGCGTATTGTAGACAAGGGAACTTCTCTAAATCTGGTTTTTCAAAATGTAAACTACCGATTTCTAATAAATTTAATTTTTCATAGGAAGAAGGTAGCCGAGCAGGATAGTGAAACGCATATTGAATCGGCATTCTCATATCAGGAGCACCGAGCTGTGCCATAACTGATCCATCAATAAATTCTACTAAAGAATGAATGATACTTTCTTTATGAATCATTACATCAATTTTTTCATACGGAATATCAAATAGCCATCTCGCTTCCATTACTTCAAAGCCTTTATTCATTAATGTGGCAGAATCAATCGTTAGTTTTGCACCCATTAACCAGTTTGGATGTTTTAAAGCGTCCTTAGCTTGTAATGTTTGCATTTCTTCACGTGTTTTATCACGAAAAGCACCACCGGAAGCTGTTACAATTAACTTCTCAATCTCTTTATTATTTTCTCCGTTTAAACATTGGAAAATAGCTGAATGCTCACTATCTACTGGAATTAAGCGACATCCGTTTTGTTTCGCTAGTTCAGTTACGATATGTCCAGCTGCAACCAAAGTTTCTTTATTAGCAATAGCGATATCTTTCTTCGCTTTTAATGCTTCAATTGTTGGGAGTAATCCTGAAACACCTACAACAGAGCTTAATACAAGATTTGAATCAGGGTGAGTAGCTACTGCAATTAAGCCATCAGTCCCGTGTGTGATTTTTGTATTTGCTGAAATACGCGTACGAAGCTTGTCTGCTAAGTCTTTTGTCGCAACGCTTACAATACGAGGTTGAAACGTTTTGATTTGTTGCTCAAGAAGATCGATATTATAATTTGCGGTTAAACCGACGATTTTAAAATGTTCAGGATGAGCTGAAACGACATCTAATGCAGATGTGCCGATGGATCCTGTTGAACCTAAAATTGATATATATTTTACCATGAAAAAACCTCCAAAGTTGTTTCGAATATTTCTGCAAACCTATATAAAATTAGACAATTGAAGTGGAAATTCCTGCTATATAAAATAGAAAATTAGGGTTTGTTTGGAAGTGAAATGTGATAAACTGTAAAAAATAACGAAAAAGCAATGAAAGAGAAGAGTACATATTCGAAACTTTTTAGAGAGCTGATGTGTGGTGGAAATCAGTAAGGGATGAATATGGAATGGGCTCTGGAGCTTCTAACTGAAATGAGTAGGTAAAGACGGTTACTTCACGTTAAGAAGTTGAAGTGAGCTATAATGATAGCTAATTAAGGTGGTACCGCGGGAGTCTCTCGTCCTTTTTTAAGGATGAGAGGCTCTTTTTATTTTGAGAAAGGAGGAGTTAGTGTGAGTGAGAAAATAATGTTAACAGGAATTAAGCCGACAGGTTATCCGCATTTAGGAAATTATATTGGTGCGATTAAACCTGCATTACAAATGTCAAAGAATAATGAAGGAAAAGCATTGTACTTTATAGCTGATTATCATGCATTAAATGCTGTTCATGATCCAGAGAAGTTCAGCAGTTATACGAAAGAGGTAGCAGCTACTTGGTTATCGCTTGGACTTGGAGAAGATGTTATTTTTTATCGGCAAACAGAAGTGCCGGAGATTCTAGAATTAGCTTGGATTTTAGCTTGCCTAACTCCGAAAGGTCTTATGAACCGTGCTCATGCGTATAAAGCGAAGGTGGAGCAAAATAAAGAAGCGGGTTTAGAGGTAGATGCAGGAGTGAATATGGGATTATATACGTATCCGATTTTAATGGCGGCGGATATATTACTATTTCAAGCTACTCATGTACCAGTTGGGAAAGATCAAATTCAGCATATTGAAATTGCACGTGATATTGCGACGTATTTTAATCATACATTCGGCACGACATTTACACTTCCGGAGTATGTAGTGCAAGAAGAAGGAGCAATATTACCAGGACTTGATGGAAGAAAGATGAGTAAAAGTTACGGGAATGTGATCCCATTATTTGCAGAGAAAGAAAAACTACGAAAGTTAATATTTAAAATCAAAACAGATTCTTCACTTCCAAATGAACCGAAAGAACTAGAAACGTTATTTACGATTTATAAAGAATTTGCGACGGAAGATGAAATACAGTCGATGAGTGAAAAGTATGAGGCTGGAATCGGATGGGGCGATGTGAAAAAAGAGTTATTTCGCGTTGTAGATCGTGAGTTAGCTGGACCTCGTGAGAAATATACTATGTATATGAATGAGCCGAATTTATTATACGAAGCTTTAGAAAAAGGTGCTGAGCGAGCAAGAAAAATCGCGAAGGTAAATTTAGCGGAAATTAAAAAACGGATTGGATTTGAGAGGGGGCGCTGAGCGTTCCCTCGTTTTTCGATATAAATTATTCTTTATATCGATACGTAGAGCAAGGAGTTCGCACTTCTTTTCCGAACTTATTAGTTGCATATATGAAAAAGTATGCTAATATAGGGTTGCTTATTAAACGTGTTTAATAAGTTTAATTAAAGGCACTTATTAAAGGTATTTAATAAGTGCATCCCATATAATAAAAAAGGAGAGGATTGTATGAAAACGGAGAAAGAAAAGATGGTGGCAGGAGAAATGTATATTGCTGATGACGAAGAATTGGTGGCTGATAGGGTGGAGGCAAAACGTTTAACACGCCTTTATAACGAGGCGATGGAGACAGGAGATGAGAGGCGTTTTACGTTGTTAAATCAGCTTTTAGGTTCTTCAGCTGATGGGAAATCCCAAATTAATCCTGATTTTCGTTGTGATTACGGCTACAATATCCATGTTGGAAAGAGCTTTTTTGCAAATTTCAATTGTGTGATTTTAGACGTTTGTGAAGTTCGAATCGGTGATAATTGTATGTTTGCACCTGGTGTCCACATTTACACTGCTACACATCCTTTACACCCGGTAGAGCGGAATTCTGGCAAAGAATATGGAAAGCCTGTAAAGATTGGTAACAATGTTTGGGTTGGCGGGGGAGCTATTATTAACCCTGGTATTTCAATTGGAGATAACGCTGTAATTGCTTCAGGAGCAGTTGTGACAAAAGATGTACCTAATAATGTAGTTGTTGGTGGTAACCCAGCTAAAGTTATTAAAACGATAGAAGAGTAAAAGGTGTTTTTATTAGAGTATAAATTATCGTATAGACAATTTGAAAGGTGTTTCATATGAAGAAAGATTTTGCGGAAAATGATACAAAGACGCTAATTGCCTCTCGAAATGCTCTATTCCTCTTATTTGCTTTGTCAGGTGTGGCATTTGCTACATGGATTTCTAGAACAGCAGCTACTCGAGATATTTTAACAGTGTCAAATGCAGAAATGGGCTGGATTTTGTTCGGATTATCTGTCGGTTCAATAATTGGTTTACTGAGTGCAAGTCATTTTATTGACGGTAAGGGAGCTAGAGACGTTATTATAGGCAGTATGTTTTTTATGATTGTTGGATTGCTTTGTTTAGGTATTACTATTTATTTTGTTTCTAGTATGGGGACTTTTGGTAGCTTACTAGTATTTGGAGTAGGATATGGATTAGCAGAAGTCGCATTGAATGTAGAAGGTTCTGCCATTGAGCAGAAATTAGGAACAACTCTTCTTCCGAAATTCCATGGCTTTTTTAGTATAGGAACTTTAGTAGGCGCGCTCAGTGGTTCTGCCGCCATCTCGCTTCACATCCCAATTCTGTATCAATTTCTTGCGATTTCGGTCATGTTTGTATTACTTGTATGTATGTTGTATCGTTTTCTTCCGCATGGGACAGGAAAGAAGGAGAAATCGCGAAACAAAAAGCGAGCGAAGCATACTTCCTTACGTATGGAAAGAAGGGTGCTTTTACTTGGTCTTTTCGTGCTTGGAATGGCATTTGCAGAAGGGAGTGCAAATGATTGGCTACCTATTGTGATGGTAGATGGACATCAGCAAAGTATAGTGACAGGTTCTATTATGTACACTATTTTTGTATTGGCAATGACATTAGCTCGAATGTGCAGTAGTTATTTTCTTGATCGATTCGGTCGTATCGCGGTTATGCGTGCTACTATTATGATGGCGATTATAGGAATGACAATCGTCATATTTGGGAGTAACTCATATTTTCTAGCACTTGGTGTAGTACTGTGGGGGATTGGTGCCGCGTTAGGTTTCCCGATTGGGCTTTCTGCTGCTGGAGATGACAGTGAAAATGCGACTTCTAATGTTGCTGCAGTTTCTATCATCGGTTTTACAGCGTTTTTAGTCGGACCACCATTTTTAGGAATACTTGGAGAAGCATTCGGAATACGTAATGCTTTGCTAGCTGTTTTATTATTTGTTATCTTGTCTGGAATTGTATCGTCTGTTATGAGAGAGAATGCATCGAGTTAAATACGGAGTGCCGCTAGTAGAAATATATCATCTCTATTGCTTTAGAAAATGATGTATGATATATTGTCAACGCAACTTATTAAAAGTGTTTAATAAGTATGTTGATTAAGGTGGTGAGCGATTTGAGTGAACAATTTGTTACTCAAAAATCGATTAAAGAGACGATCCTTCGCGGCATTCGTACAGCTCTTCTAGAGCGAGGTAGTGCAACGAAAGTTGAACTTAGTAATACATTAGAAATCAGTTTTCCAACGATAAGTAAATTTATAGAAAAAATGAAACAAGACGGTGAAGTCACTTTAGCCGGTTTAGATGATTCAAGTGGTGGAAGAAGAGCAAAACGATATGAATATAATCCAGAATATATGTTAGGTTTAGCGATATTTTTAGAAAAAAATGAGACGAACTATACAATTTTTAACTGTTTAGGGGAAGTAAAAGAACAAGGCAGTACTTCAAGTGCATTAATTGATACGGGTCTAAGTGTATTGACAGAACATATAGAAAGTCTTATAGCTACGTTTCCAAAGATAAGTTCAATCTCAATTGGTGTTCCTGGTGCTGTCGATAATGGGCGTATTTTCTATATTCCTGGATATGAAAAGTTCCAAAATTTTAATTTGAAAAGTCACTTGGAGGAACTGTTTTCTATACCAGTAGTAATAGAAAACGATATGAATGCTGCAGTGCTCGGCTATCATAAAAATACTGGAAACAATGAAAATTCCTCTCTTGTATATTTGTATTCAGGTCAAAATGGCCCAGGTGCGGGGATTATGGTAAATGGAGATGTCGTACGCGGAAGCACATTTTTCTCAGGAGAGATATCTTTCGTCCCGCAGTACGATAATAAAAATTTCTTGCAAGCTTTGAGAAGTGAAGATTCGAATAATCCAGAGGAATATAATATAGATGCTATTACTCGTTTAATAGCTACATGTATAGCTATTATTAACCCTCATGGATTCATCTTCTGTGATGATGAAGTGAACCAAATTGTTATAGATCAGATTGTAAAAAGTTGTCCACAGTACATTCCGGCAGAACATATTCCGAAAATAACAGTGAGCAACTGGAAAGAAGATTATTTATATGGGTTAAAAAGCCTTGGACTTGATCTTATGATTACGAGAACAAATAAAGAAAATTAAATGTACTGGCAATGAAGCATCCAATTGCCAGTTGAATAACATAAAAGAAAAGGTGTCGATTATGAAAATTGAGCATGTAGCAATTTGGGTGAATGATTTAGAAAGAATGCGTGATTTCTATAAACAGTACTTCGGTGGTGAAGAAAATAGCTTATATCACAATCCGAAAAAGCAGTTTAAATCTTATTTCATAACTTTTGAAGGCGGTGCGCGTCTAGAACTTATGAAGCAGGTAGGGATAGACGAGAAAGTACAAACACAAACAATAGGATATGCGCATATTGCTTTTTCAGTAGATAGTAAAGAAAAAGTGAACAAATTAACTAATACATTAAGAGAAGCAGGATACTCAGTGTTAAATGGGCCGCGTACTACAGGGGATGGTTATTATGAAAGTGTAGTAAGTGATCCTGAAGGAAATCAGATTGAGATAACAATCTAACATTATATTTACTAATAATTGATAAAAAATAAAATTTTGTTGTTCCCCAAAATGTGAACGAGAAACCTATTATTTCTGCAGAAAGGGGGACATAACGTTGAGTGAAATCATTTTTATTTTCTGTATATATCCATTGCTTGTTTGTATTGTTTCAATAGCTGGAGCATATAAAGTAGGTACATTTTATGTGATGCCAATAGTAACATTTCTTATTTTTCTTATGTTAAATGTTACAGCGCACGATCCAGCATTTTTCTTTTGGGTGGGCATGTATACTATTCTTTCATTTATTGTTTCTTATATAACTATCCTTTTTATAAAGGGATATAAAGTTGTAAAAAGAGAGCGTTAATATCATTTTGGGGAAATAGGGATTTACGGTGAACGATAACAACCTCATTTCACGTTGTAATGACGGGAAATGAGGTTGTTTGATTTCTATTTTTTATTGGATTGATGAAAATCGCGAAGAATCTTCTCAATGACTGGATGAAGATTACTAGGTAACTCATCAAGCGGAAAGAAGCGTAATTCTTTCGATTCCCTTTGATCGCATACAAGCTCACCGTGGAATTCTCGGCAAATATAAACAACGAGTACACCATGTACTTGATCACCATTTGGATAGATTTGAAAGAAGTCTGGTCCTGAGTATGTACGGAATAATTCTGGCTCTTTAATAATAAGTCCAGTTTCTTCAAACACTTCTCGTTTTAAAGCATCTTCTAACGTTTCGTTATATTCTAGGGCACCGCCAATAATGCCCCAGAGGTTAAAATCTGTACGGAACTGCAGCAATACTTCATCTTTTTCATTTAATATAATGGCGTGTGATCCTATTAAAATAAGTGGATGATTTCCTACTAGATTTCTCATATCTTCAATATAACCCATGTCATTGCTCCTTGTATTTAATAATAGTTAGGAAGTTCTTTTAACATTCTTTCTGTTTTACGTGCTGTAAAGGCTAAGTTATGGTCATCTTTCGTTCTGAAAAATAATGTGCGTAAAAAGGTTTTAATATTGGCACATAAAATACAATACTCAGTAAGCGAAAGGCGTTTTCTAATTTGAGGAAGCCTTTTTATTTTTTTTTGAATAATAGAAATTAACTCGTTTTGAGGAAAATCATGATACAGCATTGCTAGTAATGGAGTAACGATGCGCTCATCTTCGTTATTATGAAAAAGGTCAGATGGAATAAAGATTTTATTTAATAAACAATGAATTAATTCTTCGTACCATTCAAAAGTGGTATACGTATTATGAACAATTTCAGTAAAGGCATCAGATACGTGAGCAAGACAATGAGCCCATCCTTTATTTTCGATATAGCCCCGAAAATCTGTTTCTAAGTTTGTGTAAGTAATGAGTTTATTTTTTATTTCTTCGATATCCTCCTCTGTACAAAAGTAGTGCGAATTAGCGAATTGGAGTATTAACGCAATTAACGAAACAGTGTAAGAACGTGTGAAAACCCCATCTGTATGTGGGGAGTAAATGTCACAATATAAATACTCATCACTTAAACAAGTTTGCAGAAGTAATTTCAGCTGATCGTCCATAAGGAATTCATGATGAATGAAATGCGCAAAACATTTATATATAAGTTGGTAACGAACGTAGCTATCAGTCGTTCCGATATACTGAAGCATGTTCAAAGTTAACTCATTTACGTCTATATGTTGCAGTTGCGTATAGTCATTTTGTTGTATAAGCTCTAACTGTTGTTGCAATGCTGTAATATCCACTGGAGAACCTCCTCCGCACTTTAAAGATGCGATCTTTTCTAGTATTCTATATATTCAAGGACAATCCTGCTCATGCAAGGAGAACGATTAGAAATTCGAGTATGATATAGATGAGGGAAGAATATGACGACGATAGAACAGTTAGAAAAACATTTTAAAATAAGAAGAAGTGCTTCTTCTATTATGATAAAAGAAAATAATGCAGAGATTTTTACAGAAGAGCAATTAGAGGAAATGATGCAGTATTGCGTTGCCGAAGCTAAAAAAGGTGGATTAGAAAAACTACATTTTGAAATCTCTTCAAAAAGTCCAAATTATGATGTGTATAAAAAATGTTTTGAAACGTATTCATTTGAATATGTTACGGAAAACATGATTGTATTTAAAGATATATACGAAGTAGAAGATGTAGAAAGTGAAATTGATTTTAAGTTAATTGAAGAAGTAGGGGAAGAGGCTTTTTATTCACTGTGGAATGAAGCGACGGGAGAACCAGTTGCTCATGATCAATTTGTGCATATGATGCTACAAGAAATTGGTGAGCAATGGAAAGAACATTGCTTAACAGCGAGTGTCGATGAAGAGCCGATAGGAATTGTAATTCCGCATATTGAAAGAGGTACGTTAGAAGAAGGGAAACTTATGTACTTCGCAGTTACTCCAAATATGCGTAATAAGGGATATGAAGCTGCGTTATTTGCAGGTGCGATGTTTGTCTTAAAGGAAATAGGTGCATCTTATTATATTGGTGAGACAAATATGCAAAATGAGTGGATGGAGGATGTTTTTGAAAAGAATGGATGTCAGCTGCTGAGTTGTACTGAGCGGTATGTGAGGGAGTTTTAAGATATACCCTGGGACACATCTAGTGGGAACCCGTGTACAAATTTTGAACAAGTAAAAGAACTTTTCGCCTGTTTGTAAGATAAAAAGAAAAATGAGAACGACAAAGTAGTTATTCCTATAATAAAATAGAGTAAGATTTGACTATAAGAGAAAGCGTTGGTGAAAGAATGGAGCAGCAAAGAAATTGGCTACAAGCAACTGTAGAGAGAAATGAAGATAATACGTTACAAATAAAATGGGAAAATAATATAGAAGAAGTTCGTATTTATTGGAGTACTTCACCAGATCGTATTGAAGAAAATGGAGAACTACTTGCAACTGTAAATGGAGAATTATCATATACAATTGAAAACCCGAGTGAAAATGAACGTCCATATTTTAGACTAGTAGGAAGTAATGGACAAGCAGTGACAGTAGCTGAGCGTAGATTGCCATTACAAGGTGCGTTTAACTTCCGTGATATGGGTGGATATGAAACGACTGAAGGCCGTAAAGTGAAATGGGGCAAATTATACCGTTCTGAAGAATTAGCAGGACTAACAGAATGGGATATTGCGTATTTACAAAAGTCTGGCTTAAAGTTAATTTGTGATTACCGTACAGACTTTGAAGTGAAGCATAAGCCGAATCCAGAAATTACAGGTGCTCGTCAAGTGTGCTTACCAGTTATGCAAGACTTAGCGAAAGACTTAAATATAAATGAGTTTTTCCAAGTTGGTGACCTTTCTATGTTAGGAAAACCAGGTGAGTATCTTGTGAAAATGAATCAAGATTTCGTAAGTGGCAACGAGGCATTCGTGAGCTTCTTAAACTTAGCGCAAAACCCGGAAAACTTACCGTTAGTAAACCACTGTACAGCTGGAAAAGATCGTACTGGATTTGGTTCAGCATTATTATTACTTTTACTAGGCGTACCGGAAAAAACGGTAATGGAAGATTACTTATTAAGTAACGGATTCCGTGAAAAGTTAAATGAAAAAATGATGGCCTTTTTAGGTGCGAAATTACAAAACGATGAGAGCAGAGCGATATTAGGTGCAATGTTTGAAGCGCGCGCCGAATATTTACAAGCTGCGATTGGTGAAATTCAAAAGCAATACGGATCAGTTGAAGCATACGCTGAAAGGGCTCTTGGCTTTACGAAAGAGTCGTTAGAGGAAATGAAAGAGTTACTGCTGGAAGAAAAGTAAAAAGAAGGGAGGCTGGTTTTAATTAGCCTCCCTTTCTTATTGTTGTTATAATTAAGCTATGAGAATATAGGAGTTGAGAAAAACATCATGAAATACAAAGTTATATTATTCGACGTAGATGATACATTATTAGATTTCCCAAAAACGGAAAGACACGCATTACATAATGCGTTTGTACAGTTTGGTATGTCTACAGGGTATAATGATTATCTTGCAAGTTATAAAGAGATTAGTAATGGATTATGGAGAGATTTAGAAAATAAAATGATTACGCTAAGTGAATTAGCCGTAGAGCGATTTAGACAATTATTTGCAATTCATAATATAGACGTAGATGCGCAGCAATTTAGTGATGTATACCTTGAAAATTTAGGGAAGGAAGTACATCTTATAGAAGGCGCAGTACAATTATGTGAAAATCTACAAGATTGCAAGTTAGGTATTATTACGAATGGATATACGAAGGTGCAACAATCAAGAATCGGAAATTCGCCTTTATGTAATTTCTTTGATTACATTATTATTTCTGAAGAAGTTGGTCATCAAAAACCAGCACGTGAGATTTTTGATTATGCGTTTGAGAAGTTTGGGATTACTGATAAATCAAGCGTACTAATGGTTGGAGATTCGTTAACTTCTGATATGAAAGGCGGAGAAGATTACGGCATTGATACGTGTTGGTATAATCCGAGTTTGAAAGAAAACGGGACAGATGTTAACCCGACTTATGAAGTGGAGAGTCTTCTACAAATTTTAGAAATTGTAGAAGTGGCGGAAGAAAAGGTAGCTTCATTTTAATCATGCTGATATTTGTCGAAAAATCGATATATTGAAAAAATCGTTGATATATTGTAAGTTGTGATAGATATATTGAAAAAATCGTTGATATATTGTAAGTTGTGATAGATATATTTGAAAAATCGTTGATATATTGTAAGTTGCGATAGATATATTTGAAAAATCGCTCATATAAATTCATATACTAAGATATAGAACAAAAAAATAGAGCTACTATACAAGGTCATTCACGTGTTATAATGCGTGAATTAAATATGCGTATATAAATAGTTTCCTAGCGTGATGCGATGTCATGTATGATTAGTGTAACAACTAGAGGTGAATAAAGAATGTTAAAGTTTTTATTTGAGTTAGACAAGAATCTCCCGCAGAAGGATGAGCCACGGTATGATGCTTATTCAAAGGGCTTTATCGAAGGAGATGTAACGATTTGCGCGAGTGACAGCGTATTTTTTCAAAAATCATGTGTGAAGGTTGCGGAGCTGGGCATTTATTTAGGTCAGTGGATGGAACAAGTTCAACACGGGCAGAACGTACCTATGAAATATGAAACGGCTGACCGTGAAGAGGTAATTCTTGGTTTCTTCTATGAAGAGGATCATAATCAATGGAATGTTTCTTCCAGCTGGCAAGAATTTGAACTTCAAGAGCTTATATCTACTACAACATTAATAGAGAGTGTTCAACACTATTTGTATGAGCTAAATAAAGAACTGCGCATGATAGAATATCCTGTGACGTTTGATCAGTACTTAAGAGGAGAGCGAATGATGCAGCTCTCTTACAAACGACCGTGTGATAGCAAAGCAGATACGACGCCGATAGAGTTTTATAATGGAAGTGAGCAAGTAGGCGTAGTACGGGGTTATTATAAAAATACGTTGATGAGAGTGCTGGACTTCATTCCGAAAATTGGTAGTAATATCATTTATGAAATAAAGGATAGTAAGGGCAATATTCGCGTCATTGCAAAGGATGTAAGTAGGCAGCGCCAAAGAAAGATTTTAGTAACGTACATCGATAATAATGATGCAGAGCATGAAATACTTGTATGTGACGGAAAGTTATTGGATGCAAATTTTATATTTACCTTTACATATAAGGCAGAAGAATATGTTGTTCATAAAACTTCATTTGGAATGGGAAAATTATTACGAAAAGGCTATTTAATCGCAGATTGGAACATTCGTCTTGAGGAAGATATGTATTACATCGAGATGAATGCATATGATGGAGATTACATGGAGGATCAATACTTACTATTAGGCGTATTTCATGCGGTTTTATATGGATAATCTATGAGAAATACCGTCATTCTTCTTGGAAAGAATGACGGTATTTTTTATTTATCCTCAAAAATAAAAATCTCATCAATCGTACTATGAAGTGCCTTCGCTATATCGTGAGCGAGTTGCAATGAAGGATTATACTTACCTTTTTCAAGGTGGCTAATTGTTTCACGCCGTACACCAACTTGCTTCGCTAAATCTTCTTGTGTCATGTTCAATTTTGCGCGGTATTCTTTTATCTTCGTTACGAACGCCATGGTGCATCTTCCATTTCATCAACAGGTTTATCATAAAAGAACATAGAAAAACCGAACGTAAGAATGAGTGTGCCGAAAATAAGAGCGATATCAATTTCTTGTAGCGCCGGGTTTGGAAATAACATTTCAATAAATATAATGATAGCGGTAGTTAGTAATGTAACGATAAATGCATTGCGACACGATTTATTGACAATTTGTTCAAACAGTTCATCGTGTTGAACTGTTCTATACGATGTGAAAAAGGAGAAGAAACAGAACATAGTAAACAATCCTTTTTCATAAAAAAATCCGAGGAAACCGAAGAAACCGAGAAATCCTAAATATTTTATCCAAGTTGTTTTCATGATAGGTCCTCCTTACGTTGTTAGAAATAAGTTACGTTATGTTACAAATATATCACAATTGGATAGGAATGGTAATAATAGTTTTCCAGTTTGCTTCATAATAATAGTAAAAAGAGGAAATATGCTGCGAAATAAAGAGGATAATATTGTAAAATGGTTGTAAGGAGGGGGAGGAAGAAATGCTAACTTGGATCATGATCGTTGTATTACTTGTAGTGATTACTGTCATTGCGACGGTGTTAATTGGGCGGAATGGTGATGCAAATTATAGCAAAGCGACAAAGGGGAATATTAAACGATTAACAATGATTTATATTATACTAGCTGTCGTTTTAGTTGTTGGATTAGGGGTGTATATTTATTTTAAAGGTTAAATAAACTGAAAAATGTAAAAATCTTAAAATGGAAGTATGCTATAATATCAATATAGTTATTTGGTAATTAAGGAAAGGATTGGATGGAATGATTGAAATTACGAATGTGTCAAAAAGTTATAATGGGTCTACTTATGCAGTAAAAGATTTAAGTTTATCTGTACCTAGCGGCGAAATCTTTGGATTTTTAGGACCAAATGGTGCGGGTAAATCCACGACAATTAAGATGATTACTAGCATTCACGGGGTGGACAAAGGGACTATTACGATTAATGGAAAAAATATTATGGAAGAGCCGATGGAAGCAAAGAAGACGTTTGGTTATGTGCCGGATAGCCCAGATATGTTTTTACGTTTAAAAGGAATTGAATATTTAAACTTTATGGCTGATATGTATGAAGTGCCGAAGGAAGTAAGACAAGAACGAATAGAGTCTTTAGCGAAGAAGTTTGATCTTTATAATGCATTATCTGATCAAATTCAAAGTTATTCGCACGGTATGAGACAAAAAATCGTTATTATTGGTGTGCTCGTGCATGAACCAGATGTATGGATTTTAGATGAACCGTTAACAGGGCTTGATCCGAAATCTGCATATATTTTAAAAGAAATGATGAGAGAACATGCGGATAAAGGAAAGATTGTATTTTTCTCTACGCACGTATTAGAAGTAGCGGAAAAAATATGTGACCGGGTTGCTATTATTAATAAGGGGAATTTGCAGTTTAAAGGAAATTTAGATGAAATGAGAGATCATTTTAAATCCAATGAATCACTTGAAAAAATGTTCTTGGAGATGACGGGCAATGAGTAAAATTTGGACGTTAACGAAGGTACTATTAAAGTTAAATTACGCAGATTTTATAGCAGATAAGAAGAAGCGATGGGCGTATTTATTTTCATTTGCAGCTATTTTATTTGTTGGATTTTTAATATTTGGTTCGATGACGCACGGAATGTATGAAGGTTTGAAACAATTAGGGCAAGGGCCGGGAATGATTATTGCAATGGGACTTGCGATTGCGAGTATATGGGTATTTTTAATGAGTATAACGAACATTTTAACTGTATTTTACTACAGCAATGATATTGAAATGTTACTGCCGTTACCATTAAAACCAGCGCAAATTATTTCGGCAAAATTTTTAACGGTATTAATTACACAATACGTAATGAGTTCATTTATTTTATTACCAATCTTCATTACGTACGGTTTAAAAAGTGGCGCATTTATTACATATTACATATATATGATTTTTATTTACTTACTCTTCCCAATCGTGCCGTTAGTATTAGCTTCGTTACTGATGACAATTATTATGAGGTATACAAATATAGCGAAAAATAAAGATCGAGGAAATATATTTATTGGAATCGTAAGTATATTATTTATTGTAGGAATTAACGTATTTATGCAGTGGAGAAATAAAAGTGCGTTTTCTGGAGATGGGGCTGCGGAATACCTTGTAAATAATCAATCTTCTCTTTTAGTACAAATGACAAATTATTTTCCAACTACATATTTTGGAGCAGTGGCATTAGTAGAAAATGCAAATTGGAAGGGACCTTTATATGTAATAATCTTTGCAGTTATTTCATTTGTCTTCTTTGTGTTGTTTTATTACATAGCAGAGCGTACATATTTAAAAGGGGTTATTGGACTTTCAACGAGTACAGCAAAGAAACAAGTTATTTCGGCGGAAGGTTTACAGAAATCAACAGTACAAAGTTCGCATTTAAAAGCGTATGTGAAAAAAGAATTTAAAACGTTATTCCGTACACCACAATTTTTCTTAAATTGCATTGTACAAACTTTCGTTATGCCAATTATGTTGTTCTTTATTTTATTTGTGCAAGATGGAAATTTAAAGTTTATTACAGAGTATATTAACAATCCAGAGACAACGGGATTTGCAATAGGTGTTGGCCTTTGTGCATCGTTATTTTTAATGGGGAGTAACGTCATTGCAACAACGTCATTTTCGCGAGATGGAAACTCTTGGTTTGTGAATCGTTATTTACCAGTAAAGGCTGCGGATATCTTTTTTGCGAAAGCAATCACTGCTTGGTTAATTAATGTAATCATTTTAGCAGTATTCGGTATTACGATGGCAGTTGTAGCTGGGATTTCTCCAGTCTTTATGATACTGTGGTTTTTACTAAGTGCGAACGGGTTACTGTTAATTAATTTAATTGGAACACGCTGGGACGCACAAACTGCAGATATTCATTGGGATACAGAGCAGAAATTATTTAAAAGTCGATATACAACTTTATGGAATTTTTTAGCTAATATTTTAATAGCTTTAATTATTGTGGGGGGAGTAAGTGTATTATACTTCTTCCTTCATGTCGGACTGTGGGTTATGTTTATCGTTTTATTTGTAATGTTTACGATTGTAAATTATATCTTTATTAAAATGTTAAAATTAGGTGCTGAACGTATACTGTCAAATATTCAATAAGAAGATAGATCCTCTGTATTCATGCAGGGGATCTGTGTATAGATGGAGGAGAAAAAGGTGAAGAAAATAGCAATTGTAACAGGGGCAACTCGTCTGAATGGAATTGGTGCAGCTGTATGCAAGGTGCTTGCTCAAAAGGGGATAGACATTTTTTTCACGTACTGGCCAAAGTATGATAAAGCGATGCCATGGGGAATGAGTGATCAAGAACCCTTTTTGCTGAAAAAGGAAATTGAAAGTTACGATGTTCGATGTGAAATGGCAGAAATCAATTTATCGCAGTCTTATTCGCCAAATCGTTTGTTTTATATGGTATCAGAACGGTTAGGTGATCCATCTATTCTAGTTAATAATGCAGTATATTCTACTCATACGAGAATTGAGGAATTAGATGTAGAGCAGTTGGATAAACATTATACAGTTAATGTTCGGGCTATTATGCTATTAAGTTCATTGTTTATAAAACATTATTCACTTAAAACGGGCGGGAGTATTATTAATCTTACTTCAGGACAGTCAGTAGGTCCAATGCCAGATGAACTAGCATATGCAGCAACGAAAGGGGCAATTGAAGCATTTACAAAGTCAGTAGCACCAGTTGCGATGGAGAAGGGGATTACAGTGAATGCTGTAGATCCAGGACCGACGAATACAGGATGGATTACAGAGGAGCTGAAGCATCATTTAGTATGGAAGTTCCCGCAAGGTAAAGTAGGAGAACCGGTGGATGCTGCGCGCTTAATTTCTTTTTTAGTAAGTGAAGAAGCGAAATGGGTTACTGGGCAAGTCATTCACTCGAATGGTGGTTATTCATAAAAATATTATGTTAACAAATGTTGAGAAACAAAAAACGAAAGAAAATTTTATTTTTTTGTATAAATAAAATGTCAAGAAAGATAAAAATTTGATAGAAGAGTATATCGTCATATGAAGATAGTAATTCTTAATGTGACAATATACTCTTTTTCTTTTACTTGCAAGTAGAAAAATGAAGTAGAAGAAACTCGAATATTAAAATGAGTTTATCAGTTTTTGTACGTATTATTATGAAGATTACTGTCGGAAAGATGATAATTCGTATGAAAAGGGATTTTTTAAGGGGGAATCGAATCGTAAAGGGGAGGATAAATTATGTAAAACATAGGGGGATTTATATGAAAATGAAAAAGGTCGCTATCGCATCGATAACAATTGGTACAATGCTTACTATGGCAGCTTGTAGTCCTTCAGCAGATAAAGAAACGGAAAAGAAAGAGCAAGTAACTGCGCAAAATGATGGAGAAGCAAAAACGACAAGTGCAGATGAAGCGTCAAAAACAACGAAAGATACTGAAAAAGAAACAAATACTTCTTCAAATGAAAAAACAGATAAGGATGCAAAAAATACGAAAGAATCATCAGGGACAGAAAGTAACGGCAAAACGTCAACTCAAAACGAAAATGTAAAAACAAAAGAAAAAGAGACGACAGGAAAAACGAATGATCAAACGACTAGCGGGAAAACAACAGATCAAAGCACAAGTACAAGTACAAGCACAAACAATAACGGAAAGACAACGAAAGATCCGAAGAAAAGTGTTGCTGTGAAAACGAATGTTAAAGAAGTTGTAGCATTAATTGATAGCTTGGACAAGCAGTTAGCTGCTAATCCGAAATTGGAAACAGTGAATAAGCTTGGCAAACAAATTAATGAAAAGTGGGATGTGATTGAAAAAGAGCTAGAGGCATCACATCCGACGGATTCTAAAACAATCGGTCAAAGTATGTATCCGTTAATTGTAGGAGCGGAGAAAGAAAAAATCGATATTAATAAAATGAAATCTTTAACGACGAAAACGAAAAAAGATTTAAATCAGTTATTGACGAAACTTTCGTAGTTTCAAAAGCCTACTCGTGTCAGTAGGCTTTTTTGGTTGTTATACTGTGCATAGTATAACTTATTTATTTTCATTTTCAATTACGATGCGAAAAGAACTGAATGCTTGTTGACTGACATAATCTTCTTCGCTAACTTTAAAAGGAAATGGAAAAGCGACGAGTTGAAAATTACTTTCCTGATCCACTGAAGGCAATATGAAATTAAAGATTTGCCTCGTTTCAGGTGCAACTTTAGTATAAACGACTTTTCTATTGTTAAATATTTCAACTTGTTTCCAATCTTTAAAAGCCACGATTGCGTAAGTCATTTCATCATTCGTTTCATTACCGTTTGATAGGGTTAATTGCTTGCCTTCCTTTTCAAAGAAGACAGTTTGTAAGTTCTCTTCACGGTTCGTAACAAATAATGGTTCGTAAAGACCATCTTTTAAAATAGCATCTGGATCTATAAGGGAGAGTTTTATTTTTTCGCTTTCTTTCTGAGGAGGATGCATTGAGTATCGCATACTTAGAATGTCTTCTAAAATAGCTGCTTTATTTAAGTTATTATCTTTTAATTTGTATTCAGGTTTTTTAATTATTAAAAAGGTTAATTCACTTGCATTAGGAGAAGTGTGTAAAGAGATTTTCGTAGTCATTGAACTGTTTGGCTTCATATCAAAAAAATAGTGTGATATTTCATTAGTAGTATCTTCTATTTTAAAAGGTTTTTGTTCGTAATCTTCTAGAACAATTAATCCATATTTTCGGTTTTCGTTAATAGTATGTACGAATGATAATGATACATTAATTTTATTATCCTCACTAGTAATTGTACTACCGTTGTTAATATGTTGGCCTTGATTATCCTTCAATCCGTAAGAAATAGTATTGGTTTGTTGCTCTCTCTTATTTTCTTTAGAAGGTGGATGAGGTTGTATGATTGAAGTATTGAACAAAATATAAATTGTAAGTAATGAAATGAGTAAAACACCGATAATAATATATATTTGTTTCATAAATAGCACCTCAATATATGTAAAGTATTAGAGAAAAAAGATATGCAAGATGCATATCTTTTTTCTCTTTCTTACCAGAAGGCTTTTGTTTCGTGATTCACATCATTATAACCACTTAATTTATAGGTATGATTACCGATAGCGTAATCATCTCCATAATAAATGCTTGTGTTGGTCGCTGTAGCACTTACAAAGGATGATTTTTTTGCACTATTACTTTTCGTATTTACTAATGAGCCATCGCCATTGAAAGTTCTTGCTTTTGCATAAACATAGTCTTCGGTCGTAGTTGATTTCGATTTCGCAACTGCATATGGGTTACCAAAAAAGGGAGTATATACGCTAATGTTAGAGTCATTCTTAGGTGCAGCTGCAACAGTCAAACTAGGAACACTAGATGTTTTTGTTGATTGAATTGTATCAAAGTCAACTAAAACGGGCTGCCTGTCTACAGTATCGACCTCTGAAGCACTTGCGTTATTAGTAAAACCAAAACCTAAAACCGCTAACCCTAAAGTTGTCACCGATAAAGATTTTTTCATATTCACTAATTTTCCCACCTTTTTAAATTTTTGAGTTCGAACTCAATTCATACAATATATGAAAATTTCGAAACTCTCAATGGTTTATCCCATACTTAACTTTTCTTTTACTTTCGATTCAACATGTTTTCATTTGCAAAAAAGCGAATATATCTTCTAATGCTTAGCTAGCAAGGGATACAGGTTTAATTTTATGAAATTCATGTAAATTTAAATCTATTCATGTCAGAATCTCTGTTATTTTTAAGTTCATATGGGAAACTTATTAAAAAAAGGATGGTGACAAAAATGACAATCGATCGAATTTGTACAATTGGACCCGCAAGTAATAATAAAGAAACATTAGCACAGTTAATAAAGAATGGTATGAAAATTGTTCGACTGAATTTATCGCATGGCACGCATGAAAGTCATAAAGACATCATTCGTTTAGTGAAATCATTAGATGACTCTATTAAATTTTTGGGTGATGTACAAGGACCTAAAATAAGATTAGGTGAAGTGAAAGGAGGGCAAATTACACTTCAGGCAGGAGATTCTTTTATTTTACATACACAACCAGTTACAGGGAGTAATACAGAAGCGAGTGTTGATTATGAAGGAATTACGAATGATGTGAAAGTAGGCAGTAGAATTTTAATTAATGATGGAGAAGTTGAATTAATTGTTGAAAAGATAAGTACGGACAAAATAGAAACGAAGGTAAAAACAGGTGGCAATATCTCATCTCATAAAGGAGTTAATTTACCAGATGCGGCTGTTCGTTTACCAGCTATTACAGAGAAAGATAAAAAAGATATTCAGTTTCTTTTAGAGGAGAATGTTGATTTTATCGCATGTTCTTTCGTAAGAAAACCTAGTCATATAAAAGAAATACGAGATTTTATACAACAGTATAAAGAAACGTCACCTAATTTAATTGCAAAAATAGAAACGATGGAAGCAATCGAGAATTTTCAAGATATATGTAAAGAAGCAGATGGAATTATGATTGCAAGGGGCGATTTAGGAGTAGAGTTACCGTATCAATGCATTCCGCTTTTACAGAAAATGATGATTCAGGAATGTAATCGAACGAATACATATGTCATTACAGCAACACAAATGCTTCAATCTATGGTAGATCATTCTATTCCAACAAGAGCAGAGGTGACTGATGTGTTTCAAGCTGTACTGGACGGGACGAATGCAGTTATGCTTTCAGCTGAAAGTGCATCAGGAGAACATCCAATCGAAAGTGTGAGAACATTACGTCTCGTTTCAGAATTTGCGGAGCATGTTAAAAAAGATGGACCTTTTGCGATGAAAGATGTACTGGAGTTACTGCATAAATCACTGAATGAGTGATGAATAAAAAAAGAGGGTGGATATGCATCCCCCTCGTGTTTACTCTTGTTCTTGTTCATCTAAAATCTTATCAAAAGCAGCAGATACTTTATCAAACTCTTCATCATTTTCAATGTATGAAAACTCATTATCTTCTTCTACTTTTAAAAAGAAAATATCAATGTCTTCCTCAGTTTCTGTTTGGATATCTTCAACAAAGGCAACTGCAATATACTCTGCGCCTTCGACATCCATCGCTCCAAGTACTTCTACTTCTTGCTCTTCGTTATTCTCATCACTAAGAGTAAACACTTCGCCAACTTCAATATCAGACATATTCATTCTCCTCCTGTTCGACTCTAAAAATAGAGCACTCAAACTGTATACATACTAACATATCTTTCCATGAAAAACCAAATTCATACGTAAGAAAACAATTGATTCTTCTTTAGTATGAGTATACAGCTATTAGGAGCATTATTTGTCTGTGCTATATTACTTAATCCATTCAACAATTGTATCCATAGTCTGTCTTGTTTTATCACGCTTTGGCTCTTCTTTACGGTAACCAAAGGCAACCATAACTGATACTTCAAGATTATCGCCTTGTATAATGCCTTCTTGACGAAGTAAAGAATCTACTTCCTCTTTATCAAATCCTTCTATTGGACAAGAATCAATACCGATTTGAGCTGCGCTCGTCATCATATTACCTAAAGCGATATAAGATTGCTTGGATGCCCAATCAAATACAGCACGATCGGATTGTAATAAGTTAAAATCTGTTTCCTGGAACTTTTTGAAGAATTCATATCTAATTTTTTGAGTGTCTTCAGGCAATCCAATAATATCGTTCATCATATATTTAATATACTCTGCATCATAATGCATATCTTTAATGTTTCTTGAAAGAACAATAACAAAATGACTAGCTGTTGCAAGTTGCCCACCAGCGCCCCATGAATACGGTTGTAGTTTTTCTCTTAATTCTTTATTTTGTACGACAATAAATTTCCAAGGCTCATATCCAAAAGAAGAAGGAGATAATCTGCCTGTTTCTAAAATGAATTTGAAATCCTCTTCTGAAATTTTGTGCATAGGATCGAATTCTTTACATGCATGTCTGAAATGAAAAGCCTCCATAATTTTTTCTTTTGTAATTTCTTTTGTATTTGTCATAAAAGTTCCTCTTTTCATGAATTTATTTTTGTAAGTAAATTATATTTTTAAAGTAACATAGATACAAGTACGCACATTTATGTGGTATAGTATCAAAAAAGATACTAATGTTAAGGGAAGGGATTTATTATGGATTGTCCAAACGAAAATAATATAAATTACCCATTTTTAAATAAATATTCTTGTCCAGTTGAAGCTATGGTTGAGGTGATTGGAGGGAAATGGAAAGGGGTAATTTTGTATCATTTATTAGATGGTACAAAGCGGTTTAATGAATTAAAAAGATTAAAACCAAATATCACACAAAGAATGTTAACACTGCAGCTGAGAGAACTTGAAGCAGATGGCATCATACATCGCGAAGTATACCGTGAAGTGCCGCCAAAAGTAGAATATTCATTAACTGATCTTGGTGAATCTCTTCGTCCAATGATTCTATTAATGATGGAATGGGCAACTCATAATATGGAGAAGGTTTTGGAGAGTAGGAATACGAAAGATAATAATTAAGAGTTGAAATTGGTATAGACGAGATATGTGAAATAGTTGTAGAAATAAAAGGTGTTTCCATACGTGAAAACACCTTTTATTTCTATATTTTTACTTTTTAACTTCAACTGCTGAAGTTGGAAAGTTATTTAAGTTTGCAATTTGACCATACCAATCAGCATGTTTAAAAACAACACCTTTTCCATATCCTTCAGTTGAAGTACGTTCCCATAGTGTTGTTGAATAGCTAGCGGTAGGGGATGCTGTACGTACAGAAACAATTTGATTTTGCCAACCAGCAGACAAGTTTTTATAACCGCTACTTAGAGAAAAATACTCGCTACCTTGATTTGTGAGTTTATAGAAGTCTGTACTACCAGGTCCGCTTCCTCCAACACCAAGGGGAGTGATTGAATTATTCAACCTTTGTTTATCTTTTTCAATAAAAGACTCTAAACTTTCTTTGCTCGAAAATCCATAAGATAACCAGTCTCCATTTTGATTTTGTTTCGGTAGAACTAACGTTATTTTTACGTCTTCCTTTAATGGAGCACTCAATTTGTTAAACGAATCAACAGTCTTTTCATCTACAGTTACATATTCGAAAGAGGAAATCGTATAATCTTTTTCGGTACTAGCTGATACTGATCCCAGTCCTCCAGTTAACGACAAAACAGTTAATAATGCACCTGCTACCAACTTTTTCAGCATGGATTCATCTCCTTAAAACTTAGATTTTTTACATAACTAAAATGTATGTTAATTTGAATATATTATAAATATTTAGAAATTTATAAAAATTAAACAGAATATTCTTTTATTAGTCTTGAGTAAGGAAAGTAATTAAAAATGAAAAAAAGGTTTACTTAAAAAGTAAATCCTTTTTGCCAACCTATCTCAAAACTCTATGGATTAAAGTTTCATTTTATCCATCTATGAATCATACACTTCTTTTGCATTCATAGAAACAGCATCTAATAAAAGAAAAATGGCTGCTATCATATGTAGAACGATTACTATATAAGGAAAGAAGGCAACTAGAGTAACGATAATGCCGATATAATGAGGGTACGTATTCATGTCTACTTTTTTAGCTAATAAAATAGTAGTGATATGTAACACAATCAATAGAAGTAAAGGTATCCCATATAGGTTAACAAGACTTGGAAATACATAATAACAAGGAAGTAATAAAAGATGATAGATCCCTGTAGTCCACTTTAGTGCTTGTATGTAGGTTTTCAAAGTGAATCCTCCTAAAACAATATACATCTATATATTACTAAAAATAACAGGTAATTGGATATTATATATTTTTAGTTTTAGGTAGCTTGTAATTATTTTATGTAAACTAATTGTTGATTATCTATAAAATAGAAAAGCCACCCAAACGAGGGTGGTTCGTATTATAAATAACTACTTAAAGAAGAAAGGGAGACCTTCACTTCACTACCTTCTTTCATATTTCTTAGCATAACGGTTTCTGTACTAAGTTCTTCTTCACCAATAATAAGCACATAAGGGATATTCTCTTTATTGGCATAATTAAGGGCACGTTTTAATTTGCGTCCTGTTAGTTCAAGTTCAACTTTTAAGGAAGTGATAGAACGTAATTGCTGGGCAATTTGTAAGCATTGTAATTCTGTTCCGAGTGGGATGATAAATAGATCCGCTGTAGATGATAATGTTTCTTTCTGCGAAAGTGCTGTATAAATAACGTCTAAACCGAATGAAATGCCGACTGTTGGATAGTTCATATTATCACCACGGAATGCTCCGATAATGTTATCGTAACGGCCGCCACTACCTATGCTAGATGTAATTGAGCCATCTTTTAGGAAGATTTCATATACAGTCCCTGTATACATTGTGAGTCCTCTTGCTAAAAACGGATTGAATATCGTATTTTCATTTATTCCGAGAGCGATTAAATATTGCTGTAATTGTTGCAATTCGTTTACTCCATCGGCAACGAGTTGGTTATTGAAAGCTTCTTTAAAGTCAACAATTGTAAGCTTTAGACAAGATAATACAGTATTACATATTGTATCAGCCATTTCTTCAGAAATGCCGCGCTCTAATACATCTTTTCGTACACCATCAATCCCAATCTTTTCGATTTTGTCTAATGATAAAATGACGTCACTTGTTAATTCAGTAGGGATGTTAATGGCCTGAAGAATACCATTTAACAATTTTCGGTTATTATATTGGATCGTTATCTCTAAGTTTAATGTTTGGAACAGCTCAAACGCCATGCTCATGAGTTCTGCTTCTGCCATGACTGATTCTACACCGACTATATCAACGTCGCATTGTATAAATTCACGAAATCTTCCTTGTTTAATTGGCCCATCTCGAAATACTTTCCCAATTTCATAACGTTTAAAAGGGAGGCGAATATTCGGATTCATTGCCACAACTTTTGCGAATGGAATAGTTAAATCGTATCGTAAGGCAAGCTCACGTTTTCCCTGATCCTCAAGTGTATATATTTCTTTTAAAATTTCATCGCCACCGCCGTACTTGTAAGACATAAGCTCATACATATTTAACGTCGGTGTCTCTAACGGTTTGCATCCGTATCGTTCAAACGTATCTTCACAAGCCCTTTTAATTTTATTTCGCAGCACTTGCTCCTCTGGTAAATAGTCTTTCGTTCCTTTTACATTTCTCATTTCCATCATAATCACTCCTTTTTCAAATTAAAAAAAGCTATGCAGGTATAAAAATACCCACATAGCTTTATGAACGCTTCGTGGGTCAACAGGAAAAGCCCTGTACCCACGAAGAAAAATTTTTCTTCGGATACACGGCGTTACGTTTGATGATGAAGTTGGAAAGAAGTATTAACATTTCGCATTGCAAATCTCTCCTTAACGTAAGTTTTTCCAAATTATATCAGATGATTTTTGAATTATCAATATTTTTAGTTTTGAAAAATACGTGAAGTTATGTAGGAGAAATGGAAAAGGGTGTATAATAAAGGAAAACTTAATGATATGAAATAAAGTTTTAAGGAGAACGTTATGAAAAAAGATAAAACAAATGCGATGCGAATATTAGATAAAGAAAAAATTGAATATTCGATGATGTCATATGATCCAGACGATGGGAAAATTGATGGCGTATCAGTAGCCGAGAAAATTGGACGAGAAGTGAGAGAAGTATATAAAACGTTAATCGCTCAAGGGAATAGTAAAAATTATCATGTGTTTATTATTCCGGTAGATGAGGAACTAAATTTAAAAGCTGCCGCAAAAGTAGTAAGTGAAAAGAAAATTGAAATGATTCCTGTTAAAGATATTACGAAAGTGTCAGGATACATTCGCGGCGGTTGTTCACCAGTTGGAATGAAAAAGCTATTTTCTACATGTATTGATGAAAGTGCCCAATCACTTGAAACGATGATTGTAAGTGGAGGGAAAATCGGTATACAAATTGAGCTTAAAGTAGATGACTTGGCGAAAGTGACGAGAGCGCAGTTTGGTGAGGTAACGAAGTAATGATACATAGGAAAAGAAGTTCTTGTTTTATTAAATTTAGATAAAGATTTATAGGATAATTAGTCCATTATGAGGACGGATTATCCTTTTTTCTTGCTACTGATCATGAGACGTTATGTTAACCGAGTGTTTATACAATATTCAACCGAAAACAA
Organism: Bacillus sp. MT94; assembly: GCF_058792475.1. Lineage (NCBI taxonomy): Bacteria > Bacillati > Bacillota > Bacilli > Caryophanales > Bacillaceae > Bacillus > Bacillus sp. MT94. The sequence goes on along the minus strand of NZ_JBXAEZ010000005.1, from coordinate 474,603 downwards.
ACAACATATCAACTCTATAAAATGGTAAAATAGGGAAAAGGGCATTCTGAATAATACCTTTAGAAACCACTATTTATCACATAGGGGTTTTCAAAAAAGTAAAGGGGGGGGATAAATGAAATATATTAATGGATTGTACATAGCACTTATATTGATGATGTTCATTAATTTACTTAATTTCACAATTTTTGATAATAAATACTCAGGGATAACAATGTATCTTTCTTCCGTTATATTCATAATTGGGAGCGCATTTTTTGGAAGTGCAAAACGGCTTAAAATGAGTGAGAAAAAATAAACCTTTTAGGAGGTTATAATCATTAATGAAACAACAAGAACAAGTTATCTTTCGTGAGGTTCAGCGATCCCCAATTTGGGTATGGATACTCATATTAGGGATCTCCATGCTGATGTGGTATGGATTTATTCAACAAATTATTCTTGATATCCCGTTTGGAGATAAACCAGCTTCTAATGGTGTCTTAATTGTTATGTGGTTGTTCGGGATTGCCTTTCCTGTATTAATGCTTGGAGTATTGAAACTGATCATTGAGGTCCGTGAAAAAGGTCTTTATGTCCGCTTTGTTCCTTTTCATTTTCAATATAAGCAGTACCTTTTCAAAGATATACATCATTATGAATGCATTACTTACAGTCCAATAAAACGATTTGGAGGATGGGGAATTCGTTTTAACCTTAAGAATGAAAAAGCCTATAACATGAATGGAAATAAAGGTATAGAGTTAAAGTTGCAATATAACACAGTAGTAATCGGCACTCAAAAATCAGATGAATTAAAAAAAGCACTGGACTCAGTACAAAAAGTATAATGAAAATTAAACTTTAACAAACGGGCACAATTCAACAATTTTTACTAGGTATACCTACTTTAAAAACAACTTAAATTTACTTCCAATATCGAAAATTATGTAAATAAGCTGTTCACTGGATTCCCATAGAAAACTGTGATGAGATGAAATGTTTGATTTTGAAGCACTTCAAAATCTTAGCTAGATGGCTATGTAGCGGTACCGACATTAAAAAGGCAGGAACATATCAAATATGTTCCTGCCTTTGATTTTAGACAGATGTTTCCTAACAGTTGATTTTGTAAATGAAAGTCGAATTTAAATCCATATTTTGTGTGAAATATAAAACATATAATAAAAGTATGAGGTGATACAGTGAGAGAGATTCATATTCATAAAATCATTGCGAATAAGAGAAAAGAAAAGGGAATTACGCAGGAAGAGTTAGCGGCGTATATCGGTATTACGAAGGCATCTGTTTCCAAATGGGAGACGGGGCAGAGTTATCCGGATATTACATTTTTACCACTATTAGCATCGTACTTTAACATAAGTATTGATGAACTAATTAGTTATACACCACAAATGGAGCAGGAAGATATTAAAAATTTATATCATCGACTAGCCGAAGCTTTTAGTGAAGAACCGTTTGATGAAGTAATAATGGAGTGCAGGGGAATAATCAAAAAATATTATTCTTGTTTTCCATTATTAATTCAAATAGGAATACTTTTTATTAATCATCACATGTTAACAGAGGACACGGATAGAGGAATTGAAATTTTAGAAGAGGCAATGAATCTCTTTAGCAGAGTGCAGGAAGAAAGTGACGATGTTTCTCTTGTGAAAGAGGCGGCATCGTTTCAAGCAACTTGCTATCTTATACTTAATAGACCAAATGAGGTGCTTCAATTACTTGGCGAAACGATACGTCCTAACTTTCCAGAGGGAGATCTAATCGCACAGGCGTATCAAATGCTTGGAAATGCTGAGAAGGCAAATGAAGTGATGCAAATTAGTATGTATCAACATTTAATACAACTCGTTGGGACAATACCGAATTATGTAGTAGTAAATGCTTCAAGCGCTGAAAAAGTAGAGGTAATTTTAAATAGAGCTTTTATATTAATAGATATATATGAATTAGAAACGTTACATCCCAATATGACTTTAAAAGTATACTATGCTGCTGCACAAGTATATTGCATGCAAGGGAATTTTGAAGGTTCATTAGAAATGCTACGGAAATATGCAGCGGTTTGTACGAATAGCTTCACAGTAAATAGCCTGCATTTACACGGCGATTCCTATTTTGATGCGATTGATGGATGGTTTGCAGAATTTCCACTTGGTGCTAAAACAGTTAGAAATGAAGAGATTATAAAGCGAAGCATGCTACAAAGCATTGCAGAGAACCCGGTTTTCGTTCCGATGAAAGATGTAAGAGAGTACAAAAATATAATAGCGAGTTTGAAATTCAAATTAGATATAACGGAATAGAAGGAGGATTAATATAATGATCTTTGATGAATATGAAGTAGCGGTAAAAAGTGAATTAACTTTGCAAGGTACGATTACAAAGCCAAAAGCTGGTGGGAAGTATGCTGCTGTTGTAATTATCGCTGGATCTGGAGAAGTTGATCGTGATGGAACGATAGTACCACTAAAGCTTGAGTCGAACATATATAAAGATTTAGCACATGTAATGGCGCAACTTGGAGTAGTGACGCTCCGTTTCGATAAGCGCGGAGTAGGAAAGAGTAACGGAGAAATTCTGAAGACTGGAATGTGGGATTTAGTTAGTGATATAGAGGCCATGATAACGTATTTAAAAGAACAACCATTTGTTGATCCAGAAAATATCATTTTAGCTGGTCATAGTGAAGGGTGTATGTTAGCCACTGTAGTAAACGCAAGAACACCAGTTAATGGACTCATACTTATTACAGGAGCTGCAGAATCATTAGAAGAAGCTACAAAAAGACAAAGAGAAATTGCTTATAAAGAACTAAAAGAGCAGAAAGGAATAAAAGGAAAACTAATGCGTCTTCTTAATGTAGAGAAACGCGGAGAAAAACAGATGGAAAAAATAAAAGAGAAAATGATGAACACAGAAAAAGATACGATTAAAGTTGGTTTTAAACCGATGAATGCAAAGTGGTTTAGAGAGCATTTTCAGCATGACATCTATAAAGACTTACAACAAGTAACATGTCCAGTACTAGCTATTGCTGGTGATAAAGATATTCAGGCTGACCCTGAAAGAGCGAAGCGGATCGGTGAGTATGTGAAGGGTGATTCTGAAGTACGTGTAGTAAAAAATATGGATCATAGTTTAAAAAGTTTTGAAGGTGAACTTAAAGCATTAGAGTTTAAAAAGAATTATGAAGAAGGGGCAGGAAAGCCACTTCATCCAGAGTTGGAAGAAATAATTGTGAATTGGATGGAAGCACATTTTATCCCGGGCAGTAAAGCTTTTACATCAAAATTAGGTGAGGAAGTTGGGAAAGAAAGAAACTGCTTGTAAAAGATTGGTTGTTGAGTGGGAATCTAGTTTAGTATATAAAAGTTTTTAATAAAAAAATCTGTTAAGAGATAGGTTTTTTTATCTAATTTTCATTTAAAAACGAACATTTTAAGTTGTTCAATCGAAAATGTTCACTTTTTTCTTGCGCATATACTAGTAGTTTGTTATATTATCCATATAATAATTTTGAATAACATCACTCGTATATACTCGGTAATATGGTCCGAGCGTTTCTACCTAGTTCCCAATGAAAGAACTGGACTACGGGTTAAAGTATTCGGGCGCTCTATGTAATGTGCGCTACCGATTTATAATTTTGCATGTGCTTAATTAACTTTGACTACCGTAGTTCTAGAAAGTAGAGAATCTTCTACAATTTCTAGAACTTTTTTGTTTGGACCAAAAGCATCGAGTATAGAAAACAACAAGAGAAAGAGGAGATTATTTATGAAGAAGAATACGTTGAAAAAATGTGCTACCCTAGTAACTACTGTTGCATTGTCATTCTCGATACTTGCGGGATGTGATGCGAGTCCGAAACAAGTTGAGGCAAAAAGCAATCAAAAACCAATCTTAATTCAAGGGCCAATGCCGATAGAAGCAGAAAAGTTTGCGAAAAGGCTAAAAAATGTGAAAGAAGAAAAGTCTGGAACTTTTGTATTTTATAAAGGAACTGTCGACAATTATCCTGTAATCGTTGCGAAAACAGGTAAAGGAATGGAGAATACAGCAGCTGCTACAGCGGTGGCTATTGAAAAATATAAACCTACAGCAATTATTAACCAAGGAACATCAGGTGGACATGATCCAAATTTAAATGTATTTGATATTGTGTTAGGAAAACAAGTTGCAAATATAGGTTCATTAAAAACAACAAATATGGATGAGAACCAAGGAATTGAGCCGACAAAATGGATATCTATGGACTTAATGGCTTCTGAAGGAAGTGCAGGAGAAGATCCAAATGCTGAGAAAATCCGATACTACGAAGGAGATAAGGAATTACTTGCAGCGGCTCATGCAGTGAAAGATAAATATACAAAAGGTAAAGTAGTTGAAGGTACGATTGGTTCAGCAGACGTTTGGAATAACGAAGTTGATAGAATTAAGTGGTTCCATACAAAATACGGTACATCTGTAGAAGAAATGGAAGGAGCTGCTGCAGCTCAAATCGCAAAAGCTTATGACGTCCCGTTTTTAGGGATTCGAGTATTATCTAATAATAAAACAAACGGTGGGAAATATAACCCAAATACAGCAGCGGCAAATCAAGAATATGTATATGAAGTAGTTAAAAAATATATAGATTCAATGCAAAGTAAATAGTAGTAGTTCTGTTCCAGCATAAACGTCAAGTAACTGTAACTGTAAATGTTTTCGAGACGGATAAACTTGTCTTAGGAATGGTAGTTGAAAAAGAAAAGCTTGTTTCTTATAGAAAATATAAGAAACAAGCTTTTTTATTTAAAATAAATTGGGTAATTAAACTATAACATCAATATATAACGTTGAATATCATAATAATATAATGGAGGTGATGTTATATGGCTCTTACTACAGGACCAATTGAAAACGTAGGAAATCAACCTGCTAATGCAAATAGAGTTAGGGTGAAGATCCTTAACCGTACTGCGGGCCCGCTTACTGGAGTAGCTAGAGTTTTTAGACTTGACGGTTCATTAGTATTAATTGAACAGGTAAACTTCAATGTGAATTCTAATGCTTCTACTTTTGCAACTCTAAGTTTAGTTCATCCTGCTCTTGGACAAGCATTTGAATATGAAGTTCAAATTGTTCCTAATCAACCTGGTGGACTATATAGTGTTTATGGACTAACAGCTGACAGTGTTATCATTACTGCACAACGTATTGTGAACTCAGAATTGACACAGTTTCTTTAATTAAAATAGATTGGTGCCTACATGGTATCCAATCTATTTTTGTACGTATTATTCAGAGAAAGAAAGGTTTTACACAAAAATAAAGACAGTTATGGAAACGGGAAAAGTCGAGTTATCATCTTGATTTTTATTATTTCTGTCTTAGACTGTATCTGTTTTGTTGCACGGTTTTCTTTGAATGCTTTTTATTCAAACTGTTTTTTAAAGTATTTATCAAATATGCATTATTGCATAAATAAATTTAAATTTATAAGTTAATATTAAACTACTTTTTAGTTGTAAAGAATATGTTAATAATCTTTATAAGAGAAGGATATTCCTTGTAAAAAGTGAAATTGTTTGGAATGTGAATAAACAAAAAGTTTAGAAGTGATACAGACTGGATAGAGTCTTGTATTAAATAAACAGAAAAGGGGAATGGGTTTCTAAAAGGTTTCGGGGGTTAGAAAGCATTTTTTAGTGAATAGCTTCAAATTATATTTTAAAGGGGAATGGGTATATGAAGTTTCGAAATACAAAGATTGCTATGGTTACACTATCTTCATTTTTTATTTTAGGTTCTGCATCTCTATCATTCACAGATACTATACACGGTGAAGTAGCTCCTGCATCAGCACAAGAGATTATTGTAAAAAGTTATGACGATACATATTATAATAACGCAATAGGAAAAACGGGCTTAGAATTAAAGAAGGAACTGCATAATATTATTGATAATCATACAAAGTTATCATACAGTGCGGTTTGGGAAGCACTAAGAGATACTGATGAAGATCCAAATAATAAAAATAATGTGATACTCTTATATACTGGTCGTTCGCAAGGGAAGCTTACGAATGGATCAGGAGTAAATAACTGGAACCGTGAGCATGTTTGGGCAAAATCTCACGGTGACTTTGGAACGACTGCAGGACCTGGAACAGATCTACATCATTTAAGAGCGACGGATGTATCTGTAAATAGTTCACGAGGGAATTTAGATTTTGATAATGGTGGTGTGAATCATTCTGAAGCGACAGAATGTAAATATGATAGTGATTCTTGGGAACCTCGTGATAGTGTAAAAGGAGATATTGCTAGAATGCTGTTTTATATGGCTGTTCGTTACGAGGGGGACAACGGCGAAATAGATTTAGAACTAAATGAAAAAGTGAATAACAATAAAGATCCATACATGGGGAAACTATCGGTTTTATTAAAATGGAATGAACAAGACCCGGTCGATGATTTAGAGCGAAAGCGTAATGAAGTGATTTTTACAAAATATCAACATAACCGCAATCCTTTTATTGATCATCCTGAATGGGTAAATAAAATTTGGAACTAAGATTTTTAAAGGTATTATATTTTGATAGAAGGGATTGATCATTATGATCAATCCCTTCTTATATTTTTACTAGAATAAATGATTTTTATAGGATTGAAGAGGAGAATAGGATAGATATTTTATCAAGTTAATTATATATGGGTATTTTAGTACGGTCCCCACTCAATATTCACCCCAACAATAAGAAAAACAAGTCCAATGATAAACCAAATGAGTGCAAGTGGAGCCATGAAACGAATCCATTTTCCATAAGAAATCCCGCTCGCTGCGAGAACGCCCATTAAAACACCAGAAGTTGGATTTAAGCAGTTTACTACACCTTCCCCAAGCATAACAGCCTGTACTGTAACTTGGCGTGTAATGTGCATGAAATCAGCTAATGGAGCTAATATCGGAATGAAAATAACCGATTCTCCTGTCCCGGATGAAATGAGGAAATGTAATGCGGCACTACTCACATACATGCCGATAACACCAAATACAGGGCTTTGTCCTTCGAGAGCTTGTGCGAGTTGGTTAACGATTGTATCAAGTAATTTGCCTTGTTCTAAAATGACTGAAATACAGCGAGCCATTCCGACGATTAAAGCACCGTAGATAAGATTTTGGCAGCCAGTTAGAAAAGTGGATGCGATATCGTTTGCTTTCATGCCACCTATTATTCCTGCTGTAATTGCAATGAAAATAAAAGTAGCGGTCATTTCTGCGTCCGTCCAATGTAGACGAAAAGCGCCTATTAAAAATGCAATTAATGATAAAGCTGAAACGAGTAAAATTAATTTATGACGTATCGTCCAAGGAACTTCTTTTTTCTCTGTTTCTTTTTCGTTTGAAAGAGCGTTACTTGGAAACCAGTTGTCGCCGAGAATGCTTCCTTTATTTGATTTTTTCAAGCGTTTTACATACCAATTTATATAAAGGATAGTGGCAAGTAAAAAAGATATATAGATTGCGGTGCGTAAACCAATCCCGGAAAACATCGGAAGTTCTGCGATCTTTTGTGAAATGCCTAAAGGTGAGGGAGATAAAATAGTAGCATTAAAACCAGCATAAGTGCCTAAATAAATAATTGCTACACCGACGATAGCGTCCCATTTTAATGTGCGTGCAACGATGATGCCGATGGGGATAAAACCGATAACTGAGTTAACGATAATACCAGTCGTTCCAAGAATAGAAAAAAGCGAAGCAACTATACAAATGAAAAGTAATTGCTGATTACGAAATTTGTTAATAACATGATAGATTAAACCGTCAAGAGCACCTGTTTTTTCAAGAATTGCAATGGCTCCACCTGTAAATAAAATTAGAAAGATAATAGGAGCAGCAAGTGTCATTCCTTTTTCAATAGCGGTAAAAAAAGAAACAAATCCTACGGGTGATTGCGGAACAGAATGGTAGCTACCTGGTATTGTTGTTGTAACGGTCCCGTTGGTAACCCTTTTAAATTCTCCAGCAGGAACGAAATACGTAGCAATGGCGCAAAGTAAGGCAATAAAAAATAGTAGTACGTACGCATCAGGCATTTTAAACTTTGGTTTACTAGGTTGTTTTTTGCCTCAGTTTGTATTTGCATAAAATCCCTCCTTCTTCACTTTGTTAATTTTTAATATTCTGAATTTAATCTGTGAAATAGATTATAATAAAGGTAGCTTCTTAAGGCAATAGTTTTTGTATCCTTTCCCGTACATACAAATTATTGCAATATTAGACAGGGAAACGATAATAAGCCAAGAATATGTTATGTAGAAAGAAAAAGGAAAAGAGGGAACAAGATGTGGAAAACTACAGATCTATGTGATGAATTTGAAAAGGAATTACAAATATGTCGCCAGTCTTTTCGGTCTTTTGGGAAGAAAGAACAATTCCGCGGGAAAATCGCAACTGTAAAAGTGAAAGATGATAATGTACTAGTGAAGGAAGGATTGCAAACATTACCAGAAGGAACAGTATTAGTTGTTGATGGCGGAGCGTCTACGAATTGTGCTTTACTCGGTGATAATTTGGCAGCTATTGCGGAAGAAAGAAAGCTAGCAGGAATTATTGTGAATGGGTATGTTCGTGATTCTAGTGAACTAAAGAATATTAATATTGGTATTTTAGCGTTAGGAACGATGCCAAATAGAAGTGTGAAAGAAGGAAAAGGAGAACGAAATATTTCATTGCACTTTGGACAAGTAGAATGGAATCCAAATGAATATGTCTATGCGGATGAAGATGGCGTCATTATTAGTGAAAAGAGTTTACATAGTTAAGAGTTAATAAGTTATTATTCTTAGAAAATAAATCCGATAAAGCATGGACAAAATTCTTTGTCAATAGTAAAATAATACAGAAATTTAAAATTTACAGAATGTATAGGTTTATCGTTTTACGATAACTTAAATGGGAGTAAGTTGTGCCAAGAAAAGTGAATGTTATCACAATGATACGTTCATAAACAAAATTATTTTTCCTATACAAATATAGCCGCGAATGATGCGGGTAGGAGGTGTTGTACATTTTTGTTCGACACTTACAAAAAGAGAGTGTCAATCGCACGCCCTTGAAGGGCCTTTTTTTGTGTAAATGGTAGTAAGGGAGGAAATTTTGGGATGGCAATGTTGAAAAAATGGCTGCTTACATCATTAATGGCAGTGACACTTGTATTTGTTTCTTTTGCGAATACAGTACATATTACGTTTGCTGAAGGAAATACAGCAAAACTTGCAATTATTGGGGAATCACAAAAAGGCATTATGTTATGTCCGAAAGAAGAGCAAATTAAAGATGGAGAAACAGCTTTAAGTTTGCTGCAAAAGGTCATGGGGGACAAGGTAGAATCTGAAACGATGTCGTTTGGAACATATGTAAAAGGCATCGATGGTTTAATGGCCGGGGCTACAAGTGCTTGGCTGTATGATGTAAATGATCAGTCTGCAGAAGTCGGAGCAGATAGTTATAAATTAAAATCTGGAGACGTTGTTGTCTTTCGTTTTGTTTCAGACTGGAGCAATATAAGCCAGGAAACATTGAAAGAAACGTTAGATAAGTTCGGAACGTGTAAAACAGAAGAACCAAAACCAGAAGGCGAAAATGGTAAACCGACAGTCGAGCCAAAACCAGAAGGTGAAAATGGTAAGCCGACAGTCGAGCCAAAACCGGAAGGTGAAAATGGCAAACCGACAGTCGAGCCAAAACCGGAAGGTGAAAATGGCAAACCGACAGTCGAGCCAAAACCGGAAGGTGAAAATGGTAAACCGACAGTCGAGCCAAAACCAGAAGGTGAAAATGGTAAAAAACCAGAACAACCAAAGCAAGAGAATGTTCAAATTCCAGCGAAGCAATTAGAGGAAGCAATCTCAAAAACATCTGACAAGATGTTACAAGATGGAATTGAAAGTGATTGGGTAGCTGTAGCGCTTTCTCGTTCTGGAAAGAATGTGCCAATTGAGGCAAAATTAAATTATGTTAAGTCAGTAACTGAAAAAGTAGAAAAGCGCATTAATCGTTTTTCAGCGACAGATTTAGCTAGAACAATTATTATGATGAATGCAATGAGTGCAGACCCTAAAAATGTAGGTGGACATAATTTAGTTCAAAAATTGTATGAGTCAGATAAAGTGAATTCTGTTACAGGTTATGCATTTGCTTTACTTGCATTTGATACGAAGAAGTATGAGATTCCAGTTGAATCAAAATGGAACAGAGTTGCTCTAGTGGAAGCACTGTTAAATAATCAGCATACAGACGGTGGATGGACTTATAATAGTTCAGGTAGTAAAGATAGTGCTAGTAGCGTTGATGTAACAGGTATGGTTTTATCAGCATTAGCTCCTTATCAAGAGCGATCAGATGTGAAACCAGCTATACAAAAAGCTGTTGCGTATTTATATAACGAACAGCTGCAAAATGGCGGTTTTTCAGCTGATGGACAAGAAAATTCAAATAGTACTGCGCAAGCAATTATTGGATTATCACTTGTTAAAGATGTAGATCAAAATCGTCTTCATAAGGCAATGCAAAACCTATTATCATATCAACTTTCAAATGGTGAATTTAAATGGTTACCAAGTGATCAAAATGGTAACGGAATGGCTACAGAACAGGCTCTTTTAGCATTACTTCAATTTAAAGAAATGGGAAAATCTATTTATGATTGGTCTAATGTAGACGCTGGTGATGTAATTAAGCCAAAACCGATTGAAGAGCCAGAAAAGGTCGTTGAACCAGAAAATAATGTAGTAGAAAAAGAAGTTACTGAAGAACCGAAAGAACAAAACCAAGTACAACAAGAAACAAAAGATGAAAATCTAAAAGTAGTTGTAGATAACGAACCGGTTAAGAATAAAAAAATCGGAAACGGTAACAGTCTACCAAAAACAGGAGCATCTTCTCATAGTGCAGCAACAGAAGTAGGTATGGGTGTATTATGTATTGCTTCTGCATATGTATTATGGAGACGTAAAGCAGCTTAACAAAAAATTAGGAGCAATTATTTGCTCCTAATTTTCGTATGAAAGGTGAGAGATAGGATGAGTAAGGTGAAATGGTTCATTTCTTTACTGCTTTCGCTCGGGCTACTTGCCGGATGTGAAGAGGCAGCTGTAAAGCCTGAGAAGAAGGTAGAACCGAAGCAAGAAGAGGTAGCGAAACAAGAAGAACAAAAAGATGAAGCGAAGCCGGAAGAAAAAACAGAAGAAAAGCAAGCTGAATCAGAGCAAAAGCAGCAAGAAGAGCAGAAAGAGAAACAAGAACAAAAAGTAGAAGAGAAGCCGAAAGAGGAAAAGCCGCAGGCACAACCAGAGGTAAAGAAAGAAGAGAAACAACAGGAACAACCGAAAGAACAGCCGGCTGTAAATAAGCAACCAGAGCAGCAACAAGCACAAGAAGAGAAACAACAACCGAAAGCACCAGAAGTAAAAGAAGAAGCAAAGGTTGTGAATCAGCCGAAAGAAACACCGAAGCAGGAGCAAAAAGTTGATCCGAATAAAGCGGAGAAAACGATACCGACTCCGGCAGTACCAAAACCTGAACCACCAAAACCAGATCCAGTACCAGTACCGAAACCACAAGCAAAACAAGTAACAATCTCGGTAAAAGGAAATAACGGATATATAATGGGTGCGAAAAAGATGGATGTACAAGAAGGCGATACAGTGTATAAAGTATTGCAACGTACAGGATTAGATGTTGATGCAAGCGGATCTAGAGATAGTATTTATGTAAAAGGTATTAATGATTTATATGAAAAAGATATTTCGGATACTAGTGGTTGGAAATATCGTGTGAACGGTGCTTTTCCAAACCATAGTGCTGGTGTAGCTACGGTAAAACCAGGAGATACAATTGAGTGGGTATACGTATTACAATAAGAAAGGCATTCGGTAAAGGGCTATGAAAATAAGTTTTTCTTCTTTACATCCTTTTGTGAATTTTTTCTATTATATCGGGGTGATGATACTATGTATGATGTGTCTTCATCCTCTTTTTTTAATTGGAGCAATAGTATTAATTATTATGTTAAATGTGATGCAAGGAAATAGCGAAAAGATAAGAAAGATGCTACCGAGCACAATTGTTTTCTTTTTTATGGTAATTTTATTTAATTCGTTATTAACGCATAGAGGTCGAACTACGTTGTTTTGGTTAGGTGATAGCCGTATTAAGCTTGAGGCGATTATGTTTGGAATAGTAATGGGGTTATTACTAGTTGCAGTTATGTTTACGTTTGCGTCATACAATGATATTATTTCCAGTCATAAATTTTTATATTTGTTTTCAAGAATTTCACCGAAAGTTGCATTGTTAACGATGATTACAGTGAGATTTGTTCCTTTGTTTATAAGGCGATTAAAGAAAATCACACTCGTTCAAAAGACGAAAGGTGTGCAGGTAGATTCAGGTTCGATAATTGAACGCGTCAAAAATGGTATGCAATTGCTGCAAGTATTATTAATTTGTTCATTGGAAGATGCACTGCAAACGGCAGATTCTATGCAAGCTCGTGGATTTGGTGTAACGAAACGTACGACATATATTCGCTATAGAATGGAAAAACGAGATTGGTATACGCTCAGTTATTTAAGTATTCTATTTATAATTGCTATCATATGTAGTACGTATGGCGGAGGAAAGTTAATCATTTATCCGAAAGTCGAATCTATTTTATTTCAGCAATACGATGGGATGATGTTTATCGTATTTACGATGTTTATTAGTTTACCAATTATAATGGAAGGAAGGGAATGGTTATGGTGGCGCATGCAGAAATAAACAATTTATCATTTGTATATGCTGATGAAAACGAAAAAGCGTTACAGCATATTTCTCTTTCTGTTCAAAAAGGAGAGTTTATTGCACTTGCCGGCGGATCAGGATCCGGGAAGACGACTTTATTAAAACATTTTAAAAAAGAATTACTTCCAATTGGTAAGCGTACTGGGGATACATATTATGATGGTACTTTATTAGAAAATGTACCTGATTTGTTATCTGCTCAAGAAATTGGTATGGTATTTCAAAATCCAGAAAATCAACTCGTAATGGATACAGTTATTCAAGAATTAGCATTTTCTTTAGAAAATATTGGGTTACCATCACATATTATTCAAAAACGAATAGCAGAGCTTATTAGCTTTTTAGGATTTCAAGATTTATTGCATCAATCTGTTCACACGTTATCTGGTGGGCAAAAGCAACTTGTTAATTTAGCTGCGGTATTAGTTATGCAGCCGAAATTGCTATTATTAGATGAACCGACAGCGCAGTTAGATCCAATTGCTGCAAAAGAGTTTTTAGGATTATTAAAACGGATTAATGAAGAACTTGGAATTACGATTATTTTAAGTGAACATCGTTTAGATGAAGTTATCCCGCTTGCAACACGCGTTGTTTGTATGGATAATGGCTGTATTATGTATGATGGTAGTCCTAAAACTGTTATTACGAATATGTGGGGAGTAGAAACATTCCGTCCATTTATTCCGCAAATTCCAAGGCTATTTTTAGAGTGGAATGTGAGAGATATTCCGTTTACGGTGCGAGAGGCGCAAATGAAAATGAATAATTTTTCAGCGATATCATATGTAAATGAGCTAATAGCACAAAGTGAAAAGCAAGAGGTAATTTTAAGCGCAGAGCATATTTCGTTCCAGTACGAAAAAAATAGTCCGCTTATTTTACGTGATTTATCAGTTTCGATTGAAAAAGGAAAATGGGTAGCGCTCGTTGGAAAGAATGGGACAGGGAAGTCTACACTGTTAACGCTTTTAGCTGGTTTGCAAAAAGTGAGAAGAGGGAAAGTAAAGTGGAATGGGAAAGTGATACATAAAATTGATTCGAAAGAACGGTTTAAAAGTATTGGGTATGTATCGCAGCATCCATATTATCATTTTACATTTGATACAGTGTGGGATGAGGTGTATGAACGTGCACGTGAATTATACGGAGAACAAGGAAAAGAAATAGCAGAAGATACGCTAAAACAGTTTTGGTTGTACTCGCTTAAAGAACGCCATCCGCACGATTGTAGCGGAGGAGAGCAACAATTACTTGCGTTATGTACGACATTATTATCAAAGCCAACTTTATTATTACTTGATGAACCGACAAAGGGGTTAGATCCATGGAAGAAAGAAAGAGTAGGAGAACTATTTAGGGAGCTGCAAAAAGAAGGTACAACAATTGTAATGGCAACGCATGACATTGAGTTTGCAGCGAAATACGTGGATCAATGTATGATGTTATTTGATGGAGCAGTTATTATGAATGATGCACCGAAAGAATTTTTTAGTGGTAACTTCTTTTATACAACATCTATTAATCGATTCATTCGAAAAGAATTGCCATATGCATTAACGTGGGAGGATGTGTACGAAGCGTGTCCAAACGATATGTTGCATTCATAATAGGTATTTTTGCAGTAATAATAGGCACATTACTCTTTACTACACTTATTATGGACGGTTATTACATGTTAAGTAGTTTGTTTTTATTAGTTGTTATTATGTTACCTTTCTATATTCGTTTTGAAAGGAAGGCGTTTGTTTCACGTGAAATTGTTCTCGTCGCTGTATTAGCGGCAATTGCAGCAGTTAGCCGCGTACCATTTTCTATTTTACCGAGTGTACAACCAACTTCTTTTGTTATTATCGTTTCTGCAATTGTGTTTGGAAGTGAAGCGGGTTTTATGATCGGTGCAACAGCAGCGATTGTGTCTAACATCTTTTTAGGGCAAGGTCCGTGGACGCCGTGGCAAATGTTTTCATGGGGTATGATTGGTTTTATAGCTGGATTATTGCGTAATACATTTTTAATGAAAAAGCTATGGGGGAGACTTCTTTACGGAGTAATTGTTGGTTTTTTATTTGGTTGGATTATGAATTTCTGGGGCCTTCTCGGTTTTATACGAGAAGCAACGTGGGAAACTGTCATTTCGTATTACATCGCAAGTTTTTACTTTGATTTAAGTCATGCGATTTCGAATGTTATTTTCTTACTACTATTTAGTACGTCTTGGATTACGATTCTCACAAGATTTAAAAAGAAATACGGTATATTAGATAAGCATAACATAGCATAGAAAAGCATACTCATATAAGGTAGGGTCGCGACTTACATATTCGTTTGCCTCTTTCATGCTTCTTACATATTGTAAGGAGCATTTTTTTGTCAAAAAATAGATTCAATATGCATCCGCTATTATATAAAATTATTTGTATAATAGTACGTGAGAACTCTTTTCAAAAGGGAGGTGTATAGTTAATGAAGTTAGTTATTCCGAAGCAACATGGTGCATGGGCTATGCTTGTTATACCTTTTCTATTAAGTATCATACTTGGGAAACCTACTATTTATCATATTCCATTGTTTATAGCATGGTTCTTTATCTATTTAGCCACGTATCCATTTCTTACGTACATAAAGCAAAGAAGAAAAAAAGAATTTTTACATGCTGCTATTGTTTACTTTACTATCGCGTTCCTATTTGGGATGATTTCTTTATTATATGAGTGGCGAATTCTTTTATTCGTAATAGTAATGATTCCATTATTTATAGTGAATATGTATTACGCTCGTCAAAAAAATGAAAGAGCACTATTAAATGATATTTGTGCGATCATTGTGTTTTGTGTTGGTGGGTTAATTAGTTATTATTTTTCAATGAAACAAATCGATCATACAGCATTATTCATTGCACTTATTTCATTCTTATACTTTTTAGGTAGTACGTTTTATGTGAAAACGATGATACGTGAGAAAAATAATCCGAAGTATCGTTTTATATCTTGGGGTTATCATATTCTATTAACAATCATTGTATTTGCAATTAATCCGTGGTGCTCCCTTATTTTTATACCAAGTGTCATTCGAGCCATTATATTGTATGGCAAAAAAATTTCTATTATAAAAGTAGGGATTTTAGAAATTGTGAATTCTGTATATTTTTTAATCATAACGGCAATAATTATGAAGTATGCCATTTGAAAAAACTTCCCACCTTATGATGGGAAGTTTTTTCAATCTTGTTCTAAAATGTGAACGGTGTAATCGCAGCGTTGAATAGCTTGTTCGATCGCATAAAGGGATTGCTCAATACGAGCGCGATTAAAATCTTTTTCAACAGTCTGTAGTGCTTCTTCTAAACAATGTTTTGCTTCTTGTAATGATTGAAAAGAATCTTGTACATATCCGCGAGCATTTTGATGCATTTCATAATCCTCCTTGCATATTCATATATGTATAGTATGAACAGTAAAGAAGAAAATATTATTTGTTATATTTGTTTGACAATTAAAATGAAATTACGTATAGTAAGAATTAAGTGAATATTTTCTTATCCAGAGAGGTGGAGGGACTGGCCCGATGAAACCCAGCAACCGCGATGCAGGTGCTAATTCCAGCAGAACATATTTGTTCTGGGAGATAAGACGAAGATATATACGTAACTTCTTCTTATCGGAGAGGTTTTTTTGTTGCAAAAAAACCGATTACGAAAATTTATATTAAGAAGAAAGGGGTTGCGCATTGCTGTGACACTCGAAAAATACGTAAAACTGCGTAGTACAGTTTATGAATATATGATAGAGCAAGATAAGCCAATATCATTGTTAGATATTCAAGAACATATCGTTTCGCATCATGAAGGAAAATTCACGAAAAAGATGTTACATCAATTTTATTTATCAAGACTATTAGATGAACTGAAACTGGATGGGAAAATTACATTAGCTGATGAATATCTCTATACTGAAAAAGGGGTATTTTATAAGGCGAGAAAAGGGAGCTAAGCTCTCTTTTTTTTAAAATAACGGAGTATGTAGAGTAAAAGACTGCTTAAGCAGCCTGATACAGGGAATGGTGTTGAGTGTGTAGTGTCAAAAATTGAATGTGCCTGAAAGAGGCAATTCGTATCGGCTGCAAATGAAAAGAGACACCTTCGCCGAATAGGTGTCAGTCGTTTTGTCACGTAGACTTGCTACTTAACAGTAATTAGAATAACATGCAGGATTTTTGAAGTCAAAAGGGAATTAAAGGAAGGGGTACAATTATGTACGCTTACTTATTAAAAGATATAACGAAATGGATCCCAAAGTACATTGTAGATAAGGGATATGAATATTATGAAGATGGACATGTAGAAGATGTTGAAATACAAGATAAAAAAGTGTTTGCTTTCGTTACTGGAAATGCAGGGAATTATGAAGTAGTTATCGATCTCGAAGATTTTTCAAAAAGTAGTTGCGAATGTCCGTATGAAAATTATTGTAAACATATGGCGGCAGTTGTTTATGATATTCAAGGTGCTGGTGAGAGTGCAGTTAAAGAGAAACTGAAAGATTTAGAAAAAGAAGAGTTACTTACTGTATTAAATCGACTGTTGCAAAGTTCGAAAAACGTACAAATTGTAGAGAAGTTATTAAAGAAGGGATAACTTTAACGATAGAGGGAGTTGTTTTGTAGTGAACGTACTGATTATATACGCTCATCCTAATCCTTCAAGTTTTAACGGGGCAATTTTAGAGCATGTGCAAAAAGGGCTACAGGAAACAAATCATTCGGTTACGTTGCTTGATTTATACAAGGAACAATTTGATCCGGTACTTGTATTCAATGAAGAGAAGAAAAGACGTGATTTAATAAATGAAGAAGAGACAGCGCGGTATAGAAAATTAGTGGAAGAAGCAGATACACTTCTCTTTATATATCCGATATGGTGGTGGGGGATGCCAGCTATTTTAAAAGGTTTTATTGACCGTATTTTCGTAGCTGGATTTGCTTATAAATATGAAGGGGCTCTGCCGAAAGGATTATTGCAAGGGAAAAAAACGTGGGTTATTAATACGTTAGACTCGCCTCTATGGTACGTCGCATTGTTATATCGATCAGCAGATTGGATTATGATGAAGAGAGGTGTTTTACGTTTTTGTGGCATTCGTGATATAAAACGGTCAGTTTTTCAATCTGTGAAAACGAGTAAAGTATCAAAGCGCGAAAAATGGTTATTACAAATAGAAGAAAAGGCTCGTACATTATGAATGAAGTCGATCGTATTATAAACTGTTGTCAGTATGATAACGAACTTTTTCGGAAGTATATTACGTGTTTACTTCAATTGAAAAAATGCAGCGATACATTTCAACAAATTCAAATAGAGTTAAGAAATGATTATTTAATAAGGGGAATTTGTGAAAGAGAAGTTGATGAGGTAGTACGGGGAAGTAAAGAATATGAAATGCATTTTCTTCCTAAAGTATTACAGTGGAATTTTTTGAGGGAACATCCACACCTGATTGGAAAAATTTGCGAAGATTTTTTTGCATTTGAGTCACTACATCTTAAGGACATAGAGTGGAATACAGTTATAAATTGCATGGGAAATAAATGATTTATTATGTAAAAAAGCTAGTATAAAACTAGCTTTTCGTTTAAATAAATAAGAAGCATAGACTAATGATAAAACCTGCATATAGTAAGTTCACAACGCAAAATCCCATAATATCACGAGCACCTAAACCAGCTATCGCTAATGCTGGTAATGCCCAGAAAGGTTGAATTAAATTTGTCCAAGCATCGCCCCACGCAATGGCCATTGCAGTTTTTGCAGCAGGTACACCAAGTTCAGCGCCAGCTGGAATCATAATTGGTGCTTGCACGGCCCATTGACCGCCACCAGATGGAACGAAAATATTAACGATGCCAGCACTTAAAAATGTAAAGAGCGGAAAAGTCGTTTCATTTGAAATGCTAATAAAGAAATTAGAAATAGCTCCTCCAAGTGAAAGTCCTTCACTATTTACTCCAATCATCATGCCCATAATTCCTGCGTAAAACGGAAATTGAAGTAAAATGCCAGAAGCACTTTTCGTAGAGTCTGAAAAAGCGCGAATATACTGAATCGGAGTACGGTGGAAAATAAGACCGGCAATTAATAACATAAAAATCACGATATCGAGAGTAAGGTTAAAACCTTTCGTATAAAAGTAATTGAAAATATAAATGAGACCTAACAATCCAACGCAAAGTGTAATAATAATGCTATTTTCCATCTTTTCAGCGAACGTATTATTTTCTACTTCTTGAGCAGCAGCTTCTTCATGGAACACGCTAGGATCTACAGTTATCGTATGTTTTTCATCTGGATGCATCGCTTTATTAATGAGAGGCATCGTAACGAGAAAAATAATAACTGGAACGAGAGCGTATGGTGAGAATAACGTTTCTGTTATCGGAATCGCCTCTTTAATACTTCCAGCAGTCGTTTTAATTAACGTTTCACCGCCTGTTGCTAACGTAAGAGGGATAGAGGCAGAAAGACCGGCATGCCAAATGAGAAATCCAGAGTAAGAAGAGGCAATTGCTAGTCTATAATCTAATCCGTCCAGTTGCCTTGCCACTTCTTTTGCGTATAAAACAGATACAATAATTCCAAAGCCCCAGTTTATGTATGCACCAAGTAAACTTACAATTGAAATGGCAATAATGCCTTGGCCATTCGTTTTTGGTAGTCTGGCAGCTTTCGTTAATCCTTTTTTAATAAGAGGAGCATTTGCTAAAGCAGATCCAGTCACGAGTACAAGCGCCATTTGCATAGAAAAGGCGAGGAGTCCCCAAATTCCATTACCCCAGTGATTAATCATTTCTACAGGTGTTTGGTGAGTCGCAAACATACCAAAGAAGATAACGAAAACAGTTAGTAAACATGATAAAATAAACGGTTCTGGCAAGAAGCGTTGCACTAAGGCGACGCAACCATTTGTAAAGGAACGAAACAAAATAGATCAACCTCCTTATGTATATGTATTAAAATTATTCGAGGTTGTTTGGGAGATAACCTTTAATGTAAAGAAAATTCAGATATTTATAGAGTGGTAATTTATTGATAGGTTGATATAGAGCCTTGTATCAGATTCTGCTTTTAATATACTAGAAGAAAACGGTTGGAAATGGGGTAGCACTTATAAGGATAAGTATAGAGAAAGGTTACTAGCTGGCTTCAAAGCAACTGTTGCAAAATGGTCAAAAAATAAAGTTCATCATCCCTGAAGAAACTTTATTTTCATCTATAGAAGAAATTTTCGACCAATATGAACAGACAATCTTTGTAAGGGAAGTGTTTTAAAGGAAACGATTAATTTATTATCTTTTTAATAAAGTGATAGAAAGCTTCATTAAAAAGATGAAGCTTTCTACTTATAAAAGATAACAAAAATAATACATTCATTACTACATTTGTGTGCGAATTCAAGAAAAATTAAACCACCTAGCTCCTAAAGAGAATATAGGAAGCAGATGGTTTAGATGTTTTGAGAAGTATCCTGTTTTCAGGATTTAGTTAAGATTATTGATTTGCATTTTTATATCGATTAAATTTAAGTTTCTGGAATAATTGTAATAGCAACGGTCCGAATCGGAGCCTCTATTTCGTCATCTTTACTTTGGTTATTGTAGTATTTAATCATTAATTCGTTAAGTTCGTTTTGAAATTTTTCAAAGTGTTCCTCATCTAGCTTTAATTCTACTACAGAAAAAGTAGCCTTATCTTCTTGACTGTTTTGTTCCTCTAATTTCTTAAGGTAACTTTGATATTGTGTCATAAGTGATAACTGATAATAGGAAATGTAGTTTAACTTTTCATCATCAGATAATCCTTTCCATTCACTTCCTTCAATTTTTGCATCTTCTTCATTGATTGCGTAATATTTTTCAGAAACAGATTTTACCTTTTTTTCTTTAATTACATGAACGATACCTGAATCAACCATAGTTTGTAGCTGTCTATATAGTGTTGCTTGTGGTACATTTTTAATGATTTTTACCATTTCTAATGGTGTTAACCCATCTTCTTTATTTCTCATTAACACTTGGCAAATTTTCATTCTTACCGGATGCATTAAAATTTCAACTTTATTACTCATTATATCACCTTATGTATTGTTTTTTATTCTCATTATAAATAATGAGAATAATGATTGCAATCCATCCGTTTTTATTTTATCATTATCAATAATGATAATGAGATTTAAAAGGAGTGATGACAATGAAAATACATTATGGATTGAATGATCTTAAAGACATTGATATTATGGCTTTTCTACCCATTATATTACCAGTTATTGCAGTGGGAGCACTTTTAGTTTTAATTGCATTCATTGATTTATATCGACATAGGAAAACAAGAAAAAATGTACTTGTATGGACGTTAATTATTCTTTTCGTTAATATATTGGGACCTATCTTGTACTTTGTTATAGGGAGAAAGGACAGTGAGAAATTATGAAATTAGAGATTAAAAATGTAATAAAATCATTTAAAGGAAAAATTGCTGTGAATAATTTCTCGATGGAACTGCAAGCGGGGGAATGCGTCGGATTAATTGGACCGAACGGAGCAGGGAAATCCACATTAATAAAAGTAATTTCGGATATTATTCATCCAACTGCTGGTGAAGTTTTATTGAATGGGATAAAAATATCAAAAATGAAAAGTGAAATTGGTTATTTACCGCAATATCCTAATTTTTTTCATTGGATGACAGCGAGGGAAACACTTACCTTTATGGGCCAACTTTCGGGGTTGAAAAAAGAAGAATTGTCAAAGTCGATTCCAAAAATGTTGGAGAAAGTTGGACTAAAGGAAGAAGAAAATGCAAAGGTTAGTACATTTTCTGGTGGAATGAAACAACGACTTGGTATTGCACAAGCATTATTGCATAAACCTTCGCTTATTGTCATGGATGAACCAGTATCCGCATTAGATCCGATCGGCCGGCGGGAAGTATTGAATCTGATTAAAGAAATAAAAAAAGATACAACCATTTTATTATCAACCCACATCTTAAGCGATGCAGAAGAAATCTGTGAACGATTTGTCATTATAAAAGATGGAACAAAAATAGAAGATACAACGATTACGGAACTTTTACATCGTAATAGTGAAAATAAATTAATGATTGAAATAACAGCAAAAGATCAAAAGTGGATTGAAATTGTAAAAAAATTACCGTATGTGAAGGACGTTGAAGTGGTTGGGCTTAAAATCAAAGTGAAGGTTGAAAGTATTGAAATAAATAAAAATATGTTATTGCAAAATGCACTCGAACAGAAAGTGAACATCGTTAAATTTGAAATGAGCAACGATACTTTAGAAGAAATCTTCTTGAATTTGGTGGTGCAAAAATGAATAACTCAATTGTATTGATAAAAAAAGAATGTGTTCAAATGTTACGTGATTTCAAGATTATTTGGCTACCAATTGTTTTTATATTTTTAGGCGCAACACAACCGATAGTAATTCATTATTTGCCATCAATTTTAGAAGCGTTAGGTGGAGGACAGGGAATTACCATTGATCCGAGTATG
This sequence comes from Bacillus sp. MT94, assembly GCF_058792475.1. Taxonomy (NCBI): domain Bacteria; kingdom Bacillati; phylum Bacillota; class Bacilli; order Caryophanales; family Bacillaceae; genus Bacillus; species Bacillus sp. MT94. The sequence continues at coordinate 452,197 of NZ_JBXAEZ010000005.1, read as the reverse complement.
GCAACGCAAAAAGGGGGCGAAGTATTAGCGAGTACTTTGGGATCCCAGTTTGATCAGCTTGGACTTATGATTCTAGTGATTTCTATGATGGGTGCAATTCAAACAGATAAAGCTAATGGTATGTTGGCCTTTATTTTAACAAGGCCCGTTACTGTTACTTCATATGTAGGTGGGAAAATAGTGTCAAACTATTTAATGGTAGCGTTTAGTGTAACAATTGGATACGTAGCTTCTTATCTATATGTAAATTTTCTTTTTACTGCCGTTCCATTTGCACACCTAATTACTGGATTACTATTTTATCTAATTTGGGTTCTTTTTATCGTATCTTTCACAACAATGATAAGTGCTATTTTTCACAGTCAAGGTATTATTGCATTAATTTCAATTGTATTCCTTTTAGCCTGCAGAGTAATCGTCGGTTTGAATCCAATAATGGATCAGCTTAATCCAGCCGGTATGAGTAAGTATGCAATGGAAACGTTAGTCACGGGGGTAGTAAATTCAAACGCAATAATTACTGGATTACTAACTATAGTGTGGATTTTATTGACACTCTTCGTAACGTATTATTGGATTGCTAATAAAAAGTTTCATTATGAATAACCGTGATGAGGGTAGTGGTTTCAAATAAAACAACGCAATAAGAAGAAGCTTCCACTACCGTGGAAGCTTCTCCAAATGATGTGCAATATCAACATACATATTTGAGTAAACTGAATGTATTTCATTACTTGGCGTAGCGTTAGAAGAGAAGTGGACAATTACCATATTTGCTTTCGGATCGATGTAAAGTGTTTGTCCGTAACTACCTAACACTTCAAAAGCACCCTGTTCATTGTGGGGAATCCACCATTGATTATGATAAGAAATGGAAGCTCCAGGGCCAATTGCAAGTTCACCTTCTTGGACATTTTTTATATCTCCAGTAATAGAAGAAGGGAGAATTTGTTTTCCGTTATATTCCCCGTTGTTTAATAGTAATTGCCCGAATCTCGCCATATCTCTAGCAGTTGCATTTAAGCCAGCGCTTGCTTGTTCTATTTTCGTTTCATCTGTAACGTAATACGCGTTTTCTTCCATACCAATTTGAGACCAAATTCGTTCGCTTACATTTTCAGCTAGTGATTTACCAGTAATAGTTCGAATAATCCAAGCGAGCGTTTCTGTTGATCCGTTATTGTAAGAAAAGGAAGAACCAGGCGGTGCAGTTTCTTCGGCTTCTCGTAACATATCATAAATTTTCATCGGACCGTCGTAATTTTTGCCGCGGGGTAAAATATTGCTAGCTAAATATAATTGTGCATCTTGATTTTCTAGCCCAGGCTGCTCATATCCGTGGGTCGGGTATTCTGCTGAAACTTGCATGTCCATTAATTGCTGAAGTGTCGCTTTTCCGAACGGTGTATTTTTTAATTCTTTTATGTAAGTGTCAGCTGTTTTCTCTAAATCAATACGATTCTCTTCAGCGAGAGATTGTATAATTGCCCCGGTAAAGACTTTTGCTAATGATGCCATACCATGAGGTTCATTCTGTTTATACCCATTGAAATATCGTTCATAAACAAGTTGTCCATTATGTACAACGACAAAAGCATCTGTTTTGTTATCGTCTAAAAGTTTTTTTAGAGGAGTTGTATTTCCGAATCTACGCTCCACAGCAAAATCGTCTAAGTTTTGCAATGCGGAAGGGAAGTGAGCAGTTTGGTCAGGATTGTTTTTTACGTTATTAACTAAAGTGAATTCTTTCATATGGGTATATGACCAACGTAAGTAAGGGTCATTTAACCAGTTTTCTTTTGTCACATTATGTTTTGATGGGGTCGTTTTATTTTGTTTGAAGTAAGTAAACCCAAGCCCTGTAATTACAAATATGAATGTTAGTATAAGTAAGAGTAGGGGAGATTTTTTTAGTTTCATATATGGCCCTCCTTTTTATTTCTACTATAAGTATACGCTCGTCTTGAAAGAAATACAAAATAAGGAAAGTAAACGGGGAAGTTTACTTTCCTTATTAACGTTAAGCGGAAATTTTTCCGTCTGTAGGTTGTTTCTTGAATTTTTGTTTTCGTCCGTGTAATCCATAATATAAAAGTAAAGTGAACGCAACGATAATAGCTGCGATAAAATACATATTATGATAACTGGATTTCGCTGCGACAATACCTAAAATGAAAGAACCAAAGCCAATACCACTATCAAAGAATGAGAAATACGTAGCTGTCGCAGAACCACGTCTATGGTTTGGAGCGGCAGAAATCGCAATCGTTTGGAAACTCGGAATTAATGTTCCGTAACCTAAACCGATTAGCATACCTGCGCCAAGGAACCAAAATGAAGTTTGTGCTTGGCTTAATATGAACATTCCGATTGTGAAAATAATGATAGCAGGGTAAACGAGTACATTTTCACCGAAGCGATCAAAAATCTTTCCTGTAAATGGACGAGAAATGACAACAACAAGTGCGTATAAAATAAAGAAGTAACTTGCAATTTCACTTAAACCGAGTTCTTTCGCATAAATAGGAATAAAGGATAAAATACCACTATAAGAAAAGGCTAAAACAAATCCTGTAAGTGCAATTGGAATAGAAGATGGTTCGATTAAGTCTTTCCATTTCATTTTTTCACGTTTTTGTTTGCTAACAGGTGCTTCGTGTGGAATATCTACAAGTAGTCCTAATAAAAATGCAAGTAATGAAAATACGGAACAAACGATAAATAACACAGTAAACGAAAAATGAGAAATAATTGTTAAACCTAAAAAAGGACCAATTACCATCGGCAGACTCATAAATACGCCGAAATATGCAAGTGCTTCGCCTCGTCGATGAGCTGGCGCAACATCAGTTACGATCGTACCAGTAGCTGTCGTTGCCATCCCGAACCCAATACCGTGTAAGAAGCGAAGGGCAAGTAATAAGAATAAACTTTGCGCACCGAAATACATAACAGTAGCGGCTAAAAATAATGAAAGTGAAATAAATAATATTTTCTTTCTTCCTAAATCATCGAGCCATTTTCCTGTGAATGGTCTACATAAAACAGAAGAAATAAGAAACACAGTTGCAACTAAACCAATTTCCTCAGGTTTTCCTTTTAGGCCGTCTATTACATAGACAGGTAGAGTAGTCATAAGCATGTAAAATGTTAAGAAGAGAAATAGACTACTAAAACAAGTTCCGAGGAAATCCTTCGTCCAAAGTTTCTCACTTTGCATCGTCATCCCTCCAATTTAATCTAAATTTTTAATAATTTGTTGTAACACTTGAAATGCTTGATGTAAATCATCTTCGTTAATACCTTCTAGCGTTTTTTCTTCGAAAGTATCAACTTCTTCTTGCCATATTGGAATCATCTTTATCGCTGTTTCGGATAAAGAAATGAGCTTCTCACGGCGATCTTTACCTTCTGTACGAATAATCCATCCCATCGTTTCCATACGTGTTAACGTACGAGTCATCGTTGGTGATTCAACATTTAAATACTGGCACAATTCTGTTTGCGTACAAGAACCAGTTTGATTAATGCGGAAAATAACAGCCCATTGCGCACTAAATAACCCTGTTGGAGATACACGTTCATTAAATTTCTTCGTAAACTTTCGAGAAGTCTGGCTGACGATGTGAAAAAAATGTTGTTTTTCGTCCATGTATTTTGATCCTTTCAAATTAGTTACCTAGCTAACTATATACTTTTTTATAATAATTGTCTAGTAATAGACATGTTGATTTATGTAAAAAATTCTTATAGGTTTTATGTTGCGAACGTACATTCTACGTGCTATTCTTTAATTAAGTAAAGAATTTTCTTTCTATTAAATAGAATGGGGGAACTTGTGATGATTAAGCCTGCAACAATGGAGTTTGTTTCACTATCGAACGGAGAAACGATTGCATATCAGGAAGTTGGAAGGCGAAATACAGATATTCTTGTACTCATTCACGGGAACATGACATCGTCACAACATTGGGATTTAGTTATTGAAAAGTTGCAAGATCAATACCATATTTACGCTCTTGATTTAAGAGGGTTTGGACAATCAACGTATAATCAATCGATAGATTCATTACAAGACTTTGCAGAAGATGTAAAATTATTTATCGACGAGTTAAAGCTAGAGAAATTCTCATTAATGGGCTGGTCAATGGGCGGTGGCGTTGCGATGCAATTTACAGCGAACCACCCAACTTTTGTAGAAAAGTTAATTTTAGTAGAATCAGTAGGAATGAAAGGTTACCCAATCTTTAAAAAAGATACGAATGGGCAGCCGATTGTATCAAGTTTAGTAAAGACGAAAGAAGAAATTGCACAAGATCCAGTACAAATCGCTCCAGTATTAGACGCGATAAAAAATATGAACAAACTATATTACCGTACAGTATGGAATCTATTAATATATACGCATAACCAACCTGAACCGGACCGTTATGAAAAGTATTTAGATGATATGTTAACGCAACGTAATTTCGTAGATGTGAATTATGCGCTCATTACATTTAATATTTCAGATGAATATAATGGGGTTGTAGAGGGAAGTAAGCAAATTCATCGTATTAAAGCGCCAACACTCGTCATACAAGGCGATAGAGATTATGTCGTTCCGCAAGTAGTCGGTGAGGAATTAGCGAAACATTTGCAAAATGCAGAGTTGAAGGTATTAGAAGATTGCGGACACTCGCCGTTTATTGATTGTTTAGATGTATTTATAAAACATGTAGAGAATTGGTTAGAACAGAAATAATCCCCGAAATGAACAGTATTGCATATACTATAACATTTGTATGTTAAAGGGGAGATTATCAATGCATCAACCATTTTTCATCGCTTATTCGCCATATAATCATTACGCATATACAAAAATGATGATAAAACCGCTGTATATGCAAGTTTCGCCAGCTGTAGTTCCTTTACAAATGCAATATCCGCAGCCACCAATCGCTAACGCACAGCAATACTTATATGAAACTGCTTTTTATAAACATCCATACTTTAAGCAATTTCATAACAATGTGAAAGCACAAGTTTGGGAAGGATAAGGTAACAAGCTAAAAGATTCATTCTTTTAGCTTGTTTTTTATTGCGAATATTCGTACACGCATTTGCAGAAACAGTTTATAATGAAAAGTGGAAGCGTGAGAAGGAGAGGGACAAAGGATGTCAATGCGTTTTACATTTTGGATTATGGTTGGGATTGTAGCAATTTCTGGTTTATCACAAGGAATGCTCTTACCTGCCATTGCAATGATTTTTGAACAAGAAGGGGTTAGTTCAAGTATTAACGGTATTCATGCGACGGCATTGTACATCGGGATATTAGTTATTTCGCCGTTTCTTGAAAAACCGATGCAAAGGTTTGGAATGAAGCCAATTATTGTTATAGGTGGGTTTCTCGTTATTATTTCATTATTCTTTTTTACACAAACATTTTCATTTTGGGTATGGTTTATCCTTAGATTTCTAGTTGGAGTCGGAGATCATATGCTTCATGTCGGAACACAAACATGGATTACGACAACATCGGACCCAAGTAAAATAGGGAGACAAGTATCGATATACGGTGTATTCTTCGGAATTGGTTTTGCCGTTGGTCCGTATTTAGCAAGCACTGTACAGTACGGTCTTGCAACGCCATTTATTATATCTACTATACTTTGTCTAATAGGTTGGCTGTTACTATTACCAACAAAAAATGCATTCCCAGCGCAAGATGAAAGAGAAGTGAAGAGTGAATCATCATTTTCTCGTTATAAACAAGTTGTTGGATTAGGATGGATTGCGTTACTAGGACCACTTGCATACGGTGTACTTGAGGCGATGTTAAATAGTAACTTACCAGTATACGCACTTCGTAAAGGGTGGTCTGTTTCAGATGTATCCTTCTTATTACCAGCATTTGCAGTTGGGGGTATTATTACACAGATTCCGCTCGGTATATTGAGTGATAAATACGGAAGGGATCGTATATTAACCTGGACGTTTAGCATAAGTACGGGCATTTTTCTACTTGCCGCCGTATTTGATCAATATTACTGGATCGTCTTTGCCTGCATGCTTTTAGCGGGTATGGTTATTGGATCGTGTTTCTCTTTAGGGCTTGGATTTATGACTGATTTATTACCGAGACACTTACTACCGGCAGGTAATATATTATCCGGAATCGCTTTTAGTTTAGGAAGTATTATGGGGCCTGTATTAGGCGGCGTATTTATAGAAAAAATACAGTATACAAGCTTTTTTATTGCGGTTATGATTATAATGGGAATTCTAGCAATGTTATACATGGTCTACATGAAGAATCAATTCGCATCAAGAAAAATAGAAAGTAGGTTAGGGCATGACAAAACAACCTAATAAAAAGAAATTTGAAGTACTTGAAAATGAAACAATTACAGACTGCTTAGCACGTATGGAACAAGAAGGCTACGCTCCGTCTCGTCGTATGGAAGAGCCGATCTTTCATGAAGTAAAGAAAGACGGCAAAACAGTAGTTGAGCCGTGCGGTAGGAAGATTGTTTTTGAAGGGAAATTGAAGTAATCCAATAACAAATTCTCTTTATCGTATAGAGCCATCCAATAGCTGGGTGGCTTGTTTTTTTATTAATCAATGAAGGAAGGAATTAATTAAAATGAATCTCCCTTTCATTTCTCCTAATTGGCTTCATTATATGGGTCAAAAGATTGCTACTTTTTTCGTATATTGGTAAAATAAGTTCTTGGGTCTTACTTATTGTTATCGGTATAATGTTTGTCGCTTAACGTAAAGAAATTAGTTACAAAGATTCCATAATATTTAAAGGGGGTACAGCAACGATCCCCTCTTTTTGGAGCCACTCACAAACGTAAAGCAAGAGAAGAGGCTATATGAACTATTCTTCTATCTTGTTTAGATTAAACGAGTTACTGCAATTGGAACAGGTATATGAAACTAGTCGACATCCTGATGGAATTGATAGATTGCTAGAGAATGGAAAATGATTATCTGTATATTCCGAAGCAGATGTAACAGAGTGTCCTTCCATAATTAAGGGTAAAACCAAAATACGTTGTTTTAAAGAATGATTTGTTAGAACTGGTTATAAGTAATAAAACAGAAAAGAGGATCACATGTTAGATACTTTACAGAGAAGTAAAAAGTTTTTTTTATTATGCCTTATTTTTTTAGTGCTTTTAACTGCTTGTGGTAATACAGATGTTAAGACATCTAAAGCTTCATTACCACCGGCTGAATCTAATATAGATACATCATTAAAAGCACCAAATTGGGTAGAGAAGAGTCCTATCCAACAGTCTCCTAATTTTACGGAAGATAAAAAAGTAAAATCGGTTGTGAATTTAATAGCAACGGGTGATAATTTATATCATGACGCAGTAATTAAAGATGGCAAACAAAAAGACGGTTCATATGATTATAACTATATTTATGAAAATATCAAAAAAGCTGTTAAATCAAGTGATCTTGCTATCGTGAACCAGGAGACTCCAATTGCAGGAAATAATCTAAAAGTACAGGGATATCCGACTTTCAATACACCTGAAGAAGTAGGCCAATCTTTAGTGGACACTGGATTCAATATAGTGACTCAAGCGACAAATCATGCTATGGATATGGGTATTAAAGGTGTTGCGAATACAAGAGAATACTGGAAGAAATATCCGGATGTTATCCCAGTAGGCATTAATGGGAGTCAAAACGAGCGTAATGAAATAAAAACGATTACAAAAAATGGTATTCGCTTTGCGTTACTAAATTATACATATGGTACGAATGGAATTAAAATTCCAGCTGATAAGTCTTGGGCTTTAAATTTAATTGATAAAAAAGCGATACAAAATGATGTGGAAAAGGCAAAGAGTAGCTCTGATATGGTGATTGTTATGGTGCATTGGGGAGTAGAATATACCTCAACACCTTCAAAGCAACAAAAAGAAGTTGCTCAATATTTAACAGATTTAGGTGTAGATGTAGTAATTGGAAATCATCCACATGTAATTCAACCAATTGAGTGGAAACAAAATAAAGATGGACATGAAACGCTAATCTATTATTCTCTTGGAAATCTTATTTCTGCGCAAGAAAAATTAGAAACATTGGTTGGAGGACTATCTTATATACAATTCGTCAAGTATGAAGATAAAACTTTTGGTATACGACAAGCGGCAATCGTACCGACAGTAACCGACTACGCTGATGGTAAGAAACAATTTAAAATTCAATTTTTAAAAGATTATTCGGATGAAGAGTCTAAAAAACATGGAATTAAAAAATTTGTCGGCCCCGTTTCTTTGAAGGATTTCAAGGAGATTCCTAGAGACGTGTTGGGAAATTGGTATAAAGACTAATAAACAAAAAGGGAATGAGATACAATTAAAAAATTTATAATTTTAGCATTGGTATTGGCAATGGGATGGAGTCTTGCTGCTTGTAGTGGAAAGCAAACATCTCAGGAAACTACTAATAATAACGATAAAAATAAAAAAGAGATACATGCGAATAAAAAAGATGTTTTACCTATCTCTGATCCTAATGATTGGAGAATTATTCTTGTAAATAGAGAGCATATGTTATCAAAGGAACTAGGAATTGAATTAACAAGTATTACCCAAAATGCTAAGCCGAATATGAAAATAGATAGTAGAATTGCAACTTCCTATCAGGATATGGTAGCAGCTGCAAAAAAAGAGGGAATCAATCTTTATTTAAGATCAGGTTATCGAGCTATAAAATTACAACAAACGTATTATGATGCTTCAGTTAAAAGCTATAAATCTCAAGGTTTGTCGGACAAAGAAGCTAGTGCTAAAGCATTGGAATATCTTCAGTATCCTGGTGCAAGTGAACATCATACTGGATTAGCGTTAGACATTATTTCAGTTGAATGGCAGAATACTGTAGAAGATTTAAATGCAAAATTTGAAACTACCGATGCATTCAAATGGTTAGATAAGAATGCTGCAGAGTATGGATTTACTCTCCGCTATCCAAAAGATAAAGAGAATATTACTGGCATTAAGTATGAGCCATGGCACTATCGTTATGTAGGAAAAGAAGTTGCTGTTTATCTAAAAGAAAAAGGGTTAACTTTAGAAGAATATAACGAAAAAATTAAGTCTGGTAAGTAAAAATACACTTTGATTCTATTAAAAAGTCAGATTTGGAGGGTGTGTTAATCTTCCTCCTAGAATTGCGAAAACAGTGTATGATAATGTAAGCACGTATGAACCAGTTATCGTGTGAAACGATGTATGTATAAAAAAGTTACATTTATAAAAGAAGCAATGAAAAAGGATCTGATATTCATATCAGATCCTTTTTCATTCACAACATAGAATACTTACTTAACTAAGCCTTAAAGACTGCCTGCTTTTCAGGTACTACAATAGTAACCTCGCTTTTTTATTTTGGATGTTCGTTTTTCTTAGCTTGATAGACATGTGGAAGTAGTTCAAACAATGCGATTAGCATTTTTTTGTTTGCATGATTTGTGCACCGGATATTCACTATTGATTTCAGTTCAGTAATAACGAATTCTACAATAGATGACAGAACGTATATTTGGTATAATGGAAATATACTACTTAAAATAATGTACATGAGTTATAAAATCTATGTAAAGAGGTAAGGACTACATAACAATAACTAAATGTAAAAGTTCTAGTACATATAGGGTTCAGTTCATGTTAAGCAAATTCGTTGTGAGAAAGGAAAAGATGTAATGAATCAAATTTCATTTGAAGATTTATTTGAAGACGAAAAAGAAAATAAACAAGAAAAGGTAGAGGTAGCCGAGATACCTGCACCTTTATCAACATTGCAAAAAGATATATTGGAATTAATGGATTCTGAAGAAATAAGTGCATTGGAGCTATGCGAACAGTTAATACGATCTGGTAAAATATCAGACGAAAGATTTACAACGAATAAGCCAAAAGCATATGGACAAGTATGCTTAGCGTTGGAAGGCTTTGTTACAGAAGGAAAGCTTACTTTTGTTAAAAACGATGAGAAAAGAGATAGGGTGTATAAAGTGAAAGAAGAAATTTCTAACATATAAGTTGTAAAGAGGGAAATGAATGATTTTTAGGGAGGTAGTCCATTTTCTACTTCTACATTAAAAAAAGGTGCCAATCTTTCTTGATTGACACCTTTTTTAATAATCTAACATCTAACGTATTTACGTTTGAAACCAACTCTTCCTCTATCGACTTCTTTCTGAATACTTTCGGAAGCATTTAACAAACTGCTTTTTTTATTATCACGTTTTACTTCAACTATACCAACTTCTTTTGCAGTCTCGACTGCTTTTTCGTGTAGTGGCACATATGAAATTGCTACAGTATTTATAAAATTATTCATAGCAGATTTTGTTCGTTCTGGCGCAGCATGAATTGTATTTTTTACAATTTCAAGCATATCGGAAATTTTGCTTTCGGCAAATTCATTGTCTTTGCGATTTCCTAAAAGCCAGCAGTAGCAACTCCAGCCCGCTGACATTCGTAGCTCATCCCCACTTGCAATCCATTTATCCGCAACGTCTTGGGCGATAGTTGACTCCGATAAAGTTACTGCTACCACATAATCAGATAGCATATAAAAATATGCCCCGTCCATCCAGCGATCAAAATCAGACTCATTCATAGCTTTTGGATCTGCAATAATGCCTGCAAAGTACATAGCATCGTAGTTACCTGTAGCATAAAGTTCCTCAGCTAACTCTTGATTTACTTTTATTTTCTTAGCGATTGGTTTCATAGCACCTGTAGCTACGCCAAAAGCCGGCTCGTGTGCACCGTTAGAGATGTATGTTTTTTTTGTTCTTTCCTTACCAAGGGCTTCAAGCTCTTGCATGACTGTTTTAAAATCCATAGCTGTGCACTTCCTTCCTTAATATAAGTAATCATCTAGTTTATATATTTTCAATTCTAATACTAATCGTATGTGAGTAGGATGTCTACTTTCTATAATATTCCCGTATTAATTTTGAAAGCCTAGCTATTCATACTTATGAGGGTACTATATTAATGTAAAGGGAGGGACAATACGGATGTAAATAATATTTTATCTTTGGCTCTTTCTCTGTATTATCATGTTATTTTATAATAAGGAAATAAATAGCATTTTAAATTAAGTATGTGAGGTTAGTTATAAATGATAAAGAAATTTACTAGAGTAGTATTAACTATGGTTATGCCAATCAGTCTTATTACAGGTTGTGGAGCTGCTGAAAAAGCTGAAGCACAAAAGCCGAAAGGGGTACAAAAGGAGAAAAAGGACTATACGGATTACTCATATGGTAGCAAAGGTATACTAGTAAGCGGAAAAGCGAAAGAACGGCAACAATACGAGATTGGATATATAGATGATAACAAGTTAATTGGGATTGATGAAAATATTGAAGACTGCATTATTTTAGATAATAAAGATGAAGTAGGTCTCATTTGGAAACAAATAGAGCGTGGATCTATTATTGAAGTGCAATACGGTAAGGATCGCAATGATATTGTAGGCGTGCAATTCGTAGGAGATCGTGAGCCATACGAAATTAGTGATAAGTTTGATCGAAATACGATAAACGAAATTGTCGGACAAGTTAAAGGTAATTTGTAATAGTATATAATGTGAAAGAAATAGCATTTACTATAGCTATTAAAGTGTGGATTGTTGAAAATGCTTTTGACGGTATTGGTAATTAGTTGTAAAATAATTTTTGTTGACGGATTTTGTAAAAAGTATGTTAGATGAAATTCATTTGTAGGGATGACATATAAATATTTTCTTAACGGGCATAAAATAATATAATTTAAATATATAAATAAAAAGAAAATATATTAGAAGTACATAATAGATTTGTATTTTTAAAATTAATGTGACAACAAAAGGAGGTTGAGATATATACACGGCGAAAATGTGTGTATATCTATTTATAATAATGAATAAGACAATCAAACAACAAGTAATCGCACTATCAACAAGTCTAGTGATTTTAGGGAGTGTACCTTTATCAGCATCAGCAGAAGAGATAAACAAAGCTCAAACTGATCAACTAAATATTGCCCAAGGAGAACATGGAACGAGCGGATTAAATTATTCTAATTTCAAGTTGGAAGTTCCTGATTATGTACAAGTTAACGAAGCAGAAGTGTCTGAAAATGAAAAAATGCTTTTAGAAGAATATAAGCATAAACATGATGAAACAGAAGAATTAAACAAAATGAAAGATGCAAAGAAGGGGCAAGTAGCAGAAAAGGAAGCTATTTTAAATATTGAAAAGGCATTTGAATCTGTAGATGGTCGAAATGATGGATCTGATCGTCAAATGAAACCTGTTGCAAAGCCAAGAGGTATTCAATATAGTGCACCGAGTACGAAGAAATATGGAACACTTGCAGGAGTTCCATTTGTAGAGTGGATTGTTCCAGCAGGAAACTCTGATATTCGTCCTGCAAATCCGATGAAAGCACGTTACATTACAATCCATGAGACGGCAAATACGGCCGCTGGTGCTAATGCTGAAAATCATGCGAAATATTTGTATAAACAAGCAACAGAGGGGACGTTCCGAACAGCTTCATGGCATTTTACAGTAGACGATAAACAAATTTATCAACACTTACCAACAAACGAAAACGGTTGGCATGCAGGAGATGGAGATGGATCAGGAAACAGGGAGTCTATCGGTATCGAGATCGCGGTTAACCAAGACGGTGATTACAATAAAGCTTTAGAAAATGCAAAACGACTTGCGGGTTATTTAATGAACAAAGAAGGAATTGGTGCAGATCATATTTACAAGCATCAACAATGGAGCGGGAAAAAATGTCCTGACATTTTAATTTCACGTGGTAATTGGGCTGGTTTCGTACAAGGAATTCAGTGGTATGCAAATATAAATGCGCAGATTGATACTCCTTTACAAGATAAAAATGACTCATTTAATCCAAATGAAAATAATCCAGCTGAACCTAGCATGGAACTAGTGGTAAATGGTAGTGGCATCAATGTACGTAGTGATGCGGGTATTGAACATCGTGTTGTACGTAAAGCTTCAAACGGAGATCGTTACAAAGTATTAGCGGTTAAAAATGGTTGGTATAAAGTAGGTAATGGAGAATGGATTTTCTATGACCCAAGTTGGATTAAAATTAACTACAATGTACCAAAGGAAGAGGTACAAAAGCCTAAGGAAGAAGTACAAAAACCAAAAGATGATATTACAGGTGGCTGGTTTGAAGGGCATATTCGTAAATTAAACAGTCTAGGTATTATGCAAGGCGAAGGCAATGGTGTATTTGCGCCATATCGAAATGTAACGAGAGCGGAGTTTGCGAAATTAATCTCGAATGCTCTTAAACTACCAGAGGGAAATAAGTCATTTGTAGATATTAATGAGGCACATCCATCACTTCATGACGGTATTAAACGTTGTGCAAGTGCAGGAATTATTAATGGTCGTGGTGAAGGGGTTTTTGATCCTAACTCACCAATTACTCGTGAAGAAGTATCTATTATGATTGACAAAGCATTACGATACAAAGGAATTCCAGGTGAGTTAGTAGCATTACCATTTACAGATAAGCATTTAATAACATATAAAGAATCGGTTCAACGATTATACAGCTTAAAGGTAGTTAATGGTGTTGGAAATAATGAGTTTGATCCCCGAGGTACAGCGACTCGTGGTCAGGCAGCTGCTTTTATTGTGAAGATGTTAGATTCAATGCAAAAATAAAACTTTAATCAGTGGGGCCACTCGCGTTGCAATCGAGCAGTTTATTCACCGAATTTTGAAATGAGGGTTTTACTGCCTGCAAATAGCAGAATAAATTGTATGTAGAAGCTGACATTGGTAGAAGTAAAAAATAAGAAGAATTTGAAAGGAGCTATCCAAAATAATAATTTGGAATAGCTCCTATTTAGTAGGAAGAACAAATTGTATTTCATAGATTGTAATGCAGAATGCCCTTCCAAGCCCCTCATAAGTCCCTACCAAGTAATAAATCACTAAGAAAAAACAAAAACAAAAACAACTACAAGAACAAAACAAGCACGAAAAAATGAAACCGGCGTTGTAGTAGTAAAAAAAATTGTAATTCGAATGCCAAAACCATTCCCGCATTCCTATTTTTATAATGAAGGATTAAAATCTTCCTATTTACTAGCAAAGAGTGGAGGGAAACATATGGCGGTATACCGTAATGTGCAGGTGAACTTTTGGCAAGATGAATTCATATTAGATTTAACGCCAGAGGAGCGTTATTTTTACATATATTTGTTAACTGGTACGAAAACGAAGCAATGTGGTATTTACATATTACCGAAGCGTGTGGCAGAGCTTGAAACAGGTTATAGTATGGAGACTGTTGAGAAGTTGCTAAACAGGTTTGTTGAGTATGGAAAGATTTTATATGATACGGAAACGAAAGAGGTATTCATAATAAACTGGTTACACTATAACCCTATTTCAAATACGAATGTAGAAAAGTGCGTATTACGTGAGTTAAAGACTGTAAAAAGTAATGAGTTCATACATATCTTTTTACGTAAATGCCTTGAAGAAGAATACACGATTCCATTATTATTGCAGCATTTTGGTATGCCAAAAGAAGAGGATAATAGTAGTTCACAAGTAGTTATTGAAGAGAAAGAAGAAGCGGAAGAGGTAGAAAGTATAGAAGAGAACGTTCCAAATAGTGAAGTTTATAAGTTTTATGAACAAAATATTAGTAGTTTATCCCCATATATTGTGAAAGAATTGAAGAATTGGATACAAAGACTTTCTGGAGAGAAAGTGTTAGAGGCACTTAAAATTGCGTTTGAAAATAATAAGAAAACGTTAGCTTATGTGAAGGGGATTTTGAGGAATTGGTGTAGCAAAAAGTTAAAGGATTTTAGTGGGGAGAAGTGTGTAATGGGAAGTTTAGAGAGAAGGAAATGTATGTTGAGTAGTGTATTTTAATTTACATTAATTTAATGTAGAATGTACGTTCGTTTTTCGTGGGTTTTATGCTATACTACCATTAAATAAGGGTATTTTTATAATAGATAAAAAGATGCGGGGGGTACAAAGTTTGACTACTAGTACATCTGAGTTGTTTCAATATATTAATATGACAGAAGAACAGGAACAATTATCACTACGATATTTACAGACAAAAGAAGAAGAGATTTTAAAAGATATTGAACTAACGACGATTCGTGATCAAAAAAGAAGCGATTTTGCGGAGCGATTTATAAACGATTTTAGGAAAGTACATAAACAAGATCCGGGTTTCTTTCGGTTATTTTATCATATACTCGAGGAGCAATTATTAAATGTTCTTGTAGTCCGTTTTGCGCATGTCAGTTTTTCTAAAATGAAGGTTTATTTAGAAAAAAGTGCACTACCTTTGGACAAACTTGTAGCAATTGCATGTAGGTATTTATCTAGTATTTCAAGTTACGTCAATGAAGCAGATGTTTTTCTTAGAGAGTTAACAAAAGAGAAACCGAACTATATAGAGGAACAATTACATACTTTACCAACTAAACAGCAATTAACATTACTTCTCGTAATGTTTGATGTAGAGTATGAAAAGTTTCGTACATATAGTTCTTTATTGAATGAGAGGTTAGAAGAACATACAGAATTTATATTGAAACTGCTAGGGGAAAAGGAAAAGGAAAAGGTTGAAGCAGTTAAACGGTATTTAAAAGGTGAAGATGATAGTGAAGTATTTATAGGTGGGAATTTACCGGAACATATTTGGCGGCTATTATTTTGTGTTCATAAACATTCGAATGTTGCGAGGCGATATATTGAGATATTGGCGAAGAAAAATGTTTGGGGTTTTATAAACTATGCAACACGTTATATGTGTCACACTCTCGGTCAGTCTCAAAACCACAAAAAAACTGGTAGTGTAAATAGAGAAACGTATGAAGAAATTCAAAGTTTTTGTACACAGTTTTGGATTTCTAAGGAAAGATTTTTTGCGCATCGTCTAAGGCAACATGATTTGAATAGTGAGGATTTTTGTAAGACGTATGAATATGAATTGCTATGCTTTATGTTGGAGGAAAACCCTGAATTTATTCAACAAACTTTGCAATATGTAAGTAAAATGAATTATCTCATCATCGCACGAACGCTAGCCGAAAAAGGATATGAGCTAAATAGAGGGAAAATGCGAGAAGAATTTTTTGTTGCTGCTTTGCAAATTAAATTGTCTACAGTGCGGGATACATATTGTGATTATTTACTAGGGAAGTTGTCACTTGAGGATATGGAGCAAATACTTAAAAATCCGAAATATAGAAGTATGTATTGGGGTATGCCGGTGTTAGAGGTTGCGCTTCTTTGGGATATAGATGATGTAGCGAAAAGGGAAGCTGTACTTACACTACAGTTTGGAGATGATGATAGTGTTAATTTATACGAACTTCTTTACGAATGTTCTGTCAGAGGAGTAGAGCCGAAACAAGTATTAGAAGATCTGCTTTCGTATGGGTTAAGTAAGGAAAAACTTATCGCTTATGCAGTTGAAGAAGCTGCATGCTACAGTGAAGAGAGAAATAAGGCGAAGGAAGCGCTTGTTTGTGTAATTGTAAAAGAACAAGCATATATAATTGAACGGTTTGATGAGTATTCTGCTATGGCAAAAGCATATATTTTAGAAGAGTTAGCAAAGGATAACATGGTTAAAATGCGTCCGATTTTAATTAAAAGCTTAGGAGATTCATCTAAAAAAATGCGTGAGTCTGTAGTTAAACTGCTTTCAAAAGATATAGAAGCTGCAGCAGATGTAGCAGTTGAACTTCATAATAAAAAGAAGATTGTTCGTGAAAATGTGATGAAAATACTAATAGAGTATAAGCTTGAAAAATATACGAAACTTGTACAGGAAGCTTTGCAAGAAAGTAAAAATGCATCTTTCGCAGGAAAATTGTCGTTTTTATTTCAAACGGAGGAAGAAAAGATCGAAGAACTATGTGCACGTATTTTAACGGAACAAACAAGAAATTCACTTCTGCAATTGATTGGGGATGAGCCACAAATCCGTTTACGTGACTCTAATGAAATTGCTGATGCTGCAATTCCGTTAGCCTATTTACAACAGTATATTTCAGATGCTGTTATTGAGAAGAAAGAAACGGCAGAAGTAATTGGTAGAGCTTTAAATGAAGAGGACTTAAAAGAATATGTGCAAACAATATATCAAATATGGATTTCTCAAGACGCAGATGTGAAGAAGCGTGGAATTCTTTCGTTATACGGAATGTATAGTGACGACAAAATGGTCGACATACTTATAAAGCAAATTGATGAATGGGTGCTTCAAATGAGAGGAAAGATAGCAGCGGATGCCGTTCGTGCTTTAGGTTTGTCTTCATCTAAGCTTGCACTTATGTCTATTCATGCAATAGCATTTAAATATAAACATAAGCAAGTACGTAATGCAGCAAAAGAAGCCCTAAGTCTTGCTGCGAAAACACGTGGTATAACAGAGGAAGAGCTGGAAGATCAATTGGTGCCGGACCTTGGCTTTACTATACATGGTGAAAAGATAATTGATTTCGGGAATCGAAGTTTTACTGCCATTTTAACTACAGAGTCAAAAATTGAATTAGAGACAGAGGAAGGAAAACGTATGAAGTCACTTCCAAAGCCGAATGCAAAAGATGATGTAGAAAAGGCTGAAGAGGCTAAAAAAGAATTAGCCTCTTTAAAGAAGGAGCTCCGAACTACTCTTTCAATGCAAAAACAACGATTAGAAGCGGCACTTTCGTTAAAGCGTTATTGGTCACATAATGCATGGAAGTCTGTATTTATGGATAATTCAATTATGAAGCAATTTTCTATTTCACTCATTTGGGGTGAGTATAAGGAAGGGAAGTTGCTGAACGCATTCCGTTATGCAGAAGGTGGCGTGTTCTGTACAATTGAAGGGAAGAGTTATGAACTTTCATTTGGCACTGTTATTGGTTTCGTTCATCCGTTAGAATTGTCTGGGGCGGAGAAGGAATTATGGAAAGAGCAATTAGAAAGTGCGGGAATTGTTCAGCCGTTCCTACAAATTGAGCGTCCAATGTTTGTAGTAGAAGAGAATGATGAGAGTGCTATTGAGAGATTTGGTGGTATTTTACTAAATGGTCGTTCGTTATTCGGTAAGATGACGAAGCTTGGATGGATCCGTGGATCTGTTCAAGATGGCGGTGTGTATTATACATTTTACAAAGAAGATACTTGTAACGGATTAGGAGTGCAATTGTCATTTAGCGGAGCGCTGATTGGTTATGAAGATGAAGAAGATGTATGTGTATTTGACATTCAATTTTATAAAGCAGGTACAGTAAATCGTGGTTCATATGAGTACGATGAAATTGATGATGAAAGACGCATTGTACCAAAAGAAGTAGATAAACGCTTCTTTAGTGAAATGTTATATGATGTGCAAGTAGCGACAGGTGCAAATCTTGGGCATAATGAAAGTTGGCGTAGCAAACGATAAGAAAGACCCCCTTCATTGGTAGGAAAATGAAGGGGGTTTTTTAATGTTTTTAAAAGGTTCATTCTCAAAAAGAAGCGAATAGTGTGAGAAAGGGGTGGTTATATGGAGGTAGTTATAAAGAAGAAACGAAAAAGGGGAAGAAGAATTTTTATTTGGGCTAGTAGTATCGTTCTCTTGTTAGTTATTTCCGCTGCGATTTTTTTGAATATATATACGCTGAAATCTATGCCAAAGATAGATGGAACGATAAAGCTAGAGGATTTACAACACGCTGTTACGGTGAAGCGGGATAGTAAAGGTGTCCCGCATATTAAATCGGAAAATGCACATGATTTATATTTTTCACAAGGGTATGTACAAGCGCAAGATCGGTTGTTTCAAATGGATTTAAGTAGAAGACAAGCTTCTGGTATGTTAAGTGAAGTTGTTGGGGAAGCAGCTGTTGACCGAGATAAATTGTTTCGAACACTCGGTTTACGGCGAGCGGCAGAAGCTTCAGTTAGTCAATATGATGGAGAAGCAAAATATGCCCTGCAGTCATTTGCTGATGGGGTGAACGCTTTTATACGTGAGGCGAAAAAGGAAAAGAAATTACCAGTTGAGTTTACTATATTAGGTTATGAACCTGCTGAGTGGTCAATTGTTGATACTTTAACGATCGGGAAGTATATGGCGTTTGACTTAGGAGGACATTGGCATGGACAGGCGTTTCGATATTGGGCGCTGAAAAACCTTCCGAAAGAGCAAGCAAATGAGCTATTTCCTAAATATCCGAAAGATGCTCCTAGATTGCTAGCTGAACTGAAAAATACAAATGTGGACGTAGCGCAAAGTTTTTCAAAAACGATAATTCCGCCGGAGTTTAACGGTAGTAATAACTGGGTTGTGAGCGGTGAGAAGAGTGCATCAGGTAAGCCAATTTTAGCAGATGATCCTCATTTATCTCTTGCGACGCCTTCTATTTGGTATCAAACGAGACTTGAAATGCAAGGTTTAAATGTGAGTGGCGTTATTTTCGCTGGAGTACCAGGTGTTATATTAGGACACAATGACAAAATAGCGTGGGGCGTTACGAATACAGGGCCTGATGTGCAAGATTTATATATTGAGAAGAGAAATCCTAATAATGAAAATGAATTTCTGTATAACGATAAATGGGAGAAAGCTACCGTTGTAGACGAGTCTATTAAAGTAAAAGGCGGGAAGACAATTCCTTATAACGTTACAATTACGAGGCATGGACCAGTAATTTCAGAGTTTGCGAATAAGGGGAAGGAGAAAACGAAAACCGTATTCTCTTTAAAGTGGACAGCTTTAGAACCGTCAGCTGAGTTAAAAGCTGTATTAAATATGAACAAAGCAAAAGACTGGACGGAGTTTGAAACCGCTCTTCAAGATTTCCATACACCAACGCAAAACTTTGTGTTTGCATCAAACGATGGCACGATTGCTTATAAAGCGAATGGAAATATACCAGTGCGTAAAAAAGGCGATGGTAGCTTGCCTGTTCCAGGATGGACAGATGAATATGAATGGGAAGGATATATTCCATTTGATCAGCTGCCGAAAGTTATAAATCCGAAAGAAGGTTTTATTTCAACTGCGAATAATAAAATTGTTGATGATGATTATCCGTACCATATTAGCAATACGTGGGCACAGCCATATAGGCAAATGCGTATTCAAGAATTTTTGCAAGAGAAGGAAAAGTATACGGTGAAAGATTTAGAAGAGTTACAGATGGATCAAAAGAATTTATACGGGAAAGAGTTTACTCCTATATTTTTAAAAGAGTTAAATAAAGCATCTTTAAATGAGGTAGAGAAAGAAGGTGTAAACCAATTAACAAAGTGGAATTTTTACGATAGTAAAGATGAAGCGGCACCATTAATATTCCATTTATTAATGAAAGAGATTTCAAATACGTTATTTTCAAAAGAAATACCGAAAGATGTAATGGAGTTATTTAAAGGGAAGTCACAAGTTGTGGATGAATTAATCCGGAAACAAGTAGCAGGAGAAAATAGTGCATGGTTTTCTAAGTACGGAGGTTTCACAAAAGTTGTGCATACATCGTACGAGAATGTAATGAAGAAATTGCAGAAGGAATATGGACCCGATGTTGGGGCCTGGAAGTGGGGCGATTATCATCAACTCGCTTTTACACATCCAATTTCGAAATCATCTAGTATGTTAGCGTTACTCGCTTTTAATCGTGAGAAACCAGTTCCAATTGGCGGAAGTCAAGTTACCGTTCAAGCAGCGAGTTACGGCGATAACGGCATTGTAAATCACGGGGCTTCTTGGCGATTTGTTATTGATACGAAAGATATGTCAAACGGTTATCATATCGTAGGGCCAGGACAATCGGGACATTTTAGAAGCGATTGGTATCATGATCAAATAGATGATTGGGTAAGTGGAACGTATCATACGACTACATTGAATACGGAGGGAATAGAGGGGAAGGTGCTAAATTTAGAACCGAAGTGATAGGGTGTTTTTGTTTGTGGAGGGACTAGTAATAATCTTTTTGATAATGAAAGCTTATCATTTAGAACATAACCCAGTTCTTAAATAATTTTAACAGCCAGCCTACTATCATTTAATTTGATAGTAGGCTGTTTCCATCTTCGAAATACGCTGTAGCAACTTCTTCAGGATTACGATTATTTCCACATGCTGCAAGTGCTGTAACAAATAAAGCCATTACAACTATTAA
Organism: Bacillus sp. MT94; assembly: GCF_058792475.1. Lineage (NCBI taxonomy): Bacteria > Bacillati > Bacillota > Bacilli > Caryophanales > Bacillaceae > Bacillus > Bacillus sp. MT94. The sequence continues at coordinate 430,986 of NZ_JBXAEZ010000005.1, read as the reverse complement.
CATGATTATTCCAGTTTTGAGGGGAATTAGTTAACAAAGACCAGGTATTATTTGCAACAGAACGGTCCCTCTGTACCCCTTGTTTCGTCATTTTTCTACGCCATCCAACTTGACAAATGTTTTTTTATCAAACTACAATGAAAATCATTATCAATAATATAGGGAGGATACTTTTGTCAATAAATGAAAAACAATATATTTATAGGTTAATAACCAGATCTTGTTAAGTCGTATGTACTATTTTTAGTTTAGCGTTGCCCAGAATGTACACCAATTAATCTCGCGAATTACAAGAAAACTATTATTGAAATGAGGCGTGCATTGTGAAGTTGGACGTGAATGAGTTAGCAGAGTATCTTGCCAATAATCCTTTCCGAGTAGAAGGAGTATATCGTTATGCTAAAAATCCAGGTGTGCCTTGTGCTGAGTCTACAGATTCTTTCCCAGGATTTGTATTTCCACTTACAGGGAAGACGCAATTTCAATTTAATGGTACGCCGTATATCCTTTCCCCAGGAAAAGTTATACATGGGGGTGCAAAAATGACATTAGCCCATAAAATGCTTGGTGAAATAAACTGGGAATATATTCTTGTTTTATATCAGATAAGCAATTCAGAACGAGAAGACTCTGGCTTTACTCATCAGCATTTTGAATTATTAACAGGACAATCTCCTCGTCTTGTCGAATTACTTATGCGTCTTTGGGATGTGTATAATCAGCGTGGAGGCATTTCGATGCTTCAGACCGAAATGCTGTTTCGCGAAGCGTTGAATGAAGCTTTATTAAGTGTTGTCAATAGAGAAAACAACTATGAGTCGCATACTTTATTCGAACGAATATCTAGTTACGTTCGTAAATACTATTATAAAGATATTACAATACATACGCTTACAGAACAAAATAATGTTAATCGAAATCGTCTTTCTTACGTGTTTAGAAAGCATGCAGGTATGGGGCCAGCAGAATATGTATTGAACTATCGTATAAAGATGGCTCAAAAAATGTTATGTACAAGTGGTGTGCCTGTACAACAAATTGCGCAGGCTGTTGGAATCGCAGACCCTTTTTATTTTAGTAGAGTTTTCAAGAAGCGAGTTGGCATTTCGCCTACTAAATATCGCGAGAAGTTCATCAATAATCCATACTAATGTCAACAGGGGTCCATTCTTATTTGAAAATCACTGTTCTATACTTATGGAGAGTTAAAGGAAACATTGGATTGAAAGAACTTTCATTGAAATCACTCCTTTGTACTATCTGAATGAAAAGTTCTGGCCGGAGCATTTTCTTTTTAAGCGTAATGACGACTTTTTTACTTAGATTATTGTAATATAGTGGAAGTTAAAAATGAGGAGGGATTATTATCCATTACCAACCTATTAAACTAAATGACGAGTTATCTAAAATTAACGATTATTGGTATCCACGAGTGATTGGTGAAATGAATGATGATCAAATTCAGCTTTTTAAAGCTAATGGAGATTTTATATGGCATGAGCATCCTAATACGGATAAGCTATTTATTGTGCTTGAAGGGGAGATGTTCATCGATTTCCGTGATGGACAGGTGAAAATTTCTAAGGGCGAGATGTTTATTGTCCCGAGAGGCGTTGAGCATAAACCTTTCACTGAAAAGGAATCCCACATCATGTTGGTAGAGCCTAAAAGGGAAATGGATTGATAATCGTAAAAAGATAAAAAAGGAGCAGAAATCCGTTCCTTTTTTATTTATCTTACTATTTTTAGGAGCTTAGTATGAGTAAGATGTGAATAAAGGATGAATAGCATTTTTATCAATAAAAATTTATTGGATTTTTTGTGGAATATATATGAAACGTTGTATAAAATAATCAAGAAAGCCAAAAATTATAGGGGGAAAGTTGTGAAGAAAAATAAGAGTTTAATAAGTTTTTTAGGAGTGTTTATTATGTTGTTTTCTTTTTGTTTTCAAGGAAATGTACAGGCAGATGTAAATACTGTTCAATCTGGAAAAATCAAATCAGGAAACGTAACAGTATGGGAAGTTGGAAATGTAGCGAAAGTATTAGCGGATGTGGAGCGCTTAAATTTAAATACAGTAAATGTACCGATTCAAGTGGATATCCCGAATGTGACTTCTACGAATATGGTAATTAATCAAGCGCAAAAGCAACAAGCTATTATTTTAATTCAAGAATTATTAAAGCGTAATATTCAAGTTATAGTGGAACCGTTCCCGTATATTCAGCAGGGGAATGTTGGAGAGACAGAATGGAACCCAAGTAACATTAATGATTTCTTCTGGAATTGGAAGACGGTTATTCTGCAAGATATTTTTAATTCCATTACAAGTAAATACAATGTGTATGGACTAAAGATTGCTTCTAATTTCGTGAATATGGAGTATGCAGAAGGATACTGGAGCGATACAATTAATTTTGTTCGTAATCAGTATAAAGGAAATGTTTTGTATCAAATGAACTGGTGGTTAACAGCAAGTTGGGACTCTTCTTATGAAGCGAAGTTTAAAGAAAAAATCAATCGCCCGTATTTAAAAAAGGTGGATATTGTTAGCATAGATAGTTGGTTTGAAGTTTCAGGAAAAAGGAATCCAACATATGAAGAAGTGAAACAAAGTTTATTTGCGACAACAGTATATAATCGTGGGCAAAATGTTGTTCAGCAATTGGAACAATTACATAATGCAACAGGAAAGCCAGTTTACTTCGGTGGATTTAACGTTCCAGCACGTGAACTTGGATTACAAAATCCATGGAATCCAGATGTTTCAAATGTGTTTTCGAAAGATGTACAATTAAATGGATGGCGTGCTTACCGCGATGTATTAGAACCGAAACCATATTTTAAAGGTTTTTCAATTTGGTTTATTGGCTCTAATGATAGTACACATCCGTATCAAATACATAGTAAAGAAGCAGAGGCAGTTATTAACGGGTGGTACCGAAAATAAATTTTATAAAATAGGTAAGTTTTAAAGTTTACTACATATATTTCTAGTGAAAGGCCTTTCACCATCTTATCACCTAGGGGGCAATCATAATGAAATTTTTGTCTTACCTTACAGTAATTTTGGTGATTCTTGGCGGTTTGAATTGGTTATTTGTAGCGTTAGATTACAATGTAGTTGAGAAATGGTTTGGTTCTATGCCGGCGCTTGTGGACACTATTTATTGGCTCATTGGTCTCTCTGCTATTTATCAAATTTTTGATCGGTTCTTTACGAACGATTAGCTATTATTCTTTCATTATTAGAGTGTTAAGTACGATTATGTACTTAACACTTTTTTATATGTTCATAAAAAAGTCTGCACTTGCAAGCGATTCCATCGCGTCTTGCGCCGTAATAATAGAAAACAAATTGACCACATATTATATTTTAGGTTATAATTCAGAAAGTTTAAAAAATAATCCAATGAGAAATAGGGAGGTTATGAGGGTAATGGAGAGAGTCTATAATTTTTCAGCAGGACCATCAATACTCCCTTTGCCAGTTTTAGAGAAAGTGCAAAAGGAGCTATTAAATTATAACGGGACAGGCATGTCTATTATGGAAATGAGTCATCGATCTTCTTATTTTCAAAGTATTATAGAGGAAGCGAGTAACTTACTTCGTGAATTAATGAGCATCCCTGATGAGTATGATATTTTATTTTTACAAGGCGGTGCGTCATTACAATTCTCTATGATACCGTTGAACTTAATGAATACGTATAAAAAAGCTGGATACGTACTAACTGGCTCATGGTCTAAAAAGGCATTGCAAGAAGCCGAAAAAGTTGGGGAAGTACAAGTGATTGCTTCTTCCGAGCAAGAGAAGTTTACTACGATTCCTAAACTGGACGGTTTATTAAGTGATGAAAAACTAGATTATGTACATATTACAACGAATAATACAATTGAGGGGACAAAATATGTGGAAATTCCACATGTAGAAAGAGTGCCGCTCGTTGCGGATATGTCCTCAAATATTTTATCAGAGAGATATGATGTTTCGAAGTTTGGTCTTATATATGCGGGGGCGCAAAAGAATTTAGGACCTGCGGGTTTAACGATTGCTATTATAAAAAGAGATTTAATTGGGGGAGCAGATCGCTCTTGTCCGACAATGTTAAATTATGAAACTTACAGTAAAAATAACTCCTTATATAATACACCGCCATCCTTTAGTATTTACGTAACAAAACTTGTACTAGAGTGGTTGAAAGAGCAAGGCGGAGTATCTGCGATTGAAGAACAAAATAAAATGAAATCTTCACTTATTTATCATTTTTTAGATGAATCTAAATTGTTTACTTCACCAGTTGACCCTGCGTATCGATCACTTATGAACATTCCATTTACAACACCGTCAGAAGAACTTAATAATGAGTTTTTACAAAAGGCGAAGGAACGCGGTTTCGTTACGCTAAAAGGACATCGCTCAGTCGGCGGTATGCGTGCAAGTATTTATAATGCGATGCCAGCACACGGCGTACAACAATTAGTAGATTATATGAAGGAATTTGAGCTTGAGAATAGATAGGGAGATGGGGATATGTTTCGTGTTCAAACGTTAAATCAAATTGCAGAAAAAGGTTTACAAGTTTTTACTGAAGAACGTTATGAAGTAGGGGATAAAATCAATCACCCAGATGGGATTTTGCTTCGTAGCTACTCTTTACATCAAGAAGAGTTTTCAAAAGACTTAAAGGCGATTGCAAGAGCTGGCGCTGGTGTAAATAATATTCCTGTCGAGCGATGTACAGAAAAAGGAATTGTAGTATTTAACACGCCGGGGGCAAATGCAAACGCTGTAAAGGAACTCATTATTGCCAGTCTTATTATGTCTTCACGTAACATTATTAATGGTGTAAGTTGGACGAAAAACTTAGAGGGTGAAGAAGTACCACAGCTTGTTGAATCAGGAAAAAAACAATTTGTTGGATCAGAAATTGCAGGGAAACGTCTAGGTGTTATCGGACTTGGCGCAATTGGTGCTTTAGTTGCGAACGATGCGTTAGCATTAGGGATGGATGTTATCGGATATGATCCTTATATTTCAGTTGAAACAGCTTGGCGTCTTTCTACACATGTGCAAAGAGCATTTAGCCTTGATGAAATTTTTGCAACGTGTGATTATATTACACTGCATATTCCTCTTACGAATCAAACGAAGGGGATTATTGGGGAACACGCTGTAGAGAAGATGAAAAGAGGGATGCGTCTATTTAATTTCTCTAGAGGAGAACTTGTAGATGAAAAGGTTCTTCAAAAAGCATTAGAAGAAGATATTATTACACATTACGTAACGGACTTCCCAAATGAAAATGTAATAAAGATGAAAAATGTAACAGCGACGCCTCACCTTGGTGCATCTACGTCTGAATCAGAAGAAAATTGTGCAGTAATGGCAGCACGTCAATTACGTGAATATTTAGAGACAGGAAATATTCGTAATTCAGTAAACTATCCAAACGTAGAATTGCCGTATATCGGAAAGAAACGAATTACAATTATGCATCAAAACGTTCCAAACATGGTAGGACAAATTACAGGATGTTTAGCAGAACATCATATTAATATTGCCGATATGATTAATCGTAGTAAACATTCTTGGGCATACACAATGATTGATATCGATAACGGAATTGATGATATAATAAAAGAGAATATTGTAGAAAATATAAGCAAAATTACAGGTGTTGTAGCCGTTCGAATGATTGTGTAAAGGAGAGAGGAATGTGGCAAAAATACGACCGTTTCGGGCCATTCGTCCAGTAGAGGAAAAAGCGGCACAAGTGGCAGCTTTACCGTATGACGTATTAAATAGTGAAGAGGCAAGGGAAGTTGTAAAAGGGAATCCATATTCTTTCTTGCATGTTGATAAAGCAGAAATTGATTTAGATCCTGAACTGTCACCGTATGATGATCGCGTGTATGAAAAAGCGGGCGACAATTTAAAGCAATTTATACGAGAAGAAGTGTTCATACAAGATGAAGAGCCAGCGCTATATATTTATGAACTGACGATGCAAGGAAGAACGCAGTCAGGCCTTGTCGTTTGTACATCTATTGATGAGTATGAAGATGATACAATTAAAAAACATGAAAGAACACGTCATGAAAAAGAGCTAGATCGTATTCGCCACGTAGATGTGTGTGACGCAAATACAGGTCCGATTTTTTTAACGTACCGTACAAAAGATGAAGTAAAGCATTTAATTAGGAGCTGGAAAGAAGAACATACGCCAATTTATACATTTACAGCAGAAGACGGTGTTAAGCATGTTGTGTGGAAGATTGTAGATGAAGATGTAATTACGACTTTAGTAAACGCATTTGAAGATATTCCTAATCTTTATATTGCAGACGGGCATCACCGTTCTGCATCAGCTGCAAAAGTAGGACTTATGCGAAGAGAACAATATCCAAATTACACAGGAGAAGAGGAATTTAATTTCTTCTTATCGGTTCTATTCCCTCATGATGAATTATCGATTTGGGATTATAACCGAGTTGTGAAAGATTTAAATGGCTTATCAGAGGAACAGTTTTTAAATCAAATTACGCAGTACTTTTATGTAGAAGAAGCAACTGTTTCTCCGTATAAACCAAATGAGCCCAAATCATTTGGTATGTATGTAAATGAGAAGTGGTATAAGCTTACTGTGAAAGAGGAAACGTTTGATGCGAATGATCTTGTTAGAGGTTTAGATGTATCTATCCTGCAAGATCATTTATTAAGCCAAGTGCTTGAAATACATGATCCGCGATCTGATTCACGCATCGACTTTGTCGGAGGAATCCGTGGATTAGAAGAACTAGAACGTCTTGTAAATAGCGGTGAATATAAAGTGGCGTTTTCACTATATCCGACATCAATGGAAGCTTTATTAGCAATCGCAGATGCCGGAGAAGTCATGCCGCCAAAATCAACGTGGTTTGAACCGAAACTGCGTAGCGGGTTGTTTGTACATTCTTTAAAATAAATAGACTTCTTTAGTTAGAAAAACCGAAATGATTTTTAGTTTCGGTTTTTCTTATTTTACAAGTGTTTTTGAGGAGGGGTATGGATGAAATTGCAAGTAGGCGAAAAAATCACCTTTGAACGAACTTTTACGAAAGAGGATGTTGCGTTATTTACAGAAGTATCGAAAGATGAAGGCGTTCATCATGTTACACCAGATGAGCAGGGAAGATTTGTTGTACAAGGGCTGTTAACATCAACATTGCCTACAAAAATTGGCGGTGATTATAACGTACTAGCTCGCAAAATGGGTTTTGAATTTTTACGTCCTGTTTTTAGTGGTGATACCATTCGTTGTGACGTAACTATTGAACAATTTGAGCCTGATGAAAAAAATCGTACAAAAATTATTGCGACGTTTATATGTAGGAATCAACTTGAAAAGGAAGTTATGAAGGGGAGTTTTTCGGGGATTATTCTTTAATTAGTAAGAAAAGAAATGAATAGGTGGGGGCATGATGTCTCTAGGGTGTAGATTTTTAATTCCCCCATGAAGAAATTTTATACATTGCTGAATACTGATAATATACTCTGTTCATTTTTAACTTGAATAAACTCGTCAACAAAAAGGACATTCCTAGTATTACAAGAAATGTCCTTTCCACTAAATTATAAGGTATTTTGCTGAAATTCAAACTCTAAAATTAGTTTACTAGTTTGACCTGTAAACTGATAATTATAGGATCCTCTCAGGTTTTCTAAGTTACCGGTAGCTTTAATAATTGTTCCTGGGGAATCTAAATTTCCTTTATCAAATATTCCTTGCTCTAGAGCTGTAAATGTCCCTTGTTGCCCCTTATAAATCCCTTCAAAGTGTAAAAATCCAGAAATTTTAGCAGTAGCTAAGTGACCATCATTTATATTTGAGTCTAAATAATATAATAAGTATTCAACAAAAGCCTTTCCTTTTAATTCCCCATCAATATCATATTCGACATGAGCAATATTAAAAGGGAAATCTTTTCTAGTATCATCAATTGGTTTTTCATCCCATTTACTTACTGTAAATGTTACTTCCATACACGTAATCTCCCTCCAATTATATACTTTTAAAAAGTACCAATTCACAGACATATCTCATAGGAGTGTTTTTATTCATTCCACGCCACTTTCCAAAATAGAGAAAGATTCATTTTCACAATTAATTTCTGCCATTGCACCGTAAGGTAAAATAAACTTCGGTTCAGTATGGCCAAAATTTAAATTATAAAGAATCGGCAAATCTTCTAAGTTATGTTCCTTCATAACCTGCAATATTTCCTGTTTATATTCTTCATAGTATTGTTCATCTTTCGGTTTACCAAAAATGATTCCTTTTGCTTTTTGCAGAATACCTTGTGCTGCATAATTTCGTAACCAATATTTTATATAACTTGGTTCTGGATGATCTTCAGAAGTTTCAAAGAAGAGAATACTATTCTCCCAATGTTTTTTCTCAGGCCAAAGTTCCGTTCCTTTTGCAAATTCCAATACTTCAATACAACCACCAATTAAGCGCCCCTGTACAGTGGTAGAGCCTTGAAGTAGCTCATATCCATTGTTTTGCTGCATCGTACGTCTTGTATCCTTATTTATTTCAATCCATTCTAAATGCTCACTTGTCCATTCATAAGCTGGTTGAATCTCTCCAATCGTTTCATTTGAAAAGAGAGTACGATTTACCATTTCAATTGTATATGGATCCATCTCTACATTTTCGGCAAAGTCGGTCAAAATTGCTGGACCGTATAAAGAGGAAAGCCCTGCTTTATGGCAAAATAAATGTGAAATAGTAACGTCAGAGTACCCCATAAAAATTTTCGGGTTTTCGCGTATCACATTAAAATCTATATAGGGAAGTAACCGGATGCTATCTTCACCGCCAATATTCGCGATAATTGCTTTCACGCGTGTATCTTTAAATGCTGTCATTATATCTTCCGCACGATCCTCTGGATTGTTATAAAGGTATTCGCTACCTTTTAAGCTATTTGGCATTGGGATAACCGTAAGACTAAAAACTTCTTCTAATCTTTTTACTCCTTGTTCATATCGCCATCTTATTTCAGAATCACCTGCACCGCCCCATGAAGGACTTACTGTTGCTACGATATCTCCTGGCTGTAATCTCTTTGGCTTTATTAACATATGAATCCCGCTCCTATATAATTTAATGAACTACGGCTATACAAACCGTAGAGTTGAAGAACATTGTACATGACATTAGTTTCTCCGCCTTCAATAAGTTCACCTGCTGTAATTTGAGAATTTAGTATTAGTGCTGAATATAGGAATAATTTACAAATATTTTTTGCTAAAATTTATATTTGAAAATCACAGTATGCATCATTGCATGAGGAAAACGGTTGTTATTTTTACAACCTGTAACTATAATGATTACAGGTTGGTCGATACCAATCAAAAAAAATAAAATTATCATGAATGGAGATGTTACATATGGGTATGAAAAAAATAATTTTAGCAGGTGCTTTAGGGATCGCAGCATTATCAGGAACAAATGTACCAGGATTAGAACTAACAAAAGCGAGTGCAGCTTCTATTGAATCGAATTTCTCGACGTTAGAAGGACGAGTAGTAGAAGTAGATAACGGTGTGATTGTTGTAAAATCTAAGCAATATGAGGAACCTGTTAGTGTGTATATTGATTCACTTTCAAACGTGAAAGTAGGAGATGAAGTAAAAGCTACTGGATCTATGATGCGTAATTTTACAGAGTACATGGTTGCAACTGCAGTTGAAAATACAACAAACAAGTTAGGTATGCACATGAAAGAAGATGGCTCGCCCGATTATGTAATTGGAGAAGTATCAAAAGTAGGAACGATGGAAGATGAGGGAGACGGTGCTACTAAATATGTTGTAGTTGAGTATCCATCGCTAAACGGGAAGAAAGATATTATTGATGTTCTCTTAACAAAGGGACAAGTATTTAATGTGGGTGAGAAAGTGAAAATTGATATGAAGTATGTAGGGTGGGGCGGAAGTTCTATTAACTGGAACACAGTTGACCATATTGAAAAAGTTCATGAAGCAAAGACGAACGTTGAAAATAATGATGATGTATGGATTTGGTCTTAATAAGGCGAGTATAAGTCGTTATTTGCAATTTTCTCCAAACAATACATGTAAAAACTAAATGTATCATGCAGTACCCATCTAATTATCATTGCGTATGACAATTAGGTGGGTACTTTTTTATTTGAAATTTGTGCAAGTCAATGTTCAGCATTTCTTTTTAAGAGTAAATTACGGGTGAAATCAAAACTTTATTTGCAGTACATAATAAATAATGTTGATTTTTTATCTTATATTAAAATAAAAACAAACCACTGTTCGATTTGAATATTCCACGATATAATGGTGAGAGTTTATGACAGAATAAATATTTACATAAGAAGTGAGGTACTGTATGAAAAAAAGAACGACAGACATTATTTTTATTATTATCGGTGCATTTCTTTTTGCGTTAGGTGTCAATTTGTTTGTTATCCCGAATGAGTTTGGTGAGGGCGGGGTAACAGGTATCACGATTATTACGTACTATTTATTTGAATGGTCACCGGGTTTAGTTAACTTAATTTTAAATGCGATTTTGTTAATAGCCGGTTATAAATTTTTAAATAAGATTACAACAATTTATACAATCATTGCTGTAGTTACAAACTCACTATTTCTTCATTTGACAGAAGGTTGGACGATCGCTTCGGATGAAATGCTCGTAAATGCCATTTTCGGAGGAATATTTATTGGATGCGGGATTGGTCTAATCATTCGTGTTGGCGGAACAACTGCAGGTACTACCATCTTAGCAAGGATGACACATAAATATTTAGGATGGAGCATTAGCTACGGTCTACTGTTCTTCGATTTAATTGTTGCGTTTTCATCGTATTTCATCATTGGTGCAGAAAAACTGATGATAACAATTATTATGTTATATGTAGCAACGAAAGTGATGGAGTTTGTAATTGAAGGTTTAAATCCGAAGAAAGCCATTACGATTATTTCTGATAATCCGAATGAAATTGCCGGGAAGGTAACTACCTTAATGGGCAGAGGGGTTACTGTGTACTCAGGTCATGGCTATTACACGAAAACTCCGAAGGAAATTCTTTATGTTGTTATTAATAAGCAAGAAGTAGTGAAGCTAAAACGGATTGTTCAAACTACAGATCCGGCTGCGTTCATCGCTATACACGATGTTCGTGACGTATTTGGAGAAGGATTCGTTGATATTTCTAAAGCATAGAAATTATTTTTCATTAAAATAATCTTAATACTAAAACGTAAGAATCTATTTTGAATAATCTTTTTTCAAAATAGATTCTTTTTCTTTTTCTTGCAAAAAATTCAATTGTTTCTTAATGTAGTGATGTAGAAGGATGAACGAGAGAGGGTTTAATGAAGATGATACATATTTTATTAGCTGATGACGATAAACATATTAGAGAGTTGTTGCATTATCATTTACAAAAAGAGGGATTTCAAGTTTTTGAGGCGGAAGATGGAAAGGTAGCGCAAGACGTATTAGAGAAGGAAAATATTCATCTTGCGATCGTAGACATTATGATGCCATTTGTTGATGGCTATACGTTATGTGAAGAAATACGGAAGTATCATGATATTCCTGTTATTTTATTAACTGCGAAAGACCAGTTAGTGGATAAAGAAAAAGGCTTCATTTCTGGTACAGACGATTATATTGTGAAACCATTTGAACCAGCTGAAGTGATTTTTCGTATGAAAGCTTTATTACGTCGTTATCAAATGCTGAGTGCAGATATTATTACGTTGCACGGAACGACAATTGATCGAAAAGGTGTGGAAGTAAAGTGTAACGGTCAAACAATTTTGCTTCCTTTAAAGGAATTTGAGCTATTATCACAACTTGCTAGTTATCCTGGAAGAACATTTTCAAGAGAAGAATTAATTGAATTAGTATGGGGAATGGATTTTGAAGGAGATGAACGAACAGTTGATGTTCATGTGAAGCGACTACGAGATCGTTTCTCAAAACGAACGGATGATTTTCAAATTACGACAGTGCGCGGCCTCGGGTATAAGTTGGAGTTGAAATAAGATGAAATCACTATATTCTAGATTTGTATTTATGACGGTCGGCATTATGCTACTTAGTAGTATTATCGGCTTTTTATTAACGAACGTATATTATCAAGTGAAGTTAAAACCGTATAACAGTGAAAAGATTTTAAAGTATACTGAAGAAGTTAAATCGTTATATGAAAAGCAAAGTGAAGAAAATCAAGAGGCGTACTTACATTCTATCGCAAAGTTAGGGTATGAAATTTATATTGTCGATGATCAAAAGAATGGAAAGCGTATTGGCAATGCGTTTCGTAAGACGTCTATTAGCGATGCTACTGTTCATAAAGTATTGCAAGGAGAAACGTTTAATGGTGTTTCCACCTATCCAACTCGTCTCTTTATTACAGGGTTTTTCGATAATGAATTAATTAATAGCGTCGGTGTACCAGTGCAACACGGTGATAAACAGTACGCTTTATTTATTCGTCCTGACATTCAGAACCAATTTGGCGAAATGCGAATTTTCTTAGCGGTATTACTTGGGTTTATCGTACTATTAAGTATTATTTTTATAGCGATTGCAGCAGGTTATATCGTTCGCCCAATCCGTAAATTTACGAAGGCTACGCAAAAAATTGCGAGTGGGGAATATAAAATTGAATTAGACGTAAAACGAAAAGATGAAATAGGAACGTTATCTACGAGCTTCCAAAAGATGACGAAAAGTATTAAAGAACTAGATGAAATGAGACAAGAATTCGTTTCGAACGTTTCACATGAATTTCAGTCGCCGCTTTCTTCTATACAAGGTTTTTCGAAGACGTTGCAAACAGAAAAGATGAGCGTGGAAGAAAGAAACCATTACTTACAAATTATTGAGGGTGAAAGTAAGCGAATGTCTAGTTTATGTAAACAGTTACTCACGCTTGCATCACTAGATAAAGAAGAGAAAGTTCTACAAATAAAAGAATTCAATTTGCAGAAGCAAATTAAAGACGTCATTTTTATGCTTGAGTGGAAATGGCGTGAGAAAGATATCGCTGTTGAGTTTGATGTGCCGGACATTACAATTAAAGGTGATGAAAACTTGCTTCATCAAGTGTGGAGTAATATTTTTACGAATAGTATTAAGTTTTCAAACGATGCTGGAACGATTGAGTTTTTCGTGGAAGAGTTAGAGTCTAGTGTCATTATCTCTATATCCGATAACGGAATCGGAATGGAAAAAGAAGAGATGGAACGTATTTTTGATCGTTTTTACAAAGTAGATACAGCAAGGGCAAGAAACGTAGAAGGTAGCGGTTTAGGATTATCAATCGTGCAGAAGATTGTTGAACTGCATAAAGGGACCGTTTCGGTATATAGCACGAAAGGGGAAGGGACGACTGTTCGGGTGGAGCTTCCTAAATAGATAGAAGAGGCTGTTTGGGAACAGCCTCTTCTTTTTTTGTCGCTAGTATACGTGTAAAATGAAAAAATATGAGTCATTTTAATTGCATAATCGGATGAGTTTATGGAGTGGGATTAGGAGGAAGTTTATTTAAAAATGTAGAATCTCTACAGAGTTAGAGGGAGTGTATTAAAACTTGAACTGTGTAGGGAGGAAATTACTTTGAAACGAATTGACTTGTTATTAAACGTACTAGATTCAACATTCGATAAAGAGAGTTGGTATGCACCGTTTAAACATGCTATAGAAGGACTTACAGCCGAACAGGCTATGTGGAAACCAGCTGGAGAGACAACAAATACCATTTGGGAGAATGTTAATCATCTCACTTATTACAAAGAAAGACTTGCTGCAAACTTGGAAGGACGTGAATGGACACATAATCTTGACGGTAATGACACCTTTTATCTTACTAAGCAATCTAATAATGATACGGAATGGAAGGAAGTCGTTGAACGCTCTGAAAATGCTCAGCGTAATTTAAGACAGGTGTTAAGTGCAATTTCTGAAAGAGAGCTTGAACAAAATTCACTTGAAGGTAAATTACTGGACATCATGCTTCATGATGCTTATCATACAGGCCAAATTATTCAATTAAGGAAAATGCAGGGGGCATGGCCATCAAAGCGTTAACGGAACCTTTTAGTTGGTGCTATTGTTGAATAAATTTTAGATATTCAAACGACTTTATTGTTATATTTTTAGTGAAGTATTTTACATCCAAAATGAAATAATTATATTTTTAACCCCGTCCCTAATTTAGAACGGGGTTATGTTTGGTTTGCTATAAAGCCGCACCTTTCCCGTGTTCTTCCTTAAATCGAAGCTCAAAAGTATCCGCTGTAATTTCATCAGCTTTTGGAAAAGCCCGTAATTTCGGATGAAGTAGCCATACGAGGGAAATGAATAAAATCCCAATGCTAGCAAGCGCGAAAATGAGTTGGCTACTATATACATTCGCAGTGTATCCGCCAATTAAAGAGCCGAGTGGCATAGCAATTGTGCCCATGCTTCGTGTGACTGAATTGATACGCCCAAGATATTGGTTTGGAATTACAATTTGACCAATAGTCGCAAATAATATGTTGGTCGCACCAATTGGTATCCAAGCTAAGCCGAATAAAAAAATGGATAGCCATTGAAATGGTACAACCGTTGAGAGAAACCAAAAGAAAGCGCCAGTCGCAAAGCTAATAATGGAGACACGGCCAACATTATGTTTACCAACCCATGAACTGAATAGTGCTCCAATTAAACAACCGGCGGATATAGCGGCTAAAAAGAAACCATATAATTTTACACCACCTAAAGAATCAGCGAAAGAAGGGAGTATTGCCATCGTCATACCGATTGAAAAATTAGCGACAACGGAACCGATTAAGAAGACGCCCATTAAGGAACGAAATACGATTGAAAACCCTTCTTTTAAATCAGTAAAATATTGTTTAGTTGAAAGTGTTGTGTCTGCTTCAGTTTGTTTTGGCATTTTTAATGAAAAGAACAAAAGGGCAGTAATCGCGAATGTAAAGGAGTCGATTACATATAAAGTAATGGTGCCAAATAGTGCTACTAATATTCCAGAAAGAGTCGTACAAATTAAATCAATGCCTTGATATGCAAATGAGAAGAGTGAATTTCCTTTTAATAATTGTGTTTTATGCAGTAGAAGTGGTAAAGCTTTTGATTGTGCGGGATAGGCGAATTGTTCAATAAAGGCTACGATTGGCATGATGATGAGTAGTAGGTGGACTGTTAGTAGGTCGAAGTAGTGTGTAATAGGAATGATTAAAATAAGAATGCATTGCAAAACTTGTGTGATGACGAGGGTGTTTTTTATTGACCATCTATCAACGAATGGACCAGTAAGAAATTGTAATGCAGAAGGTAATAACGTAAGGGAACCAGCCAATCCAGAATAAAAAGGATTACCACTTAATTTGTATACGAGCCACATTGCGGCTACATAATACAAACTATCTCCTATGTTGGTGAAAATTCTTCCTAAAAATAATAAGAGGAAATTCCGGTTTTTTAATATGTCCACTTTATCTACTCCTTTATAATAAATTTATTCGGTAAAATAAATTTGACCGTTTATGTAAAAAAAATCGTATTACGATTTTTCTTCTTTTTTAATAAATTGCTGCATTGTTCTCTCAGCGATTTGAAGTGCAGTAGTAGAAATATAATAAGGTTTACTATTCGGATCTTTATCTGCACCTTTTGTAATTTCGTTTAATTCAGCCATCAATTGATGAAACTTTTTCACCCACACTTGAAATTGTTCTGGCGTAGCATCAAATTCCCAGCAGGATGAAACGTAATTCCACTTAGCTGGATCTTCACTTGCATTTCGTAATGTAAAAGCTTCTTCTGGTGCAGCGAGAATTTGGCTTTTCGTTCTTTCTATCATTTGTAAAAAGATTTGGCGACCTGATTCGCTTAATATTTCTAAATGAGGTAATAGATCTGTAGCAGGGGTGAAGCCTTTAGCGACAGATTGATAAAACTTTTGAACAATCCCATTCTTTTCTTCTGTATAAACGATCTCTATAAGACCATTCTTTTCTAATTCTTTTAAATGATAATGAATTTTCGCCCTTGAAATGCCGAATTTCTCAGATAGTAATTGTCCAGTATAAGGACGTTCGCATAGACGTATCATCATTTCGGCACGTAATGGATCGCTTAATGCTTTTAGTTGGCTATAAGTAGTTAGTGTTAATACGGGCTTCAACATGATCAACTCCTTGAATTAAATTACTCGGTCAATATTATTTGACTGAATTGTATCAAGGATTCTATTTATTTTCAATACTTTCAGAAAATTTATTTTTTTACTCTGTAATCTTCTGTTCATATTCCGTTCATATTTCTTTTTTATGATTAGTGCATAGAAAGAAAGAGGAAGGAGCGAGCGAAATGTTTTTAGCTCTGCGCGAATTGAAACAATCAAAATTAAGATACGGATTAATCGGACTCATTATGGTGTTACTATCATTTTTAGTCCTTGTTATTTCAGGATTAGCAAATGGATTATCATATGATAATGCTTCATCGATTCAAAATATGGAGGCAAATAAGTTCGTTTTAGCAGATGATGCGGAAAATAAATTACTTCGTTCACAAATTAAGAAAGACGATGTAGATAATGTAGTAAGTCAAGTAGGCGAGAAAGAGGCAGTTCCGTTTCGTGTGAAAGTTTCAACATATGAAAAGAAAGATAGTTCGAAAAAGGTTGATATCGCTATTTTCTCAAGTGAACGCGATACATTTTTAGAACCGAACATTGTAAAAGGTGAGAAGTTAGGTACAGCAAACAACGAAATGGTTGCTGATGAATCAATTAAAGAAAAAGGAATCGATATTGGGGATACAATTATCGATCCTGTTTCAAAGAAAGAATTTAAAATCGTCGGATTTACGAAAGATCAAATGTTTAGCCATACACCAGTCGTTTATGTAAATGAAGACGTATGGGGCGCTATTTCACAACCAAACCAAAAAGATTATAGTGCAATCGCACTTAACACAGATAAAGAAATTAAAAATGCTCACGTTATCGATAAAAAAGAAGTACTGCAAAGTATTCCAGGATTTAAAGAAGAGCAAGGAACGTTAACGATGATTATTGCGTTCTTACTTGTAATCGCTGCATTACTAATTGGTGTATTCTTCTACGTCATTACACTGCAAAAAACACAGCAACTAGGTGTATTAAAAGCAATTGGTACGAAGAACTCGTATTTAGCAAATAGCTTAGTCGTACAGGCGTTATTCTTATCAGTCGTTGCGATGGTAATTAGTATCGTTCTTGTACAAGGGTTAGAACAAATTTTACCAGCGGGTATGCCGTTCTTATTAACAACACCGATGATTGCACAATACGCAGCAATTTTTATCGTAATTAGTATTTTAGGAACACTTATTTCGTTATACCAAGTATTAAAAGTTGATGCATTAGAAGCAATTGGAGGCGGGATGTAATGACTTCATTATTAAAATTAGACAAAGTAAGTAAAGTGTATGGAGAAGGAAATACGGAAGTAACAGCCCTTCATCCGATGTCGCTTGATGTGAAAGCTGGAGAATTTATCGGAATCGTTGGCCCTTCTGGATCAGGGAAAAGTACGTTATTATCGATCGCGGGTGCTTTATTATCACCGTCAAAAGGAGATATTTACATTCGTGAGCAAAATATTACGAAGCTATCAGAAAAGGAAATGACAGACATTCGTTTGAAAAAAATTGGATTCATTTTCCAGTTTGCAAACCTTGTTCCATATTTAAATGTGAAAGAACAGTTACTTTACATTGCAAAGCTAAAAAAAGAAAGTAAACAAGAATCCGAAAAGCGTGCAGATCATTTATTAGCGGCATTTGGATTAGGAGAAAGAAAGAATCATTATCCAAATCAACTATCTGGCGGGGAAAAACAAAGGGTAGCAATTGCTCGTGCGTTCATGAACAACCCAGATTTAATATTAGCGGATGAGCCAACGGCAAGCTTAGACTCAAAACGCGCACGTGAAGTTGTTGAAATGATGAAACGTGAAGTGAAAGAGAGCCAAAAAGCAGCAATTATGATTACACATGATGAAAGAATGCTTGATGTATGTGATCGTATATTGACGCTTCGAGATGGACAGTTAATATAAAAAAAGGAAAACCGTACCTGTATGTGCGGTTTTCCTTTTTTTAATGGATTTATTTAGAGAATAACGTTTTAATTTTATTACGAGTAAGTAATAAAATCCCGCCTAATACAGATAGCATTCCTAGAGCCATATTGTTTGATTGCTCGCTACCAGCGTTAGGAAGTTCTTTAGCGTTATTGCTTTTAGTACCATTATCTGTTTGCGTTTGTTTAGACTGTGATACTTCATTAATCTTGTTATCAACATTTTGCTTCGTTGTATGTAACTCAGCTAATTTGTCGTCAATTTTTTTCTCAGTATGCTTAAAGTCGTTGATTTTAATATCTAAGTCTTGTTTTTTCTTTGTTAAATCGTCTGAAACAGTTTGTTTCGATTGTTTAATTTCGTTAATTTTATTTAGTAAATCTTCTCTAGCCTTTTGTAATTCAGCTAGTTTGTTTTTTACATCTTGTTTAGCTAGTTCTAAGTTAGCGGAAAGACTGTCTAAATTGCCTTTAATTTTCTTAAGTTCCTCTAACGTGTTACCAGTATTCGGCTTGTTTTCTTTTAGTTCAGCGAGTTTGTCTTCAGCAGTTTGTTTCGCTTTCTTTAACTCAGCTAATTTTTCATCTACTTGTTTTTTAACTTCCTTAAGTTCATTAACCTTTTGATCAATGTTCTCTTTATGTTGCTTCATTTCATTCACTTTTTCATCGACAGTTTGTTTATGTTCTTTAATCTCATTAACTTTGTTATCGATATTTTGCTTATGCTCTTTTACTTCAGCAACTTTATCTTCTACTTGTTTTTTATGCTCTTTAATTTCAGCAATTTTATCTTCGGCGATTTGTTTGTCTTGCTGAAGTTTTGCATCTAGTTCTTGTTTATGCTGTTTAACTTCGTTAATCTTTTCATCAGCAACTTGTTTACGTTCATGTAGTTCATTCACCTTAGTATCAACATTTTCCTTAACTTTGTTAAGTTCATTTAATGTTTGATCCACGTTTTCTTTGTGTTGCTGTAATTTCGCATCTAACTCTTGTTTATGTTGCTTAATTTCAGCTAATCGATCTCCCGTACTTTGCTGAGGAGTAGCATCATTTACTTCTGCATGAGCAGAGTTTGCGCCAGCAATCATTGCTAAAGCTAGTGTAGACGCAGCGATTGTTTGTTTTGTTTTCATATTTTTGTACCTCTTTTCTTTCATATGCATGAGCTGTTTTGTGTAAAAATGAGCATATAGAAGTAGATTCTTCCATCATTATATACCATCTGCGCCGTCTAGAGGAAGTATTTGCATAATAATCTATGATTATGTAATTTTTATAGTCTCTTATTTTGGAGTAGGGGAGAACTCTTTAGCAAGATGGACAATTTTTAATATAGTAGAGTTTACATCCTTACTGTTACGAATAACAAACAAATAATCAGCTCCATTTTCTATAGGATCTACTACGTCTTCATGTAGTGATTTAACTTGTTGGCGATGGAGTACTTCTTTGAAACTGGAATAGTTTCCCCTAAAAATATTTGTACTTCGTTTACTAAGGCCTACTCTTTCATAAAGTACATCATCTGGAATGGCAAAATGAACTAATATGCGTACATATTCATTCTGTGGAAATAATTCGTTTAGTAAATAGAATCTTCCGTTTTTACTGCGATTGGAATTACAAATAATAAGGTGTAAATTTGAATGTTCTTTCGCATAATCAACAATGAATTTTGAAAGACCGTGCTTAAATGTATTAGGGCCTTTAGCCGGCTGTAATTTTTCGTAATGCGTGTTAATAAATTCAGCTTGATTATCTTGATCCATAACGAAAGAGTGGGGTAACTCTTTTTCTAATGCTCTTGCAAATGTAGTTTTTCCACTGTGTGTTTTTCCAACTGTAATGATGACTAATCTTTTCATGACGCCCTCCATTTGTGTTGTTATGAACTGGAATATTCGGTGTAGATCGAAATCTTCCTGCTAGAGATTACACAAATTATTGGAGCGTTAGTAGGCTGAAAACTTGACAAAAAAACTTATTTATGCTATAATTTACCAATATAAAAATAAGGTGTATAATAGGGTTCTCCTGGCCAGGGGAACCCTATTTTTGTTGTGAAAATGAAGGAGAGTGTATGTGCGTGAAACAAGGTGAAGCAAGTGTAACGTCGTTAGTATCGGCTTTCAGCAGAGTATATCATAGTGACTTTGATAATTCTAAAATCTTTGATGATTATGTAGCTAAAGATTTCATTTCACAAAAAGAACGTAACGATATTGAAACGAACATGGTTAAAGGGATACACTTTTTCAATAAAGATATCGCAGAGCAGTTTCAAGACAATCCAAAAGAAATATTAAAATGGATTACACAAGTTCAGTTATCACCAACACCTTTAGCACGTGCGGCATATTGTGAAAGAGTATTCTTACATGAAATTACATTAGGAGCAAAACAATACGTCATACTCGGTGCAGGCTTAGATACGTTCAGTCTTAGACACCGAGAATTAGAAAATAAAATAGAAATATTTGAAGTGGATCATCCTTCTACGCAAGCGTCTAAGAAGGAAAGAATAAAAGAAGCAGAACTTGAAGTTCCAAATAACCTTCATTTTGTTTCAATGGATTTTACGAAAGAATTTTCCTATGAACAGTTACGCAATGAAGGATTTGAAAATAAAAAGACTTTCTTTAGTCTTTTAGGTGTTTCGTATTATTTAACAAAAGAAGAGTTTTCTAGTTTAATAGAATGTTTATTCGCTATGGTTCCAGAAGGGAGTTCTATCGTTTTCGATTATCCCGATGAAAACTTATTTACGAAAAAAGGACTGTCCAATCGAGTTGAAAATATGGTGAAAATGGCTGCGGTAGGCGGAGAACCGATGAAATCATGTTATTCTTATGCTGAAATGGAAGCACTGTTAGAGAAGGCGGGCTTACTCATTTATGAGCATTTATCACCAGAGGATATTGATGTATTATATTTTGAAGGACGAAACGATTATTTAGAAGCTTTTGAGACAGTACATTATGTACATGCGGTAAAAAGGTAGGAAATTAGTAGGCATGGGGAGGAATCTCTGTGTCTTTCTTTATAAAAAAGGAAATGAGCTGTAGTGGTGGAAAATATAATTATAAATATATAATATCTATAAATTAATGTTTTGTAGAAACTAAAGGAAAGGGGAAATAGAAGATGTTGAAATTACAAGGGAAATACAATGAAGCAAAAGTGTTTACTACGAATGTAGAAAAAACTGCAGCAGGTCAAATTATTGATCTTTGTAACCAACAATTCGTAAAGGATAGCAAGATCCGTATTATGCCAGATACACATGCGGGCGCAGGTTGTACGATTGGGACAACAATGACAATTCAAGATAAGATTGTTCCTAATTTAGTCGGGGTTAACTAATCGGCTCAGACTTTAAACTACTCACTCAATTGACTGGGAACCCTAACGATAAAAGGCGAGGGCAATCAGCAGCCAGTGGTTATGGTGACATAATCGAATGGTTCAGAGACTTGTACCATGTTAGCAGACTAAGGTACAGAATTATTCCTCATCCATTTTGAATTGAAGAGGAATAATTAATACGGTGAGCCTACAGTAGAGACTGCATATCTCGATGACTGTAGAGAAGGTATAGTCCACTCTTTCAGGAAACTGAGAGGTAAGTACGATATTGGTTGTGGCATGGAAGTTGTTATGATTAATAAGAAAAAAGAGGAAATCAACTTCGATCACTTAGACGAAACGATACGTAAATTTGTCCCAAGTGGTTTTCGTATTCGAGATAAGGAACATAGATTTTCAAAAATGATTGATTTTGATAGTGTAAGAGCCCCGTTTACATTGCAACGTGCTCAAAAAAGTATTGGTACACTTGGCGGGGGCAATCATTTTGTCGAACTGAATGAGGATGATAAAGGGAATGTATACATTGTCATTCATAGTGGTTCGCGTAATTTAGGGAAACAGGTAGCAGAGTATTATCAAAACTTTGCTTACGAGCAACTTATAAACGTTAAATCTATTAAAGAAGAAATCATTGAACGTTTAACGAAAGAAGGTAGACAACAAGAAATACATGAAGCTTTACGTGAAATTAAGAAACCGGTGATTCGCAAAGAATTAGCTTATTTAGAAGGACAAGGATTTAAAGATTACATGAATGATATGAAAATTGCTCAAAAATATGCGGAGTTAAATCGTAAAGCAATGATTGATGAAATCGTCACTAAAATGGATTGGAATGTAACCGATCAATTCACTACAATTCATAACTACATCGATATGGAAAATATGATTCTACGAAAAGGTGCTATTTCAGCTCAGAAAGATGAACGAGTAATCATTCCAATTAATATGAGAGACGGTTCTATCATTGCATTTGGTAAAGGAAATCCAGATTGGAACTTTTCTGGCCCTCATGGAGCAGGACGTATTATGAGCCGTAAGAAGGCGAAAGAAGTACTTAACTTAGAGGATTTTCAAAATACAATGACAGAGGTTTGGACTACATCTGTTGCAGAAAGTACTTTAGATGAAGCACCAATGGTATATAAGCCAATGGATGAAATTATTAAGAATACAAAAGAAACAATTGATATTAAACATATTATTAAGCCGATTTATAATTTTAAAGCGAACTAGAAGGGGAGTAACGTTTATTAAATGAAGAGAACTTGAAAAGAGAGCGTATTTTGTGGCGGTTATATAACAAAGATTAAAAAGACAACATATCAAACGAAGAGATTCATCATATTCATTTACATTTATGTAATGTTAAAGACTAGAAAGCTAGATTGGCGCGAATTACTAATTGTGGAGTGTGAAAAAAAGACAAAATCTCTTAAAAAACACTTAATTTTTTATTCCATCTATCTTTACAATCCCTCCTTATAATGTGAATTGGACAAGCACCTAAGAGAAAGCAGAACATGTCAGTTTGTACATTCTATTATTAGGGGGAGAATTTGTATGAAAAAGACAGTTGCTTCGTTAGCAGTTATGGCGGCATTATTACCGACGTTTTCAGTGCATGCGGAAGGGAAAGAGCAAGCGCGAAAATCAGCTACAACTTTTAATGTTATTAGTGATATTCAAGGTGATTTAGGGGATTTTGATCATGTGCTAAAAGATATGAACAAAGTGACGCCACTTTCTAGAGCGCTTATTATGAATGGGGATATAACGCCGACTGGACAACAGTCACAATATGAGGATGTAAAGCGTGTGTTAAATAAAAATAAGCATCCAGAAAATGTATGGTCTACTGTTGGGAATCATGAGTTTTATGCTGGTAAATGGACAGCGGATGGGAAACTCTCTCAAAGTACATGGCCAAATGGTGTAACGGAAGAAACACTATTTGGTCGCTACTTACAATTTAGTGGACAAGAAAAGGTATATCATAAAAAAGAATTAGATGGCTATCCACTTTTATTTTTAGGAACTGAAAAATATATGAAATACCACGATTCAAAAATGTGGGACGAAGTATATATGAGTGATGAGCAATTAGGTTGGTTAAAACAAAATTTAGAAGAGTATAGTCAAAAAGATAAAAATAAGCCAATCTTTATTTTCTCTCATCACGTTTTACCTGATACAGTATCTGGATCAAGACAATCACCATATTTACAAGATTATTTAAACGTGGATAAATTGTACGATATATTAAAAGACTATCCGCAGGTTGTTTTCTTCACGAGTCATACACATTGGGATTTAAACTTACCTGACTGGGCTGGTAAAAAGAAAATTACAGGCGGAGATGAAAAAGGTTTCACTGTTGTAAATACGGGCGGGATTGAAACAGGCTGGATGTCAGCAGGGCCAAATGGAGGAGAGAAAACTGCTCCAGATGGCTATTCATTTAAACAAGGGTTACAAGTGAAAGCATATGGTAACGATGTAATTGTGACAGCTTACGATTACAAACGTGATAAGGATATAAAGAAGTTATTAATTAGTGATTCAAAAATTGCGCAGATGGCACCAAATGTAACGGCAGATGATCGTAAAAATATAATTGTCGGTGCAAATGAATATATGGAGTATTCTATAGAAGGAACGAATGAGTGGCATACGTATAGTCAAGCAAATCCTCAGAAATTTGATGGAGATAAAACTGTATACGTACGTCATAAAGGTGAAATGAATTTAGAGCCGGGATTAACGCAGTTACTTCGTTTTTCGGTAAATAAGTGATTGGAGGGAGTCTGCATTTGAATGTGTGGGCTCTTTTTTTGTTGATGAGAAAGGGGTTGCCTGTCTGTCGTTTTTTGTCGATAGATCGATATATTAAGAAAATCGTTGATATACTGCAAGTTACGATCGATATATTTGAAAAATCGTTGATATATTGTAAGTAATGAACGATATATTTAAAAAATCGTTGATATAAATTTCATGTACCGTAATTAAGTTAAAATCATTAATACGGTTTTACTTATCAAAATGAAATTCTAATACATTTTTAACCCATAAAGATGACTTCACCATTTTTACATGTAATAATAGTAACGTTACATATATTGCGAAAGAAGTACAAAAGGAGCGTTACAATGAATTTAGCTAAATTCCCGAGAAAAAAATATACAGAATCATATACACCAATTGAAAAGTTAAACAATTTTTCAGAAGCACTTGGTGGCCCGACTATTTATTTTAAACGAGATGATTTACTTGGTTTAACAGCCGGTGGTAATAAGACGAGAAAGTTAGAATTTTTAGTTGCGGATGCACAGGAAAAGGGTGCAGATACGTTAATTACAGCTGGTGGTATTCAGTCAAATCATTGCCGCCTGACACTTGCTGCTGCGGTAAAAGAAAAAATGAAATGTATTCTTGTATTAGAGGAAGGGCTTGAGCCAGAAGAGAAGAGAGACTTTAACGGAAACTATTTCTTATATCACTTATTAGGTGCTGAAAACGTCATTGTTGTACCGAACGGAGCAGACCTGATGGAAGAGATGCATAAAGTAGCACAAGAAGTAAGTGAAAAAGGTAGTACACCATATGTAATTCCAGTTGGTGGATCAAACCCTACGGGCGCAATGGGATACGTTGCTTGTGCCCAAGAAATTATGGCGCAATCATTTGAGCAAGGAATTGATTTCAGTTCAGTTGTTTGCGTAAGCGGTAGCGCTGGTATGCATGCGGGTTTAATTACTGGTTTTTCTGGAACGCAAAGCCATATTCCTGTAATCGGGATTAACGTAAGTAGAGGAAAAGCTGAGCAAGAAGAGAAAGTAGCAAAACTTGTAGATGAAACTTCAGCACACGTTGGTATTCCAAACTTTATCCCGCGCGACGCTGTTACGTGCTTTGATGAATATGTAGGACCAGGCTATGCGTTACCAACGCCGGAAATGGTAGAGGCAGTTCAGTTACTTGCGAAAACAGAAGGTATTTTACTTGATCCAGTGTATACAGGTAAGGCAGTAGCGGGATTAATCGACTTAATTAGAAAAGGTAAATTTAATAAGGAAGACAATATTTTATTCGTACATTCAGGTGGTTCACCAGCTTTATATGCGAATACTTCTTTATTTGCGTAAGTGTAAAAAGCATTGGGTATCCAATGCTTTTTTTGTTATATACTGGAATTACCGAAAGGTAGGAGGATGATATGAATTCAAATTTAAAATGGATTATATATACGGCACTCGGCATTTCTATTCTATTAATCTTATTTGTGGCTTATGGGGTGTATTCTTATTTTACATTTTAAAAGCGTAATGGAAGTGAACTATTATATACACTAAAGGCGGAGAGCGCTATGCAAATTAGAAATTTGTATTTAGTCTTCAGCGTGATTTGTTTATTTGTAGTAACCAGCTGTTCAAATAATATAGGAAATCATAATCAAACAATCGAAGTGCAAAAACATGCTGGTGATAATCATTATGAGGATTTGAAGGTAATTACAGACAAGAATAAAGTATTGCAAGTAAAGAAAATATTAAATGATACTAACTTTGAAAATAAAAAGGTGGAAATGTCTCGTTCAGCTGATTATCAGTTTGTTTTTCAGTTTAAAAATCCGAAAATAGAAGCGAAAGCTGTTTTATATCAAATGTGGATTAGTCCTAATAAGGATAAAGTAGAAATAATGGAGGGGGATAATCAGTACGCTCAATTAGCAGAGAAAGACGCAGCTGCTTTTATGAAGATTGTTACTGGTGAGAAGTTAGCTGAATAAAAGTATATGGTAGATTTTGCTCTCTAATTCCCCGCTTATTTTTCGCTTTGAGGGATAATTAGTGAGAAATATCGAATGAGAAGTAATCGTGAAATAGTAAAGAATATATTCACTGCTAAAAGAAGAGTTGTTTAAAAAACTCTCCGCATCGTTATGTAATGTTAATAAGAAGAAGTAGAAGGTAGAAGTAAATCTAAATAAAACCCAAAAGGGATAAATAGGAAAATGTAGAATCTTTATATATAAGATGTTCTGAATTTTTAGATATAAGGTAGAGTGGAGGAAGAAAGATGATTCAATTTCCTATGGAAGATGCTGAACAATTTTTTAGATCCTATAGTATTGGTAGGTTTACAGTTAGTGAAGATGAAGGAAAATTAATTTTTAGTACAAACTTAAATGGTCATTCTAATTTATGGGCGATGGATTTACCCAATTTATCCCCTTATCCCTTAACATATTGTAATCAATCAAGCAATTTTATTAAAATGGATTCTTTAAATCGATTTATTTTAGCTGGATTTGATAAAGATGGGGATGAAAATTATCATATTTATGCATTAAAACCAGAGGGTGGTGGATTGCTTGAATTGATTCCAGCAGGAGAGACAGAAAAGGATTACTTTGTGCATTTAACAGAGGATGGGGAACGATTATACTATGTCACAAGTAAAGATAACCCAATGTTCTTAAACTCTCGTTGTTATAATATACGCACAAAAGAAGATACGCTGTTGTTAACTGGTGTGGAGACACCTACATATGTAGAGGCAGTAAGTCCGAATGAATCAAGTTACATTGTTTTAAAGTCATATAGTAATACATATAATGTAGGATATGTAAAAAAAGGAGAAGAACTTATTTGTTTAGTACCTTCCATTGAGAAAGAACATACTGTAGGCTCCATTTCTTATATTGATGAAAATACAGTGATTTTCGTTACAAATTATGAAGAAGAGTTTTCCTATGTAGCTTCTTTTGATTTAAATAAACAGGAATTCAAACCAATCTGTAAAATAGAGAAGGAAGATATTTCCGATATAAAATGGCATGCTGAAACAAAAAATGGCTACATTGTTTCGTCGAAAGGTGTTACAGATAGGTTATATAAATTTGTATGGGATAAAAAAGAGTTAATTCTATTGAATTCTCCGGTAGATACGATAAGTCAAATTGAAATTACAAAATCGGAAAATTTATATTTGCTAGGTGAAAGTGCGACGAAAACAGCAAACATCTATTACAAGAAGAATAGAGATACAGAATGGGAAGCATTAACAAAAAACTATGTTATTGGTCTATCTGAATCTTCTTTTGTTGAACCGGATGTTATAACATATACCTCTTTTGATGGGTTAAACATAGAAGCATTATTATTCCGGGCGAAAGGAGAAGTACAAAACGGATATACAATATTTTGGCCTCATGGTGGTCCACAAAGTGCTGAGACGAAAGATTTCAGAGCATTATTTCAATATTTATTAAGGCAGGGATATAATATTTTTGCGCCAAACTTTAGAGGTAGTACAAGATATGGTTCAACGTTTACAAAAATGATTGAAGGTGATTGGGGAGAAGCACCGCGTTTAGATTGTGTAGCAGGGATCGAATGGTTATTTGAACAGGGGATATCAACTCCTGATAAATTATTTGTTATGGGCGGTAGTTATGGAGGATATATGACCTTATTGCTTCACGGGCGTCATTCAGAGTATTTCCGTGCAGCCATTGACATTTTTGGACCTAGCAATTTATTTAGTTTTATCGAATCTATGCCTGAAAATTGGAAACCGCTCGCAGTTAATTTAATAGGTGATATTAATAATGATAAAGATAAGCTTATACAAGATTCACCAATTACTTACTTAAATCAAATGAATAAACCACTCCTTATCATCCAAGGGGCAAATGATCCACGAGTTGTAAAGGAAGAATCGGATCAAATTTTTCACGCGTTGCAAGAACAAGGAGTAGATGTAGAATACCTAGTATTAGACGATGAAGGGCATGGATTTTCAAAAAAAGAAAATGAAATATATGTATATCGTCGCATAACAGAATTTTTAGCAAAGCATAAGTAAAAGAAATGGCATTTTACGGGTTATGATCATATCGCTATCAGGCTAAAAATGCAGAGAAATGACAATGAAATTATTGAATAAACAAGAATGAAACAACTTAATTGTTACGTAACAAAAACGCTATTCTTTCCCTAGAATCATAGGAAGAGATGGCGTTTTTGTTATGAACTTATCGATTTTTTATGAACTGGAATTGTTGTCTAAAGAGTTGCAACAGATTTTTTTATAAATTGAAAGACAAGGAGACGAACTTGGATGGAGTATTGGAAGCACACAATAAATATATTGAGGAGTACATGTTTGAAAACATTAAATCAATGGAAAATGAAATATTTTGTTGGAATGTCTGAGCTGCGGACCAATTCTATCACTTTAATTAACTAAAAGAAGAACTTCCCCATCCCGATTAGACTACTGATCATTCCTATTCCACTCATGGTGCCTTTTCCTGCTGTAAGTAAGTTTCCAAGCATTCCTGGCTGACCGTTACCTCCGTTATTTCCCCATCCCATTGGGGCCCACGGACTACCCCATCCTGGAGGGTTTCCAAAAACACCCGAGTTATTGGTATTGAAATGAAAAGGCTTAGTTGGCGGCGATAGTAAAGCGGCAAGATGCCCTTGTGCGAACATCCCTGTATGATTGAATGGTTGCGCCCAGGGGAAGGAAGGTTTTTGAAAATTAAAACCTTCATGACCTGGTAGTGGAGTCCAATTATCGGGATGTCCTTGGGGCATCATCCCTGCATAATTGATTGGCTGCCCCCAAGAGAAGGGAGGGGGTTGGGGACTGAACCCCGTATAATTGGCTGGTGAATCCCAACTAACTGGATAGACTCGGTAACTCCAATTCTCAGGAAGCTTCAAATCATTCATTACCTCAGATTTAGTTATTTCGGGCTGTGAATATAATGAAATTTGGTTAGTATATTGTTCCCCGTTTCCCTTTGAATTCAAATACCAATATTGGTGCATACGCTTATTCTCCTCACTTTAAAAATGTAATGTTAGACTTAGCCTATGTAATATTCCTTTTTATGGATGGTTACATAACTAGATCTACAAGCCTGTATTTAAAGGAATGGGTGTGTGGACTTGTTGATTTAAAGTTTCACTTTATTTTAGAAGGGTATTTTCAGTTGCTTCTTTTATATATTTCAGCCTAATTTAAATTTCGTTAACAAACATTTTTATAAAGGTTTAATCAACAAAAAGATTTTAAAATGTTATGTTGGGCAAGTGGAATTGCTAAAAAGAGAATATCCATTCGAAGAGTTTGGCAAAATACTGCAAGGGTAATGTTTTCTTGTGCAAATATGTAAACGATTTAAACGAATCAATGAAATTTATAATGAAGGGGCAATTAAATATATGAGTGAAACATTACATAAAAGAAAACCACCATATTTAATGCTTGTAATTCTTTTTATTGGGGCATTTGTTTCATTTCTAAATAACTCGCTTTTAAATGTAGCCTTGCCATCAATAATGAAAGATTTAGACATTCAAGATTATTCAACGATCCAGTGGCTTTCTACAGGGTATATGCTTGTAAGTGGTATATTAATTCCGGCATCAGCATTTTTAATAACGCGTTTCTCGAATAGAAGCCTATTTATTACCTCTATGGTGATTTTTATTCTTGGTACTGCCTTAGCGGCTGTAGCGCCGAATTTTGGTTTATTACTTACTGGTCGGATGGTTCAAGCGGCAGGCTCTTCAGTTATGGGGCCTTTGTTAATGAATATTATGCTAGTAAGCTTTCCGAGAGAAAAAAGGGGAACAGCAATGGGGATTTTTGGACTAGTTATGATTACAGCTCCAGCAATTGGACCGACACTATCAGGTTATATTGTAGAGTATTATGACTGGCGTTTGCTTTTTGAAATGATTTTACCGTTAGCAATCATTAGCTTACTGTTAGGGATTTGGAAATCTGAGAATGTCATGAAACAAAACAAAAATGCAAAACTTGATTATCTCTCATTACTATTATCTTCTGTCGGTTTTGGCGGTTTGTTATATGGATTCAGTTCTGCAAGCTCCGATGGTTGGACAAATAAAGTTGTCTTAACAACCTTAATCATAGGTGCTATTGCCCTAATTGCTTTCATTATTCGTCAATTAAAAATGGATGAGCCGTTATTGGATTTACGTGTTTACAAGTACCCAATGTTTGCACTTGCGTCTGTAATTGCAATTGTTAACGCGGTGGCCATGTTTTCGGGTATGATTTTAACACCAGCTTATGTACAAAACGTCCGTGGTATTTCGCCGCTGAGCTCTGGGCTGATGATGCTTCCAGGTGCGGTTATAATGGGGATTATGTCACCAATTACAGGTAAACTATTTGATAAATATGGTCCTCGGATTCTTGGCATAGTGGGGCTTTCCATTACAGCTGTTTCAACTTATATGCTAGCAAACCTGCAACTCGACTCTAGTCACACACATATTATTCTTATTTACACACTGCGGATGTTTGGGATGGCGATGGTGATGATGCCACTTATGACAAATGGTCTTAATCAATTACCAACTCGTTTAAATCCGCACGGTACAGCTGTTAATAATACAGCTCAACAAGTGTCCGGTTCGATTGGTACTGCTATCCTTGTTACGATTATGAACTCTGTAACAAAAACAAAAGCTGAAAGTTTAATGTCTGATATAGATCCAACAACCTTTACAGAAACTACGAAGGCAATAGTAACTCAGAAGGCTTTATTATCTGGAATTCAATATTCATTTTATGTAGCGCTTGGCATGAATGTTGTTGCACTACTATTAGTTTTTTTCGTTAAACGTGTAGATACAAGTGCGGAGGCTGTCGAGAAGTTAAATCGGTAGAGAAGAATAAAACGCTAGATAAAGATTCCTACAAGTTTTTTTGCTGCTAAGGCGCCGGTATTTAAAGCTAGAAAAAACTAAAAGAAGCAGGGAAATAATTATATAGTAAAAGAGGACCTGATGTTCATATCAGGTCCTCTTTCATTAATAACAAGGTATACTTGCTTATCGTATTGGTTTAACTAAACTACTGATTTTTCGAATACTACAATCTTAAGCTCGTCAACTTCTCTATTTTTGGGTGTTTTAGAAGAAAATGAATCAAAATAATCTTTTTTATAAACAAATACAAGAGATGAGATCCGTTTGCAATTTCTCATAAACATTACAAGTTTAGATTATCTTTTAACACCAACATTAAAAGGCTCCAATTATATTTATTCGCTTCATTTTAATTTAGTATTTTTCTACAAGTTATAAATCTAATTGCCAAGCTTATACTCAATATCATAATCATGAATAGTTAGGGAAAAGAT
Organism: Bacillus sp. MT94; assembly: GCF_058792475.1. Taxonomy (NCBI): domain Bacteria; kingdom Bacillati; phylum Bacillota; class Bacilli; order Caryophanales; family Bacillaceae; genus Bacillus; species Bacillus sp. MT94. The sequence continues at coordinate 399,227 of NZ_JBXAEZ010000005.1, read as the reverse complement.
AAAATAAGGTAATCAATTACATATCTTTATCCCAGGCGATTAGTTGCTATTTCTTCTTTATTAAATGGGATATGTTATCCCGCATTAACGGGCAGTAAGACCCCCACCTCAAAATTTAGCGGAAGCAAAGAAGTTAGGTGGGGGACCAACTGCCCGTAAAAGCCCGATTGGTTCAACTAATAATCAGTGGGGGATGAACAAAACCCCCACTGATTAAAGTTTCACTTTATTTCATGCTTTTTTGAAAGGGTGTTTTAAATGGAAAAAAAAGTATCTGCCATTCCTCAGCCGAAAACATATGGACCGCTGGGTAATCTCCCATTAATCGATAAAGATAAACCGACGCTATCCTTTATCAAGATAGCGGAAGAGTATGGTCCCATTTTTCAAATTCAAACTTTAAGTGATACCATCATTGTCGTTTCTGGACATGAATTGGTAGCAGAAGTTTGTGATGAAACACGGTTCGATAAAAGTATAGAGGGTGCTTTAGCAAAAGTTCGTGCCTTTGCTGGGGACGGATTATTTACTAGCGAGACTCACGAGCCTAACTGGAAAAAAGCTCATAATATTTTGATGCCTACATTTAGCCAACGGGCAATGAAAGATTACCATGCTATGATGGTCGATCTTGCTGTACAACTCGTTCAAAAATGGGCACGGCTTAATCCGAATGAAAACGTAGATGTTCCGGAGGATATGACTCGTCTTACGTTAGATACAATTGGTCTATGTGGTTTTAATTACCGATTTAATAGCTTTTATCGTGAGACCCCTCATCCTTTTATCACTAGCATGAGCCGTGCTCTAGATGAGGCGATGCACCAATTGCAGCGGCTAGATATAGAAGACAAACTCATGTGGAGAACGAAACGTCAATTTCAACATGATATCCAATCTATGTTTTCTTTAGTAGATAATATTATTGCTGAACGTAAAAGTAGTGGAAATCAGGAAGAAAATGATTTACTTTCCCGTATGTTAAATGTACAGGATCCGGAAACTGGTGAAAAATTAGATGATGAAAACATTCGTTTCCAAATTATCACTTTTTTAATAGCTGGACATGAGACAACAAGTGGATTGTTATCTTTTGCAATTTACTTTTTATTAAAGAATCCGGATAAGTTGAAAAAAGCCTATGAAGAAGTAGACCGTGTTTTGACGGATCCTACTCCAACATACCAACAAGTTATGAAACTGAAGTATATACGGATGATTTTAAATGAATCGCTACGTCTATGGCCTACCGCTCCAGCATTCAGTCTCTATGCAAAAGAAGATACAGTGATTGGCGGGAAATACCCAATTAAGAAAGGAGAAGATCGTATTTCTGTTCTTATTCCACAGCTACATAGGGATAAAGATGCATGGGGAGACAATGTAGAAGAATTCCAACCTGAACGATTTGAAGAGCTGGATAAGGTTCCTCATCATGCTTATAAGCCATTTGGAAATGGCCAGAGAGCATGTATCGGTATGCAATTTGCACTTCATGAAGCGACTCTTGTAATGGGAATGCTTCTTCAACATTTTGAATTAATCGATTATCAAAACTATCAGCTGGACGTAAAACAAACATTAACGCTAAAGCCCGGTGATTTTAAGATTAGGATTCTACCCCGAAAACAAACTATTAGTCATCCTACTGTTCTTGCACCTACAGAGGACAAGCTGAAAAACGATGAAATTAAGCAGCACGTCCAGAAGACACCTTCTATTATTGGGGCCGATAATCTTTCACTTCTTGTTCTGTATGGCTCGGATACAGGTGTAGCAGAAGGTATTGCAAGAGAATTAGCAGATACAGCTAGTTTAGAAGGAGTTCAAACGGAAGTGGTAGCTCTTAACGATCGAATTGGAAATTTGCCAAAAGAAGGAGCGGTACTTATTGTGACTTCTTCTTATAATGGAAAACCGCCAAGTAATGCAGGGCAGTTTGTGCAATGGTTGGAGGAACTAAAACCAGATGAGCTAAAAGGGGTTCAATACGCAGTTTTTGGTTGTGGAGATCATAATTGGGCTAGTACCTACCAACGGATTCCAAGATACATTGATGAGCAGATGGCTCAAAAAGGAGCAACAAGATTTTCTAAACGCGGAGAAGCAGATGCAAGTGGTGATTTCGAGGAACAGCTTGAGCAATGGAAACAAAACATGTGGTCTGATGCGATGAAGGCATTTGGATTGGAGCTCAACAAAAATATGGAAAAAGAGCGCAGTACTTTGAGTCTGCAATTTGTTAGTCGTCTTGGAGGATCTCCTCTTGCACGAACATATGAAGCAGTTTATGCATCTATACTAGAAAATCGTGAACTCCAATCACCCAGCAGTGATAGAAGTACACGACATATCGAGGTATCTTTGCCAGAAGGCGCTACATATAAAGAAGGAGACCACCTTGGAGTGTTGCCAGTTAATAGCGAGAAAAATATCAACCGAATTTTAAAACGTTTTGGATTAAATGGGAAGGATCAAGTTATACTGAGTGCAAGTGGACGAAGTATAAATCACATACCTTTAGACAGTCCTGTTAGTTTATTGGACCTTCTTAGTTATAGTGTTGAAGTTCAAGAAGCTGCCACTCGAGCACAAATACGAGAAATGGTAACATTCACAGCATGTCCTCCTCATAAAAAAGAATTGGAAGCATTATTAGAAGAAGGAGTTTACCATGAACAAATACTAAAGAAACGGATTTCAATGTTGGACCTTCTTGAAAAGTATGAGGCTTGTGAAATCCGATTTGAACGCTTTTTAGAACTTCTTCCTGCGCTCAAACCGCGTTACTATTCTATTTCAAGCTCTCCACTCGTTGCACACAATCGTCTGAGCATTACGGTCGGTGTTGTTAATGCGCCTGCATGGAGTGGAGAAGGGACATATGAAGGCGTCGCTTCTAATTACTTAGCTCAGCGTCATAGTAAAGATGAGATTATCTGTTTCATTCGAACGCCACAATCAAACTTTGAATTGCCTAAAGATCCAGAAACACCAATTATTATGGTTGGGCCAGGTACTGGAATTGCACCATTCCGTGGATTCTTGCAAGCGCGTCGTGTTCAAAAGCAAAAAGGTATTAACTTAGGACAAGCGCATCTATATTTTGGTTGTCGTCATCCTGAAAAAGATTATCTCTATCGTACAGAACTAGAAAATGATGAAAGAGATGGATTAATCTCTTTACACACAGCTTTTTCTCGTCTAGAGGGACATCCAAAAACATATGTACAGCATTTAATAAAACAAGATAGAATCAATTTAATTTCGTTATTAGATAATGGAGCTCATCTTTATATATGTGGTGATGGAAGTAAAATGGCTCCGGATGTAGAAGATACCCTTTGTCAAGCGTATCAAGAAATTCATGAAGTCAGTGAACAAGAAGCAAGAAATTGGTTGGATCGTGTGCAAGATGAAGGGCGATATGGAAAAGATGTTTGGGCTGGTATATGAATGTTTCTTAATTAGTTACGTATTAACTAATGAATTTTTTTCGAATAAATTTCACTTTATTAGTATAGTGTATTTAGATGAATAGTGATTAACCGGACTATTTAGTATCTACTAAATAAAAAACAGGACCTGATATTCATCTATCAGGTCCTGTTTCACATAGACATTATACATGGATATTTTCCACACATTATCAATGTTTGTAATGTAGTTAGTCTTGTGGGTCAGCAATAAAATCAGATATTATTTTTTCGATATCGAAAGGAGTAATCCCTTTATCCAAAGAAAAAATGCTTTCTGCTTCTTCGATTTCTTGAACGAGTTCACCTCTAGCTTCAATATGTAATCGGAACAAGTCATATAAATTCGGTTTAACTAAATTAGTTAAAGCCTTTCCAACTAGTATCATACCTTTTTGATTAGCCTCGATGGTATTATCATAAGTTAGATCTCTTGTAAGAGACAAATCTGTCCAAATCAATTTTCGTTCCTTTAAGTCTAAAATAACTGGAATAGAGATTTGGGTGTCGGCAGTAATATCCACTTTATCTTGAACAGTAGAAGGTTCAAATACTTCACCTGAACCAGGATATTGACGAACCATCCAACCAGTAAAGCATTCTGGTAAATCTTTATATGGTTGGTCTGTGTAAGAAAGCAAAGTCATAACTACATAGCGTCCACCATATTTCAGCACAGACGGAATATCGAAATCAATGAATTCAGATGCTCCCTTTGGTGCAGAAGTAATATCTCCGCTATGGTAGGCTTTGAAATTTTTTGAACGTAAGTTCGTGAAGGATACATGTTCTTTGTATTGCCAATCTTCGTCGTACATTGCAGCAGACAAATCAATGTCAACACGTCCTGTATGTTGTCCATTCACATAGCCTTCTTTCCACCATAGGAAAAAACGAATCGTATCTCCTTCTGGCAAATCTACTTTACTTCCTCGAGATAATGTGCGAAGCGCTTTGCTGGCTGAACGTTGAGAGAAGGGAACTAAGTGATTTTTTAACTGTTCATCCAAAAATACTTTTCCGAGACTTGGAAGTTCTGCGAAGCGATTTTTTAAAGTATCTTCACACATTTTTACAATCATTAAACAAATATCCTCTGAGATAAATGGAAGTGTATTTTCGATACCTATAGCTTTTGCTACATTTCCCTTTGGAAAAAAGGTACGAAATTCATTTTTATCATTTCGATGCTTAAAATGAGCTGTGAGTTGAAGTAATACAGGAGTAGAAACGTTTCCTATTATACTTAGAAAATCTTCGAGAATATTGAAAACATCTGTTGACTTATCACTACATAAACGGATTAAATGATCCAAGCGTCTGGCAAATTCCCCCGGGCGAGTTTTTAAAAGATTTTTTGCTGTCATGATATCACGATTCAACAAAGCTGCTTCTATTTTTCCATTAAATGTTTCAACTTTAATGTTGTTGCGAAGCATCTCAAATGCTCGGTGGGTTTTTGGGAAACGAGTATGATATTCTGCTGGATGAAGAATTTCACCTAAACGAATCCAACGTTTTTTGTATCGAATCATATCTTCGGTAATGTTTCCGCATTGCTCTAACAATCCTAAAAGGAAGCGTCTTTCTACTCGGTTAAACTTCTTGAATCGAACGGAGGATGCTAAACTCACATCACCTTCAGATAAAGCAACTGCAAGGCGAAGAACATCAGTTGCTGTTTTAAAATACTTTGCAGCAGCATCGGCTGATATTTTTCTGTTTATTAATAAAACCCCAAGTATAAAAGACATATTTTCCTTATGAGGAATTACATTAGGTAGAAAACAGGAAACATCTTCAGTGTGTGTAATAGCCCATTCTACATCTGTCTTATCAGTTGAGGAAATAGAGCTGTTTGCACTAATCAATTGAGAAATCATTTGATTGAAATCTTCTTCACTTCCTAAGTCAATAACTTTCAAATCAACGCTATCTAAAAGAGGAAGTCGTTCTTCTACTTTTGATACAGGTAGGCACAACGTCACATAATGAATAACGGCATTGATGTATAAATCAGCGTCACTTAAATCCATCATTTGTTGCGGAAAGTTTGGATACATAGGAGTAAACTGAATATGTGCACCAACCATTTCTTTTAAATGTTTTACCAACTCTTTGTAAAACGATGTGAATGCATCAACCGAAAGTGTTTGCAACTCTTCTATTAAAGGCTCGGAAAAAATAAATCCTAAACTTTCCAAGTTTTTTAAAACAGTGGCTAAATACATGTTCGGTAGTTTATTTTCTTCTCTTTTTATAATTACTTTCAAACTTCTTCTTATGTAAATAGAATTTTTCATGAGAACGCCAGCTATTCACTCCTTATAAAAGAGGGGGAATAGTCCGACTGTCCTCCTTTCAGTGGTAGATTTTTATTTTTACATGCATAAAGACACTAATTGTAGAGAAATGCACAGAGGATACATAGTTATTTTTTAGTGAAAAATTAGAGGTATAACATTTAGTTGTTAAGTGGTAATTTGTTAATTAAGAAAAGAAAACCTCTACATCAATGGTTGATAAACTAAAGTTTATTCAATCCCAAAGAAGAAAGAGGTTTTATAGTCTAATTATTTTCATAGGAAATTGACAACTCTAAAACAATTTGAAATTTCTACAAAGAAGGAAGAATTGTCATAGCCTATGTGTTTAGCAGGAAAGTAACATCCCTATTTCGCCAAAGAAGTTAGAAGGAAGGAACGTCATAGCCTGCTTTATTAGTATATTCTCATGCGAAGAGCAATTCAAGTATACTGTCTGATTTTTTATATTTTTCTTAAAGGGGAATTTTCATTTTTGATATATTATGGAATGGAGTTGAATGAGTATTATAAATACAAAAGGTGAAATTAAAAAAACAAAAAGAAAAGTATTACTAACTATACTTACTATGTTCGTAATTATAATTGGATTTGGATATTGGAAACTTTTTAGTTTGCAAGGTGTTCCAAAAGGGGAATTAATTCGAACAGTGAAATCTCCAGATGGAAAATATCTCATCAAGATTTATTTTCATAATGCAGGATCATTAAGTGCGGATGCTGTTAGGGGTGAATTAGTTAACCTTGATACAGATTCAGAGAAAAATATATATTGGAATTATCCAGATACCGATCCATATATTGAATGGGTAAATAAGAATATTGTTAGAATTGGAGATCAAACTTTATATTTTTCGCAGAAAGAAACCTATGATTGGCGTGATGATGATAAGCACGTTAAAGAAATGCCTAAACAGTTTATTAGATAAAACAAGAAAATTTAAATGTATTTAATCTTATTTGTTTAACTATAGATAGTATTATATGAGTGAAAAAGTCCATTTAAATCTTCTAAATGGACTTTTTTAGGTTTCTAGATACGACTACTGATAAAAATGGAACAAACTTGTTACTTAGGTTGTCTATTAAGTATACGTATAAAACAGGTGTTCATGATAGTTCAATCATTTTATGAAAAGTGAGATGCAAGAAGAGTGATATCCGATACACTCTTTAATTGTATCGATATGTATAACACCTAGAAAAACTATATATTCTTGAAAGAGGTTGAAAATGTATGATAGTCTTAAACAAGTTTTTTAACATTTTACATTACAAAAAGATGGTACCTGTAGTATTTCTTTCATGTGCAACGCTTATAGGCTGTTCCGATGGTAATACTCAATCTGAATTACCTAAACAAACAAAACAAACAAATCAAACCAAACAAGAAACTACTGGTAATGATTCTTTTGCTAAACTTGAAAAAGAATTTGATGCTAAACTCGGTATTTATGCATTGGACACTGATACGAATCAAACCGTTACGTATCAATCAGATAAACGGTTTGCATACGCATCTACCCACAAAGCTTTAGCTGTGGGAGTACTTTTACAAAAGAAATCAATAGAAGATCTAAATCAAAGAGTTTTGTATACTCGTGAAGATCTTGTTAATTACAATCCAATTACAGAAAAGTATGTTGATAGGGGTATGACTCTGAAAGAGCTTGCAGATGCTTCCCTTCGATATAGTGATAATACTGCGCAAAATCTTATTCTTAAACAATTAGGTGGACCTAGTGAATTCAAAAAATCACTGAGAGAAATAGGAGATACCGTTACAAATCCTGAACGTTTTGAACCAGAGTTAAACGAAGTGCATCCAGGAGACGTACATGATACTAGTACCCCAAAGGCATTAGCTACTAGTCTTCAGTCTTTTGCGCTAGGAGATGTACTTTCAACTGAGAAACGGGATTTATTAATAGATTGGATGAAAAGGAATACTACGGGAGACAACTTAATTCGTGCTGGAGTTCCAGGAGGATGGGAAGTAGCTGATAAGACGGGATCGGGATCTTATGGAACCAGAAATGATATCGCAATTATTTGGCCACCAAATAAAAAGCCAATTGTTCTTGCGATACTTTCTAATCATGATAAAGAGGATGCTAAATACGATGATAAGCTTATTGCAGAAGCAACCAAAATAGCGCTGGGTGTCTTAAAAGCTAAAAATAAATAATAATAGTATTAGTTATTGAAATTTTCCTGTTTTTCCGTCACAATACTGTGACGGTCTTTTTGTGTATTTTACAAAAGATCGTCTTAAGTAAAGAAAGAAGATAGAAACCATCTCTATTAAGTTTATTAACTAAGTAACAACAAATATATGCTTTATTGAATACTTATTGCATTTAATGTGGAGGAATAAAATGGAGTCGAAAATTCTTATTGTTGATGATGATAAAGAGATTAGAAATCTTATCTCGGTATATCTGGAAAATGAAGGCCTAAAAACTCAAAAGGCAGAAGATGCTATACAAGCTTTACAACTGTTAGAAGAAAAGGACTTTGATTTGATTATTTTAGATATTATGATGCCGAATATGGATGGCATTGAAGCATGTATGAAAATTAGGGAAGATCGCAATATGCCTATCATTATGCTATCTGCAAAATCTGAGGATATAGACAAAATTCAGGGCCTAGCCTCTGGTGCAGACGATTATTTATCAAAACCGTTTAATCCCTTGGAATTAATCGCTAGGGTAAAATCCCAATTAAGAAGGTTTAAAAAATACAATTCATCAATAGAACATAATAAAAGCATTCTAGAAATTGGTGACTTAACCGTGAATACAGATACACGTCAAGTATGGATAAGAGGAAAAGAAACAAGGTTAACTCCAAAAGAGTTTGCTATTCTCGAACTACTTGCCCGCAACAAAGGGAGTGTCCTGAGTGTAGCAAAAATATATGAAGCAGTTTGGGAAGAGGTTTTTTATAAATCAGACAATACCGTCATGGTGCATATTACAAAAATAAGAGATAAAATTGAAGAGGATTCTAAACATCCCATTTACATTAAAACTGTTTGGGGAATTGGGTATAAAATATGAAGAATGTTAGTTTCAGAAATAAGATCATTACAAAACTTCTTGGTGCTGTTGCAATTAGTTTTTTTATTTCATTTGGTTTAACAATCCTCATTTTGGTATACGTCATAGATCCATTATTTGTAAAACACGAAGAATTTGGTATGTTTGAAGGCAATTTGGCATTGTTTTTCTTATTCGCGTTCGCAATCTTTACCTTTATCATACTTTTTTTGATATTGGTTCGAAAGAAAATAGTATATTTGAAGCTCATTTCGGATAATGTAAATGATATTGCCAATGGAAAACTGGGTTTGACAATTGGGATTAAGGGGAAGGACGAATTGACCCAACTTGCTCAAAATATCAACTATATGTCCAAGGAATTGGAAAATACATTTGAACAAGAAAGACGATTAGAACGTACAAAAAATGAACTTATAACGAACGTATCTCATGATTTACGCACACCGTTAACATCTATTATTGGCTATATAGATTTATTAAAACGAGGGCAATACAATAGTAAAACACAATTACAGGAATACCTTGAAACCACGTATTCAAAGGCACAGAGACTGAAATATTTAATTGATGAGCTGTTTGAATATACTCGTTTATCAGGCGTAGATGCTAAGTTAAATCTTAATGAAGTCGATTTATCAGGTTTGTTGGAGCAAATAGTTGGAGAATACATTCCTATATTTGAAAAGGAACGCTTAATCGTTCAAAAATCAATTACACAAGAAACAATACCTATTTTCATAGATGCAGAAAAAATGGTACGTGTATATGAAAATCTGTTTATGAATGCGATAAAGTACAGCATGAAACCATCCGAATTATCTATATGTCTTGAACTAATAGGTAACAAGGCAATTTTGAAAGTATCAAATAAAGTCGAGAAACCGCCTGTTAGCGATCCGAATAAATTGTTTGAAAGGTTTTTCAGGGGTGATAAGGCAAGAAAAAATGATCAAGGAAATGGACTGGGGCTTGCTATTTCAAAAAGAATTGTTGAACTTCATCATGGTAATATACATGCAGAATATAAAGAAGGTTGGATATCCTTTATTGTTGAACATCCAATCGAATAGATTGGCTTATGGAATTACAGGTTCCATAAGCTTTTTTTTATAAACCTTAAGAATTCTTAAGGTTTTTTCAGGGTGTTTCCTAATTTTTATAGTTTATCATGTATGTATTCAAAGCGATGAGGTGAGTGGAGAAATTAAAATAAAATTTTCTTTACAGCTTCCAAGTGGATACATCGTGACAGCCTTATGGAAAAGGTAGATGCAACATGACTATTTTGTTAGTAGCAAATATGAATAGCAACTTATTTTAAAGAAATGAAAAAACAAACGTAGGAGGATATATATGACGAAACCAGTTGTAGACGTGAAAAACGTCCAAAAAGTTTACGGTAAAAAAGGTGATAACCAATCACACGCGTTAAAAGGTGTTTCATTCTCAATTCATGAGGGGGAGTTTGTCGGAATTATGGGGCCATCTGGTTCTGGTAAAACAACATTATTAAATGTAATTTCAACGTTAGATAAAGCGACAGGCGGTGTTGTTGAAATTGCGGGTACGGATATTACGAAAATGAAGCAAGGTGAGCTTTCTGATTTCCGTTCGCAAAAATTAGGATTCATTTTCCAAGACTTTAACTTATTAGAAAATTTATCTATTTACGAAAATATTGCACTTCCACTTTCACTTCAGGGTGTCCCATCACGAAATATTGGACAGAAAGTAGAAAAGGTAGCTGATATGTTAGGAATTTCAGCAATCCTTCAAAAGTATCCATCTGAAGTATCTGGTGGACAAAAACAGCGTTCAGCAGCAGCACGTGCGTTAGTGCATGAGCCAGCAATTATTTTAGGGGACGAGCCAACAGGAGCGCTTGATTCTAAAAATGCAACAAGTTTACTGGATGCGATGACAAACTTAAATAAAGAACAAGGTGTATCCATTATGATGGTGACGCATGATCCTTACAGCGCAAGTTACTGTCAGCGTATTTTATTCATTCAAGATGGTGAGTTATATAAAGAAATTCATCGCGGTGGTACCCGTGAAGAATTCTATAAAGAAATTTTAGACGTGCTTGCAAACTTAGGCACACAAAAAGCGTAAGGAAGGAAGTTCAATCATGTTATTTAAACTTTCTATGTCAGGCCTAAAAAGTAAGTTGCAAGATTACATTGTTTTACTTGTTGGTCTTATTGTCTCTATTTCAACTTTTTATATGTTTCAAACGCTAGCATCCAATAAAACGTTCCTTGAATCTAATTCTTCTATTAGGGATATTGTGGCTGTCTTTAAAATTGGTTCCTTTTTGTTAGCGGTTATCACATTTTTCTATATTTTATATGCAAACTCTTTCTTATCAGCTCTTCGTCAAAAAGAATTTGGTATGTATATGATGTTAGGAGCAAAAAAGCATAAAGTTACATTACTTATGTTTATCGAAACAATCGTATTAGGCGCTGTGTCTCTTGCGATTGGAATTACAATTGGTGTAGGACTTGCAGAAGGTATCGGTCAACTATTAATGAAACAACTCGAGTTTGCTGGTGAAGGTTATAAAGCATTTTATCTACCATCAATAACTATTACTTGCGTCTACTTCTTTGTACTATTTATATTATCAGCAATTATGAATAGTATTAAATTATCGCGTATTTCTGTACTGCAACTTGTACATGCAGATGCACAAACTGAACGTGTCGCCGTAAAAGGAAAAATGACCGTTGTAGTTGCATTCCTTGGTATTCTTTTATTGGGTATTGGTTATGCATCATTGATTTATATGTCATATGTAAATCCGCTAATTGCTTTGGGATTAATGGCCGTTGGATTAATCACAGCAACCGTTGGTACTTACCTTATATTTGGATCACTTCTCCCAGTTATGATTAACAAGCTAAAGAGTAATAAAAAACATAGTGAAAAAGGCTTAAATGCTTTTACTTTTGCACAATTAAATTTCCGCATTAATGGTCTAACAAATGTGCTTGCAACAGTAGCAATCTTAGTGGCTCTTGGTGCTGGTGGAATTGCTTGTGGTATGGCATTTAAAAACAACATCCTAAAAACGACAGATCAAATGCGAATTTACGATTCAGTCATTCATAATCCAACAGCGGAAGAAAAGAAAATTTTGGGTGGTATCTTATTTCAAGAAAAACATGAATATCATTACAAAGTTGATGATAGGTATGTTTATTATCTTAAAGAAGATGTAGAAAAAAATCGTCCTTTCTTGCAAGGTATGAAAATAGAGAAAGTTTCAGAGGAAATACCCATTGGTGCATTTTCAATAAAACGGGTTCAAGGAGAGACGAACACAAAACAATGGATCCAGGCTTTCAGAACGATCCAGCCAGATTATATGTATCCTGATTATGAAATGAAAATTGTAGATCAAAACATATACGATGGTATGAAGGGTAAAGAAAGTACTGTGTTTATGGGGAGAACAGATGATTTTGGATCATACATAAAAGAATGGAAAAAACTTGATGAATTACAGATGGCAAAATATAAAAATGTGAGAGCGGAAGAATTGGATAGTAAGTATCAAGCGTATATTGTGAGTCATAATTTTGCCAGCGGACTAATATTTATGGGTTTTTTCGTTGGAGTTGCATTTTTAGCAATGATGGCAAGCTGCTTAATGTTTAAAATTCTATCCGGTGCATCCAAAGATAGTACACGTTATCAAATGCTTCGTAAAATCGGTGTTCGCAGGGAGTTATTAATACAATCGATTTATAAAGAGTTATTCTTCGTATTTTTAGTCCCAGCAATTGTGGGTATTGTTCACGTATTAGTTGGTATAAACATGTTCAGCGTTCTTTTGGCTGATCCGTACTTTCGTATTTGGCTACCAATTATTATTTTCGTAGTGATTTACTCGATTTACTACTTGATTACAGTTCAATTGTATAAAAGAATTGTACTTCCGAAAGAAAAATAGTTTTACAAAACATACAAAATGTTAAACTCAAAAAAACCAGTGATATCCTACACATGTACTAGTATCACTGGTTTTTTATATGGAAATTTGATGGTCAATTTGACAAATTATAAAAAATTACAAGCTCAGTTTTACATTTTTCCAACGATATTTTTGTAAAATTATCTTTCTTTTCCCTCTGTTTGATTGGCTTGGAACTCCATTTTTAACGCAATACTATCCCCTTGGAACACGTTCTGATCTGTGCCGTTGTCTTCAAATACAAACTTTATCCAAAACCAATCCATTTTCCCAGGTTTTAACCCCCCTGTTTCAGTCCACTTAGAATGAAATACTTTTTTGGAGACAATCTCTGAACTTTGTGATTTTAGTTCTGCAAGGGTTGTCTCGTATGCAGGGCTTTTTGCAGGATCCCAATCCCAAAGAAATTGTACTTTAATATGTTTACCGAAATCTTCTGTAGTATTATTTTGTTTTAAGTCGTTTACAGTATAGTCTATTTTCATCATGATATCTTTAATATCTAAGGAACCACTATTTTTTAAATTGAATTTTTTTAATATTTTGTCCCCAGGTTTTAAATTTTCTAAGTTAAGTGAAGTAGTTGGTTGCATAGCTAAATCCAATGTACCTGCAGCAAATGTATTATTTGTCACAACTTGATCGCTAAAATATGCATATGTTCCCCCACCAATTAAAGACATACCAAGAGCGGCTGAAACCACTCCAACACCTAATTTCTTTTTCAATGACATTTTTTGTTCCTCCCATATCATTTTTACAATTTTTCTCCCTAATTAACTAAAACGCTCCCCTTGATACAGGTATAGCATCAATTGTAAGAATTTTGTATTGAAATAAGAATATTACTTATTGAGAAAATTATGTTGTTATTTGTTTTCTATAAATTAAACGTACTCAAAATAGAAAGTTTGAATCCGGAATTTTCTTATTATATAGCGCTGCGGCCTTTTCATGTTTCGAAGCCACGTGTAATAACAATCGATAAGAATCCGGCTTATTCTATAGCAATTGAGTAGTTGAAAAAAGAAAAAGGCATACCTGATAGTAAGCAACTTAGACAACAAAAGTAATTGAATAATATAGTAGATGGACTTGTAACATAAAATACGATTTCGTTAGGAATATATATGTTTTATTCTCTTTTACGTTGTTTTTGCACCAGGACCAAAATACAAAGGGCGCAAGAAGAGCTACGTAACGTTAAGAGGAAATAAAGAAAGCGTAGCTATATAGAAAAAAGCGGTATGGAACAAATGAAACTTGTATCATGTCTATATATTGAAACCATATTAAAAGTGAGGGCAGTTTTATGTTTATTCAAATGAGTTTGAGGTGTAGAAATGGGACAGAAGTTTATTGAAAAATGTAATCATGACGAGCTCGACTATGTTATTAAAGACTATTGGCAAGATGTATGGAATTATTCATTTATTATTACAAAAGATCCACACTTATCAGATGATATCACACAAGATGTCTTTATAAAGGTTTTTAAACATTGGCATTCGTTTCGAAAGGATTCATCTATTAAAACGTGGATATTAAAAATCACAAGAAATACAGCAATAAACTATTTAAAATCCGCTTATTTTAAAAGGATATCTTTAGTGGGATTTTTTAGTGACGACAAGCAGTCTTCTTCGGCAGAACAACAGTTTTTTAAACAAGAGGAACTAAATGAAGTGTGGGATGTTGTATTAAAACTACCTAAAAAACACCGTGAAATACTAATATTAGACGCAAAATATGAATTATCTTATGAAGAAATGGCTGAAACATTAGGTGTGTCAATTGGAACAGTCAAATCTAGATTAAGTAGAGCGAGAAGTAAAGTTTCAAAACTAATAGGGGAGGGTAGAAGTGATGAACAGTAAAAAAAATCCTGACTGGTATAGTAAATTGAAAAAAGGACCAATGGAGCATCGGAAAGATGAAGAAGAATATATTGATAAAATAAAGCAATCGGTATATCAAAATAGTAAAGTAGATTCTGTAACATATAAGAGACCATTTCGAAAAAAAGCATTGCCTGTTGTAGTTGTTTTGGTTTGTACAATGTTATTTTTCATTGTTCAACAACCTTGGCTTGATGATAATAAATCACCGGTACAAAGTAGTACTCAAATTGAGCCGAAAACAAAAGATGAATCTGCTCAAGATGCATCATTGAAACAATTTATGAATGATTTATATCAAAGTACAAATTCAAAAAATGAAAATGATTTGTATAGAGCATTAAATGAGGAAGTTCTATTTAAAGGGAAGAGTTATAAGAAGGATGAATTGAAGTTTAATGAAGATATTTTTCATGAGTTGCAAGTCGCTCTTACAATGGGGGGAGAGTTTGCAAATGATACAAAGCAAATATATAAAGTACCAAGTGGATTGACAGAAAGTGACCAACCAAAGCAGGCGCATTATATATATGCAACTGTTACTGGAAATAAAACGAAGATTTTAGCTGAACCAAAACGAGAAGCACATGTTTTATACGAAGTAACTAATGAAATGGTAAAAGCTTGGATTCCAGAAAAAGTACAGAATGAGGAATATATAAAAATATCGACATTTAACGGTAATACTGGGTATGTACAAAAAGAATATGTTTTAACGGATATTAAATATTCATTTGTGTTCGAAAAGGATCATGAAGGTATGTGGAAAATAATAAATATAGATTCTATATGGTAAAAGAGGAAGGTTCACTTTAATGAACCTTCCTCTTTGTTTTTATTTTCTTATTGAAGTGTATGCCAGAACTCTAAAACTTCTGCTGTAACGAGAGCAGCGATGTTTTTTTCTGAATTACTACCCGGAATAACGACAGAAATTGCGATTTGTGGATTTTCGGTAGGAGCATATGAAATGA
This sequence comes from Bacillus sp. MT94, assembly GCF_058792475.1. NCBI lineage: Bacteria > Bacillati > Bacillota > Bacilli > Caryophanales > Bacillaceae > Bacillus > Bacillus sp. MT94. The sequence continues at coordinate 383,505 of NZ_JBXAEZ010000005.1, read as the reverse complement.
AAAGAGAATGATTTATCATTCTTTCTTGCTCATTAGGAGAACCTGTACTACCCGTTTTACCTGCGACATGAAAGGGTAAATTTTTAATCTCCTCTATATTCTGACCCATTCCACCTTGCACGACACTCCAAAATTCCATAGGATAACGATTTGAACTTTCTAAAAGGGGTTTAAACTTTTTGGTTTCTTTACCATCTTGACCAATAATAGCACTTACAATTTGAGGTTTATATTTATCACCTTTACTTGCCAAAGTTGCTGCATATTGAGCGAGTTGAAGGGGGGTATGCACTTCATTTTCTCCCCAAGAGGCATTTAATAAAGCGGAGAGCCCCTTTTCAAACGTATTAGATGGATGGAATTCATATTGTCCGTCTTCTTCAAAGGGTAAATCAATCCCGGTTTTAGAACGTAGGCCGAATTGCATTAAATAATCTGTCCATATATGTGCCACTTTTTCTATATTCCCATTATTTTGGTTGAATAAGGGCAGAGCTACTTTTGCTGTCATAAATGTGTTAGATGAATTAATGATAGCCTGCCTTGGTGTAATCTCACCTGTTGGCGTTCCAGGTGCATTCGAAATGTTATTTTGATTATCATACTGAAAGGTACCCTTATCTAAATAAGTATCTTCAGGTTGAAAAAGCTTTTCGTTTAATCCAATTAAAATAGTAAGAGGTTTTATAGTAGAGGACATATTTACATAAGATTCACCATACTTTAATTTTTGAATTGTTTTATTTTGCGAAAGTGATTTAAAGTTTTCATTTTTAGATGATACATATGTATTTGGATTAAATACTGCCGAGTTGGCCATAGTTAAAATTGCACCAGTTTTTACATCGCTCACTACAGCATAACCACCTTTAGCATCAGGTAATTTCTTAATTTGGGATCTTAATGCTTCCTCTGTTTTTTGCTGCAATTTAGAGTCTAAGGATAGCCGGACATCTTTTCCTTTTTGTACGTTTTGAATGTTCCAGAAGAACTTTTTATTACCAATCTTAAAAATAAGAGTTTTTCCTGGTTTTCCTTTTAAATCATTTTCATATTGCAACTCAATCCCACTTTTTCCAACAAGCATATGCTTTGATTTAAGGTCATTTTCTACATACCCAATTACCTGCGAACCAATTTCGTGTTTAGGATAATATCGAATCCATTCATCATTAATTATTACATTATTGGGTTTGTTTTTGTTTATGAATGCAAGTTCATTCTCAGTTATATCAGAGTATAACGGTATATCATTCATAGTCTGCTTTTTACAAGATTGTTGTAATTGAGATTTTATGTTCTTTGTAGAAATATCATGTTGAAACTCGCTTGAAAATTGATTAAAAAAAGCTAATGTGTTTGATGTGTCTTGTTTCGATAGCTTTTCATTATTAGAAGTGCAATATAGAGACTTAACTTTCTTATTTGTAGCTAGTATTGCACCATTTTGATCAAAAATCTTTCCTCTTTCAGCTGAAGAAGTTGCGATAGTAATTGAAATGAAGTTGATTTTTAATAAAATTAGTAAAATCAAACCTAGAATAGAAAGAACCGCAAAAAATCTCCATCTTTTTGTATGTAACATATAACCCTCCCTTATGTAGCCTATTTCATCTTATATTTAATTATTTTTTTTGTAAATGTGGAACAACTTTATTGTTTAGGTTGTCTATTAAGTATTACAGCATGAAGAAAGGAATAATTAGTATGAAAAGTTACTAACAAGTCTATTTATAAGTTTAATATGAGTCATTATACAGTTTAGCATCTCTAATGTAAGCAACAAAAAAATAGAGAGAAAAACAAGAAAGGCGATTTTTCAATTACTGGGCTGTACCCTATGCCCATCAAGCTAATATTTTCAGGAACCCCAAAACAAAAACTTTATCTCTTGACAGTTATTTATGTAAATTTAGCTCGTATTTTTGAACGGCATGACGATTTTATCTTATTCAGCCTTGTTTAAAATTACTTCCCTAACGAATAAATCCTATATCTTTTGCGAGCCTTTGAAGGTCCAAAGCTCGATTGTTGAATTAGTAATCACTGTACAAAATTATATTCATAAAAACAGAGGTGTAAAATGAACACTATTTTTAATCTAATCGCTAGCTATGCGATTACTACGATTCTACTCACATTCTTGTTACTACTTTTATTTGTTTTTAGTTATTTTGTATTATACAAAAAGATATGTAAAGGAGAAAAAAAACTTACTGTAAAACAAATTATATTGTTTGTTTTAATAACAGGATATTATTCCCTTGCATTATCAGCTACTTCATTTGGTCGTTCAGATGATATGGCCTTTGTAAGAACCATTGATTTTGACGTACTTAGTGTTTATAAAAAAGCATGGAATACATTTTCATTTACTTCCTTTTTCCATATCATTGTGAATATAGGTATGCTTTTTCCTTTAGGAATTTTATTCCCATTATTTAGTAAGGTTTTTCAAAAAACAAAATGGATGTTAATCATCTCAATTATAGCAAGTTTATTGATTGAAATTCTTGAATTCACACTGCAACGAGGAAGTATGGAACTAGCGGATTTACTTCATAATACTTTAGGCATGATGCTAGGATATTCTGTGTTAAACATAGTTCTTATATTTTTGAAAAAAAATCAAACAGATACCAAAATAATCAAATATTTATACCTTCCCATTACAGTAAGTTTCGTCGCACTAGGAATAATGATTTCGTATCAAATGAAGGAATTTGGAAATATGCCTATTGATCCCATTACAAAAAATGATATGTCTCAAGTTACTATGAAAACATCAATACAGTTAAAAGACGAAGGGAAAAAAATGCCTGTTTACAAATATTATGGTACAAAAAAATCACATATTCGAGATGTTGAAATTCTTTCTCCAAAGGAGGCATTTCAAAAATTGAAACAAGGAGAGTTTGATCCTATAGGATCCTTCAAAGCAGGTGATACATTATTCATTACAAAATATAATATAGATTACTATACTGATACAAAAGGTTTCTCACAGCCTATATATGTTTTTGAAGTTCAGTTAAATGATAGGGATAGTTGGTTTCAACCTATTTCCGCAAAGAAATAACGTAAATTTGGTTTAATTGCCAAGCTATTTAAGAAATAAACAGAGACCTGAATGTATGAAGAAATATTATGAAGGGCATGAGGATTGGTATGAAAATAAGACGGAAGCAGTTAAGCAACGATATGAGTGGTTAGAAGAAACTTGCCGACTTGAAATGAAATCGTTTAAAGAATTGCAATATAAACGAATTACTGGAACGGATGGAGAAAAAAGATTCATTAATGACATTGATGATTATTTTAAACATTATAGTATAGAAACTTATGATATGGATTGGGTAGAAAAAGAATGTGTAAACGTGATGTTCTTCTTCATTTTAGATGAAGCTAAACAGTATCAAAAATATTATCCTCATAATCTTGGGAAATCAAGAGTATCTTGTACAGCTCTCCTTATACCTAATTATAAATGTTTATGTTCAATCTTAGATTTCCTGCTTGGAGGAATAAAATGATCTTGAACAAAGTTTATATAAATAATCCTACAAACCATTGCAATATAAAATACTGCACAAAAGAAGATTAAAATGTATTTAAATGTCTTGTTTATATTGGTACCTTCCTAAAAGGAACTAATTTGGATTTTAATATTGTATGTAAAAAGGAAAGGATAGTTGAACAGGAGAGTATACCTGTTTACATCTATCCTTTTTTACAACAATATGACCACATTTACTACTACAACAAATTTTCATATAGTTATTGAACTATTTTTTGAATAACTAAATTAACCTTTTCGTTAACTTTAATTACGAATAAATGGTCCCCTTCACCTTCAATTGGATCAACTACATCTTCATTAAAAGATTCAGCATGTTGTCTACCATGTCTATTAAACTAACAGTTTTTATTTTCCCTAATTCTTTTCCATACCTAAGGTACCCAAAAGTCCACTGGATTCCCGAGGCTACTATCCACATTTGTGTCTCTAAAAAGACTTTTTGTGCCACTAGACGTAACTGTAGATTCCTGAACAAGAAAAATCATGAAAATACACACAAAGTTAGATTATCATCCATTACATTACTGTTTTGCTTCGTTCGAATAGAAAAACTCGGAAGAACGCCACTTGTTCGATATCTCCTCAATGTGATAAGGTGTCGTTCTGCAGCATCCGCCTATTAAACGTGCACCTGCTTGGTACCATTCTTCAGATTGAATATCCAACGTGTTACATTGTTCATGACCATGCCATGTTTTTGTTTCTGGATTATAAGTTTCACCAGAGTTTGGATAAACAATAATTGGTTTTTTTGTGTTTGCCCGTAACTCTTGGATTGCACCAGTCACAACAGTTACGGGTGCACAATTGATGCCTATCGCTACAATTTGTTCACTTTTCTCAAAAACTCGTGCACACTCCACTAGTTTCATACCTTCACTAATCTCTTTCTCATTTTTTAGCGAAAAGGAAAGCCACGCATATGTTTCTGGAAACTCACGCAATAATGTATCTAATACTCTTGCTTCTTGCAGGCAAGGGATCGTTTCAAATGCCAATAGATCTGCACCTGCTTCGATTAACGCAGACATTCTCGAACGGTGAAAGTCTGCTAATGTTTTATCTGTCACAACATAGTTACCTACATACTCTGAACCATCTGCAAGGTAAGCTCCGTACGGCCCAACTGATGCAACAACCAATGGTTTAGGCCTATTCGTTTGCGTATTTTCCTTCCAAAAATCATCTCTTGCCTTTCTTGCAAGTAACACCGTTTTCTTAATTAATTCCAAAGCTTCCTGTTCTTGTATTCCACGCGCGGAAAACCCACTAATAGTAGCTTGATAGCTTGCTGTTATGGCACAGTCTGCTCCAGCACGAAAATAGTCCGAATGCACCTGATAAATTAGTTCCGGGTTTTCTAGTAACACACGTGCCGACCAAAGGGGATCGTCCAAATTACATCCATGCGCCTCCAATTCAGTAGCTAATGCTCCGTCAAGAAGCATAATGGAATGTTGGGATAAAATAGCATCAATTGGGTTGATTTTGTTCGACATAATCTACACCCCTCTTTTTTAGATTTTTTGTTAGATAATAACTTCCATAGCAAAACAAAATAAACGGTATGCCGCAATATAAGGCAATTCTCTGTGTTGGATCGAATGCAATTCCAATACACGATGCCAGACAAAGGATAAAAGAAGCAATTGGTACTAATGGATATAGTGGTGTGCGATAAATCAAGTCCTTTTCAGAATTTCCTTCTTTCAAAAATTGTCTGCGAAATAGGAACTGGGAAGCGCTAATACTCATCCAAACTATAACTACTGCTAGACCGGAAATGGAAACAAGTACGATATAGACAGTATCTGGTGCCACAATACTTGAGAGCAAAGCCAAAGCTCCACCCATCATACTGAAAATGACGGCGTTGATTGGAACACCTTGCTTCGTCATTTTCCCAAAAATCGGGGATATCGTATTCTTATTAGCAAGCGACCAAAGCATTCTAGAAGAGGCATAAAGGCCTGAGTTTGCCGCAGATAAAATGGCTGTTAAGATAACGAAATTCATTATGTCAGCTGAATATGGCACCCCAATTCGTTCTAGAACTGCAACAAAAGGGCTCTCTAATACCCCTGCATCGGAAATAGGCAATAACGCAGATAAAACAACAATCGTTCCTACAAAAAAGATGATCAATCTCCACAGAGTAGTTCGAATGGCCTTCGGTATCATTTTTTCTGGGTTCGCTGTTTCTCCAGCTGCAATGCCTATTAATTCTGTTCCCGAAAAAGCAAAATTAACCGCAAGCATGGTCATCATAATGGCCGTAGCACCATGAGGAAATAAACCTCCACTTGTAAAATTAGAAAAGAATGGTGCTGCTTTTGAATGAGTCATTGGAAGAAACCCTAGCATTGCCGCTACTCCTAAAACAATAAAAATCACAATAGCTATAACCTTTATCGATGAAAACCAAAATTCGGATTCGGCGAAAAATTTAACAGTCAGGACATTTAATACAAAGATCAAAATGGCAAAAAGAGCACTCCATACCCAAATATTAACCGATGGAAACCATCGCTTCATAAGTAATCCTGCGGCTGTAAATTCAGACCCTAAAGCAACAGTCCAAGTTAACCAATACAACCAGGCTACTGTATACCCTGTACCAGGTCCAATGTATTTAACTGCATAACTATGAAATGCGCCCGTTTCAGGCATATGTACGGAAAGCTCGCCTAAACATAGCATAACTAGATAAACTACTAGCGCACCAATCAGATAGGATAGAATTGTTCCAAACGGGCCAGCTTGTTGAATAGTGTAACCCGAGCTTAAGAATAAGCCAGTTCCAATCACCCCACCAAGTGATAGCATGACTAAATGACGTGCTTGCATTTTTCTTTGAAATTCTCTCCCATTTTTGTTCTCCATTTCTACTCTCCTTTAGTTACTATCCAGAAAAAACAAAAACGCACTCTAAAAAAGAGGGCGTTACTGACAAATAAAAACGGAAGCTCTCATCTATCAGGATTATCACCCGCTGGAATTAGCACAGTGTCTACTTAAGCAGACCTGTTGCTGAGGTTTCATAAGGCCAGTCCCTCCACCTCTCTGGATAAGAAATATTTTTTTATAACCTTATCAATCCATTTAATAACTGTCAAGATAATTCTGTTTTTTAAAAAAATATCTATTATAGAAATACAAAAAATAGAGTATTACTATAACTGCAACCCACTCCTTCTCGGGTATTATTTAAAAATCGAACATACACAACCTGATTTATTTATGATACGGTTCACAAGCACTGCCTCAAAATTTAATACACTTCTAAATATCTTCTTACTTCTTTGGCTATGGGGTCACCATACATAACCATCAACTCAGGTGATTTTAATACCCTCAAATATCAAAAAAACGTTATCTTTTCTAAACAAGCTAAATTAGAAAGGATGATGTTTTCTTATGAATCTCTCGATTCAAGATGAATTATTACCATTTGCAGAATAATTACAACGATATGTTACACCTGTATTCTTAGAAGAACTTGCAAGGGAAATAGGATTTATAAGGCGAAGACTTAAGTTTTCTGGATCAGAATTAGCTGCTATTTTCATTTGGATTAGTCAACGGGCGGCAAGTGATTCCTTGGTTCGATTATGAGTGGGCTTCATGCAGCGGCAGGGCTTAGCCCTGAGGGAATTAATAAAACTCCTGTTGAAGTTTCTAATTGACTACAAAGTTGAGTAATAGAGGTAGTAGCGGTTTGTTGATTTAACCATACACACAAATATAAAAAATGATGCCCATGGCACTTGCGTTTTCATTTCATTCCGCCTGCTTCTATAGCTAATTGATTAAGTGTAGTGGGAGACATATATCGATATAACTCTTTAGCAAATAAAGACAACTCTTGTTTTTGATAAATATTTATAAAAAGCACGTCACCTTTTCTCATTAACATAAGTGAATAGTAACGTGCTTTTAACTTCAAGAATAGTCTAAATCCTTAAGTTGATGGATGTGGGGTACCACCACATGCCCATCAAGCTAAAAATGGATTTTCTATGAAATTCCATTTTTTTGTTGTGCCACTATTACCGTTTCTGTTTCGTTATCAGATAAGCTCAAATTTCTTCCTCATCTTAAAGTGGAACAAATTTATTACTTAAATTGTCTATTTAGTACCCTTTTTAAATATGAATATATTTCTTAAAGTGACTTCAATAATTTTAAGTAAATCAAAAGGAGAATTGAAAGGCAGGAGAATATAGCATGTCAGAAAATTATCGTTCTCGAGAGGAGCGACGACAAGTTAAAAAGAACAAACAGCCAGCAGCTAAAAAACAAAAACCAAAAGGCAAGACATCATTTTTTCGTAAGTTTTTAATTAGTTGTTTATTAGTTGGTATTGTAGGGTTAGTCACAGGGGTTGCTACTTTTTTCGTTATGATCAAGGATGCGCCAAAACTCGAGAAAGCAAAACTTGTTAATCCGTTATCCTCAAAAATTTATGATAAAGATGGGAAATTGATATATGAATATGGGAAAGAAAAACGAACGAATATTATGTATGGTCAAATTCCTAAGTTAGTAGAAAATGCGTTTTTAGCGACAGAAGATGCACGTTTTTACGAGCACAGTGGCGTAGATTTTAAAGGTACTGCACGTGCAGTTTTAGTCAGCCTAAAAGGGGATTACGGCTCTCAAGGTGGAAGTACGATTACGCAGCAAGTTATTAAAAATTATTTCTTATCGATGGAAAAAACGTCAAAGAGAAAGGCACAAGAAATATATTTAGCGTATAAGCTAGAACAACAGTATTCAAAACATGAAATTTTAGAAATGTATTTAAATAAAGTTTACTTAGGTAACCGTTCATACGGAATTGCAACAGCAGTACAAAATTACTATGGTAAGGAATTGAGAGATTTAACACTACCAGAAGTTGCAATGCTTGCTGGCTTAATGAAAGCGCCTAATAACTATGATCCAACGAAAGAACAAAATATCAAAAAAGCAACAGAAAGAAGAAATGTTGTACTTCAATTAATGAATCGACATGGTTATATTACAAAAAAGGAAATGGAAGACGCATCAAAAATTCCAGTAACAGAAGGACTTAAGAAAGCAACTGAACAAAAAGAAATGCCATATCCTGCTTTTATGGATGCGGTTGTGAAAGAAGTTGAAAAAGAAATGCCAGATGCAAATATTGGATCTGACGGTTTAGAAATTTATACAACATTAGATCCAAAGGCACAGGATTTTGCGGACAAGCTTTTAAATAGCGGTATTATTAATTATCCAAATGAGAAATTCCAAGGGGCTTTCACATTTATGGATACGAAAACAGGAGAAGTACGTGCAATTGGTAGTGGACGTGGTGAAAATAAAGCTGTTTTTAAAGGACATAATATTGCAATTGAATTAAATCGCTCAGCAGGTTCCACGATGAAACCAATTTTTGATTACGCTCCTGCAATTGAATATTTAAAATGGGCTACTTACCATCAAATTGATGACTCTCCATATAAGTATTCAACAGGACAAGAAGTTAGAAATGCAGATAGAAAGCATTTAGGACCAATTACAATGCGTGATGCATTGAAAACTTCCCGAAATATCCCGGCTATTAAAACTGCAAAAGAAGTAGGAATTAATAAATCAAAAGCTTTCTCTGAAAAGCTAGGTATTACATTTAATGTAGCACCGACCGAATCAACAGCGATTGGTACAAATGAAGCGTCACCAACTGAAATTGCAGGCGCTTATGCGGCATTTGGTAATGATGGTAAGTACACGAAACCACATTTTGTTAAGAAAATCGTTTATCCAGATGGTAAATCAAAAAGCTTTGAGCAAAAGCCAAAACGAGTTATGAAGGATTCTACAGCATATATGATTACTGATATGCTTCGTACTTTTGTTTCATCTGGATTGGGTACAGCAGCTAATATAGGTTCTTTAGATGTAGCCGGTAAAACAGGGACAACAAACTATTCTTTAGAACAAATAGCACAATATAATCTACCAGAAAGTGCTAATCGTGATAGTTGGTTTGCTGGTTATACACCACAATATACGATGGCTGTATGGACCGGATATACAAAGGATAGTAAAGATGATTATATTAGTAGTAAAAATACGAAAATTGCTCAATTGATTTTTAAAGAAATGATGAGTAAGTTTGCTACAGATAAATCGCAATTTAAAATGCCGAACAGTGTGGTTCAAGAAGATAGCGAATTACGTATTAAAGGTGAGAAGCGTGATACTTCTCCAAATGCGAAAATAGCCAATACGACTGAACAGCCAAATGAAAATAAGCAAAAAGAAAAGCAAAAGAAACAAGAAGAATTAAAGAAACCAGAAGATCAAAAGCAAAGTGAGCCAAACAACGGTAGTGGAGAAGGAAATACAAAGCCACCAAGCAATGGGGAGGGTCATGGAACGCCAATGCAACCAAGTAATGATGGGAATTCAGGAGAGAATCCAGCCAATAATGGTTAATAAGTAATATGAAAATATTGTTGGTCCTTTGCAAATTTAAAAAAAGCATAAATATATTAGTAAATGAGGAACAACGTTTAGGAAGTAGCTAGTAGTCGTTGAAGTACATGGTAAGTCGAAAGGGTGAAGTCTCTTTATATAGTACCTTTTAAATGAAAAATGCGCTATTCTTTCTGTAGAATCATAGGAAAGGATGGCGTTTTTTATGTCTGTTTCTGTGTCTGACGAATTACAACTATTTGCTCAAGAGATTCAAAGTTTTTTATCTCCAAATACCTTACGGGATCTTGCTAGAGATGTTGGTTTTGTACAACGAGTGAACCGGCACTGACAGATATATCGGTGGAGATAAAACGTGGCGAGACTGTGGGAATTATCGGTGGTACTGGTTCAGGCAAATCTACATTTGTGAACTTGATTCCGAGATTTTATGACGCTACCTCTGGACAAATACTCGTCAATGGAATTGATGTAAGGAATTATAGTCTACATGAGTTACGCGGTGAGATCGGAATCGTTCCGCAGAAGGCACTGCTCTTCACAGGGACGATTGCGCTCATGTTGTATACGAATCCGCTCATGACCGTCGTCGTGCTGTTATCTGCACCAGTGACTTTCTTCGTAGCGCGGTTCATCACGATGCGCTCCCAGCAGCTATTTCGTGATCAGGCCCGCATATTGGGTGGACTGAATGGCTATGTCGAGGAGATGATCGGCGGGCAGAAGGATGTTCAGGCCTTCCGTTATGAAGATCACTCTTTTGCGGAGTTTACAGCGCGAAATGATAAATTGTATCACACAGGGGTAAAATCACAATTCGTCAGCTCTCTGTCGAATCCATCCACCCGTTTGGTGAACAATGTTACCTTCTCAATCATCGCCTTAATTGGGAGTATTATGGTCATTATGTCTAGAATATCGGTCGGGGGATTATCGAGTTTCCTGATTTATGCCAATCTGTTCGCTAAACCGTTCAACGAGATTACCGGAGTAATTACACAGTTGCAATCAGCTACGGCCTCGGCGTAACGTATCTTTCAGGTACTTGATGAATCGGCGGAGTCACCGGAGGCTGAAGATGCAGTTCATATCCCAGCTAAGCAGGGGACGATTACATTCCATCATGTGAAGTTCGCTTACCAGCCTGACCGTCCCCTTATTACCGATTTGAACCTAGTTGTTGAACCAGGAACACGTGTCGCAATCGTGGGACAGACGGGTGCTGGCAAGACAACATTAGTGAATTTGTTAATGCGATTCTATGATATTGATGCCGGTGAGATTGCGATAGATGGTATTAATATTAACGATATGGCCCGTGATAGCTTACGCCATACTTTTGGGATGGTGCTACAGGATACTTGGCTGTTTGGTGGGACAATCCATGACAATATCGCCTTATGGGAAACGGAATGCTAGCTAGGATGAGGTTATAGCAGCCGCTAAGGCAACTAACGCCCACAGCTTCATCAGGCGGCTGCCGAAGGGCTATAATACAGTAATCAACGGCTCCGGCGACAGCCTGTCCCAGGGACAGAAACAGCTCTTGACAATCGCTCGGGTTATGCTGGTTGATCCGCCTATGCTAATTCTCGACGAAGCGACGAGCAGCATTGATACGCTGACGGAGATTCGTATCCAGGCGGCGTTCCTGAAGATGATGGAAGGCAGAACGAGTTTCGTTATCGCTCACCGTTTGTCGACGATCCGTGAGGCAGATATGATCCTCTACATGAAGGACGGGGATGTCGTCGAAAGCGGGAGTCATGAGCAGCTGCTGGAGCAGGGTGGGTACTACGCCAATCTGTATAACAGCCAATTCGCGGCTGTGAATGGTTAGTAGACTATTTGTAACATTATTCCGAAAGTGCTCACGATGCGTGGACCGGGTCTTGGCCTAAATAATCTCCATCATTTTATACTATATTTATCATATGTATTAGAAGATGGTGCAACATTAAAAATTAACTCTGATACAGTGTAGTCATATTGTATCAGGGTTTGTATTATTTTATAAAAAAACATAATATATTCAGTTGAATAAACTTTGCTGTAATGAATAATAAGAGTAATCAATGCGTTTCAGTAAAAACACCTATTGCTTTTTTTAACTTATTATTTCTCCCTATAAATAATTCTCCCTTCTATCCATTCGGAAGAAAAGGAGGCGATATAACAAGGAATTATTGTTTGAACTTTTAAAAGAAATTGCCGGAGCAGTTGTGCGTGAGCTTTCAGCCTACATATTAAGATAGCAAATGCAAAAAAGATAACAAAAAACCCGCGCTTCACCGACCAAAGTACAAGCGTGGGTCTAAAAGAAAAAGATAATGCATAATAACAACCACCTTGACAGTAGCAGTTATGAAACGGGATGTGTCCAGCATTTCGCCTATTTTATTTTATCATTATAAAGAATGAAGGAATCCCCACTTCTAAACGAAGTGAAAGTGGGGATAGTTCAATATATTGTAAATAGAAAGAGGATTAAATTTAGGAGAAAATTTGCATCTTGTAACTACAGTTTACTTTGCTGTAAAGAAACAAAAAAACATTTTTCTTATTCAATAATTCCAATTTCTAGAGCCTTTTGAACAGCTTCTTCTTTGTTACGGACTCCTAACTTTGTATAAGCTGTGGAAGCATAATTTCTGACCGTACCATTCGATAAATATAACCTTGATGCTATGGTAGTGTATCGAAGTCCCTTTGCTACTAGCTGCAATATTTCTATCTCCCTAGCTGTTAGCTCATAAGCGGTTGCTTTTGATTGTGGTGTCTCTTTTTGCGCATCAAACTTCTCAAATATTTTGTGAGACATTCCCTGATCAATTAGTGTCCCACCTTTGTGAATAAGTCGGATCGTATTAGCTAGCTCCAATGTTTCAATGGATTTGAGTAAAAAGCCATCCGCACCGTTGCGAAGCGATTCCAACGCCTGTTCGGTATCCTGAAAAGTTGTGAAAATCAATACGCGGATATGTGGCCATTGTTGCTTAATCTTTTTGGTTGCTTCAACTCCATCCATGTGCTGCATATCTAAATCCATAAGTATAACATGGGGTTGAAGACGTCCACACAAATCGATGGCTTGATTGCCATCCTCAGCTAAACCGACTACATTTAAATCTTCATATCTATCGAGTAGTGTCCTCAAACTTTCCCGAACAAATGGTTGATCGTCTACAATTAACAAACGAATAAGTCCATCTTTTATTTCAGTTTGTCGCGGTATGGTACATGTAACAAGCATTCCTTCCTCTGGCTTTGTATATACAGACAATTGCCCTTGTAAATTCATTGCTCGTTCTTTCATCGCATTCAGACCGAAGCCTTCCTGCCATTCTACATTTCCTTTTCCATTATCTTGAACTTCTAGTCTCGTATATTGTTGTTCAAACTGCAATGAAACTATAATTTCAGTTCCCTGACCATGACGTACTGCATTCGTAAGGGACTCTTGTAAACAACGAATGAATGCGATCTTCGCTTGCCGAGACAGTGGGTATTCCTCTCCGAATGTCCTAAAACTTACATTTACCTGAGCGTGCTCCTGAAATTCGACTCCAAGATTTTGTAGAGATTGAATCAAGGAAGGCGATTGACACGGAGACTCCATTTGATGTAAGTAACCTCTCACATCCTCGATGCTTTTACGTCCCATTTCAAGCAGAGAATCTAGCCTCTGTATACCCATTTCAGTAGCAATTTCGGTACGCAACGTTTCCATCCCCATAATAATAGAAGTATAAGCGTGACCAACTGTATCATGAAGCTCACTCGACAGTCTGTTTCGTTCTTCCGCCAGTGTAATGCGTTCAATCTGAGACATATATTGCTCAAGTACCGCGTTTTGTTTACGAATCGCTTCATTTTGCTTATGATTGACGATTAATAAATGGAAAGCGAAGCCCATTACATAAGCAAGTCCATAGTAGGTAACTAAAATCCAATAGCTATTACTTGGCGCAACCGCATAGAGAATTCCAGTTGTTATAAAAACTGTTGTTGGAGCTGTCCAATAATAGGACAAATGCTTACTATTCGCAGCAATTAGAAAAGCCGATATCAGAAATGTAACGTTAGCTTCCGGAAATAAAGAGGTTAAATATATACACAGTCCACCATATAGCAGTATTTCTGTGAACAAGTAATATTTGTAATTGAACAGTAAGGCTACCCATGGAATCGAGAAGGCAACAACCTCCCAAAAAATAACAATCCAAAGTGGCAATGTTAAACTATCCTGAAAATCGAATGTGGTTATGGCGATAGAGACACTAACAAGTATACGGACTCCTAACATAATCCAATCGTACCAAAACCAATACTTAACCATATCTAACAAGTCATTTACCCCCTAAGTAGCCTACCTTTTTACTTCATATATTATAATTTAATTCTTCATGCCTATTATACTTTTAAATTTAAAACTGCGATACTACTCACAGATTGCAAACTTCTATCGATTTAGTTGCCGAATCATGATACGTGTATAGCCCCCAAATTTCTTTGTCAAACCATCTACTATTCTAATACTTATGGCGATACATACTATACCCATAAACATTACAAAGAGTGACTTGGCAAACGTATCTATCTGTATGAATATAATATTCATTTCAATGTATTGATACAGTAGTGGTGCCAATAGCAACATAAGTGGCATTACATAAAAAATGATTGCACTAATGAGACTGAAAATGCCAATTACTAATTTCTGCATTAACCAATAGACAGCACACCAAGTGCGACGATCAGTAAGCACTAATTTCACCTGAGCCCAGTTCGATGTATCTATTGTTATACTTCTATCATAAGGGTCTGTTGAAATATCTGTATAAATTTTCGTCTGTATACGCTCGAATTGGATAAAAGGTGTAGTAGTCTGTAGTACGCGTATAACTAGTGGAATTCCAATTACCGTAAATGAAAGGGTGAAGCTGAATAGCAGAGCTATTAGATAAAAACAAAAATAAAAAAATCCTGTAACGAAAGTTAGCAATAAAAAATAACCATTCTGGATGAATCTTGATTTCATAAAGTTCTCGCTCCTATCTATGTAATAACCGAATTGTACTGCTTTTTTTGTCATTCTCACTAGTGTAAAAGTGTCATATGACATTTCTAAATGATGATAAAAAGGGGGAGAGTAACCTACTTCTGGTTAAAAAAGATGCTTATATCAATCACCATAAAACAATCCCGTTCTTGCAGATGCAAGAACGGGATTGTTTTATACTTTTATTTAATATGAGATGGACTTGTTTTTCGAATATGAAACATAATATCAAATTGCTCAAGCAATGACGTATCAAAGTATGCCGATTCGTTCGGGAAGATTTGTCCCCCTATACTTAGTAATGGTCTTTTTGCTTTAACCCATTTTTCTGCTTGTCCTTTAAGGTGACGGTTATCCAATAAAAACATGTTATATGGTACTTTTCCGAGAGTATAATTGAAACTTTTTACATCTTGTGGAATAGTGTCGGTTGTAATCTTACCTCCAGTGGAAGGATCATATTCGCTGTATAAGGTAAAATTCCCCTCCGTAGTTGTACTACCAATTGTGACATAATTATTGTCTAAACGTTCCTTCAAAAATTGCCCCGCAACATAAGGGTATAATTTCTCATCGATAATTCCTTTAGCTATATGAATATTGTGTGCCCATACCATCGTTTTACCACCAAATGTTTCTTGTGCCCACATTGCATGATCGGCCAAGTATTGCTCATGTAGCTTTAACATACTTGGATAGTCGTTAGGAATTAGCATTGTGGTAAATTTCTCTATTGCACTTGCCGTTGCTTGCGCCCAGATGTACTCGGGTGAAGCTATTTCTGTGTTGGCTTGCCCATTCTCATCTTTTAGTAATTGGGCTACTCTCTCAGCGTTTGCTTTGAACTTTTCTTTTATTTCAGGAGCAAGGTCCATATATTCCTTTGTACTTCCATTAAAAGCCGACAATTCTTTATAATTTCCTTCTACTTCTGCCAGCAAATCTGGTCGATGTAGTCTTACATAATCAATCACTTTATTAAAGCAACCTTGGTCCAACTCCTTTAAGTCGAGCCCAATAAATTGGATCTTTTTTTTATTGGATGGATCAGCATTATAATCTTTCATCCACTCAATCATGGCTATAATTTCATCAGTAGGATATAACAAGTTTAAAAATTCCCTAGGGTTTCCTTTTCCTGTTTGGATATATTCATTTAGTTTTAAGCCGTTTCCCCAATCTTCTTCCATTGTGAAATTTGTAAAACCCATCTCAGTAACCAAATATTTCACAAGGCGAAACTTCATAGTGAAAATTTCAGAGCTTCCATGAGTATTCTCTCCTAATCCTACATATTGTGCGCTCCCAATCATTTTCTTAAGTGGTTTTAAATCCTCAAATGATTTTGACGGCTCTATCGTTTTTAATGGGTAAGCCTGTGATTGTATGGATTTAACTATATTTTTTTGTATTGATTGACCTGAATTTTCGACTGCTACTGTTTGAGCCTTTCCTACTTCCGCGCATCCTGTGACTAATAAAGCTGTACTAACCATTGCAATTATGCTTTTCTTATTCATTTTTTCCACCTCAATTGAATTATTTGTAAAGCAAGATTGATTCATTGTACTTGCATGAATCAATTGCCTTAATTCAATTGTTATCTATTCCATATCATATTTTCTAGTTACATATTGTCATAAGGTTAATTGACACAGGTCATAGACTAATCATTACACTTTTGTACTATCGGTTATGACAACTTATAAATAATAATTACATTGATGAGTCGTAAGTAAGACTAGACTATAAATTGGGGAGGGATTTTAAAGATGAATGAATCTGTATACAAAAACATTTTTATTCTAAGTTGTGTCTGTGGAAATGACAAGAAGTAAATTCGATAAACAAGTGAATGAAAGGGGAAGGGCGGATTAAAATGATATTACACGCAAAATCGTTCCACAATAAAGATAAAATCCAACGTGCTAAAATAGGACTTCAACTCTTTTTGAGTGTCTTAATCATTACTTCTATTATCCTAAATGTAGTAGTAATAATTACGAAAAGTATGCCGCTTATTGTGGTATATATGTTTACCCCAGCATTTTCTTCTATTTTGACTCGCATAATACTGAAAGAAGGGTTTAAAGATGTATCTTTTAGTCTCGGTAACTTAAAGATATGGAAGGGGATTGGGTTTGCTCTGCTAATACCTATGATTATTTGTGGAATTACTTATTCTATCGCCTGGTTGAGCGGAATTGCGGGGTTTCAGCATCCCGAAGGTGGTATGTTAGAACCAATCTACAATATACTTGGACTTCAGTATGTACCGGAACCATTCAGTTTTATTTATCTAGTAGTATTGAGCGGCGTTTTAGGAAGTTTGCTTAACTTAATCCCAGTTTTAGGAGAAGAAATGGGTTGGCGAGGTTATATGCTTACAAGGCTAGTCGATGCAGAGTTTTCACGGCCTATCCTTATTAGTGGATTGATTTGGGCAACGTGGCATGTTCCAATTGTTATTGCTGGTCTATATGTAGAGGGATCATCTGTCCTACTTTCAGTACTTGGCATCTATTTTTGTATTGTGCCCTTCAGTTATATTACAGCCTATTTACGACTTATCACAGGTAGCGTTTGGCCTTCGGTTATCATCCATACTACTTGGAATGCCATTATTCAAGGACCTTTCGCACGTGCAAGTACAGGATATCAAACTGAGATTTGGATTGGAGAATCTGGCTTGATAACCGCTATTATTATCTTGGTTACTGCAATAATTATGTCTCGAATCGTAAATTTTACTAAATAGCATACGGATGTGTTTTAAATTCAATTAGTGAAATATGACGAGGCGAAATAAGATGCACCTAAAAATATTAGAAAAAATCTAGTTGAATGGACTCTTACTTAATCTTAGGCTGCTGGATATATGGGAGGCATCAAGCTAAGGGTTTAATTTATAAAAATAAACTTGGTTGCCATAAAAAACATAATGTTTTCATTTAAAGGCTATGAGATGAAATTTCATCATCTTCATCAAGTTTGACCTTCAGGAAATAAAAAGTTAAACGATTATACAAATACTCTAACTGAAAAAACGATAGTCCTTTTATCAAAAATGTAGAAGGACTATCGTTTATTTTTTGACAAAATTAGGGGTTGATGTTCATAAAAATGGATAATATAATTCGTATTTTACGTAAAGAGAAAAATTTTCCCC
This sequence comes from Bacillus sp. MT94, assembly GCF_058792475.1. Lineage (NCBI taxonomy): Bacteria > Bacillati > Bacillota > Bacilli > Caryophanales > Bacillaceae > Bacillus > Bacillus sp. MT94. Next base: position 365,229 of record NZ_JBXAEZ010000005.1, on the reverse strand, counting down.
TAGAATATTAAGCTAAATTTCTTGGTGTGACGGTTAATTTAAGTTTCACTTTATGACTTGTAAAGGGCTGTTCAATGCATCGTACTATTAAAAAATCTAAATTAAATCATTAAATTGCGATAAAATGTGGTCGGAAATAATGAAATTTTAGGAAAAATAAGGTACACTAGTCTATGATTTTAGTTAAAAATCGTTTGACGTTAATGCATACGGGGGAAAGATTGATGAACAACAATACAACAAATGAATCAGTTGAAGAAATTGATCAAAAACGAGTAAGATCAAAAAAACGTTATACAAATTGGAAGTTTATCGCAGCGGGTATTGGTGTAATTGCACTTCTTATTGGGGGAATGAGTTATTATCAGGCAACTCACTTCAATTCGAATGTTACAATTAATGACACAAAAGTTGGTGGTCTGAGCGCTGATCAGGCAATACAGAAATTAAAGACATCTGGACTAGCAAACAAAGTCTATGTTGATCAACAACAAATTTTAGATGAAAAAGATACAAAAACGGAACTTACGGAAAAAGATTTGCCTCAAGTTAAGAAACTATTAAAAAGTCAGTGGACATTTTTCCCTTCCTCAAAGGGAGAAAATTATTCATTGCTACCAGAGAAGGCAGATCAGTATCGTAGTGAAACGATGAAGAAACTTGTAGAAGAAACGCTCATCTCTATGAATGAAAAATTAAAAGCGCCTCAAGATGCTATGGCGAAGCTAGAACAAGGGAAAATTGTTATCTCGAAAAGTGTTGAAGGAAAACAGTATGATGTTACTAGTCTACTGAAAGATTACGATAAGCAAAAATATAAAAGCGAAATTCATCTGAAGTCTGCATACATAAAACCTATTAAAGAAGACGATCCGATTGTCAAAAAAGAGGAGAAAGCACTACAGAATCTTCTTGGGCAGTCTGTTGAGTATAAAGTGCAGGATGAAGTTTATCCTTTAAAAGCGAAAGATTTAATTCAAAATGCCTCTATGTCAAAGGATATGAAAGTTACAATTGATGCGAGTGACATTAAGAAGAAAATTACTGAAATTAATAATGCCAAATCAACATTAAATAAAGATTTCTCATTTAAAACGCATTCCGGTTCAGTCATATCAGTAAAAGGGCAAGGATACGGCTGGGCACTAGATGTTGAAAAAGAAACTAAACAAGTTCAACAAGCCTTTGAGAAAGGCGAAAAGTCGCTTTCTGCTTCTAATATTCACGGAAATGGTTGGGAGAAGGAAGGTATCGGTTATAAAACAACAGCGAATAATGGCATCGGAGACACGTATGCGGAAGTTTCAATTGCAGAGCAACAAATTTGGATTTATAAAGATGGAAAATTAGTCGTTACAACAAATGTAGTAACGGGTAAACATAGCACGGGTGAAGATACATCACCAGGTGTTTGGTACGTCCTATACAAACGAACACCATACACGCTAAGAGGTAGCGCAGTAGGGAAAGCTGATTATGCGGTTAAAGTAGATTACTGGGTTCCATTCACAAATAGCGGTCAAGGATTCCACGATGCCGGCTGGCGAAAAGACTGGGCAAATAATGCTTATTTAACAGGTGGATCAGGTGGGTGTGTGAACCTTCTTCCTAATGTTGCAAAAACTGTATATGATAGTTTGAACACGTATGATCCAGTTATCGTGTACTAGAAAATAGCTACGTATCAAGAAATAAACAAAGCAGGAAATCTTATCTGATGGTATATGAAAAAACACCTCTTGCATTCGCATACTAAGTGTGCAAATGCAATGGAGGTGTTTTTGTTTGAATACAAGAGTGTATTGCTTATAAGAAACAAAGTAGAAAGAGATTAAGAATAAGTATTCAAATAATCAATAAAATTGACAATGAATATCATTTTCACTTAATATAGAATCGTCGCATTTAATTAGACATGAATTTTTTGTTAATATAATAGATTTCTATTAAGTTGTCATATTTACGAACTATTATTAAATATTTTAAGAATTTAAACGTAGGAAAGGGTAATATAAAATGAACTGGAAAAAAGGCGGGTTATGGGTTATTATTTTTTTCGTTGTAAAAGGCACGATTTCTACACTTTTAATCGTTACAGGTGCTAAATATTTTGATTTATCATTTATGCAACTTATCTTATTAATTCTGACCTTATTAGTGATTTCTCTAATAAGTCGAAAGTTACTGTATAGACATAAACAAAACAAAAAGCAAAAAGAGCTAAATATATAATGAAGCCCCAGAGACCATTGGATTTCTGGGGTTTTATTTTGATAGTTTTTTCGCATGTATATTAATTTAACAGAATAGGTTGTCCAAAATGATAAAATCGATGATGTTTAAAATGCGTCAGTTATTTTTACATAAGGATTGTAGAGAGCCTTTGAATCAATCTTTATTCTGAAGCGACAGACACGTATAAATTATGCTCTTTTTTCAATTGGTAGTTTAAATGTAAAAGTACTGCCTTCTCCTAATTTACTTTCAACCGTAATTTCTCCTCCATGTAGTTCGACAATCCATTTTACCATCGACAATCCTAAACCTGTGTTTCCGATGTTTGAAGATGTTCGTGCTGCGTCAACTCGATAGAAGCGGTCCCATATTTTTGTAATATGTTGCTCGCTGATGCCGATGCCATTATCGGAGACTTTACCTATTATGTTGGTTTCATCACGGAATAGTTGCATATGCACAGTTCCGCTCGCTTTACTATAAGCAATCGCATTCGTTAGTAAATTCATTAATAAACGCATCATCAATGTTTGATCTGCTTTAATAAATAGGTCTTCCTCTATATTAGTTGTTATATCAATCGAAGCTTCTTGAACCATTAATGAAAGCTCTTCTACAACGATTTCCGTTAATTCACTCATATTGATACATTCAAATTGGAAAGTATTATGGTTTCCTTGGTCAGCTCGTGCTAATAATAAGAGTTGTGAGATTAAAGCGGACATTTTACGTGATTGTTTTAAAATTACTTCTAACGATTCTTCCATTTCTTTCGGATTATTTCTCTGCGATAAAGCGTATTCGCATTGCGAAATAATAACAGATGTTGGTGTTCTTAATTCATGAGATGCGTCAGATGTAAATTGTTTTTCACTTTCGAATGATGTCTCCAATCGCTCAAACATTTTGTCAAAGGTTTGTGCTAAATGATACATTTCGTCTTTCGGTGAACCTTGTAAATTAATTCTCTTCGAAAGGTCTTTACCATCACCAATTTTACTGGCTGAATCACTCATTTGTTGCACAGGTCGAAACGCTCTTTGCGTAATAAAATATCCCCCGACTGCCGCAATGAGAATAAGTAATGGGAATGAGATGATTGTTACCACAATAAGCGTATTCATCGTTGAGGATAATTGGTTCATAGTCATTATTCCACGAACCCAGACTTGCTCATCGCCGCCTGCATTATGGAGAAAATCATATACAATCCATTCTTTATTGCCGTCTTTAATGGTTTGTATTTCATCGGATTTAAGCGATATCTTTTTATTAAAGCTTGTTGGACTATGTCCTACCAACAGCTCACCTTGTTTACTATAAATACTAATATTTACTCCATCTTCTAAGGTTTCAAAATCATCGTCAATCTTTAACTGCCCATGCTTATATTTGATATCTTCCATGCTTTCTTTTACTGTGCTCTTCAATTGATCTTTCATATTAAAAAGCAAAACTTTATCTGAAGAAGTTAAAATAAAAGCTAACACGAGTGCCATAATAATTACAATTAGCCCCGTATACCACAGGGTCACTCTCATTTTTATTGATAGTCTTTTCATGATTCTACTCGCAATACGTAACCAGTTCCGCGCACTGTATGAATTAACTTCGTTTCAAACTGGCTATCAATTTTTTTACGAAGATAGCGGACGTAAACATCAATAATATTCGATCCGCCTTCATAGTCGTAATTCCACACATGTTGCTCAATTTTATCTCGTGTCAGCACAACTTCTTTATTACGAATCATATATTCTAAAATAGCAAATTCTTTACTGGAAAGAGTGATAACTTGGTCTCCTCTTGTTACTTTATGCATATTGCAATCTACCACTAGGTCAGCGATTTCAAACACATTAGATGTATTTCCTGTTTTTCTTCGCATTAACACTCGAATTCTTGCTAACAGTTCATCAAAAGCAAACGGCTTTACTAAATAATCATCTGCACCTAAGTCGAGTCCTGTTACACGATCATCAATTGTATCTTTAGCTGTAAGAAGCAAGACAGGAGTTGCATTATTGTCCGCGCGTAATCTTTGTAATACGCGTAAACCATCTATTCCGGGAATCATAATGTCAAGCACAATCAAATCGTAGGTAGCCATGTTTATATAATCCAAGGCATCTTCTCCATTCCCACATGCATCGACACTATAATGTTCTGCATTTAATCGTTTCACCAATATATTTTGTAAGTCTTGTTCATCTTCGACGATAAGAACTCGCATTAACATTCTCCTTTTCTTCTTATTAATATGTATCACTATAATTTCAAAACATTAAAGAAAGATTAGAAACTAGTTAATTATATCATTTTATCCCGCATTAACGGGCAGTACGACTACTCCCTCAAAATTCGGTGAATGCGAGGTAGGTAGGGATTAACTGCCTGTAAAAGCCTTCACTTTATTTTTTTGTACATTAATCTTCCTTTAATGTTTGTTCAGTAATATAAAGGCAAGGATAAGGTGCACCTGTAAAGGGAGGAAAACAGAATGGGAAAATGGATGCTGATTGGAGCAATGTCCTGTTTATTCTTAACAGCTTGTTCTACTCAAGCTGATAACAATACAGAAGTACAACAACTGAAAGTGGAAAATGATAAATTACAAAAAGAAGTTGCTCAACTACAACAAGAACCAAACAAAATAGGGCCTGCTACGAATGATACGAAGCAAACACAAGATTTCAAAAACGAAGTCACATCTATTGTAGAAAAAGCAAATAACACGAAACCAGTTGGAGCAAAAGAAGATAACTTAAATACGTACTTAGCAGCAAAAAAAGAAATTGACCAATTGGATGACAAGATAGATCTATCTGATAATCAGCTAGAAGCAGATTATCACGCTGGAACGATAACTGTTGAGCAATATCAAACGCAAGAAAAAGAACACGATATACTGGAAGATCAATTAGAGCAAGCAGAAAATGCACTTGAAGCAAGATTTGGAATAGAGGATTAATCATTAAGGAGTGGATGAAAATGTTAAAACATAAAAAGAAAATAATTATAAGTGTAATTACTATTTTAGTAAGTGGTATTGCTATTGTTGGTGGATATTATGGTATGGGTTACAATTATGCAAAAAAGAATGAAAACTACACAGAGAAACAAGTTCGTGAAATTTCTTTAGCTCATACAAATGGAGAAATTATTAATGTGAAAAAAGAATTTGAATTAGAAGATGACAACTTAGCACAATCAAAATTTGAATATGAAGTGGAAATCAAGACACCTGATAATCTGTTAAATATTTTAAAAGTTAGTGCTAGAACAGGTACAATAGAACTCAATAATGAAGATTAAATAAATATCGCTTATTTGAAAAAACTCCTAACAAAATTTGTTAGGAGTTTTTTCATGTTTATACTTTACTATTTTAAAATGTGGAAAATCTCCATACTTCTACAATCTATATAAATGACTCAAGCTTCGTATCTTTTGAATGCCCTGAAGTGCTAAACCTAAGTAAAATAATGAACTATCCTATGGAAGAAAGTTGAGGGAGCTAATCGCATATATTTTATTGAAAGGATGTGATTGAATTATGGAACGGCCGAATTGGGGAATTGGAGGATTAGTATTCGTTGGCTGTATGTTTCTTGGTGGAGGAGTGGGATCTATGTTAGGTAATGCCCAAACTGGATGGCTAATAGGAATGGGCATTGGATTTCTTGGGATGGCTTTAACGAGACTAATGAGAAAATAATGTAACTGAGATTCTTCTTCTGGTAAATAAGGAAATATGTAAGTAATTCATGGCATCAGAGCTCTATAAATTATAGTTAGAAGCTTCTCTTTTCTAAATTTCTCCATACATAGATATGATTCTCAAATCGGAGAATGGCACCTTAAGGTGTCTTTTTTATGCTCTTTAAAAATGTCTTAACATATATAGCCGAGTTAATTTAAATAATCAAGAATAATTGAGCTAATAGCTCTCGGTAGATTGCCATCATTTTTTTAATAGATTAGATTCATTACCGTTTCAGACCTATGTATTCATTCATAACTTAACAGTAAAAGGGGGGATGATTAAAGGTATGGCGTTTAATGATGAATTAATTTGTCAACAGTTTGCAAGAATTATCGGCGGGCAAGAAGGATTCGCCGGTGGGAAATGCGTGGCAACAATAAACAGGGATGAAATACGAGCAACAATCTTAGGAAAACGTTTTAGAGTAACAACTTCCTTTTCATTCGAATCACGAGACAATAAAACTGGATGGGCATTATGCCTAGGCCGAGTAGCACTCTTACAAAAAGAAGTCACTGAATTTGTGGCGACAATTATTAAACAAGGAATAATCGTTTCGTCTATACACAATGAGTGGTTATGTGATGATCCAAATTTGATTTACGTTAATATCGAAGACGTTGATGATCCACTAAATTTTGCAAGAAAAGTGAGAAGAGCGTTATGCACGTAATCAATTTCTTTAGTTAAACGAGTGATTATATTAAATTGAAAAGTTCAGCGTGTTGGATGGTTTTATAAAACGAAAGAAGGTGTTTCATATTTGGAATGCCTTTTCTTTATGTTTTCGTTACTAATGTGGGTGGTTAACGGATTATATGCTGTTTATCTTGCAACAGCAAAAACTGGACGAGGTATCTTTAAAAGTTTTTGACTGTCCGTATATACCATATTTTATCAAATGTTATTAGCATATCATAAAACGACAGGGGAGAAATCGCCAGAGAAATACGTCAAATTAGTCATTCCTTCTATAATCTAAGGGGACGTTTTTGTTTTCGAAAAATAATAGGTAAATCATTTGACAATTAAAATAATCTACTTTAATATATATGCCATAGCATATATATGGTGAAACAAATACATTCATTGTGAATGATTGACTGGTATGCTATATCCTTTTATATCTTAATTTATAGAGGTGATATATGAACTTACATGATTTAATAGGCTATCTTGTTCATCGTACTGATGTGAAAATGACCAACTATTTTACGAAGAAATTAAAGCCTTATGGAGTTACGCCAGAGCAGTGGGGGATTATTAGTGTTCTTTGTAGCCAAAGGAGCACTACTCAAAAAGAGTTGGCGGAAGCTATTGATAAAGATCAAACTACTGTTGTTAGAATGATACAGTCAATGGAGAGAAAAGGGATTGTAAAGAAGGCTTTGAATGACCAAGATAGGCGTTCACATAACCTATTTTTAACTGAAAAAGGTGACGAGTTAAAGAAAACAATCTTGCCTGTAGTGAAAGACGCTCACCATTTCGTTACGAGTAATTTGAGCGAGGAAGAAATTAAAGTATTACAATCGTTATTAAACAAATTGTATGATACACACTATTAATATTTGTTCCTTATTGATGCTACGCTATTCATAAGGAACAAACTTTGTTTTAGGTATTACATATGCTATAGCATATAATTTTTGTTTGGACGAATGGGAAGATAACTTTATTTTGTATGATATCTGATTCAGGGTCACTTTTTTGCCTAGTACCAGTCAAATTTTTGTATTATATATGCTATAGCATATAATTTTCGGCCCTTTAATATTGAGAAGGGTAATGTAAATTGAAGCGACTTCCATACGGGTAATCTCAGGAAATAGGGTAAAGGTAGTGACTACTACCTGAACAATACTGAGTTTTTATCAAATAATAAGAAAGGTGTGATTACTATTTTAATTTTCATCAATATTGTAAAAGTAGTGTTGTTTCTGTTCTTTTTAATGACAGGAACGAAAATTATATCCGGGAAAATGGCAGATGAATTCAAACGATTTGGTTTACCTTCGTTTTTTAATTTCTTAACTGGAGCTTTTGAGATTGTAGGAGCGATTGGAATGTTGATAGGAATTTGGATTCCAACAGTAGCTTTATTAGCAGGATTGTTATTAGGCGGTACGATGCTTGCAGCCGCATTAACTCTAATTGTATTAGCGAGAGATCCCTTTAAGAAAGCAATACCTGCACTTGTTTTGTTTGTCCTTAGTTTAGGGATAAGTTTGTATCACATTTTTTAAACATAACTGAAAACTATTAAACTTTCACTTTATGCGTTCAAGTTACTATCGTTTTGTGATTATGTTACAAATAGGGGGATTCTCCAATTAGTGCTTGAATAATAATAGCAATACGAATTTAGACATTACGATCATTCGGATCATAATCAGTAAAAGAATGGGAAGAATTTTTATACAAAGGAATTCCCGATGAATTTTATATTAAAAATAGGAGTGAGTGAAAATGGCATATTTATTACAAGTTGATTTTCCGTTTGAAGGTCCTTTTGGTGAAGAAATGGAAAAAGGATTTTGGGATTTAGCAAATAGTATTAACGAAGAAGAAGGATTCCACTGGAAAATATGGACTGAGAATGAAGAAACAAAAGAAGCTGGAGGCATTTATATATTTGAAGAAAAACAAGATGCTGAAAAATACGCGGAAATGCACAAGAGCAGACTTGAAGCAGCTGGTGTTAAAGATATTAGAGTAAGAATTTTTAACATCAATGAAAAATTAACGGAACTGAATCGTGGGTATATTAAATAATTTCGACAGTTGGAGCAAGCGTAAAAAGGAGGGGGATAATCCCCTCTTTTTTTAATTCTTAAATTGATGGTAAGGGGGCTCACATAAAAAATAATCAATTATAAAAGTGATTTTGAACGTAAGGAATTTGTAAGGAAGAGGTAAGAAAAAAGAGATTTTCCTTGTGTAAGATGAAAATGGAAAGAAGAGTGAGAGGAGAAAAATACTATATATTTCTATAAAAAACAAATCAATTAATAAGACTTGTTTGGAGGAAAAGAGACATTACAGATTCAATGTCGTCCTTTTGCAGTGGGTTAAGAAGAAAGCTGTGTGATTAGTTCCAAACAGCAAATAACCATTTATACAATATGAATAGGGGAGAGGATTATTTTGATGAAAAAGCATCGTCAAATTACATGTACAGGTTTAGCCCTTTTAATAACTGGAGGTTCCCTGTTTTATACAACTCCAACCTCAAGTGTAAAAGCGGAGTCCATTCAAAATGTATCTAGTTCGTTACAAACAAGCAACCAAAGAAATCGAAATTCCGTCAAAGAGGCCATGCGGGATACATTGAAACTTGGATATCCAGGGATACTTGCTAAAACTTCTGAGGGTGGAAAAACATGGAGTTATGCGGCTGGTGTAGCTGATCTGAGTAACAAGAAAGCAATGAAAACAGATTTTCGTTTTCGGATTGGCAGCGTGACAAAGACGTTCACTGCAACAGTTGTGCTTCAATTAGCAGGAGAAAACCGCCTAAATCTAGACGATTCTATTGAAAAATGGTTGCCTGGTGTCATTCAAGGGAATGGATATGATGATAAACAAATTACTATCCGGCAATTATTGAATCACACAAGTGGTATCGCTAATTACACAAGGTCAAAGGATTTTAATATGATGGATACAAAAAAATCCTATACTGCTGAAGGATTAGTAAAGATGGGAATATCCATGCCTCCAGATTTTGCTCCAGGAAAGAGCTGGTCGTATTCAAATACAGGATATGTATTACTAGGAATTCTTATTGAAAAAGTAACTGGGAACAGCTATGCGGAAGAGATTGAAAATCGAATTATTGAACCACTTGAATTAGCGAATACATTCTTACCTGGAAATTCAAGCGTCATTCCAGGAACCAAGCATGCCCGTGGATATATCCAATTAGACGGAGCAAGTGAGCCGAAAGATGTTACTTATTATAACCCAAGTATGGGGAGCTCGGCCGGAGATATGATTTCTACAGCTGATGATTTAAACAAATTCTTTTCTTATTTACTTGGGGGCAAATTATTGAAAGAACAGCAACTAAAGCAAATGCTTACAACAGTCCCTACAGGAGTAGATGAGCTTGGCGATTCCGGGCTTGGAATTTTCAAAATGAAGCTTTCAAACGGTGAATCGATATGGGGGCATGGAGGAACCATTCCTGGCTTTTTAACTTTTGCTGGGGGCACACTTGGAGGCAAGCATACATTGGCCGTCAATTTAAACAGTATTAAAGCTGATAGTCCTGATCCTTTTAAAAATATTTTACTTGCTGAATTTAGCAAGTAGGTCAAAGAGGAGAACGGATAAATTTTATCATATTTTCATAGTGGAACAAACAAATGATGAAAACGGTCACTTATCTAAGGAGGTAATTCCGTGATGAAAAATAAGCTAACTGGTGTGTTAGCCACTGCATTAGCGGTAACTATGATTCTACCAACAGGAGTGAAAGCATTTTCTGAAAGTGAGACTACAGTTGTAACTGGTGAAGAAGTAGCTAGTCAGGAACTGAAGAAGATTGCAGCAGAGAAGGCGGAGCTACTTACAAAGTCTTATGAAGCGAATAGCGTGCAGTATGCGCTAATTGATAATGGAAAACTTATTTTGTCGGGTCAGGCTGGCAAGAATGATTTGGAAGGGGAAAAGCCGCTAACCAAAGATACTCAATATGGGATTGGTTCAGTCAGTAAAATGTATGCAACAGCGGCTGTAATGAAATTGGTCGATGAAGGAAAAGTCGATTTAGATGCTCCTGTTGTCCGCTATGTTCCTGATTTTAAGATGAAAGACGGTCGATATAAACGTATTACACCACGTATGTTATTGAACCACTCCTCTGGATTGCAAGGTTCTACGTTAGGTAATGCATTTTTATTTAACGATAATGATACCTATGCCCATGATACCTTGTTACAACAATTGTCAAATCAAAACTTGAAGGCGGACCCTGGTGCTTTCTCGGTATACTGTAACGATGGCTTTACGCTGGCCGAAATTTTGGTGGAAAGAGTTAGTGGTATGGGCTTTACCGAATATCTACATCAAAGCTTTACAGGACCCTTAAAGATGAATCATACGAAAACGCCGCAGGACAAATGGAGGGATGAAAATCGGGCTGGACTATATTTCCCGGCGTACCAAGGACAACTTCCAATTGAATCGGTGAATGTTATTGGTACGGGAGGCATATCTTCTACGGCAGAAGATATGGTGCGATTCTCACAACTATTTATGGGACAGGGAAAAGGAATCCTCTCTGATAAGGTAGTCAAGGCGATGGAGCAAGATGAATATAAAAAAGGAATGTGGCCGGGGGATGGTGATAATATTTTTAACTATGGTCTTGGCTGGGATAGTGTGAAACTATACCCATTCAGTGAATATGGGATCAAAGCTTTGACTAAGGGCGGCGATACGGCACTGCAACATGCTATATTAGTCGTGCTTCCGGAACAGAAAATAGCAGCGGCTGTATTGTCATCTGGTGGACGGAGCTCTACAAATCAACTAATGGCAACTGAATTGCTACTCGCCACGCTTAAAGAAAAAGGTACTATTAAGGACATCAAGCCGAACAAATCCTTTGGCAAGCCGGTCAAAGTCAAAATGCCTCAAGGCGTAGCAAAGAAAGCTGGATTTTATGGTAATAGCGAAACTCATTTCAAGATTGAAATTACGAAGAACGGTGAACTATTCTTACCATCTAATCCACAAGAAAAATATGTATATACTGCTGATGGAAGCTTTATTAATGAGGGGGGTACTTCCAAGCTCAACTTCGTAACCGAGAAGAATGGAAGAACTTATTTGAAGGAGAGCGCATATAAATCGCATCCAGGTTTAGGGCAAAGTGTGATGACCCACTATTTAGCTGAGAAACTAGAAGACAACGTGCTTTCGAAGAAAACCGCTGCTGCATGGGCAAAGAGGGAAGGTGTCAAGTTTTATCTTGTGAACGAGAAATTTAGTTCTATTCAATATCTCGTTCAACCGAAACTTCTTAGTACTCAAATTACTCGCAAGGAAGGCCCAGCAGGCTATTGGGATGGCAGAAAAATTACAGGTCCGAACACCGCGGTGCATCAGATCCAAGTACCCGTGATGAATGGTCGTGATACGACGGAAACGCATTTCTATACAGAAGGCGGCAATGAATATATGGAGATGGCTGGATTGTTATACGTAAGTGAATCTAATGTAAAACCAATTGATGTAGGCCAATCATCCAAAGTTACGTTGGATGCAAATGGACATGCGAAATGGTTTACAATTCCACAAGCGGCAACAGACAAAAGGATGACCGTAACGCTGCCATCAAATGGTTCATTTGCGGTGTATGATGAGAAGGGAGTTTGCGTCAACTTCACCATTGTGAGTGGCAATAACAAGGTGGAACTTCCGAAGAACGGAACAATCGTATTCGCTGGGGCACCGAAATCGGAATTTGCAATCTCGGTGAACTAGCTATAATTTAAGATGATCTTAAACAAAACCAGTACGGTACAGAAAAGATGTATTACTGGTTTTGTTTGTATTTATGCATTCTCAATGAAAAAACTTGAATAATATCACTCTCAAGCACTATAAAAACATCAAAACTAGAAAATTAGTATCTCTAGAAGATGTACAGTTTTTTGGGAGTTGAATAATTTTAACAGCGTAGAGAGATTAAATTTCTACTCTTTTTCTTCTTAATTGGGGTACGACCTCAATTAAGAAGGTTTCTTCAATTAATAGAAATGTATGTACATACACATTGTATTTTCATTCCATAACTTTTAAAATTTTGTTCACGATAGTTTGATATTGTAAAAAAAGAAAATATGTGGCACGACATCACTTTGTTTTTTATATAGCTTTGTAATTAAACTATAGTATTATATTTTTTCTTCATTATTGAAATTAGTAATAATAAAATGTATTATTGAAAAGCACAATTTATAATTCAAGTAATCAAGCATATGTACCTATAATAATTTGAACATTCAGAAATTATAATATTGTCTAAAAACGAGGTGAGATTCATAGAAACAGTACATATTAAGTGGTATGGCATGTATAGTATAAATGACTTTTATAATAGGGAAGAAGCTTCTAAGAAGGGGATATTTGCAATCTCTAGAGTATATGCTAAGAATGTAACATTGCTCTATATAGGACAAACCAAAAGAAGCTTTATACAAAAGATAAGAGAACTTAATAAAGAGTGGACTTTTGATGAGAGCGAATTAAAGATTACATTAGGAATAATAGAATTTCCTAGTGGTGAAATTTACTCTGAAAAGAAGGTAAAAGAGATAAAATCTCTTTTGATTTTACGACATACCCCATTAGAAAACGAAACATCTTTATTATACTATAGAGGGAAATTTAATTTAAAAATTATAAATAAGGGAAGAAGAGGCTTAATTGTTAAAAAGCTTTCTACAGGAGATCTAATGTGGACGTAATTGGAATCACCTTTGAATAAAATTGAAGGTTTCTTAAGTGCAGAAGCTTATCAATTTTTAATGTATTAAACTATTTTGAATAACATATGTCAGATACTTGAAAAAACACAAATTATATTATGATATGAAATCCTGTATGGAAAGTGTAGTTTATTTCTATTGTTTAATAAAAATATTAAGAATTTTAGGGATAATACATAAAGAGTAGAGGAGAAAGTAAAAACGGAGGTTTGAAGAATGGGACAAGTAAGCAGATTTCAAGAAAAACAACAGAATCGTCGTCAAAAGGCAATTTTTAATATTGCATTTACTTTGGTATTAGTGACAGTTGGTATAGTGACATACCAGTTGTTTACCCCTTCTAATACATCAAAGAAAGCAATTGCTCAAGAAAAGAAAGTAACAAAGATAGAAGAGAAGAAAACTGAAGATAAAGAAACAGCAAAGATAGAAGAGAAGAAAACTGAAGATAAAGAAATGGCAAAGATAGAAGAAAAGAAAAGCGAAGATAAAGAAGCAGCACAGTTAGAAGGGAAACAAAAAGTAGAAAAATCGGTAAAAACGAACGGAACTGAAAATAAAGAGGAAGAAAAAACGGTATCTCAAGAAAAGGATCCTCAAACTAATCCTTCATGGAAGCCAATTGGTACAGAGCAAGGAGCAAAACCTGATATGAAATTTAAAGAAGGAACAGTAGATTGGAGTGAGATGAAAAAAGCAATCTCTTATGCTGTTGATGTTCCAGAGAGCCAATTGATTTTCGATTTTATTGGAAATAATGGTAATAATAAAGCCTACGGTAATGTACGAGATAAACAAAGTAATAAAAAATATAAGGTTAATATTGATTGGGTAGAGAATCAGGGGTGGAAACCAGCATCTGTACAAGTGGTAAAATAAATAATAGAAATGTAATTATGTGCTTAAAAGTTTACTCTTGTAAAAACTCATAAAAGAGTTTGTTTCAATCAGGACTCTTTTTGTTATGTTGACAGGATTAATTACTCAGGCTCAATTGTGAGATCCTGATGCAGACAAAGTTTGAAGTTTATTAAAATCTACCTGATTTAGTGCTTCGAAAGGTTCAAAATTGCATTTTTAAAGCACTAAATAATTTATGGTACCTTTTGAAATATTTTTGGTCTCATTTCATTAGAAACAATTTCGTCTATATAACTAAAAAATGTATTATAATATCTATTGAACAGATGAATAGGATAACAATTACCTGCTGTTAGCAAGTTGCAGTATATCTAATGAAAAGATCACTTGTTTCTAAGACAAGTGATCTTTTCATATACATTCCCTTTACTTTACTATTTTTGAAATTGAATAGATATTTCAATCTGTGTAATTACAATAGACTTGATTAAAATTAAAACTGCAACAAGGATAATACCGTCCATATTTGTAGTAAGGAATATATATATAATATCTTAATGCAAGGTTGGCCTATGTTCTATGAAGATATTAAAGAATTATAGGAAACATTGATAAACGGGAATTATTTTTATTACAATATTTATGCATCTTTAGGCCTAAATAGCTGGGTATTAGCTAAGAAACTTGAGATATTAGACTCCTATTAAGTTAAAAATGGCCTTAAGTGTACTTCCCATAAAGAAAATTATGTAAATAAGCTGCCCATATGGACAGCTTATTGTATTTTTTGGCTTAGCTTGATTTTTCCGAAGTGCTGGCGCTTCCTCTACAAGTATTCTTGCATTTAAATTATTTTTAATATATTATATTTATATGGTTATATAGAAATGGACGTATACAAAAAGACTCAAATCTATTAATAAGATTTAAGTCCTTTTCAAAGATAAAAAGATTGTACCGAAATGGAATAAAACTTATACTTTTCTTTTTAATATGTATCTAGTAAAAAGACATTTTTCATCAATAAAATTGTATTTTCAATATAAACGGAAGTTTATTTATTTTCAATGATAGGAAATAGTGGGTCTAGAACATAGAGGAACAAGGAAACATATAGAGAAATCTGAAGAACCTGAAAACTATTGTATGTAGTTTGTTCATCTCAAGTACAATAAAAGAGTCTTACCTCTGTAGGCAAGACTCCACTAGTGTAGCTGTATAATATTTACATATCAACTAAAAAACAGAAACCATATAACACCAAGTAGCAGAATCCTAATATTCCTCCTACAGCTAATACTTGTTTAAACCAACTCTTAAATTTTATATTACTGTAAATATCTTGAACTTTTTCCATATTTCCTCCTATTAAGGCGAACCCTTAAAGACTCTCACTTCGTTATGGTACCATTAAAGAATGGCTAATAGAGGTCAAAT
This sequence comes from Bacillus sp. MT94, assembly GCF_058792475.1. Classification (NCBI taxonomy): domain Bacteria; kingdom Bacillati; phylum Bacillota; class Bacilli; order Caryophanales; family Bacillaceae; genus Bacillus; species Bacillus sp. MT94. Next base: position 349,428 of record NZ_JBXAEZ010000005.1, on the reverse strand, counting down.
ATTGTCAAAACGTATAAATATGCAATATTGCATACAGAAATGTATTGTTACAAATGTAAGCGTTTACTATAATAAGTGTATAAAGTTTAATCACATCCCAGTACTAACAAAAGAGGAGGAAATAATATGGAAATCGCAATGGCAGTTTTAAAATTTATAGGTGGAGCAATCCCATTAGTTCAAGAGCTTCTAAAAGCATTTATGTAAATTCACTATTTAGCAATTATTTATAAAAATTATCATTCGTATGAGTAAAGCCCCTTTAACAATATTAGGGGGCTTTTTAAATTTCTACATATTTAAGGTTACGTCACATCAATATCAAGTTAAAAGTAAATTTTAAGAATAAACCTATAGAGGATATTTTATAGTGAATCAAGATCCTTTTACAAAGTTGTAGGCATTAAACTCCTACGGCTTTTATTATACTTTATTGAAGTAAAAAGTCTCTTCAGATTATCTCTCCGTTTCAAAAAACTCAATCCACTCCCCATCAGGACCAGCGAAGAATATGTAACGTGTTCCATCTGGTAATGTTTCGATTTCTTCTCCTAGTAAAAAGGTTACTGCGTGTTTCTTTAGTCTCTCGATTTCATCTTCTAATGAATCTACCTTAAAGCAAATGTGATGTACTTTTCCTTCTGCTGGCAAGGAAGAATTGTAGCCTTCAATTAATTCGAGTAGCGTTTCTTTCGATTCTTCCACACCTAAAAAAGCGAGTTTTAAGTCTGGATTCGGGTGCCCCATACGTTGAAGGAGCTGTAAGCCGACTACTTCTTCATAAAATGAGATAGATGCTTCTAAGTTTGCAACCATAAGTCCTACGTGTTCAATTCTTCTAACTGGCATGTAGATTCCTTCTTTCTGAAAATTATATACAATATATTATTGAAAATTAAGAAAATAAGCAAGATAAAAACCTTACAAATTTTAGCGTGTTGTATGGTATAGTGAGAAAGTATGTTTGGGGAGAAGGAAGGAGATTATACGATGAATACACCTACTCAAACTCCTTCATTATCAGAAACGATGAAAGAGTGGCATTATGCATTAGCATATGAAATTAAACATTGGAAAACGATAGGTGGTAGTAAAATTTCTATCATGAACGGTCGTTTTTTATATACAGATTATGAGAATACAGTGTATGTATTTCAGCTTATTTCGGAAGTAAGCTTACCTGAAGGTTCACCAATTCGAATTGAGTTCGATGGTGAGGAAGCGACAGGAGAAGTATTATCTGTACATGGATTAGAAATAGAACTGAAATTAAATGATTATATACAAGGTGAAATAAGAGAAGCGGTTTTATACAGTGAACCGTGGCAACTTTTAGAGCAACTGCAAGAGCGATTGAAAGAAGCACGTAAAGATAAGCTAAAACGTAATCGTATAAAGCGTCTCGTTGATGGGACGAGCAGTCCGAAACATATTGAGAAGATGAAAAATCCGAAAAATGAACTGGCATATCGCGCATTTTACAATCCGACAACGTACGTATGGGGACCACCTGGAACAGGGAAGTCTTACAATTTATCACGTATTATTTCGGCTCATTATCAAAAAGGAAAATCGGTACTTGTGTTAGCTCATAGTAACGCGGCAGTAGACGTATTAATGAGTGAAGTAACGAAGCAAATTGAAAAGAAAAAGAAATGGACGCCTGGCGAAATTGTTCGTTACGGTTATAGTCAGCATGAACATATACGAAATCATGGAACGTTACTTGCATCGAAATTAGTTGAAACGACGAACGGATCATGGGGTGAGGAAAGACTCTACTTAGAAGAGACACGCCAAGATCTTCGTGAAAAAATCTTATCGTATAAAGCAACATCTGCTGATAAGAAGCGTATACAAGAGATTGAAAGTGAGCTTCGAAAGCAAAAGGCGAAAATTAAAGAAGTAGAAAAAGAATATATTGAAAATGCGAAAGTAATTGGTGCAACTTTATCGAAATGTGCCATTGATTCACTTATTTATGAGCGTACATTCGATTTAGTTGTCGTAGATGAAGTGAGTATGGCGTTCGTTCCGCAAATCGCATTAGCTGCTTCACTTGGGAAACGTATCGTCGTTTGCGGTGACTTTTTACAGTTACCTCCAATTGCGATGGCGAACCATGAACTCGTTCGCAAATGGCTTGGGGAAGATATGTTTTACCATGCTGGGATTGTTGAGTCTGTTAATAAATCAGAAGCACACCCAAACCTATTTATATTGCAGGAACAAAGACGTATGCATGCGGATATATCGAAGTTTACGAATTCGTTTATTTATAAAAATAGAGTATACGATCATCCGTCTGTTTCAGAGCGTAAAGAACTTGCGCAATTGCAGCCGTTCGCAAATGAAGCGAGTGTTTTATTTGATACGAGCCAAATGGGAGCTTTTTCGTTAAAAGATGCTGCTTCTGGTTCCCGTTTTAACATTATGTCTGGTTTAGTAGCGATGCAAATGATGTTAATCGGATTGTTAGACGGTGTTCAGTCGATTGGTGTTGTGACACCTTACAGGGCGCAGTCACGCTTTTTATCGACGTATATTAGAGAAATGTTGCAGAGAACGAAATATCAAAACATACCAGTTTTAGCGGCGACAGTTCATAAGTTTCAAGGTTCTGAAAGAGATATGATGATCTTTGATACGGTTGACAGTTATCCGCAAGAACGACCTGGCGTGTTATTCTTTGACCATAAAAATCATCGCCTCGTCAATGTAGCAGTGACAAGGGCGAGAGGGAAGTTCATTCAATTATCAGATTGCCATTATATGCGTAAAAATCTTTCTAGAAAACAAGCGTTATCACAATTAACAGCTCATATAGAACGTCACGGAGATGTGTATGATCGCACGACATCAAGACAATTGTGGGAACGGAAAATTTCGAAACGTTTACGCTGGTTTATGGAAATGAATCTTGAAGAGCCGAAAGGGCTATTAAAAGATATTTTAGCCGCAAAACGAAAAATTATTATTTCACTGCCAAGTACGAAACAAGTAGATAAACGAGTATGGCAAGCGTTAATGCGTACAAATGCACAAATAACAGTTTATAGTGATGGATCAGTTCCGCTGAAAAATGTAAAGTTACAAAGACAAAATAAAGCATTCCCATTCTTAGTAATTGATGATGAAATCTTCTGGGCAGGCGCACCGCTTACATCTCAAATGATATTTGAAGGTAGTACGGAATTTCCGTACGTATGTGCAAGACTGCAAGCACCTGAGACAATTGGTGTATTAAAAGGATTTTTAGATATTCGGTAAATTCGGATAGGAATTCCTTGACTTTTACTTGGAATGAACTTAGAATAAAAAATAATTTAATATAATTTTATGAAAATTCTTATCACGAGAGGTGGAGGGACTGGCCCTATGATACCTCGGCAGCGGATTCGTTATGAATACTGTGCCAATTCCAGCAAGGTAACTTGAAAGATAAGAAAGAAGCTCATTTTGACTGTATATACAGAAGCCTCTTTCTATCTTTTAGAAAGAGGCTTTTTTACGTGAAAATAAAAGGAGGAAGAACAATGGGAGCGACAGGAGTAACGTCACAAAGAAAAACAATTGAAGAGAGTATCGAAAGAAATAAGGAAAAGTACATAGAAACAAGTCATGATATTCATGCGAATCCAGAGATTGGTAACCAAGAGTTTTACGCATCTAGGACGTTAAGTTTATTGCTAGGCAGTGCAGGATTTCAGTTGCAGCACAATATAGCTGGACATGAAACGGGGTTTATTGCGCGAAAAAGTTCTGGAAAACAAGGACCGGCAATTGCATTTTTAGCGGAGTACGACGCTTTACCAGGATTAGGCCATGCGTGTGGTCACAATTTAATTGGCACAATTAGCGTTGCAGCAGCAATTGCATTATCAGAAACACTTGAAGAAATTGGCGGGGAAGTTGTCGTGTTTGGTACACCAGCAGAAGAAGGTGGGCCAAATGGTAGCGCGAAATCAAGTTATGTAAAGGCAGGTTTATTTAAAGACATTGATGCGGCGCTTATGATTCATCCGAGCGGAAAAACAGCGACAACGAGTCCTTCACTAGCAGTCGATCCACTTGATTTTCATTTTTACGGAAAAACAGCTCACGCTGCAGCTTCACCAGAAGAAGGGATTAATGCATTAGATGCGGTTATTCAGCTCTATAACGGTATAAACGCACTTCGCCAACAACTTCCGTCAGACGTGAGAATTCATGGCGTCATTACAGAAGGCGGAAAAGCACCTAACATTATTCCTGACTATGCCGCGGCTAGGTTCTTCATCCGTGCAGCAACGCGAAAGAGATGCGCGGAAGTAACAGAAAAAGTAAGAAACATTGCTGAGGGAGCAGCGTTAGCAACAGGTGCAAAAGTAAAAATCCATCAATTCCAAAATGAAATCGATGAATTACTCGTAACAAAAACATATAACGATATCGTAGCGGAAGAACTAGAACTATTAGGTGAAGATGTAAATCGTAAAGAAAGAGTAGGGATTGGTTCAACCGATGCAGGAAACGTCAGCCAAGTTGTGCCGACAATTCATCCGTACATTAAAATTGGTCCAGATGACTTAATTGCGCATACGAATGAATTTAGAGAAGCAGCACGTTCAGAACTAGGAGATAAAGCATTAATTACATCGGCAAAAGCATTAGCGAATACAGCGTATCGATTAATTACAGAAGAAGGGTTGTTAGAGAAGATGAAGGAGGAGTTTAGGGAGGCACAGAGGAATCAGGGGTAAGGGGATTAAGGCGCTCTTTTCGAAGAGCAATCTAATTAATAAGTAGAGATATAAAAAGAACATTGAAAAATCAATGTTCTTTTTTGTTTGCTAGTCATTGATTTTGTTGGTTTTTCTCAAGAAAGAGAAAATTTTACTGTTAGTGAGGATAATACGTATCCCTTTATTAGAATGATAATTTCTCCTCGAACTCACTCTTTAAAACAATTAAAGGAGATGATAATCCGAATTGCATTAACGAGTCTAAAAACGCAGCGAGGGAATCCATCGAATCGCTCATGACCTTCATCATATAATTAAATTCCCCGCTAATTCGATATAAATCAGTTACTTCAGGAGCGGCATTACAATATTGGATGAAATCAGAGCATTGGCTCGTTTTAAACATGATGAATGCTTGAATGCTTTTATTAATTTTGGAAGGCTCAAATTTCGTTCGGTAAGCCGCTATAACTCCTTGATCTTCAAGTTTATTCATACGCTCCTTTACAGCAGGTTGCGTCATGGATATAATCCGTCCTATTTCTGAAACAGAAATTCTCGCATTTTCATACAACAAGTTCATAATCTTATGATCGATTTCATCCAGTTTTACTGTGTTTTGCATTGTGTAGCCTCCTTATTTTATTTTCTAAAGTGAATCACAAATTATAACTATAATATCATAAGTGAACGAACTAAATTACCTATAAATCTGTATTTAAAATGTTTGGTTTTTGCATGAAAATATAAGTATAGGATTTATCAAAAGGGAATTTAGGAAGGTTGGAAATATATGAAGAATCTTGATGGGAAAGTAGCGTTAGTAACAGGGGCGAGTCGAGGAATTGGTCGTGCGATTGCGATGAGATTGGCAAACGACGGTGCATTAGTTGCGATTCACTACGGCCGAAATAAGGCAGCTGCAGATGAAACAATTAGTGAGATTGAATCTAATGGAGGAAAAGCGTTTTTAATTGAAGCAGAACTCAATTCAATGGATGGTGTCAAACAGTTAGTAGAACAATTGAAGAATGAATTACAAATAAGAGTTGGTACATCAGAGATTGATATTTTAGTAAACAATGCAGGGATAGGTACACAAGGGACGATTGAAAATACGACAGAAGAAATTTTTGATGAAATTATGGCCGTAAATATTAAGGCGCCATTCTTTTTAATTCAGCAAACATTACCGTTACTACGAGTAGAAGGGCGCGTTATTAACATTTCATCAGCGGAAGTAAGACTTGGTTTTACAGGGTCCATTGCATACGGTTTAAGTAAAGGTGCACTAAATACGATGACACTTCCTCTAGCTAAACATCTTGGAGAAAGAGGTATAACAGTGAATACAATTATGCCTGGATATACGAAGACAGATATAAATGCGAAATTGCTAGATGATCCGGAAATACGAAATTTTGCTACGAATTCATCTGTGTTCGAACGAATAGGGCAAGTTGAAGATATTGCAGATGCAGTAGCATTCCTTGCTTCTGCTGATAGCCGCTGGATAACAGGGCAGATTTTAGATGTTTCTGGAGGGTTTTGTTTATAGGGGCACTACTCCATACCCATCAAGCTAATCAAGTAAATTACTAGATATGAAACGATCCTTGTTTCATATCTGGTAATTTATAGAAAGATAGGCATGCTAAAGAAGTCTATTAAAACGTGATTTTTTGGCTAGGCAACTTGAATAAGGGGGCATTTCTTTTTCTTAAGTTGATGGGTATGTATGGTGACCTCTATTAGACGATAGTGAATTAACAATTTCGGGGTTCAGTTCAACTTTATTCAAAATAAGATTTTTTTGCAGTAAAATCAATGTTAGTGGAACTTTTTTAATCAAACTAATTTAAAAATTAACATAAATACTTGCAATGTTTAAATTAGTACTATATAGTTCTAGTTATGACAAAGGTAAAATTAATGAATCAAAAACGTGTGATTGAAGTAGCTGCAACATTATTTTTAGAAAAAGGGTTTGCTTATACAAGTATGGATGAATTAGTACGTGTAAGCAAAGTTTCAAAGTCTAATGTGTATTATCACTTTTCTAATAAGGAAGTATTATTAGAAGGGGTCGTTGATTATTGGATTGAAATGTATCAATCTGCAATTGATGACGTACTTTCTCAGAACCAATTTTTAGTTGAAGATCGTATCCAACTGTTTTTAAAGCAATTATCACAAGGAGTTCAGTCGAGAGAGTATAAGGGGAGCTGTCCATTTATTACTCTTTATATTCAAAGTCCTAAACAGGCCACGCAAATAAAAGAAAAAATAGGTCTTTTTTTTACAGGATTACAAAAGAAAGTTTCTCTATTACTTAAACAAGGGGTAGAGAATGGAGAATTTAGAAATACGATTCATATTGATGAGGTTGCATCACTTTTTATTACAAATCTTGAAGGAGCGTTATTTATTTCAGAAACATTGAAGGATGTAACTGTAATCACGAAAACAGCAGATCATTTTTTAAAATTGCTTCGATAAAAGAAGCATTTTTTTTAAATCAAATTAGTACTGATTAGTACTAAAAGGGGAATTTTATATGAGAACAGTATTTTTAACTGGTGGAACAGGCTTTATTGGACAGCAATTAGTGAAAGAATTAGCCAAAGAGGATGTTAAAATTCTTCTTTTAGTAAGGTCGAAAAGTAAAGCAATACGCCTTTTTCAAGAAAGAGGAAACTTAAAAAAGGAAGTTATGCACTTTATTGAAGGTGATTTGACGAAAATAGATTTAGGTCTAAGTGCTGAAGATAAGGAGAGGGTATTGAAAACGGATGTGATTATTCACGCAGGAGGCCCCATGGATATTCAAGCGACAAGTAAAGAGGCAGCTTCCGTATTTTTACATGGTGCCAAACATATTAGTGACTTAGCTAAAAGTATTCATCAATTGAAGGGCTTGCAACAATTTATTCATGTTGTAGGTTATATGAGTCCCTTTAATGATAAAAATAGCAAGATTGCAATTGATGTGTTTCAAGAAGGAAATAATTATTTGAAAATAAAAAATCCATATGAGAGAACAAAATTTTTAGCAGATCTTTATATCCGTCAGCAGGCATCAGCAGTAGGTTATCCGCTTTCTGTAATTAATCCGCCAACTGTAGTCGGTAGTAGTAAAACAGGGAGTACAGAGCAGATAGCAGGATTAGGTTTGCTTGTGATGAGTATGCGAAGAGGGCTCATGCCAATGATTCCTGGAGGTAAGGGATATAGGTTACCACTTATTTCAAACGATGAGCTTGCGAAGTTTATTGTGCAGGTTTTCAGATTAGAGCAACCGACTATTCAAACATATACACTTGTTGAAGACAAACAGCACGATCAGAACATTGCTGAGTTATTAAGTATTATGTCAGAAAGTATGAATATGAGGGCACCAAAAATCTCTGTCCCAATGCCACTTATGAAAGCAATTATGAATAGTGGAGTAAGTAAAATAACAAAAATTCCTTCTGATGGACTGAATTTTATTACAAAACGAAAATTTTCAAATGTTTCAGCGAAAAAAATTATGGGAGGGGATTGGTTTAAGAAGACGAGTGTAATGAAATTTCTCCCTGCCGTAGTAGCTGATCTGGATTATCGAATGATAGATCAAAATGGCCAGCATAATCATTTATTTAAACGAACATTATGCGATAACACTACCCTTTACCAATTACAAGGAGAGGGTAAACCGTTTATTTTATTACATGGTTTATTGAGTGATGGAGAGGATTTATTTCCTTTAGCACAAGAGCTTCATGAAAAAACTGGTCAACCTGTATGGATCTTGGATCTTCCAGGTTTGGGACGTTCTCCTTTTAAACGTGAGAAAAATCTTCTAGATATTTATTTGAATGTAGTGAAAAAGTTATTGGAGAAAGCTACGAATGGTGCACATCTAATTGGTCATTCATTCGGTGCGTTTATTCTTCTGGAAGCATTGGTACAAGAGTACATAGATAAGAAGTATTCAATCACTTTACTTCAGCCACCTGTTGCTAAAAAAAATGCTAAATTGCTAAATGTTCCTCAAGTTATGAACAAATGGACATTAAAATTAGCAACTACTAATTTGATAGGGCGTTATTTATTAAGTAATGGTTTGTTTGAAAGTACGGAGAGCATCCCTGAACATTATATTGAAAAGATAAGTAAAAGTTTTACTTCTCCTAGAATTTTAAATACTACGGTTCAGCTTAACAGTTTACTACTGAAAAAAGATCAAGGTGATTTCAAGGAAGTAACAAAGTATAATCTTCACATTATTTGGGGGGATTATGACAGAGGTTATTCTGCTCCATCGTATCTTGGTAAGGTTGATTTTGTTCCATATGGCCATCATTTTCCTCTTAGCCATCCGAGTGAAACGGCAAGATTAGTAATGAAAAATAGTAATACTAGCAGATGAGAGTTTGGGATAAATAAAAAGTGTGTAGTAAAATCGTTGTGTTTTTGAAATAAAATCGTACTGTGTGGGGGCCCACCCCATCACTATCAGACTAAGAAACGCAAATACCTCAAAACGAAAAAATGAGCATTTTATTACAAGATAGTACAAAATTTCGTTCTGGGGGTGCTATAAAATTTTAGCTTGATGGCGATGTGGTGCTACCCCACATCCATCAACTTAAGGATTTTGTGCTGGTTTAAAATAAAGTTTGGTTAAAAAATCATTCTAAACCCATAATTTCAATGCATATAAAAAGCCATTGTTTTAAACAGTAATTGAACAAAACGATGGCTCTCTTTTATTTTCCAGAACTGTTTTTCATAAAAAAGTCTGATTAATTTAATTTTCCTTATACCACTAACGCACCATTTAGTTTAATAAGAATGAATGGATTTAAACTTTCTTCCAATAAAGTTAGCAGGTACAGGGTTGAGTTCTATTTCTCTTGACCAAACAGAGAGTTGACCAATGTGGTGAATCTCATTAGCAATTATATGATGTAATATTTCCTCAACAGTATATTTATCTTCATCCCAAGCAACACATACAGCTTTCTCTTTTAATTCATCTAAATTTTTTTTGAGAAATTCAGCTATTTCATTCCGGAATCTATCTGAAAGAGATTTAACCCTTTCAAGTGTATCATAATCAGCAAATTCAACTACTATGTCTTCTTTGCCTTGAATACCACGAACCCAACTATATTCAACATCAATAATGTGAAAAAGGGTATATAAAATACTTCCTACTCCTCCAGTTCGCTCTTTTATCAACTCTTCATTTGATAGTTGATTACACCATTCAAACCATTCGTCTCTTACTTGCCAGTTATATTTAAAAAAATTTATCAATGTAAATACTCCCCTATATAATTGTTTATAGCAATAAGAATTAGCTTTTGTCACTAAAACCCCTCTTTTTATTGAAGTAACCTGCCCTGGTAGTTCAATAAAACAAGCTCTAGATAAGTAATCTCGAGCAAAAGCGTTGCACCTTATTAAAACAACACGTCTTTTTTAAACTTCGTGACTTTATTCCAAATCCGTATATAGACTATTTTTGGAGTTAAAAGCACGTTACTATTCTCTTATATTAATGAGAAAGGGTGACGTACTTTTTATGAATATCCACCAAAAACAAGAGTTATCTTTATTTGCCGAAGAGTTATATCGATATATGTCTCCCGCTACACTTAATCAATTAGCTATAGAAGCAGGCGGGATGAAACGAAAACGTAAGTGCCATGGGCACCATTTCTTATCTTTGTGTGTATGGTTAAATCAACAAGTCGCTACTACCTCTCTTACTCAACTTTGTAGTCAGTTAGAAACCTCAACAGGAATTTTATTAAGTCCGGAGGGACTTAATCGACGCTTTAACTCAGCCTCTGTAGCTTTCTTTCGAACTGCATTTACTACACTTCTACAAGCTAAAATTGGAGGTTTATCTAAGATTTCTCATTCTCTTTCAGCTTACTTTGAGCGCATTCGCATCCTTGATTCTACAACCTTCGCAGCTACTTATCCTGGTGCCGGAGGATGCAGTCATAAAGCTGGTGTGAAAATTCAACTAGAGTATGACTTGTTGAGTGGGGAATTTTCTGATGTGGAAATTGAACCAGGAAAACGAAGTGATCAGGCATATAGTGCGACTCGAACAGGTATGGCACAAAAGAATGAACTATATATTCGTGACTTAGGATATTTTCGTTTACAAGACTTTAAGTCTATTCAAGACAAGCAAGGATATTATTTATCACGTCTTAAGTTACCAACTAAAATATACAGAAAAAAGTTCGAAACAGTTGTATTTAAAACAAAGCCCACTCAATTGAGACCGGTATATATACAAATTCATTTGGAAGACATCATGACACAATTACAACCTGGCCAAGTGTATGAATTACATGATGTTTATGTAGGGAGTAAAGACAAACTACCTACTCGCATTGTGGTTTATAGATGTACCGAGGAGCAAAAACAGAAACGCCTACGTGACCGAGCTATTCGCGAAAAGAAAAAAGGAATTACTTATACAGAGCGTACGAAGCTTTTACAAGGTATTACGGTATATATGACAAACATTCCTACGGAATGGGTACCAAAAGAGAAAATCTATGATTTATATTCACTACGTTGGCAAATTGAACTGTTATTTAAAATATGGAAATCTTGGTTTCAAATTCATCGTTGTAAATCTATTAAACAAGAACGATTAGAATGTCACCTTTATGGGCAACTCATTAGTATTCTATTATGTTCTTCTACCATGTTTAAAATGCGAGAACTCCTGTTACGGAAGAAACAGAAAGAGCTAAGTGAATATAAAGCGATGTACATAATTAAGGATTATTTTTCACTTTTTTACCAAGCATTACACAAAAACACCCAAGAATTATCAAAGGTTCTCCTTCGTCTGTTTAACCTCCTACAGCACAACGGACGAAAATCTCATCGATATGAGAAAAAGACAGTCTTTGATATTTTGGGTGTTGTGTATGATTATACCACTTCTACTCATCATGTAGCATAGTAAAAAATTGAAGCCTGTCAGGGTTTATTTGATATGCCCACTTTTATAAAATCTATAAAAGATAATAAAAAGCTATATGGAAAGACCGCATTTTGTATAAAAATATACCTTAAGTTGATGGGCATGTGGTGCTACCCCATGCCCATCAACTTAAGAATGTAGAACTCCCCAAAAAAATTATGAGTTTTTTGTTACAAGTTATCACAAAATTTCGTTTTTGGGTAGTTTTATTTTCTTAGCTTGATGGCGATGAGCGGTACCCCATAAAGGCCCCTGATACATAATTGATGTTCTGCCATTTGTAGAAAACAATCCACTTATACCATTTTAACAAGAAGAAATATCTCGTCCATGTTGTAATATTGGCTTACGTTAAGCTTGTGAAAAAAACATATTCATGTATAATACAATTGATGTATGATGCATTAGTTGTAGGAGGGTGACCTATTTGAAAAGAGAAGATGCCTTAAAACTAAGAACGGATATTAAGAAAATGATTATAATAACTGGGGTTTTTGAATCTCAAAATTTGCCCAATGGACCATTTGAAAAACCTTTACCAACTTCTCAAATGATGGCGTTAGAGGAACTAGAGGTGGAAAAATTAACTGTTTGGCAACTATCCAATAAACTTAGATTAGAGACTTCAACTGTAAGTAGATTGGTAGATAAGTTAGTAAAAAAGGGGCTTGTTTATCGTGAAGTAAATGAAAAAAATAGAAGAGAACTTTTTCTGCACCTCACAGAAAAAGGTCACATAACTGTTAATTGCTTAAGAGAGCAATCCATTACATTTTATCAAAGTATTCTCAATAATTTATCAGAATCAGAACAAAAAATAGTTGTGGATGGTTTTGAATTATTTATTGATTCTATTTCTAAGTCTTTTGATTAGAGTGAGGTAAGTCATAACATTTGGAGGATAAAATGAGTTTGCATTTTGAACGTCCTATTATTGAATTAAAAGAGAAATTTGATGAATTAAAGAAAATTATGAAAGAAAATAATGTGGATTTATCGTCAGAAATTCATGAATTAGAAAAACGTTTAAATAAAATGCAAGATAAAATTTATTCTAATATTACACCTTTTCAACGAGTTCAAATTGCAAGGCTACGTAACCGACCCACGACATTGGACTATATACCTTTATTGTTTACAAACTTTCTCGAACTTCATGGTGATCGATTATATGGTGATGATAAAGCAATGATAGGTGGTATTGCAAAATTTAAAGGAATGCCCGTTACGGTTATTGGTCATCAAAGAGGTAGAAATACAAAGGAAAGTATAGAAAGAAATTTTGGAATGGCACATCCAGAAGGTTATAGAAAAGCGCTAAGACTTATGAAACAAGCTGATAAATTTAATCGCCCTATTATTACATTTATTGATACAATAGGCGCCTATCCAGGGATAGGGTCTGAAGAACGTGGAATTTCTGAAGCGATAGCTCGAAATCTATTTGAAATGACTACACTTAAAGTGCCAATTGTTTGTATTGTAATTGGAGAGGCATCAAGTGGTGGAGCTCTTGGCATTAGTGTCGGTAACCATATCCATATGTTAGAGTATTCATGGTACTCGGTGATTTCGCCAGAAGGAGCAGCATCTATCCTATGGAAGGACGCTAAGTATGCTCCAGAAGCTGCTGAACATATGAAAATTTCAGCAAAAGATTTAAAACATTTAGGAATTATTGATGAAATCATTCCTGAAATTAAAGGTGGAGCACAAAATGATATAAAATCACAGGCAAAAATGATTGAATCTGTAATCGAATTATCTCTAAAAAAATTGATACTATTATCCTCAGAAGAGCTTATACAACAGCGGTATGAAAAGTATAGACAAATAAAGAATTATAAATGAAAATATTTAAAGTCCGTATTACATTTCGGAGGATTCTCGTGGAAAAATTTTAAATATTTTGTAAGTAACCTCTTAAACTGGGATATGCTGATACTATTACTCTACAAAAGATGTGTGATCGGTATGGAAAAGGAAAATTTGTTCAAATGGAAGCATTATCACATACCCATCAACTTAAGAAATTGATTGTTCCCAAAACGAAAAAATGAGCTGAATTCTCATAAATAATTGTAAAAAGGTGAAAATTTCGTTATGAGGGGGATCACAAAAGCTTAGGTTGATGGCAATGGGGTACCGCCACATCGCTATCAAGCTAAACTTCTGAAATATCCCCAAAACGAAAATTTCATCCTTTCATAGTTGTCCATAGGATCTTAGGGTGATTTTCATTTTTGAGAAGAATACATTTCTCAAATTGATGGCAATTATGGAGGGGTAAAAATAATGTTACGATGTTTATAAAAAATATGCGAAGAAATATGTTAATAGATTTTTTAATAATATTCATATAAAATACTATTTTGACTTAGATTAAACTTTGTTTCAAACAAACATTAAAATTTATTTTAAAGAAAGGGAAATATGGTAGAAAATGAAAGCAAATATTAAAATTATTGAAAAGCTTAAAGAAGAATCTTGTACCTTCTACATTCACAAAGTAACATCTTTTATTCTAGATATGGTATCAACACTAGAGAATAGTTCTGATAACTATTTAATAGTTAATTCTACTCACAAAGGTGAACAAGAAAAAATTTCTTGCTCAACTGTTATTTATTTGGAATATCTTGAAAGGAAAATTTTTGTTTATACAAAAGAAAATATATTTGAGATAAAAAGTCCTTTATATAAATTACAATCTGAACTTCCAGATAATTTCACTAGAATTTCAAAAACTATAATTATCAATATTCATTTTTTAAACAAATTCTCCGCTAAAGCAAACGGAAATTTGGAAGCACTGCTTTCAAACAGAGAAAAAGTAATTGTATCAAGAAAATATGTTTCTTCATTAAAAAAACAGCTAAAAAACCATTCCCGATAACCACTTATGTATTGATTTTTACCACTTATGTTTAAAAGCATTTCTTTATATCTCCTTTGATGTAAATATTAATAAAAACAAAGGAGGATATACAATGTATACTATGATTAAAGAAGTATTTATAAGAACTCCATTATGTGTATGGATATTATTATTCATTTTAATAAAAAGGGGTATTGCTATTTCTCAAGAAAGACCAATTAATTTATCTAAAATGTTCCTTGTTCCCATGATTTTTATGATATGGGGGTTAGATAAAATTATCACTAAATTTTCTTACTTAGGATATTGTTTAATAAGCTATACGATTTTCATTCTTCCAGGTATTATGATTGGATATTTGTTATATGTAAAATATCAAATTTTCTTCAAACAAGAGACGGTTACTTTCAGGAAGAAATGTTACCTTCCATTAATAATTATATTGATTAATTTCTTTGTAAAATATCTCTTAAATGTAACTTTAGGAATGTATGCATCATTTTATGATGATATTTCGTTTAATATAATTTATTCTGCCATAAGTGGACTATCTGTAGGTTTATTTTTTGGCGGAATATTCTACACATTTTATATACAATCAAAATTAAATAACCTTATCTTAAAATCATAAAAAAAGAAGGGAAAGACTTTATTGAAACTAAAAAAACGACTGTATACAGGTTTAGGAACTGGTTCATTTATATACATGATAGTTTTACTATCAAGAAACTATAACATATCTATTACACGAGCTGAGATAATAAGTGTTCTTATAATCTCAGCTTGTGCAGGCATTTTTACATTCATTTTTGATATTGAAAAAATCAGCTATTTGTTCGCCTTGGTAATCCATTTTTTCATGATGATTATAGTTGTCTTTCTTATATCTACATATAACCATTGGATAGAAATATTCCCAACTGCTGATTTTCTTGAAAGTATAGTTTTAATATATGTATTTTCTTGGTTAATATCATTTTTAAATACAAAAAAAGATGCTAAAGAATTAAATATGTTACTAAAAAATAAGAAAAACATTTAAAGTGTCCTTCTTATAAGAAGGATTATGGTAATTAATCAGGTCGCTTGTTTAACAAAAACAACCCTTTTTACGTATGTAAACTTTGGTTAGTTTACGTTGTCTTCCGTTTTCGAACCTCATGTCATCTACGTTTACAATACGATAGCTACATGAAAATAAAAAATAAGTAAAAAAGTGGAGGGTGATTTGTCTAAAAATATAGAATTTTTAACAAAAATTCATAAATATGTTATATAATGATGTTAACAAACTATATTTTAGGCATTACCCCCGATTGTGTAGAATAAATAATTTTTCGATGAGCTAAAGTATTTGGCTAAAAGAACTTGTAGCGGGGCCTTGCTACAAGTTCTTTTATTTTTTCAGTAAAGGAAAATAAGAAAAAAGAAGGGGACACGAGTATGATCGGAAACTTAAAGAAAGCAGCATTGAATTCGTTAGATGGGAAATGGGGGGTAGGTATAGGAGTATCAGCTTTATTCTATTTTGTACCAACCTTAAGTGCATCAGCAATCGCCTTTTTTATGTATTTAATATTTGTACTGTTTATCGGGATAATTGGTCCTGATGCATTATTTATTTATTCAATAGGTGGGCAACCACAAGTAGATCCGGTAGCACTTGCTGCACTTATTCTAAGTTATATTGGTTTATGGGGGGTATGTTTCCTAATTTACAGTGTCATTCAAGGTATCTTTAATTATGGATATTCTGTTTTTACTTTACACTTAGGGAAACAAGAAGAAGTTAAGGTAGACGATGTATTTTCAGGATTTAAAAAGAAGAATTTGTTTAAATCAATGAAGTTAGGTTTAATGCAAGCTATCTTTATTTTTTTATGGAGCCTATTATTTATTGTTCCAGGTATTATTAAATATTTTTCTTATTCCATGTCGTATTACATATTAGTTGAGAATCCTGATTATACAGCAAGTGAAGCATTGAGAGAAAGTAAAAGAATAATGAAAGGACAAAAGCTAAAGTTATTTGTTCTTTGGTTATCATTTATAGGTTGGTTTTTATTAGCAGCATTTATCGGAATGTTTACATTTAATCTATCATTTATTTTTATTTCTCCTTATTACAACACAACTGTCTCACATTTTTACTTAGATTTAGTTAAAAAGCAGGATATTGGAGAAGCGAAGGTAAGTATATAAATAGGAAAAAAGTATGTTTAAGGTGAAAAATATTCGTAGTTGAAAGTGGATATGTGTTTAAGCATATCCACTTTTTAATATTATATTAAAAGTCTTAAGCTACTGGTTATTGTGATTTGGATAAGGATACCGCAAACGTGTTGCAAGTTAGATGGGATAGGGCAAGAATACCGCAAACGTGTTGCAAGTTAGATGGAATAGGTGTAGCACTACATCACTTGTAAGCTACGGTTATAAAATCCTCCTGAACAAAGAATATCCCTTTACAATTACTTATGAGTATTTAGTTCAGTTTTATCAAGCATATACTTACCTACTGTTTGCTTTTTATATATTATAGTAAAGACAGAAATCGGTTATGGCTATAATTCTATATAGGCTTTTTCTCCACCTGGAATCTTGAATGTATTTACATCAAATTCTTTAATTATATATATCTTTATCGCTTCAAAATCCTTACCAAAAGCGAGAGATGGATTTTTTAAGAAATATATTATTTTTTCCTTGTCATAGATTCGGGCTGTAATTATTTCTTTGTCCGAGTGAAACGATAAATTGACTCCTTTGTAAAAATATTCGTAATATCCCTCTTCATCCTGCTCACTCTTATCTTCAAAAGGAACAGATTCAATATAATATATAGTGCCATTTACATTTATTGATTTCATATAGCATTACTCCCTTTTCAAGAATATCCATAAGAAATTATATAGTCTCTGTGTATTATACCAAAAATAGGGAATCTACTTTTGGAATTGTAAATAATATATAGGATCAAATTAAAATCTTTATATTATTTTTCATATTAGGGGTCGCCATATGTGCCCATCACTTAAGAATTTAAACCCTCAAGATGAAAATTTTGTGTATTTTTTACAGAAAACAACTAATTTTTCATCTTGGGGGTATTTGCTTTTCTTATCTTGATGGCAATGGGGTCCCGCCAACAAGATAAGAATTTTGCACGCTAAGCAAAAATACAATAAGCTGTCCATATGGGCAGCTTATATACATAATTCTCGTTATTGGAAGTTATTCTATATTGTTCTTAAATAAACTTAATATTTGTTGAGCATCTGTATCCCTTATTATATAATGTTCGAGATTTTTTTGTTCTTCATTGTCTTGACGAGCAATTACAACTTTTTTATTCTCTAGCCAAATTAAATATGTTTCACTGGAACTATCTTGGTAATTTACATTCATTTGATAATCAATATTTGCTTTGGCCTCATCATCTAGCAAAAGAGGAATAACTCTTTCTCGATCCTTATCTATTCCTGCATGTTCCATAGATTTAATAATTTGATCAAACTCTAGATTTATAGCTGTTTTTTTATTTTTTACCTTAGTTGATATAAGCTCAATTTTCTTTATTTCCTTTCCTTGAAAGAAAATTTGTTTGCGATTTTCCTCTTGTTGTATTGAGGCAGTTTTTACTTTTGGTTGTTCAGTAGTAGATGTACTACCAGTGTTTGTCTCAGTCGAACAAGCGGATAAATATAGGAATAATGATAAGGTCAGAAATGATATATTTTTATTCATAAATTAACTCCTTTTTTTATGGATAATATTCTCTTTCACCATGTAATAAACCTTTTTAAAGGGGAGAAGCTATCTACTCTTCGTATGAATACCTTATACACTTGAAGTTAACATAACGTCTCATTGTCGGTAGCAAGTTTTTCATAGCATCCTTATTTTTACTAAATTTTTTGTCTCTATGTCTATCTATCTCTTATACAAGATTTTATACATCATTGATATAGCGGAGATTCTAGGGATCTTCGCTATTCTTTTTCGCATAAAATCTTGTATAAAAAAGTAGTTAGACTAGTGTGTTTTACTCCAATTCATTTCAAAATATAATTGGAAATTCATCTTTAAATTAAAAAAAGAAGGGGTTACCTATATATATTAATAACTTCGAAATATTGTATAACAGATAATTTTTATTGTGCTAACGAATCAGGATAGTGTGGCGACCGACCAACTAAATAGTTGCTTCTCCTCAATTATTAGAAGGGAAGTTCTATCATTTCGCGAATTTATTAGACATAGATGAGTGCTATAATTTTCTATATTTACATAAAGAGGTGACTACGCATGAATCAAAGACCGTCAGAAGAAGAATACGCCGGGAACTCCGGTGAATATATCCGTTTGGTGCCGGACGGTAACATCATCAACATTCTGCTCGCCCAGGAAAAGCAAATGACTGAGCTCCTGGCATCGTTGACCGAAAGCCAGGCCGCATATCGGTATGCGGAAGGAAAATGGATGCTGAAAGAAGTCGTGGGCCACATTGCAGACGCGGAACGCGTCATGACCTACCGCCTGCTCCGGTTCGCAAGAGAGGACCAGACGCCTCTGACCGGTTTCGATCAGGAATTGTTCCTACCTCCTTTCGGAAGCTGGACAACCGCGCAATTGGCCGAAGACTACCGGGCCGTAAGGCAATCAACGATCACATTGCTGCGCGGGCTACCGGCTGAGGCATGGAATCGTAAGGGCACAGCCAACAACCTAAGCATTACGGCACGCGCCCTCGCGTACGGCATCGCAGGACACGAACTTCATCACATGGGAATCATCCGAAACCGGTACTTGAGTTAATCGTCGGCTGAGGCCTTTTGAATGGAACTAACACCTTTCATACAATCTTAGATACCGTTCTTATTGGGGCCCGCCCCACAACCATCAACTTAAGGATTTAGACTATTTTTGAAATTAAAAGCACGTTACTATTCTCTTATGTTAATGAGAAAGGGTGATGTGCTTTTTATGAATATGCACCAAAAACAAGAATTATCTTTATTTGCCGAAGAGTTATATCGATTTTTCTCATTTTGGGGTATTTGTTTTTCTTAGATTGATGGTGATGGGGCACTACTTTATAATGATCAAATTAAAATTTAAAATAGTTATAGAGACTCCATTTCTCGGAAATATTGTAACTATTAAGTTGTAAAAAGAACCGTAGTTTTTCATTTTTGAAAAGGCTAGGGTCCTTTTTAGTTGTAGCAAAGATATAATGGGAGAAAGTTTTTCTAAATCAAAAAACTTGATTAATAAGTTGCATAATAAACTCACTAGCGTATATACTATAAACATCAAAAAAAGTTGATGAAGGGAAGTGAACTACAGTGGCACAAGATTTTCAGTTATATGAGAAAAAATTTAAAGCATTAGCTGATCAGAAGCGTTTAGAAATTATGTATGAACTTTGCCAGCGAGGCCAGACGTGTGTATGTGATTTAACTGAAGTTTTTGAAATGACGCAATCTAAGTTGTCCTATCATTTAAAGATTTTATTAGATGCAGGTTTAATTGTAAAAGAAACAAAAGGTACGTGGAGTTATTATGATTTAAATGATGCGGAAGTGAATAATTTATTATCAGAAGAATTGTGCTGTATCTTTAGAAAAACAGGAAAAGGTAGCTGTTGTTAAAATTTTACTCTATTAATCAAAAAAAATTGATTAATGACATATAAAGAGGAGGAATAAGGTATGAGATATGTTCACGTCGGTATAAACGTTACGAATTTAGAGAAGTCTATTGAATTTTATGAAAAGGTATTTAGCGTATCACCAGTTAAAGTGAAAACGGATTATGCAAAATTTTTATTAGAAAATCCAGGTCTTAATTTCACGCTGAACGTACGAGATGAAGTGAATGGAAATCAGGTAAATCACTTTGGTTTCCAAGTGGATACAGCTGAAGAAATTACATTACATAAAGAACGATTAGAAAAAGAAGGTTTCTTTGCGCGTGATGAGATGGATACGACTTGTTGCTATGCAGTACAAGATAAGTTTTGGGTAACGGATCCCGATGGTAATGAGTGGGAGTTCTTTTATACAAAAGCAGATAGTGATGTTTACAAAATAGAAGAGTCATCTTGTTGCACGACTTCAAATGAGGTAGCTAAAAATTCTTGTTGTTAATAGGAGATGGGAAATAAAATGAAACGTTTATCTTTTCTAGACCGATATTTAACACTATGGATTTTTCTAGCGATGGCTGTTGGGATTGGTTTAGGGTTTGTGTTTCCTAGTGTAGTAGACGGACTAAATACATTACAGGTTGGAACGACGTCTATTCCACTTGCTGTTGGTTTAATTGTAATGATGTATCCACCATTAGCGAAAGTTCGCTATGAGGAAATGGGCCGAGTATTTAAAGATGTAAAAGTGTTAGTTCTATCTTTAGTACAAAACTGGATTATTGGTCCGGTACTTATGTTTGTGTTAGCAATTATTTTTCTTCCTGATAAACCAGAATACATGGTTGGTCTCATTATGATTGGATTAGCACGTTGCATTGCAATGGTAATTGTTTGGAACGATCTTGCTGATGGTGATAAAGAGTATGCGGCAGGTTTAGTGGCTTTTAATTCGGTATTCCAAATGCTCTTTTTCTCAGTTTATGCATACGTGTTTGTAACGGTAATTCCAGAATGGTTAGGAATTGAAGGTGCTATTGTCGATATTACAATGATAGAAGTAGCAAAATCAGTATTTATCTATTTAGGAATTCCTTTTATAGCAGGTATGTTAACACGTTTTGTACTCGTTAAGTTAAAGGGAAGACAGTGGTATGAAAAGGTATTTATACCTAAGATTAGTCCACTTACATTAGTTGCATTATTATTTACAATCATCATTATGTTCTCTTTAAAAGGAGAAATGATTGTTAGTGTACCACTAGATGTAGTAAGAATAGCGATTCCATTACTCATTTATTTTATTGTGATGTTTTTTGTTTCTTTCTTTATGGGAAGAAAAATTGGTGCAAACTATCCGGTGACGACAACGTTAGCATTTACAGCAGGTAGTAATAACTTTGAGTTAGCAATTGCTGTAGCAGTTGGTGTGTTTGGTATTCATTCAGGCGCAGCATTCGCAGCTGTTATCGGACCGTTAGTGGAAGTGCCTGTAATGATTGCACTTGTAAACGTTGCTTTTTGGTTTAAACGTAAATATTTTAATGACCAACCAGTCTAAATTTAAAAATAAAGGCGGAAAACAACATGGAAAACAAAAAAACAATCTATTTCTTATGTACAGGAAATTCATGCCGAAGCCAAATGGCAGAAGCGTGGGGCAAACAATTTTTAGGAGATAAGTGGAATGTGTATTCTGCAGGAATCGAAGCACATGGAGTAAATCCAAATGCATTTAAAGCAATGAACGAAGTAAATATCGACATAACAAATCAAACATCAGATATAATTGATGCAAACATTTTAAATAGTGCTGATTTAGTCATTACGCTGTGTAGTCATGCGGATTCTGTTTGTCCATCTACTCCGCCGCATGTAAATCGTGTTCATTGGGGATTTGATGATCCAGCAGGAAAAGAGTGGTCCGAATTTCAACGTGTTCGTGATGAAATTGGTGAACGTATAAAGCGATTTTCTGAAACAGGGGAGTAAATAAAGGAAAGAGTCAATCTTCTATCTTATAGGGGATTGGCTCTTTTTTATTATGTATTTCATTTACTTATCGCATCGCTTTAAAACCACTCTTAGAAATAATACAGAATATTATGTGAAGATGGTAAAGTTTCATTTTATAATTTTTACTTTATTAAAAGTTGATTTGTTAGAAAGGATAATCATTTATTGATATAATGAATGGATGCGTGGCAGGAAATAGATAGAAAGATACTGCTAGTAATTTATACTTAAAATGTAGGGAGATTGAACAGAGTTATGGGGACAGAAAAAGAAATTAGTTCCGCTAAATTAATATGGAAGATGACGCGCCCACATACATTAACGGCGACGTTTTCTCCTGTAATTTTAGGAACAGTGGCATCACTTTATGTTGCCAAAATTGATTGGCTGTTATTTATTGCGATGATGGTTGCATGTTTAGCATTGCAAATAGCAACGAACTTATTTAATGAGTACTATGATTTTAAACGTGGATTAGATACCGCTGAATCCGTTGGCATCGGTGGCGGAATTGTCCGTCATGGATTGAAGCCAAAAAATGTGTTAACAGTTGCGCTTTTATTATATGTCGTAGCAGCATTTATTGGCATTTATATTTGTATGAATAGCAGCTGGTGGTTAGTTGTCATTGGTTTAATTGGGATGGCAGTTGGCTATTTATATACAGGCGGTCCATTACCAATTGCGTACACTCCGTTTGGAGAATTAGTTTCTGGGTTGTTAATGGGGACATGTTTTGTACTCATTGCTTTCTTTATTCAAACGAATACTGTAACGATTGAAAGTGTATTGATTTCCATTCCAATTGGAATTTTAGTAGGTGCAATCAATATGTCAAATAACATCCGAGATATCGAAGAAGATATTAAAGGTGGAAGAAAGACATTAGTAATCCTCCTTGGGAGAGAAAAAGCTGTAGTAACACTAGCGGTAGCCTTTTTCATTGCGTATTTATGGATTGCCGTAATTGTATTAATGGGTTATATAAGCCCTTGGGCATTAGTTATGTTCCTAGGTTTGAGAAAGCCAATTTCTGCGATTCAAAGTTTCCAAAAAGGGGCAAAGGATCCTGGATATATGCGCATCGCAATGAAATCAACAGCGATGACAAATACGATTTTCGGCTTCTTGTTGTCAGCAGGATTATTAATTAGTTATTTGTTTTAAATAACTTAACCCCAATTTCTCGATTTTAGTATAGAGAAATTGGGGTTTTATTTTGAGTTTTTTACGTTATAAACTATTATCATTTGAAATGTATATACCAATAAATTGCAACTTCATCACTTGTCTTATCCAAACCTTTATAAACAAGAAAATCAAACCCACCAATTACAAATCCACATTTTTCATAAAATTTACATGCTGCGACATTATTATTTTGCGTTTCAAGCATGATACCTGGCATATTTCCTTTTTTTGCCCACTGCTTTGCTTGATCAACTAATCTTTTACCAACTCCGAGTGTACGATATTTTTTATCTACCGTTATATCTTCTATGTAAGCATAGTGGTTCCAATTCTTTTTCAATACCATTAATCCAATGATTTGGTTATGTAACAGTGCTATGTAAATGACTTGATTAGGTTTATTTATATATTCATTGTAAGCCAGTTCTTCATTATCATCTTGATTTTGTAAATAACTTTTTTCATAACTTGGAACGTCTTCTACTGTATATTCTATACGTTTATTTCCTTTGGAAAGAGAAAGAATTAACCGAGCATTCACTATAAAACTGTCATCAATCTCCGGGAGATTATCTAAATCATTTGTTTCTAACTCTCTAATTACAAGGTTCATCGGGGCACCTCCACATAATAATATTTCTTCTAGTTCTTCATTTGGTTCAAATGAATTCCAATTACAAAATTATAATAGAATTTCAATAGTACGGCTATCTTTGTATTTTATCTTTATACCAGTATGTTGTTATCTTGATATAAAAATATTGTTTAGAAAGAGTAGTATCTTTTATTTTGGATGTATATCCAGTTTTCAAATTTAACTGTAGTAGAGAAACAAATATTTTTTTAAAGAGTGGATGCCATACGTTATTCTTTAACTAAATTCGACATTATCTGCATTTTATCTTCACCTTCCTCTATTAATCTATTTATTGTAAACATCAGCTGGAGTTAATGCTCAGCTGTATAAATAATGAATATAAAAATTAATAGGGAAAGGATCGAAAAATAATGAAAGAATCACAAAGTAAGAAAAAAACAAGTCGACTAACTAAGGTAATAATATCTCTAGGAGTTGTTTTAGCAACGACCTTTTTCACCTTCTTTTTAATTGGAAAATGGAACTCTATCCCAGCGAAGGGAATAGCTAACGAAAGTAGTAATCAAGTTAACACGCAACAACAAGAAAAGAAAAAAGAAACACCACCGGCAAAACAGAAAAGACCTGATGGAAAACCGGTAGGAAAGGTTGTTTATTTAACATTCGATGACGGTCCTAGCGAATTAACTGGGAAGTTTTTAGATGTACTAAAAGAGCAAAATGTTGCGTCGACATTTTTTATGCAAGGTAGCAATTTACAAAATACAGGTTTTCAGGAAAACGTAAAACGAGCGGTAAAAGAAGGACATTATATTGGTGCTCATAGTATGACACATAATAGTGATAAGCTATACAAAAAAGGACAATTTGTAACGGAGATGAAAGAAACGTTAGTTCTTATTCATAATATTACGGGTACAACTCCTAAACTAGTCCGTCCCCCATATGGATCTGCACCAGGATTAAAGGGCGAGGACATTCGTAACAAAATTGTAGAAGCAGGAATAAAAGTTTGGGATTGGACGATAGATTCAAATGATTGGAAATTAAAAGATAATCCCATTCAGATTATCGAAAATGTAAAGAAACAGACAACAGAAGAAGTTGAAGTTGTATTAATGCATGAAAAGGCGCAAACATTACAAGCTCTTCCTGAAATTATTAAATTTTATAAAGAGCAAGGGTATGAATTTGGGGTATATAATGACGAGGATCATTTTCGTCTAAACTTCCAAAAAGATCAACGTCTATAGTATAAACATAGTTATTTTAAAAAGGTGTTTTTATTACTAAATCAATAATTAAGCCAAAAGACGATTTCCTATACAATAAAGAAATCGTCTTTTTTTATAAAGTTGACTTTTGGATCAAAAAGGTTTATTCTACTTGTGCAAGTGAATACTTACATTTGGGTTTGGATAAAGATTATGTGAAAGTTGGATGAAACGTGAATGAAATGACAAATACATCAGAACGTATTATTGAGGCTTTTTTAGAATTATTCCGCACTCATGGCTATAAGGGAACGACGACACGCTCGATTTCGGAACTAGCGGGCGTAAACGAAGTAACGATCTTTCGGAATTTTGGAAGCAAAAAGAATATTATGGAAAAAGCTGTCGAATCTTTATCGCGTGATATGGAATTGAATAAATTAATGCCTGGAGAGATGACTTGGAATCTTGAAGATGACTTGCTATCTATTGCAGAAGGATATCTTGCATATATAGAAAAGTTAAAGGATTTAATTTTGATTAGTTTTCAGGAAGCTGAAATGTTTCCAGAGCTCAAAGAAAAAATTGCATTAATTCCTAAACAATTAAAAGATAATTTGGTTTCATATTTCATTGAGATGAGAGAAAAGGGAAAGCTTATTGAAACTGATATGGAAGCTCAGGCGATGAACTTTATTTGGATGAATTTCGGTTACTTTCTTTCTAACTCACGCTTTGGTGACAATTTATTTTCCAATTCAAAAGAGATTTTTTTAAAACATAGTGTCCAACTATTTTCTAGGGGGCTAACTCCCTAGGTCTTTTTTTGTACCTAATGCAAGTAAGTACTTGCTATAATAAAACAACAAGGAGTACGACAATGAAAACTTTAAAAAATTTCTTTAAATTCCCTCCAACATTCATTGGAATTGCAACAGCATTTGCCTTTCTGTTAATTTTCTTTTGTGTGTGGATGACTGCATACGATGGTGTTACGGATCGGGTAAACCAATTAAAAGTCGGATTAGTTAATGAAGATAATCAAATGGGAACCGATATTGAAAAAAGCTTGAAGGAAAATCTACCCTTTAAAGTTAAAAGCTATAGCTCGGTAACGCACGCCCAAAAAGATATGGATAACAGGAACTTAGATATGGTTATTCAAATTCCTGCAAATTTCTCAAGCCTATTGAAAGAAAATAATACTACAGAGATTAACTATTTCATCAATCAAGCAAACTCATCTTTGGCAAAACAGATTATGGAAGGCGCGGCAAAGGATATTACGCAAACAGTTAATAAAAATGTATATGCGTATAAACAAAAGCTTATTTCATCTAACCTATCTAACGAACTAAGTACAGTGATGCCGTCAGAAGAATTGGTCCAAAAGTTATCAGAAAACATTACGAAAGCTATGAGTTCATTAAACATTGATTCTGTGCAATCATCTGTCGAAAAAACAAACAATACAGATGGCTTTGCAGCAACCATGATTCCATTTTTAATTGTTCTTGCTTCATGGGTTGGAGCGATGCTTATGAGTTTAAATCTTAATATTGTTGCAACAATATTAAAAAATACGCACGGAAAATGGTCTATATTTTTCTCAAGACAAGTTATTAATATTGTCGTATCTGTTATTTTAGCTATTATCACGTTATTATTGATGACCGTATTTAACGTTAAATTGAATACAAGCTTGTTTGAAACATGGATCTTCCAAACTCTTGTCTTTTTCTCTTTTTTAAGCGTAACGCAAATGTTTATCGTTCTATTCGGTCCTGCTGGTATGATGTTTAATATCATATCGCTGTCAGTACAATTAGTTACTTGTGGAGTAATTGTTCCAAAAGTGTTACTATCCGATTTTTACCAAATTGTCGGTTCTCTTTTCCCTGGAACTTATGTAGCTGACGGATATCAAACAATAATTTTTGGTGGGGGAAATCTATCACACGATATGAATATTCTTCTTTGCACTTCAATTATTACCATTCTTATAGCGGTGGGGAGAATTATGCTGCAAACAGATAGTAAAAGTGAATTGATCAAACAAACTGCCAACAGATAAAAAGCTTGTGGTACATGTATAGGCTTCTTTTTCTGGTAGCCCCCGTACCTATCAACTTAAAACATTTATAAGCACCCCAGAACGAAAATCCAGTGTGTGTTTGACAGACAATGGCTTGTTTTTTCGTTTTGGGGTATTTGCTTTTTATAGTTCGATGGTGATGAGGGAGCACCATCGAACTATAAAAAGAATTAATTTAAGATTTTTTCTTTTTTAGCTAGATGTGTCCTAGAAATAAGTCTATACAGTTTATCAAAAATATTTACATACCTCCTCGCAAATATGTTAGAAAAATCTTTGTAGCACTTGAAAATGTTTGATGTTTTTTCCAAAGAATATTTAGTCCAGCCTCTAGCTTAGGAGATAGGGGGCGGAAGCAAAGTGTACTTTCCTCAGACGTATTCATAAGCTTATCAATACATAGTGCGTAGCCTATATTTTCTTTTACGAGTAAGGATGCATTATAGAGTAAATTATATGTACCTATAACATTCAAGTTTTCAATTTCCTCTCCAAGCCATCCTGATAATTCATTACTTACAGCCGTTTGTCTTGATATGATAAGAGGTTTATTTAGTAAGTCTGTTGGATGGATATAAGCTTTTTCCGCTAAGGGACTGTCTTTTCGCATAAGTACGCCCCATACATCAGTAGCTGGCAACTTTAAGTAGTCATATTTTTGTTTATTTGCTGGCTCAATAACGATACCAAAATCTAATAAACCACTATCTAATTTTGTTGTAATGTCATCAGCGTTGCCGCTATATAAATGAAATTTAATGTTAGGGTGATGGGAAACAACTTTTTTTATAGTTTGTGCAATGAACTGCATTGCCTCTGTTTCTCCAGCTCCAATATGAATTTCTCCACTAATAATTTCAGATTTTTGGTTAAAATTAGCTTCTGTTTTTTCTACTAAATCCACAATTTCTTTTGCTCGATCTAATAAAAACATACCTTCGTCTGTTAAAGTGATTTTTCGATTTCCTCGTACAAATAAAGTAGTTCCAAGCTCTTCTTCCAGGTTGTTTAACTGTCTTGATAATGTAGGTTGAGATAAATGCAATGCATTTGCAGCAGCAGATATATTCTCTTGCGTTGCTACCGCAATGAAGTAGCGTAATACACGTATGTCCAAAAAACTCTTCTCCTTCGTATGCCTATTTATTATAGGAATGTATTCAATATAGGTATTTGTTATCTCAATAATACCATTTTATAATCACATTACCAAAAGCATTGATAAGAAGTGAAAGAGGAGTTGAAGTGTTTTTTATGAAGAATTCAAAAAGTGTATTAATTTTTATATTAGCAGTAGGGGTTTTCGGTATTCTTAATACTGAAATGGGATATATTGGCTTGCTTCCGGCATTATCAGATCATTTTGATGTAAGTGTTTCGAAGGTAAGTTTAATGGTTAGTTTGTTCGCGCTCGCCATTGCCATTTCGGCTCCAACGCTTCCTTTAGTTTTTTCGGGTGTAAATCGAAAAACGGTTATGTTGTTCGTACTAGCAATCTTTATTATCGGCAACGTTATTTCAATTTTTACAACGAATTTTACAATTGCTTTAGTTGCACGAGTAATTCCGGCTTTCTTTCATCCAGTGTACGTATCGATGGCTTTATCAGTAGCAGCAACTTCAGTTAGTGCAAAAGAAGCTCCAAAAGCAGTTGCCAAAGTGTTTATTGGGGTTTCAGCTGGTATGGTTTTAGGTGTACCGATTGTCAACTTTTTAGCAAATGTATTCACACTTGAAATATCATTAACATTTTTTGCACTTGTTAATATTTTTGCGTTTATTATGACAATCGTATTTATTCCCTCTATGCCTGTTCAGGAAAAGCTTTCTTATGGTTCGCAGCTTAAGATTTTAACGAAAGGTATCACATGGCTATCCATACTTGCTGTAACTTTTTTAAATGGAGCGGTATTTGGAATTTATAGTTATCTAGCCGAATATTTAGATGTAGTTACGAAAATGTCGCCGTATATGATAAGTATCATGCTATTTGTTTATGGGTTAGCAAATATTATCGGGAATATTCTTGCAGGGAGATTACTGACAATAGCTCCTGTCCGTACGGTAATCATTTATCCCATTGCTCTAATGATATTATATTTTTCCTTTTTCTTTGTATCAGATCTTGCGATACCAACTGCAATTTTTATTGTAATTTGGGGTATTTTTGGCGGGATTGGTGGTAATGTCAATCAATATTGGATGATGTCTTCAGCACCTAATTCACCAGATTTCGCTAATGGATTATTTTTAACTTCTTGTAATTTAGGGACTACAATTGGTACTGGGATCGCAGGGATAATTATTGCACAAATTGGAACGAAATATATTTTATTTGTAGGCATGTTTGCATTAGTATTAGGGTTTATTTGTATTCTGCTTCGAAATATGTTGTATAAATCTACAAATGCCTAAGTGCTATTTTGCGTTACATTACTGAGGAAAAGTGTATTTAATATAAAAGGGACTCTTAATTTTATAAGAGTTCTTTTTTGCAATCCCAATAAATTCTTCTCAATAATTGAAAATAAAATCAATCCGGATTATTATATTGTTATTGTAAATTTATTTTATTGAAGGAGGATACATAGATGAAAAGCTCAAAAGGCTCGATTGAATCAGAGATAAGTAAAGCAATTACTCACTGGGAAAAGGATTACCTAGGACGCGGGTCTATATCCGTTAAGACAGATATATTACGGGATATGATTATCGTAAATTTACAAGGTGTTTTAACGCCGGCTGAATATAGTGTTTGCGAAACAAAAGACGGTATGCTAACGATAAAGAAAAATCGTTCGGAGCTAGTTGAATCTGGAATTGAAGATTTGAAAGAGATTATACTAGAATTAACTGGAGAAAAAGTGAAAAGCTTTCATACGGATATAAGCTCTCGTACTGGTGAACGAGTAATGATTTTTAAATTGTTTCATAATCTTGAGGGAGAATTTTAAAAATTAAAACCACCGTAGGGTTAGTGAGAGATAGGTAAGAAACCTAAAAGTTTTGCACTTTATTTAAATTTATTAACATGATAATAATTAAAAACTTGAAATTATTTACGTATAATGAATTTTGATTGGAATAACCCTCAAAAAAACCGATAAATAAATTGACAAACTGCTTAATATAGTTTATCTTATAATTGTTTTAAAAAATTAATAGATGCTTATTTTAATTGTTTGCTATAATTAAGGCTTTAGCATTTTTTTAATATGTAATATTGACTAAATGAAAAAGTTTCTTAATTGAAAGATAGCGCATAACATAAATTGATATATTGATTGCATAATCTAGGAGATCAGAGATATACTGTTATTTTTAATAGGAGTAATACATACATTACTATCCTCTATAAAATGGGAGCTCTTCAAAAAACTTTATTGAAGTTAGTTGAAGTGAAACCGACAATCTCCATAATTCAATGATGATATAAAATCATTGAATTATGGAAGTTGTCGGTTTTTTTTTATGGGAAAAAACGATGCACTAAAAAGAGTGAATGAAAATTGAAATTTAAAAAACTATCGTAATTAAAAGGAATTTTTATAGGCTATTTTCGCTTAGAAGGGAGTATTTAACATGTTAATTTCGCTGAGTTCATCAACACTGTTAACATTATTTTTTATGGCGCTTAGTGCTTCTTGGCTAAGTGGATTATTGTTTTTAAATGCAAGGATGCCTTTACGTTTTGTTCATATCCATATTGGTATCGCTGCCTTGCCTTCATTGATTTCTTTACTCGCACTTGTTAATAACAATGGAGATAGAGTTGTGGGGCCTTGGCATCTAGATACTTTAGCTTGGTTAATGGCTTTCTTTGTTCTTACAATTGGTTTAATCATTCAGCGTTTTTCTGTACGTTACTTAATGGGAGACCGCTCATATCGAAAATACTTTGCACTTTTTACATTTACTACAGGTGTATCTTCGGTTGCATGGTTAAGTGACGATCTTCGTTTCATGATCATTTGTTGGGGAGCAACGCTTATAGGATTGGTTCTACTCATAGGGCTAAATAAAGGGTGGAAAGTAGTTAGTGAAGCAACTAAAATCTCTGGCTATTTATTTATAATAAGTTGGATTGCGTTGCTATCAGCTATCATTTGGCTTTTTCAAGTAACTGGACAGTGGCAATTAACATCAGTTTTAACGAATGAAAATGTAGCGCTACATGGAACATTGGAGAGAACAGGAATTAACTTATTAATTATATTAGCGGTGATGATTCCAGCAGCACAATGGCCTTTTCAAAGATGGTTAATTGAGTCTGCTGTTGCTCCAACTCCTGTTTCAGCTATTATGCATGCGGGTTTAGTAAATGCTGGCGGTATCATGTTAACTAGATTTTCACCTCTTTTTCATGATGATATTGCACATATCATTTTACTTATTTTCTCTAGTATTTCTGTCTTAATCGGAACAGGAATTAGTTTAGTCCAAGTTGATTATAAACGTCAGCTAGTAGGTTCAACTATTGCACAAATGGGATTTATGCTTATTCAATGTGCATTAGGTGCTTATTTAGCGGCTATTATTCATTTAATTTTACATGGTTTGTTTAAAGCTACACTGTTTTTACAAGCTGGTTCTTCAGTGCAACGTTTTGAGGTAGTGAATCAGTCTAATGAAAAGATGGCCAATCTATGGATTATAGTCGGGCGTGTTTTAGGATTATTTATAGCAATTACTTTCTGGTTTATGACTTCTGGAGAGGGGTATCAACTAGTTAGTGCGTTAATCTTAGGCTGGTCACTATACTTTTCATGGAAACAGCTTGTTGTTTTTGGAGAGGGAAGAATGGGACGAATTGCTGGCGTAATTGTTTTGATTGGATGTTCTCTCATTTACTTTACTGTTCATAATTCTCTTTATAAATGGTTGCATACTGATATTTATCAAAGTGTTCAACCTTCAGCTCCAGCCGTTATCTTTGTTATATGTATTTTACTATTTAGTAGTGTTATTAGTACTTTCGTTACTCGTCATCAATCTTCTACTTTATTCGCTGTACTTTATCTTTGGTTAGTTCGAGTAGGTGAGGCGAGACGAAAGTCAGTAGAAAGTCACCCAGGCTATCTGAAACATTATGTATCAAAGGGAGGTAATTCGTGATGAGCATATCGTCAATATTAAAGAAAGATACAAACATTGATATGCAAGAAAATAATATAAATGATTTAGTTGCATCTGCTAGCCGAGTTATTGCACCACTTTGGCCTATCTCTACGTTTGCAGCTCATCACCCTTGGATGGGACTTGAAAAGCAATCATTTGAACAAGTCGCAAATTGGTTAAAAGAAATTCGTAATGTGGATATGTATCCTAGTACTTCCATGATTCATTCGGCAAAAGCGAAAGGTGAGATTGAGGAATCATTTTTACAAAGTAGTTTGTCTCGTTGGCTGGATTCACAATCTTTTCATATTCCGCGAGAGAAAGCAGAGCGATTTTGCCAAGCGGCTTTAAAGTTAGAAAAATTACCTTCTAGTCTATTATCATCGCCAGAATTAAATAAACTGGCAGACGAAATGAGTTATATAAATACAGGGAGTATGAAAGCCTCTGTTATGCAGCCAATAAGTTCGCTTATAGAGAATCAAAATAGTGAAAACCTATCTGATATTCTTAATTATCATATCATTAAATGGTGTAAATTATATCTTGATGACTCCGGATCAAGTTGGACGATGCCAAATCGAGAGAAAGGTTTTTATCGTGCATGGCAACACCTTATTACATTTGATCCAGCGCTCAGTAAAAATGAGCGTAAAGTTTTAAAAGATTGGCCACAAGATGCCGAAGTAGCTTTAGCGAGAGCGTTATTTGAACTAGGAATTTCTGAATCTAACATACAAGCTTATCTTGAAGGGCACTTACTTTCTTTACCTGGGTGGGCAGGAATGATACGATGGCGCTCACAACAATCAATTCAGGAACAGGGGCTTTTAATAGAATATTTAGCAGTTCGAATTTCTATGGAGCTGGCTATTGCAAAACCTTATTTACCTTTAAAAAATCAAAAGGTTGAGAAAAAAGTTTCGATCGTCCCACTTATAGCTTCTTGGATCTATTGGGGGAATATTTCAACACGGGAATGGTCACAAATGTCTGCAGCTGAACAAAGCGAATTGTTAGCATTTGCATATCGTTTTGATGAAAATATTCGCAGGAAACTTTGGCTGGAAGCTTGGGAACAAACGCATGCAGAGCAATTAAGAGAGAAGATTGCTTCTAAACAACGTGCAACCAATGATAAAAAGCGTGTATTAGCTCAATTAGCATTTTGTATTGATGTACGTTCAGAACCGTTTCGTCGCCACTTAGAAAAACTAGGTCCGTTTGAAACGTTTGGAATAGCTGGTTTCTTTGGGTTACCAATTGCGACTAGTGAACTAGGTAGTAATGACAGCCATCCTTCTTTGCCAGTTATACTGAAACCGAAGCATCAAATAAAAGAGCTTACAGATGAAAATGAATTTAAATCTTATGAGCAACGTAAGAGGGTAGGCAGTTCGGTGCGTTATACATTTAAAACGATGAAACAGAACGTACTGACAAGTATGGCGCTACCTGAGTTAAGTGGTCCTTTACTTGGTCTACAGATGGTGACAAGAAGCTTTGTCCCAAGAGGAGTTGGTGGTTTCATTCGTAAACTTCGTAAAACTATGTTACAAAAACCTGATACAACATTCTCGCTTAATTATGTTCATGACACAAAAGGTGAGATACCTATCGGTTTTACGAAAGAAGAAAAAGTGAACTATGTGCGTCAAACTTTAAAAATGGTGGGACTGACAGAAAAATTTGCTCCTTTAGTTGTAATGTGTGGACATAGTAGTCAAAGTACGAACAATCCTTATGCGGCAGCACTTGAGTGTGGTGCTTGTGGAGGCGCAGCAGGGGGATTCAATGCAAGAGTTTTCGCTACTTTATGTAATCTTCCAGAAGTAAGAGAGGCGTTGTCTGCTGAAGGCATTAACATTCCTGAGGATACCATTTTTGCAGCAGCTGAACATAAAACAACAGTGGACGAATTGGAATGGATTTACGTCCCAGAACTTTCGAAAACTGCGCAAGAAGCGTTTGATTGTATCGAGACGATTATGCCAAATGTGAGCCAACATGCAAATAGAGAACGTTTAACGCAATTACCTAATTTTAAAACGAAAATAAAAAATCCGAGTAAAGAGGCGCATCGATTTGCAGAAGATTGGAGTGAAATACGTCCAGAATGGGGATTAGCGCGTAATGCATCTTTTATTATCGGAAAGCGTGAATTAACTCAAGATTGTGACTTAGAAGGTAGGGCTTTCCTTCATAATTATGATTGGAAACAGGATGAAAGTGGAGATATATTAGCTAATATTATTGCAGGACCAGGAACTGTTGCGCAGTGGATAAATCTACAATATTACGCATCAACTGTAGCTCCTCACTATTATGGTAGTGGAAATAAAACAACCCAAACCGTAACGGCGGGTCTCGGTGTTATGCAAGGGAATGCTAGTGACCTGTTGCCAGGCTTACCTTGGCAATCCGTTATGCAGTCAGATAGTGAGACGTATCATTCACCACTTCGTTTACTAATTGTCATTCAAGCACCTATTGAATATATAGAACGTTTGTTAAATAATGATTTCACATTTCGAGAAAAAGTTCAAAATGGATGGGTTAGACTTGCAAGTGTTGATCCAGAGGGAAGCTGGAAAAACTGGTAACAATTATTATTGTTACTAGCTTAAAAGTTTCATAAATACAATAATGAAGAAAGGGTGCTCCATATGAATTCAAAGAATAAAAAAGTTTTATTATTAACAGACATTGAACACGGAATAGAGCCTAGTATCCAACAAGTAACTAACATTCAACAAGAAAACATGTTGACTATACACAGCTATGATTCTGTAATTGTACATCCTTATGGAGATATAATGAGATCTATTATTATTGCTATTTATCAAGAAAATGTTAAAGAAATTTTTGTTGTCGGAATAGAGGATAAAAAAACTTCTTCAGTTAATCTACAAACTCAACGTGATTTCATAAAAGATAATATAGAATTAGACTATCTCTTTAAAAATTGCATGCCTGAATTTTCAAGTGGTAGCCTTAATCAATGGCTGAGTGGACAAAAAAATGTTAGTGAAAATATTGAAAAGAGTATAGATATGATCCGTCATCATCCATTAGTACCTTCTGATATTGAAGTTCATGGTTTCATAATTGATAGAACGGGTGAAAAAGAAACGGTTGTTAAAGTTTCTGCTAATAAAGTACTGAAACAAATGGATTTTTATGTGTAAGTTATCGATAGATAAGCAACTTTTATTTGGACTTGTGTCCTTTACAAAGAGCAAAAGAAATCTTCTATAAATGGGGATCTTTTGCTCTTTTTGTTTGAATTTTTAATGTGTTTTATAGGAGATACCTAATATGTACATAATAAAAATATATAACTTTTTGCATAAAATTTTAAGGACGGATTAGCAGGCGGAAAATAAAAATTTATGTTGTGATTTATTTCAAGATTATTACTAAAAAGAATGGAGATTCTTTAATTATGAGAATAAAACAGTTAAAACCTAAAGTGATATGGAAAAAAAGAATGTTGCTAACTCTTTTTATTGTTTTCGGATTGATTATTGCGGGGGTTGTTTTTTGGAATGTTTCACCTATTCCGAAAGCGTTTCTCATAAAAAAAGCATTTGAAGGTGGAATGTTTGTTCAATCTAATAATTATAAAAACGCTCTAAAAGAGACACGAATTGTTAAAGATATCAATTATAATTCTAAATTTCCTGATGGTACATTAGACATTATTTATCCCAAAAATTTTATAGGGAAAACACCTGTTATTTTTTGGGTGCACGGGGGTGGATTTGTAGGTGGAGATAAATCAGACATTACTGGTTATGCAGTAGAATTAGCTGCTCGTGGTTATACAGTGATAAATATAAATTACGCTCTTGCTCCTAAAAGAAAGTATCCTACACCAGTACTACAACTTGGTGAGGCTTATGAATATATAAAAGCAAATGCAAAGAAATATAATGTAAAACTAGATGACCTATATTTTGCAGGAGATTCTGCGGGAGCGCAAATATCTGGACAATTTGTTACTATTCAAACATCTCCAGATTATGCGAAATTAACCGGGATTGACGCTGTTGTTGCTCCTTCTACAATTAAAGGTATACTGCTATTTTGCGGCCCGTATAATATGCCTGCATTAGCTAAAATGGAAACATCCAAAGAAGTGCAAGACTTTATGCGTACTACTGGCTGGGCTTACTTTGGGAAAAAGAAATTTGAAACATTACCTGAAATGGAAATCGCCTCTATTTATAAACACGTTACAAAAGATTACCCACCAACGTTCATCACAGATGGAAATACTGCATCATTTGAAGAGCAAGGTAAAGCATTAGCTTCTACTTTACAAAATAAAGGAGTACCTGTAGATACACTTTTCTTTGATAAAAATATCTCTGGCGAGTTAGCACATGAATTTCAATTTAAAATGAACACTTCAGCAGGTGAAGAAGCTTTTAACCAAGTTCTTAAATTTCTAAATGAAAATAAATAATATATATACTATTAACTTTTTATAAGCCTAGTTTAATACTATATATGGGTGAA
This sequence comes from Bacillus sp. MT94, assembly GCF_058792475.1. Lineage (NCBI taxonomy): Bacteria > Bacillati > Bacillota > Bacilli > Caryophanales > Bacillaceae > Bacillus > Bacillus sp. MT94. The sequence goes on along the minus strand of NZ_JBXAEZ010000005.1, from coordinate 312,411 downwards.
CAAAATATTGCATTAATAATCTAATGGTAGCAAAAATAAATTTGATAAGAAGTATATAGTAAGAATGATTTGGAGATACAGATGGGGATATAACTATTTTATTTAGGACGGTGCACTTTAAATGGATTTACAGAAAGGGAAATTATATTGGAACACAACTTTTTCTAATACACCTTCTTATCCTCGGTTGGAAGAAGATATAAAATGTGACGTACTAATAATAGGAGCAGGAAGTTCAGGTGCTCAATCAGCATACTATTTGAGTGAATCAGATTTAAATATTGTTGTCGTTGATAAAAGAAAGGTAGGACACGGGAGTAACCTTACAAATACAGCACTTATTCAATATTTAGGTGACAAGATGTTTTTTGAACTTGTAAATACATTTGGAGAAGAGTATGCAGTTAAGCATATGAAATTGTGTGAACAAGCTATTAATGATATTGAATATGCTGATCAAAACTTGCCTTATTGCTCTGATTTTAAACGACGTGACAGTTTATATTATGCAACTTATGAAGAGGATATAAAGAAATTAGAAAAAGAACTGTATTATTTACATAAGCATGATTTTAAAGCGACTTGGCTATCAGAGGAACAAATTGGACAGAGATATCCATTTAAAAAACGTGCAGCTATTTATACGTATAATGATGGTGAAATAAATCCTTATAAATTTACACATAGTTTATTAGAACAAGCTGCTAATAAAGGAGTTCAAATTTATGAAGATACAGAGATTGTTGGCAAAAAGTTAGAGAAAGAATGTGCTATCTTTTATACAAAGGGGGGCAATTCTATTACTGCCAATAAAGTAATTGTGGCTGCAGGATATGAAGGGTTGGAATTTAAAAAGGAAAAGAACGCTACACTGATTAGCTCATATGCAGTTGTTACTAATCCTGTAGAAGATTTATCTTCTTGGTATAAACGTACTCTCATTTGGGAAACTGCGAGACCATATATTTATATGAGAACTACTGCAGATAACAGGATTATTATAGGTGGGTTAGATGAAGATACAAACATTGCTCAAGAAAGAGATTCAAAATTAATCCATAAAAAAGAGAAATTAGTAAATGAATTTAATAAGCTCTTTCCCAATATAACAGTTGAACCTGAATTTTATTTAAGTGCTTTTTATGGTGGTACTCATGATGGTTTACCTATAATTGGAATGTATGAAGAGTTTCCAAATTGTCACTTTATCTATGCGTATGGAGATAATGGATTAGTATATAGTATGGTGCTTTCTAAAATTGTTCGAGATATAATTATTAGCGGTTCAAGTCCGGATTTGAATTTATATTTACAAACTAGACCAAAACTAAATGAGTAAGCTACATGTATGCAAAATCATAGTAGTAACGAGTTTATTTAGGGTTCCATTGTAAAAAAAACGCTATTTTAAATGTATTAGTTTAATGTGACTATTTGTTATGTTTATGAATGCTTAAATAAAGCATTTATAAACAATATTATTTGTTAAACCCATTCATCTTACTAATTTCTGTTATTTGTATAATCCATTCTTTTTTTAGGTAGGGTAGAGTTGCTTGGATATGATGATATTCCCATTCTTCCTCAATGGTAGGATAAAGGTTAAATAAGTATTTTTCTTCATCATTTGTTACACTTGCTTTAGGATTGCCAGTGAGTTTAAAATAAATGTCGCACCATCCGCTATAGTTTGTTAACATAAATAAAAAATTAGGGCATGTGAATTCGATGAGGTATATTTCTTTCTCTAATTGAATATCTGATAGTAATTCCCTTGCAGTCTCAAAAGTAGGCTTCTTTTGGTAACCATTGCATGAATGCCATGCCCAAATGGGGAAATCTATAGTAAAGTCAATACCTTTCTGTTTCATGTGTCTTACAATGTATTTATATGCTGTGCAATCTTCTTTACTAACAAAAATAGGATTGGCTATAAGCTTACCTTCATTCAAACGTGTATTTATAGCATTTTTGTTTTGAAAAGTCCATAGGATTGTTGAATCAATAAATGTATTTAAGTTTGATTGTTTATCAAATTGTTTTTTCATCTTTCGCTCCATTTTCTTTTTTATTTTGCAGAATTAAGAATAAATATGACTAATCGGATAATAAGAAATACCTATGCTAGATACAATTGTAAATACTTATTTAAAGTAACAGCAAGGAATAACCTTTGTATATAGAGTGTACAATACATGCAAAACAGGATTAAAGAAGATTTTAAATATAATATGAAATAGTACAAAATAAGAATTTGATACATCTTTTATATATAAACTATTAATTGTAGTTTGCAATTACACATTATAGTTAGTATACTAACTATGTAATTAGTGTACTAACTATATTGGAGGTTATATGAATAATTTAGGCTATTTATTACACAAGGTAAGTATAATGACGAAAACAGAATTATCAAATCAATTAAAAGAATATAAAATAACAGCTCAGCAATGGTCTGTGTTAAAGGATATATCTCTTTATCCAAATGGAACCACCCCAGCTATGATTGCTGAAAGGCTCTTAGCAGACCGTCCAACAGTAACCGGAATTATACAAAGATTATTGCAAAAAGAATGGATTCTTATAAAACATAATCCTAAAGATAAACGGTCACATTTAATATTTTTAACAGATGAAACTAAGACATTAATACAGGAGATAGAAAATGTAAGCGATGAAGTTATAAAAAATGCTACAGCTAGTATTCCTAAAGAGGAAGTAGAAAATACAGTTCGAGTTTTGCAAAGTATGATTCAAAATTTACAAAAAAATAAAGGGTGATTAAAATGATTTTAGTAACAGGTGCTACAGGGAATGTAGGAAAAGAGGTTGTAAAATGCCTAATAAAAAGAAATGCTACTTTCAAAGTCACAACGCGCAGTAGAGAAACTGAAGGAGTGTATTTTGATTTTGAAAACCCTTCATCTGTAAAGGCGGCTTTAACAGGTGTTACTAAAGTCTTTCTAATAAGACCACCACATCTAGCTGATGCAAAAAAGTATTTCCAGCCTGTTGTAGATGCCGCAAAAGAAATAGGTATAAAACACATTGTATTTTTATCTTTATTAGGTGTAGAAAAAAATCCGATAGTACCTCATGCTAAAATTGAAGCTATGATAAAGGCTTCTGGGATCCCTTACACATTCCTAAGACCGAGTTTTTTTATGCAAAATTTATTATCACAACATGGTGATGAATTAAGAAATGAAAAAATAATTGAAGTACCTGCTGGTAAAGGGAAAACAAGTTTTATAGATGTACGGGATATTGGAGAAGTTGCAGCTAAGATATTAACCGAAGAGGGACATGAATTTAAAGCTTATTCTTTAACGGGAAATGAGGCATTAACATATTATGAAGTTGCTGCTATTATTTCAAAAATAATAAATAAAGATATTATTTATACAAATCCAAGTATATTTAAATTTAGAAAAAGAATGATTCAAAAGGGACTTAACAGTGACTTTATTTGGGTTATGATTGGAATATATACAACTGCAAAATTAGGGTTAGCTAAAAAAGTCGCATCAGATTTATCGAATTTACTAGATAGAAGTCCAATAACTATGGAAACGTTTGTTTACGATTACAAAGAATTATTAATATAATAATGCAAAAGTAAAAAAGAGGATTATTCACATAAAGAATCTATTATGTTTTAAGAGTAAGAAGGGATAGCCATGCAAAATAAAATTATTGTTATGTTTCAAAAAGATTTTCGTTTATATGATAACCCAGCTCTATTTGAAGCTGTTCAGTCTGGTGAGGTTCTTCCGGTATATATACAAGATGAAACTTTTTCAATAGGAAGTGCGGCAAAGTGGTGGTTACACCATGCTGTAAAAGATGTAAAGAAGCAACTTGAGGCATTGGGCTCTACTTTAATAATTCGTAAAGGACGTACGGAAGAAGAAATACTTTCTCTCATAGAACAATTAGATATAACGGCTGTATATTGGAATATTTGTTATGATCCGGACAGAGTACAATCTAATCAAAAAATGAAAATGATGTTAGAGGATAAAGGTATTATCTGTAAGGAATTTAATTCGCATTTATTATTAGAACCGTGGATTATAAAAAAGAAGGATAACACTGAATATAAGGTTTTTACGCCTTTTTATAATGCATTTCAAAAGCAGGTAATACCTAAACCTATTAGAAAAGTGCAGAGTATAAAGTGGGGAAGCTCTTTGCCAGCAAGCTTATCTGTTTCAGAATTACACTTGTTGCCGACTATACCGTGGACATCTCATATGGAAGCAATATGGGATCCGACAGAAGAAGGGGCATATAAAACATTCAAGAAATTTTTCTCTAGCAAATTAGCCTCTTATAGTGAAGGAAGAGATTTTCCAGATCAAAATGTCCATTCGATGTTGGCACCGTATCTTTCATTTGGTCAAATATCAGTAAAGCTAATGTTTCATTACTTAATAAATAAAAGTACCGAAAGACAATGTAGTCTTTTTGAAAAACAAGTTAATAGCTTTATACGTCAATTAATTTGGCGAGAGTTTTCTTATTATTTACTATATCATTATCCATTTACAGTATCTAAACCTCTTAATAAGAGCTTTGAAAATTTCCCGTGGGATAAGGAAGAGGAGTTATTAAGCGTATGGCAGAAGGGTGAAACTGGTTATCCGTTTATTGATGCGGGAATGCGGGAGCTTTGGCAAACAGGTTTTATGCATAATCGGGCAAGAATGGCTGTAGCCTCTTTTCTTGTAAAGCATTTGTTAATTCCATGGCAAGAAGGAGCAAAATGGTTTATGGATACACTACTAGATGCTGATATTGCAAATAATACAATGGGATGGCAATGGGTTGCTGGAAGTGGGGCAGATGCATCACCGTACTTTCGTATTTTTAACCCCATCACACAAGGAGAAAAGTTTGATAAAAATGGAGAGTATATAAGAAGATGGGTACCAGAATTAAGCGATATACCGAATAAATATATACATAAACCATGGGAAGCGCCTGCGCATATTTTACAAAAGGCCAATATAAAGCTTGGGGATACATATCCTTATCCGATTGTTGATCATAAGGCAGCACGCGAGAGAGCCCTTTGTGCATATAAAAGTATGAAAGAATTTGTATAAAATAGGTTAAACAATATGTATTTGGAATTTAAATATTAGAATTTTATCCATTACAAGGGCATACTAATCATATAAAGTTTCTATAATCTTCTAGTAAAAAGGAGAATGTTTATGAAAAAATCTAGTATTATAGTATTTTTACTAACATATGGTTTGTTTTATGTTTCTAGTGTTTTATTCCCTATTGATCGTACTTGGTATGATGCGTTAGAAAAGCCGTCTTGGACACCTCCTGGTATGACAATCGGAATGATATGGGCTGTATTATTTGGACTTATTGCATTATCAGTTGCAATTATTTACAACAACTATGGATTCAAGCCAAAAACATTTTGGTTTTTATTCCTTTTAAATTATATATTCAATCAAGCGTTCAGCTATTTTCAATTTAGCCAAAAGAATTTGTTTTTAGCAACAGTAGATTGTTTACTTGTCGCTATTACTACGTTACTTCTCATAGCGGTTTCTTCCAAATTATCTAAAGTATCGACATGGTTGCTAATACCATATTTTTTATGGTCTGCATTTGCTACATATTTATCTTGGACAATTTATAGTATAAATTAAAGACGGAACTAAAAACTTGAGCACAATAAAAATGCTCGAGTTTTTATGTGTGTTAATGATAATCCGAAATATGGAATATATACATCTTATGGAGGTCATCTTTGTGAAGAAATGGATAAAAATTACGCTGTACTCTTTACTAGCTATTTTAATTATAGGAAGTTTTACTTTTTTGACTTGGTCTCAGTTTACTTATAAACCGACGAAAGAGGCTTTGTCGTTAGTAGATGATAAAAAAGATGAAGATAATATCGTTTTTGGAGCGAAAGATGCGAAAGTAGGGGTTATTTTTTATCAAGGAGCTAAAGTAGAAGCTGAGGCTTATAGTTACTTAGGAGAAGCGCTTGCAAAAGATGGGCACTTTGTAGTAATGCCTAAGTTACCATTAAATTTAGCGATACTTGGAATAAATGAGGTAGACAGTGTAATTGAAAAGTATCCGGAAGTTCAAAAATGGTATGTTGCAGGGCATTCAATGGGAGGAGCTATGATTTCTAAGTATGCCTTCCAACATGAAGACAAGGTAGACGGGATTATTTTCTTAGGTTCGTATCCTGCAGATGACTTTTCTACAAAATCGATTCCGATGTTATCAATTTATGGGGAAGTAGATGCTTTAGCAACTGTAGAAAAAATAGAGAACAATAAAAAGTTCATGTCAAAGAATACAACTATGCACATGATAAAAGGAGGAAATCATGCTCATTTTGGCATGTATGGTGAGCAAAAAGGTGATAATGCGAGTTTAATTACGGCAAAAGCACAACGAGATGAAACAGTAAAAGTAATTGAACAATGGTTATTGGAACAATGATAACGAATTTAATAAATCTACCGAAAGAATTATCCAAACGGTAGATGGGAGAGAGAATAAAGAGCCAAATCGTATGAATTGGCTCTTTTATTTATTTGCTATCTCCAATTGTCCCCTTATTTTCTCCGGAATATCCTCTTTAGAAATAATATCGTAAGAATACACATATTTTCCTTTCACATGAATTTTTAAGTAAGTTTTTCTTATAAAATCATTAGGCGTGTTCGTTCCAACTGTATATTCTTTTTCATTACTTAATTCGTCAACAGCTTTTAGTGAGTACATAGCTTTTCCTTTATGATGATAATCTGGAACACCATATCCTTTCGCAACGGCATATACATTTTTTTCTTCAGCAATCGGATTAAATCTGTCTAAATCTCCACGTAATATGAAAGGTAGTAAGTATATAGGGAGGCCTATTCCTAGTATGCAAATTACAAATTTCTTCATGATCGTTTCTCCTTTTGTCTATTTACATTTTTGAGTATAGAAAAAAGTTCTTATGAATATAGAGGGAAATTCTTTAAGTTTTTCTTAATAAAGTTTAACTTTGTGAAAAAAACTAATTTGAGCATTAAGTTTACGAAATGAATAGCCAAATAACCTGTTTTCTTTATTTTTTGATGGTAGGTTATTAGGTTTTATATTGGTATGAGTGAATTAAGAAATAAGTGAGATTTAGGAAATAGAATGAATTTATCTTACAGTAATAAGAGAATTACCTAAATAAATGATAGTGAGAACAATTAAAGAAAGCATCTAGTGGGGTGCTTTTTTCTTTTGAAACAGAGAATCTCATGGGTAGGTTACATGTAATTTCGTGCTGTGCTTCTAGGTCATTGGAAAATCCAACAATAAAAAAAGAGGGGGAAGGCGTTTTTTATTGAAGTTTGTTAATGATAGATTTTTAACTTGAGAGGGGGATCGTAAAATAGATTATTAATCTCTTTGGTAATTTTTATTTTCCTTATAGTTGGCATATTGTATTAGAAATTTTAAATTTTGAAGGGAGAATTAATAAGTATGGGTAAGAAAAGAAGAATAAGTAATAAGTTATTACTTATCAGTGCAATTTTTACAATAGCAATTCCCTCAGTCTCATATGCGGAGGAAGTAATTTCACCTGAAAAGTTTACGAGTTCTTCAAGTTTGTATGAGGGACGGAATACGGAAATTTTGAAAACAAATTTATATCCTAATACATATAATAATCCATTTAACCACCAATTTATTTCAAAATTAAAGGAAGTAAACACAAATATAAAAAAAATAGACAATAGTGATGATGAAAATCCTATTATATCTACTACTCTTTCATTTATTCGCCATATGAATAGTGAAGATTATAAATCTGCATTTGATTTAACCTCAAGGTCATTACAGAAAATAATATCCGAAGAATGGCTGAAGAGCTATTGGGAGGGACTCCCAGTTCAATTACAAGCAGGTTCTTTTATAGAAATTGGAGAGGTTACACAAAAAGAGACAAATCCTGTTCATACAAATGTGGAGATTCAATTAGTTTTTGAAAAAATGACTGTACCTTTACTAATTAAACTAGATCCATCTGGAAAAATAGACGATTTTCAACTCAGCATGTCGTTTAGTCCTGTTGCTGAGCGTCCGTCATATAGTAAGCCTGAATCATTTGTTGATAAAGAAGTAGTAGTTGGAAGTGGTGCATTTCCATTACCAGGAACATTGTCGGTTCCAAAAGGAAATGGTCCTTTTCCAGCGGTTATTCTTGTTCAAGGATCAGGAGCAACTGATCAGGATGAAACAGCGTTTGCTTTAAAACCGTTTCGCGATTTAGCTGAAGGTCTTGCATCGAAGGGAATTGCTGTCCTTCGCTATAATAAAAGAACTTATGAACATGGGTTGAAAACACAATTTAGTCCCTTTTATACAGTTGATAAAGAGACAACAGATGATGCTCTTCTTGTAACTCAATTTCTTAAAAATGAGCCTCTAATAAATAAAAATCAAATTTATATTTTGGGTCATAGTCAAGGTGGAATGATGCTTCCGAAAATGATTGAAAAAGACCAAAATAAAAATATTGCTGGAGCAATTGTAATGGGAGGGCCAGCTCGTACGATCCAAGACGTTGTTTTAGATCAATTTGAGTACCTTTTCTCTATTGGAGCAATGAACCAGGAGCAATATAAATTCTACAAATCGCAATTTGAATTATTAAATGATCCAAATTTCTCTGGTCAGAATCCTCCAAAAGATTTTTACTTAGGATCAGCAGTATTTTGGGATTCTATTCGGAAAATTAAAGCAGCAGAAATGTCAAAAGAACAAAAGACACCACTTCTTATTATTCAAGGAGAAAGAGACTATCAAGTTCAATCAAAAATCGAAATTCCTCTTTGGAAAGAACAATTAAAAGAACGAAATAACGTTGATTATCGACTATATCCAAAGTTAAATCATTTCTTTACAGAGGGCGATGGGGAAATAAGTAAGCCGGATGAATATTATAGTCCTGCTAATATACCTGAGTATGTTATAAATGATATTGCTGCTTGGGTGCAAGGCAGATCGCAATTAAATTAGCAACCATATGTTTTAATAAAGACTTTCTTTCTGTAATCAAAATAGAAATATTTTTATTAGGTTATATGTTTTTTTTAGCACTCTTTGAAAAGGAGTGCTTTTTTATTTTTCTATGATTTCTATAAAACAATGTGCTTACCTTCCAAACAAATCGTTATTTGGAGCGCTTTTATCAAAGCAAAGTTCTTGTGACATTTCTTTGATATTAAAAACATGAATAACCTATTGTGTAAAATTTTTCGAAAATTTAGGTTTAACATCTTTAAAATAGGTGTATTACATATTACATAACAACTAAATAAAAAAATAAAAAATCTAAAGGAGGAAAGATACCATGCATACGAATGAAAGAAAAACGGTAGTTTATGAATATCAAAATGAACAGGAAGTAGTTATGAAAGTAAAAGAGCTAGAATTGCAAGGGGTTCGCCACGATGACATTTATGTTTTAGCACATGAAAAACATATAACAAAAAGGATTGCGGATGATACAAACACAAATACGATTGGAGTAAAAGAACAAGGATTGGGCACAAGTATTATCAACTTTTTCTCCAAAAAAGGGGACGAGCTCCGAAATCAAATGGAGGAAATGGGGTTGTCGAAGGAGGAAGCTAACTTATATGAAGAAAAACTAGATCAAGGGAGAATTTTACTCCTAGTAACAGATGAAACACTAACGGCGAGTGATAGGCAGCCGCAAAACTATCATTCTCTCTAATAGATTGCAACATCTGATAAATAGGTAAGGTAATTATTTTAGGTTGTAGCATTGAAGAAAATAAAAATAGAAAAGGATGAGAAAAATGAAACATACAATATTTAAATATGCTGTGATTGGAATTACGACCGGAGTCATAGTCTCCCTATTAAAAAAAGAAAATCGGAAAGCTATACAAACAAAAGGAAAAAGCGTAAAAGAAAAACTACAAGAAGGAAACATAAAGGAAACATTGGAGAAGGTAACTGAGACAAGTAAACAATTTTCTGTAACTGCAGCTAATGTTGCAAAACAAACATTACCACAACTGCTTACAGCCACACCAGTTGTCATTTCTACCATTAAAGACTTAACAGAAAACGAAAATAATAAAAAGAAAACAGGTGAAAAGGATTACGAAATAAATGAAAATAGTAAGAACTTAGACGGGGAAAAAACGAAAAATGAAAAGAAATATGTGAAAGAAGGGAAAGAAGAGAGTGCCTAGATTTAACTCTAAAAATAGAAAGTGAGGAAAAAAGTATGAAATCTCTGTATGCAATTGATGTAGGAATTGGCTTTACCAAAAGGGCATATCGACAGGATGTAGATTCTGAGATGACGGTCAAGAGTGAAGCTTCCACACTAGCCCCTGTACCTAATCATGCTGAAAGTGAAGATTTAACAAAGGTAAGTTTTATAGACTTAGACTTTGCATACTACATGGGAAATGAAGCACATCAATCTGACGCTTCATTTCTTCCTCCATTTGACGATGAAATAGAAAATTATTATGAAAGCGAAGAGTTTAAACAACAAATATTTGGTTGCATTGCAAAGGATTATAAAGAAAATGTCGTGTTACCTCTAGTTGTTACCGGGCTTCCCATCACTTGTTTTGGTAGTCAGCATGAGCAATTACAACGTGCACTAAAAAAAGAAACTTCCGTGCAAATTGATGGGAAATTTATTAATATTACGGTGGAAAATGCTTTGATTCTTCAGCAACCGGTCGCTTTACATGCCTATCTCTTAAAAGAGGGAATCATTCAGGAACGAGATCGCATCTTAATTATTGATGGTGGATTTCGTACATTAGAAATGACAGATATGAAACAGAATCTCATTTTAAATCATTATGAGACGGAACTAGGATGTAGCAAGCCTTTGAAAAATATTAAGAATATCGTGCAGAATCATGAGGGTGAAAGTAATCAATTGCATATTAACGACATGCCAAACATATTAGAAAAAGGATATGAATGTCGAGAAGAAAATCATGAGACAAGTCAGGTTCATACTTTGATTCAAAAAGAGTTGGATGCACACTTCCAAGACGTCATACGTGTATTACAAGAACAATTTACGTTAGAACAGTATGATACTATCATTTGGACAGGAGGAATAGTAGATCTCCACAAAAAACGAATTGAAAAAATGCAAAGTGAAATTTCTTCTTTCCGTATGGTAGACGCTTCGAAAGAGGCTGCACTTCATGGATACTACATTATTGGGAGTCAAGTATTTGACGACATCACCAATCAATCTGCATATGAATCCAAATTATAATAACGACTGAAATGGAGTTCGTTGAATAGACGTGCCAAATTATGTAGCTTCTTTTCCACATATAATAAATTCTTTATAAGAAAAGATAAAAAGTGCTTGTATAGAGGAAATGTTTAAAATTGAAAATAAAAATAACTAATATATAGGGGGTCTTCCTTTTAAAAGAATAAGACCTCCTACGTCATTTATTTTGTAATTTAGATGATCTAAAAACTTTTCCTTCAAGACATGAATACCTACATACAAATTTCGTATTACGGATATGATTCGATCAAACATAAAACTATTTAGAAAGGAAGAATAATATGGAATGCATAAAAATGACGAAATGGAGTTGGTATCATGTGAAAACTAGTGAGCTTGAAAAACTTTCTTCTATAATCCCTCGTGATGTAACATCTTATTTCTCTCAATTTGTAAAGAAAATAAGTTCTCCTTGTGAAAATGGATTATATGTTTATACGTTATCACCAAGTCAAACTTGTGTATATGGTTCGTTTTTATATGATCAAGATAAAAAGGACGCCAAAATTCAAAAATTTCTTCATTATTTCGTAGCTCATGGAATACTGATAACAGTTCAGGAAAAGGAGGAAGAGGATTTCCAAAAATTAATACATAATATCCCTATGGGTACAAAAAATTGTAATAGTTCTGCTGAAGGATTATGTGCTATCTTATCAATGTTTATATCTCATTATTTGCGAAAGGTTGACTACTTTGAAAACAATTTCAGAAATGTATTATGGGATTTTTATCATCATAATAACATAGCAGTTTTAGAAAGGATTTATCATATTCGTCATGAATTATTTATGAACACACATGTGTTTCGCTTAATACAAGAAGTGTTACAAGGCCTAAAAGAAGCTTGGTTAGAAAAACTAACAAACACCCTTTGTTATAAACAAACACACGTAAAATTAGAGCGTGGATTACAACTTGTTAAAGAGTACCAAGAAGAATTAGACACGATGATTCATTTGCAAGAAGTTGTTTCTTCTCATCGTGGGAATGAAATTATGAAAGCTCTTACTGTATTAACTGCTGTGAGTACGCCTTTGACAGCCTTAGGAGCATTATGGGGTATGAATTTTAAATACATGCCTGAACTGGAATGGAAATATAGCTATTTAATCGCTCTCTTATTTATTATTTTCACAACAGGGGGGATGTATATGTATATGCGATTCAAAGGATGGACAGGTGACTTATTACGAGTAAAGAAAAAGAAATCTTTTTTTAAATCTAATTAATCCGCTTAATTATTAGACTTGGTACAATTGTAAACGACACCTAATATATCAAAGACTGTTTTCCTCTCATACCAATGAGATTTTCGTCCGTTTTGTTATAGGAGATTGAACAGGCGAATTAACACCTTTGATAGCTATTAGGTGTTTTTCTGTATGGCTTGATAAATAAGAAGAAAATAATCTTTAATCTATATATGACCTTATATTCACTCAGTTCTTGTTTCTTTTCATAAGAAGTAATTGATGCATTTGAACCATAGTAGCCGAACAGAGTAGGATCGCGATCAGTTGCCCATAGAAATAGTAGGATGCTATTCCGATAATTGTATTTTGCTAATAATTTTACCTTACATAAATGTAATACAAATGAAAGGTAAATGAATATGTAAAATTCCATAAAACAATTATTCTATATAAGGAGCAAATACGAATTAAAGAAACGGTATACGTATAGATGATTTGCAGCAATTATCTTAACTAGTTAAACCACCTTTAAACAATAATTCTAAGGAGATTAGAAATGAGAAAAATCATTAACCTATGTATGATTGGAGCCCTCTTATTTGGTTTATACTTGGCGTTCACGCCTAAAGAACCAAGAAATGGAATTTTGATGTTAGGAGATAAACAAGCTTTACAAGATATACGAAGTGAAAATAAAAGTGAAATTAAGTCTATCGATTTATATAAAGTTAAAACAGCACAATATAATGGAGAATCAGTATTTATTATGGATCAAAAAACAGGTGAAGCCGTAATAAAAAAAGGGATATTACGAGAGGGAGAAGATCATTTTACACCGATTTCAGATCCAATAAAGTCTATGCCTACAATAACAAATGATACTGCTGTGTTATTCGCGGGTGAAAAAAGTGAAAATATAAAAAAAATAGTAATTGCTGACAAGGAAATACCGGTAAAATATGATAGTAATACTTGGTTTGGGCATTATCGTAACTCGAATTATGAACAGTGTATTTTAATTGTCAATAATTCTATGTTTACTCAAATTCCTATACAAGAAACCTATATGGGAATTTTTGAACTTAACAAAGTTTATGGAAATAATCATGGAGTTGTTGATACCGAGGATAAAAAATCAGTACAAGTGGAGAAAGAATTTCAAAAGATTATTGAGAGTAGAAAAGATAATTCACAGTTTTTAGAAGCGTTATCAATTATAAAATAATAAGCCTAAAAAAAGGTGAAAACTAACTAAAAAATAATATAAATATTACGGAGGATTCATATGGCTGGCGTTATAGGACATACAGTAGTTACAGCAACTGTAGGATTAGTATATAAAAAACATTTAAATATCACAACTTTATTTTTCGGTATGGCGATTCCAGACGCTATAAGCATGTTCATTGGAAAGGTACCGCTTATACCAGGAGGAGCGGTAGATGAGAGTTTTATAGGTGGACTAGCTTGCGCTTTAGTTTTGACTTTACTAATTATGATAGGTCTTAAAACAATACCTAGATTAATGAAACTGTTTACTTATAAACAGAGCTCTTCATTAAAAATTATTTTTATTTCTGCTTTAATAGGTACAGAATTACATGTATTGATGGACCTTATTGCCATAAACGGATGGCTGAATGGAACTATATTATAATAGTTTGATTTTAATGAAATATATAATTTAGGAATATCACTTCTTTTATTGTAAGGAGTGGTTTTTTTATATAGAGGCTAAATTCTCACAAATAACTGTAAAGGGAAAAATTTCGTTATGGGGGTGTCTCAAAATCTTAGCTTGATGGCGATGGGGTAGTCCCATATCCCCATCAAGTTAAAGTTTTGATGTCCCCGCAATGATAAAAATGGTGAATATTTATATGAAAGATTAGAGCTCTCCTTCTTGTAGGAGGGCTCTAATCTTTGTTTAAAAACTATATCATATACATGGGCAGACTCAATATGTGAACTTTGTCCGGATTCAATTTAGAATATAAAAAAGGAGAACTTGCGTTAGAATACAAGCTCTCTTTAAAAGAAATAACGTAATTGAGATACTTATATATTAACAATTGTTTTCTTCTAATTCCATATGTCATATGTTGAGAAATAAATTATAAATGGATTGATAAAGCTAAAATGAATGATTGACATAATATTTAGACGATAATATAATAAATCTCGAATTCAAGATAACTTGTAAAGGATTGGTAATTATGAGTGTGATTAATGATGAGAGCTTATCTTTAAAGTTATTTGTTACATTATCAAGGGCAGCACAGGCAATTACTAAGCGTATTGAAGAGGATATAAAAAGTTATGGACTTAATCCAACTGAATTTGCAGTGCTTGAGCTACTATATAGTAAAGGCGATCAGCCTATACAAAAAATTGGAGATAAAATATTACTTGCAAGTAGTAGTATCACGTATGTAGTGGATAAGTTGGAAAAGAAGAGGTTCTTAATACGAAAACCATATCCTAAAGACCGCCGTGTCACGTATGCGTCAATTACTTCAGAAGGTATTGAATTAATGGATATTATTTTTCCTCAGCATAAAGAGGCGATTCGGCAAATATTTGGTGGTTTGGACTATATTGAGAAAAAAATGATAATCGAAAAGTTGAAAAAATTAGGGTATTATGCACTAGAACTATAAAAGTTTAGAAATATATCTCGAATTAGTAATGTCCTAATTAAATATAAATTAAATAAATAGGAGGAAAAATTAATAAATGGTAGTAAATTTATTATAATACAAAATGAATAAAGCGTGTAATTTCAATCGGTATAATATGAAATGAAGTTGTTATGTTAACGTATACATATCGTCCTTTAAATTATAAATCTTTCATAAAGCGGAGAGTGGGTATCAAGAATGGAATTACGTCATTTAGAGTATTTTATTCAAGTTTGTAATAATAATAGTTTCACTAAAGCTGCGGAAGTTCTAGGTATTTCACAGCCGACTTTAAGTCAACAAATACGTGTTTTAGAAGGTGAACTTGATACACCCTTGTTTCATCGAGTTGGAAGAGGTATCAAAATGACAGAAGCGGGTAAGCTGCTATTTGATAAAGGAAAATTTATTATGCAACAATTTGATGACGTTTATAATGAAATTTTTGAATTAAAGGGTGTAAAAAGAGGTGTGATTACTATAGGAGGTCTATTAGAGGATCTCACTTATTTAACACCTTATATTATGAAGTTTCAACAACATTATCCCAACATCGTAGTAAAAATTATAGAATCCGAAGTTGCTGTAAATCAAATCGTTGACAAAAATATTGATTTCGGGATTACACGTAGTGCTCAAATTCCAGACACATTAACAAGCACCCTTTTGTATAGTGAAGAGCTCGTCCTTGTAATTCCAAAAAATCATCCTTTGAATGAAAAATCATTTGTTTCTTTTAGAGAATTAGTAGGGCTGAGTAGAATAATGGTTTCATGTAGTTGTCGTGAATCTATTAAGATATATTGTGAGAGTTTAGGGTTATCTTTATCTGAAGCAAATATAGAAACAAAATCTTCTATTTCTCTATTGAGCCTTGTATACAATGGACATGGGGTTGCCATAATACCTCTTTCACTGGTTAACTTTGTTAATAATGATACTTTGAGCATAGTTCGTATTACTGACCCAACACCAAGCCAAGATATTAATCTTATTCACTTTGATGATAAATTTTTAAGTTTTGCAGCACGTATCTTTATGCAGAAGTTAAATGATTCGCAAAAAGTATCAGTGTAATAGAAATAATAATGATTCTAGTGTAACAATTGAAAAATTAAGATCTATATTAAAGTCAAAGGGCAGTGGATTTATATGTGTGGTGTAGTCGATCAAGAGGGGGATACCATTGACTTTTAATTAAGGAAAAAAGGACAGACTTTGCAAGGAGAGAAGGCTATCAAAAACAAGTTAAGTTAATCAATCAATTCTTCGGTCTTATCGCATAGTAACAGGTTCCATGTAGGGATATACAATGTTATTTCGAATCTACATACCCTTATTGTAGAAAGAAAACCACCGGCATTATACCGGTGGTTTTGACTTAGAAAGCAAAGCAAGTACAACCAATCCCCCATTTAGTTCCATCTTTTCCTATTACGGTATGAGTGTGTTGATGGAGAGGGTTACTACAACTATGTAACTTGTTATCATGGGAATCGTGGGAAAGTATAGTGTTGGCTAGGTTAGCACCACCATAACCGTAAATGCCCGTCGGTGACCAATCAGGTGATGCTGGCGGCAATTCAGGTGATAAATTTTTAAATTCATCATTTCCATAAACAACCTGTCCACCCATAATGGTGAGTAATGATTCAAGGTTTTTGATTTCTTCTTCTGGCACAGTAAAGTAGTCAGCAGACAATACAGCAATATCAGCAAACTGACCTACTGCCAGGGTTCCTTTTTTACCTTCATCACCAGAGAACCACGCACTTCCTTTTGAATATAATTCCAGGGCTACTTTTCTATCAAGTTTATTTTTTTCATCGTATATCGAAAGACCACCAATGGTTTTTCCAGCAACCATCCAGTAAAGAGCAACCCAAGGGTTATAGCTGGAAACCCTAGTTGCATCACTACCGGCGCCAACAGGTATACCAAGTTCTAACATACGATAAATCGGAGGTGTATGCTTTGCAGCTTCCTTTCCGTATAAATCAACAAAGTATTCACCTTGAAAAGCCATGCGGTCTTGGATGGCAATACCGCCATTTAAAGCCTTAACACGTTCCATACTACGATCTGAGATTGTTTCTGCATGATCAAACCACCAGCGTAGACCATTAAAAGGAATTTCTCTGTTAACTTCCTCAAATACATTTAAGAAACGTGTGATTGACTCATCATAAGTTGCATGTAAACGGAAGGGCCAACGGTTTTCCACCAATAGAGAAATTACTTTCTTTAAGTCAGCTTCCATCATCGTAGCTAGTTCAGGCCGTGGCATTTGAAATTTTTCAAAATCGGCTGCTGAGAATACTAACATCTCTCCGGCACCATTCATTTTATACTTATCAGTTCCTTGACCTGGAGAAACAATTTTTGCCCATGAAGCAAAGTCTTCATATTCATGATTTGGATTTTGCGTAAATAGATTATACGCAATACGCAAAGTTAATTGATCTTTCTCAGCTAAATGTTCAACAACTTTATAATCATCCGGATAATTTTGGAATCCACCACCTGCGTCGATGGCACTTGTAATACCTAATCTATTTAATTCACGCATAAAATGGCGAGTTGAGTTAATCTGGTCGTCAAGATTAAGTACTGGAGCTTTACCCAAACTTGAATAAAGAATAGAAGCGTTAGGGTTAGCAATTAAAAGGCCCGTTGGATTACCTCTTTTATCCCGCTGAATTAAACAGCCTGGAGGGTCTGGGGTATCTTTCGTGTATCCCAGTGCACGTAGCCCTGCACGATTTACAAGTGCTCTATCGTAAAGATGTAGCACAAAGACAGGAGTGTCTTCAGAAACGGCATTAATTTCTTCCAAAGTTGGCAACCGTCTCTCTTTAAATTGAAATTCAGACCAACCTCCAACTACTCTTACCCACTGAGGAGCAGGTGTACGCCTTGCCTGTTCTTTGAGCATTTCTAGAGCAATAAAAAGTGATGGCACGCCTTCCCAACGTAATTCCATATTATAATGCAGACCACCACGAATAACGTGTATATGGGAGTCATTCAGGCCTGGAATAGCTCTCTTTCTTTTAAGGTCTATTTTTTTTGTTTTTTCCGTGGCACTATTAAGAAGCTCATCTCCACCTACTGCAGTGACTAAACCATCAGTTATGGCGATAGCAGATACCTCAGGCTGAGATGGGTCAAGGGTAGTAATTTTTCCGTTATATAAGATCATATCCGGTAAATTCATGTTCACACCTCGTCTACTTTCTATTATTTTGTAACCATGGATGAAATAATTTACCGAAAATCGGCATGACTACCCATGATAGCAAGGACACTATACATACAGAAACGAAAAAAGCGGACATAATAGGATTCATATGTTTTATAATAGGTCCTATCACTTTAGGAACTAACATGCTAAGAGGCCATACACCCAGAAGGGTAACGATAGACATTTTCCATTTTGGCGGTGGAACTGGCGTTTTCGGAGTAACAAACCAATAAGCCAAACTACTTTCAGTTTTGTAACTTGGATTAGTAGCTTGAAATTGTTCTGCCGTTTTTAACAAATCCCGGCGAATGTCTGATTCTTGCCAAGCACGTAGATGCTCATACGTATCAAATCGAAAAATAACAGTATACTCTCTCGATTCGTTACTTGGAACTATTAGATTTACACCTAAATGCCCTGGGAATTTAGTAGCGGCAGCTTCGATTTCATGTCTCCATGTTTCAAACTGTTTTTCTTTACCTTGTTGAATTTCCCATGTAACAATCGTTGTTACTGGATCAGCAGCATCCATCGGGTTCCCTGTATAAGTCTCTTCGACAGCTACTCCTTCTTGTTTCATATTTTCCTGCTTGGAAGCGCGCCGTGCACCATAGTATATGCGTATTCTACTCCTTGACCATAAGCGCCAGTGTGCTCCTTTACAATTTCCATTACAGCATCATAAGTGTCTTTGTGTGCCCAGTCACGTTGGTATTCAAGTAAAACTTGAATTGCTGTCACTGGAATTGCACCAGCTTGTTCTACACGACGCATAGCAGCGTTATGTGCTGTCAGACTAGTACCACCTGAAGCATCATCAACTGCATACACTTCATAGCCAGCTTTAATTGCTTCAAGCACAGGGAATGCAAGGCAAACTTCAGTCCAAAGTGCTGCAAATATTAATTTCTTTCTACCTGTTGCTTTAACTGCTTCAACAAATTTTGGATCTTCCCAAGAGTTCATTGAACTGCGTTCTATAATTTCATGGTTTGGGAATATGTCAAGAATTTGTGGCCAAAAATAACCAGAAAAGCTGCGTGTCTCAACTGTAGTAAGAATAGTAGGTACGTTAAAAGTTTTTGCTGATTTAGCAAGTAGCATAACGTTATTAATCAATGTTTGTCTATCAATACTTGCAACTCCAAAAGTCATTTGAGGTTGAAAATCAATCAAAATTAATGCACTGTTCTCCGGATTTAACAATTCTAAATTACTCATAATAAAACGCTCCTTTTTTAATTGTTTAAAATAGATATTATTGAAAATAATATCTTTTCTGTTAATTTAAAATTGTAATCGTAAAAATAAAATTTTTGCTATACCTTTTAAATTAAAAGAGAGTGCTGATTTAATCAGCACTAAATGTATACCATCCATTTTTTTGAAAGTGATTTAAAGCTATTTCTTTGAAATACATTTATGCATTTTGTTTACTAAGATCTCGCTGAGCTCCCCTATAGCTTCCAATTATATTTTGATAGCCTGGAAGATTGCTAGCAAGCAAATTGCCAAAACCTTCGACATCGTTGCGCCAATCGCGTTGTAATTCGCAAGCTACGCTAAACCAGTTCATAAGTTGTACACCACTATGTGCCATACGAGTATTGGCAGCATCTGCAACTTGTTTACTGAAAGTTCCTGAAGCATCCGTAACAGCAAATACTTCATATCCAGCTTTTATAGCGGAAAGTGCCGGGAAAGCAACACAAACGTCCGTAACTACGCCTGCGATGATAAGTTGTTTTTTTTCAGTTTCTTCGATTGCTTTTACAAAATCATCATTATCCCATGCGTTAATTTGTCCAGGTCGAGCTATTTTTGGTGCATGAGGAAAGAGATCAACCAATTCTTGCATTAAAGGTCCATTAGGCCCGTTTTCGAAACTTGTTGTTAAAATAACTGGTAAATCAAAAAACTTAGCAGTATGAGCAAGAGCTAAAACATTGTTCTTGAATTCATCAACACCATAGTCACGTACTAGTCCGGACATAAGACCAGTTTGATGATCTACTAAAAGCACGACAGCATCATCTTTGTTAATACGAGAATAGAGATCAGTCATTATGTATTCCTCCTAAAAATTAAGTAATCGAAGAAAGTTTAAATAGTCGAATACTATCATAAGTTTCGTCGTTTATAACTAAGCTGACCAATAATATTGGTTATAGCAGCATTCACAGAACATGAAGTGCTATACAAATTTATAGTATTTGAAAACTGATTCGTTAATCAATTCTAAATTATCTATAATTTGTATAGGTTGTAACTATAGTTGTTTTCACTATAAAATAGATTGGTTTTACCTATACATCCTATAGATAGAATGATATTGATAGTCACCTATTTTTGTTATTACAATTGAATAGGAGTAATGTTCAGTAATTATTTTATGATGAAAAAGGTATTAGAGGGGGGATTGTTCCAAAAGGAGAAAATGAATGCATTGGAACAATAGAGTTTCATACTTAGAGTTCACAATATAAACGTGCATGAATAGGTTATGACATTCATCCGGATTATTGAAAAAAAGGATACATATTAGAATATTTTTGGGAGGTAGAAGCATGGCTAAAATTACTGTAGGAACCGAAAATCAAGAACCAATTGAGATATATTATGAGGATCATGGCACAGGAAAACCAGTTGTACTCATTCATGGTTGGCCGTTAAGTGGTCGATCTTGGGAATACCAAGTTCCCGCTCTTGTTGAGGCTGGATACAGAGTTATAACATATGATCGTCGAGGATTTGGACAATCATCTCAGCCGTGGGAAGGGTATGAATATGATACCTTTACTTCTGATTTACATCAACTATTAGAACATTTAGAGCTTCAAAATGTCACACTTGTTGGTTTTTCTATGGGGGGAGGCGAAGTAGCCCGGTATATTAGTACGTATGGAACAGATCGTATTGAAAAGGCTGTTTTTGCTGGGGCAGTTCCTCCATATTTATACAAATCAGAGGATCATCCTGAAGGGGCCTTAGATGATGCAACAATTGAAGCATTCAAAAGTGGTGTGATAAATGACCGCCTTGCATTTCTTGATGAATTTACTAAGGGATTTTTCGCGGCTGGTAATCGAACAGATTTAGTTAGTGAGCCATTCCGTTTATATAATTGGGATATTGCAGCCAGTGCATCACCTAAAGGAACACTTGATTGTATTACCGCCTTTAGTAAGACAGATTTTAGAAAAGACTTGGAGAAGTTTAATATACCTACTCTTATTATTCACGGTGATTCTGATGCAACTGTACCATATGAATATAGTGGGAAATTAACACATGAAGCAATTCCTAATTCTAAAGTAGCCTTAATAAAGGGTGGTCCACATGGGCTAAATGCAACGCATGCTAAAGAATTTAATGAAGCACTCCTATTATTTTTAAAGGACTGATTACAACTATATAATTGTTAATTGATAAATTATAAACAAGTAAAAATAAATCTAAAAAAAGATGCTCTTGGATAAAGCCAGGAGCATCTTTTTTTAATGCGGAGTAGTGCACCACCGTAATCAATTCAAAGGATAGAAATCTTTCATAACGAAATTTCTATTCTTTTTTTAATGGTGGTAATGATATGTTAGGTTGATAAATATTCATTAGTTTTGAATTGAATATTCTTCTTAAAAGCAAAAATTTATTGATTAGAGTTTTTTTAGGTCTTTTAGATGTATTGCTATATTACGATCAAGATAATATTTTGAATAATCCTCCAAACAAAGAAACGCACATTTTCTTGTTTTGGGTAGTGAAGTTTCTTAAGTTGAGTGGGGCCCTTTACATCCTAATAAAAAAGTGTAGGCTTAAGCTTACAAATATTCATCCTCCACTTAAAATTGACGTTTTACACCTTCACATTTTTGAGGAAGGAGTTATTTATCAGAAAACAATAAAATCTTATTAATTTTTATAATTAGTAGAATTTTTGTAGAAATAATTCTCTTAATATATTAAAATAACATCGTATTATGTCAGATTTTAATTAGGGGAGAGAAATTTTATGTTGAAAAAAATCATTCCAGTTGCTTTAGTATTAAGTACAGTTACTTTTACTAGTGTATTTGCTGCGCCTTCAATCCAAGCAAGTACAGAACAAAACCGCTACATAGATGTACAAATGCTCGGTATTAACGATTTTCATGGGCAACTAGACACTGTAAAAAAAATTAACAATAAAGATGCAGGGGGAATTGAGTACTTAGGGGCTTATTTACGTGATCGTGAAAAACAAAATCCAAATACATTAAAGGTACATGCCGGCGATGTTGTTGGAGCAAGTACTCCTGTTTCAGCATTATTACAAGACGAACCTACAATTGAATTTCTAAATGATTTGAAATTCGATGTTGGAACGATAGGAAATCATGAATTTGATGAAGGTGTTGAAGAAATGAACCGCCTTATTTATGGTGGATACCATGAGAAAACAGGGAATTTTAAAGGAGCAAAATTCCCATATGTTGCTGCAAATTTCTATAATAAATCCACCGGTCGTTTATTTTTACCACCATTCACTATAAAAAAGGTACAAGGAGTTCCTGTTGGATTTATCGGAGTCGTAACAACGGATGTTCCTAATCTTGTTATGCCTACTATGCTAAAGAATGTAGAAATTACAGATGAAGTTGAAGCTATTAACAAATCCGTAAAGCAATTAAAAAAACTAGGCGTTAAATCTATCGTTGTTCTTGCACATAACGGAGGTATAACAGATGGGAACGGTGTAACAAATGGTGATATCGTCCGATTAGCAAATGAGACTGATCCAGAAGTCGATGTTATTTTTGGTGGGCATAGCCACACCTATGTAAATGGAACTGTTAATAATAAACTTGTCGTACAAGCAAATTCATATGGTATGGCTTTTGCTGATGTTGATGTAAAGATTGATCGTAAAACACAAGATATTGTTGAGAAAAAAGCAGAAATTGTTACAACTTACCATGAAGGCATAGAGCCTGATAAAAAAATCAAGAAGAAGATGGAGAAATATCAAGCAAAAATCGCACCTCTTGTTAATGAAGTTGTAGGTAAGTCTATTGCGCCACTAGATCGCAAACTCAATACGGCTGGTGAATCTACTCTTGGAAATTTAGTTGCTGATGCCCAGCGTACAACAATGCAATCTCAAATTGCACTTATGAATCCTGGTGGTATTCGTAATGACTTAGATGCTGGTGATATTACATGGGGAGAGATATATGGTATTCAACCATTCGGAAATCAATTAATAAAAGTAAATTTAACAGGTCAAGACATTCGTGATATTTTAAATCAACAATGGCAAAAAGACATAACAAGAATGCTTCAAATTTCAGGAATCCAATACACTTGGGATGCGAACAAGCCTAATGGAGAAAAAGTAACAAGTATTCGCTTAACAAATGGAGAAGAAATCATTCCTTCTAAAACTTACAGCGTCGTTGCGAACGCATTTCTAGCTTCAGGTGGAGATGGATTTGTATCCTTTAAAAACGGTAAAGATGCTGAAACAGGACCAACTGATTTTGAAGCATTAGTAGATTATATAAAAAAATCAAAAGAACCAATTCAGTCTATTATTGATGGAAGAATTCAAAAAATAAATTAGTTTTTTATTAATCTCAAAAACAACTAGATTACCTGTGCACTATACTCTTTAGTGTGCAGGTAATCTATTTTTTTGATTTGAAATAGTCTAACTGTGGCCAATGGGTATACTGTCTAGATGCAGGGTGCCGAAAAAAATGAAGTGAACAAAAAATAACCCCTAAATTAACTCTATGATAAAGAGACTACAAACAATCAAAATTTGGAACTTCATATTAACCATATATTAACTACGTTAATAATACATACTGAAATTGAATACTTTAGATAACATCATTTATAACAAATATCTGTACATTATAATGTTATGCAATGAGGAATTTACAATACAATGAATTGAAGCTTATTTAGTTTTATATTCGTATAAGTGAATTAAGAATTTCTTAAGAACCTATTAAGAAATAAGTGAGTTTTAGGAACTAGAATAAATGTATCTTAACAGTAATAAGAAAATGAATGTTTTAAACGGAAGTTGGCAGAGTATGTCAAAAAGCTATAAGTAAATATTTCAGGAGGTTTTTTATGAAAAAGAAAATAATTATTGCAATTGTTGCTTCTGCTATAACAATGACTCATTTTGTAGGAAATACTTATGCAGATTCGAAAACAGAGGTTTCTGTTACAGCTCCCTATAATACAAATCAAATAGCGAAATGGTTAGAAGCACATGCAAAGCCTTTAAAAACAACTAATCCAACTGCATCTCTTAATGATTTGAAACCACTTAAGGATATGGTAGGTTCAGCTTCAATTGTAGGTTTAGGTGAAGCTACGCATGGGGCTCATGAAGTTTTTACGATGAAACACCGCATTGTTAAGTATTTAGTATCTGAAAAGGGCTTTACCAATCTAGTTTTAGAAGAGGGATGGGACAGGGCCTTGGAACTTGATCGATATGTTCTTACTGGTAAGGGAAACCCAAGCCAACATCTAACACCTGTATTTAAGACGAAAGAAATGCTAGATTTACTTGATTGGATTCGGCAATATAATGCTAATCCAAAACATAAATCTAAAGTACGTATCATCGGGATGGACATTCAATCAGTAAACGAGAATGTTTATAATAATATAACAGAATATATTAAAGCGAACAATTCAAAACTATTGCCTAGAGTAGAAGAGCAGATAAAAGGTCTTATTCCTGTAACAAAGGATATGAATATTTTTGAAAGTCTTACGAAAGAAGAAAAAGAAAAGTATGTTTTAGATGCTAAACAAATTAGTGCTTTATTAGAGGAAAATAAAAGCTATTTAAATGGAAAATCTAAAGAGTTTGCATGGATAAAGCAAAATGCTCGTATTATTGAACAGTTTACTACAATGTTAGCGACACCTCCTGATAAACCAGCGGATTTTTATTTGAAACATGATATTGCAATGTATGAAAATGCGAAGTGGACTGAAGAACATTTAGGAAAAACCATTGTATGGGGACATAATGGACACATTTCGAAAACAAATATGCTTCCTTTTATATATCCTAAAGTAGCTGGGCAGCATTTAGCAGAATATTACGGAAAACGGTACGTATCTATTGGAACGTCAGTTTATGAAGGACAATACAATGTCAAGAATAGCAATGGTGAATTCGGCCCATATGGAACATTAAAATTAGATGATCTAAACAGTTATAACTACATTTTTGGACAGGTGAAAAAAGATCAATTTTTTATTGATTTACGTAAGGCGAACGGCGTGACAAAAACTTGGTTAAACGAACAACATCCAATTTTCGCTGGAATAACTACCGAAGGGCCTGATATACCAAAAACTGTTGATATATCATTAGGTAAAGCGTTTGATATACTTGTTCAAATTCAAAAAGTGAGTCCATCTCAACTACATCAATAAATTTAGAATAATGTGCCTTAATGACAAATTTCATAGTGTTTCATATAACACTATGAAATTTGTTTTATATAGCAAGAAGAATAATCGCATTAGAAAAAATCAGCAATTTAAGCTGTTAAGAGTAAAACGAATCTTCAATATGTAAAGCGCAAAAAACACTGAAGCGAAAAGCATCGGTGTTTTTTGCGCTTTCGGGCACAGATGCTACTTCAACCCTATTGTACAAGTGATTTTGTATGTAAGGAATTTGTAAGGAATAGGTAAGAAAAAAGAGATTTTCATTGTGTAGGATAAAAATATAAGGAGGCGTGAAGGGGGGAACAATTACGGCCTACATATAAAACAAACAATCAGTAACAAGAGTGTTTTGTGAAAATAATGAGTACAATGATTGCAAATGCATTGTTGCCTTTTCATCATTTGGAGAATGGATAGCTGTGTGGTTCGTATATGACACTTCTATCAACTATCTATACAATTTTAATAGAAGAGAGGAATTTTTTATGAAAACACGCAGTAAAATTACATGTGCAAGTCTAGCACTTTTAATAGGTGGAAGTTCCCTGTTATACATAACACCAACATCAGTTGTAAAAGCAGAACCTACGCAAAATGTATCTAGTTCGTTACAAACAAGTACGCAAAGCGATCGTAATTCCGTTAAGAAAGCAATACGAGATGAACTGCAACTTGGATACCCGGGAATACTCGCTCAAATTTCTAAGGGTGGTAAAACTTGGAGTTATACCGCTGGGATAGCGGATCTGAGAACTAAGAAACCAATGAAAGCAGATTTTCGCTTTCGCATTGGCAGTGTGACGAAAACGTTCATTGCAACAGTTCTACTTCAATTATCTGGAGAGAACCGTTTGAATCTAGACGACTCCATTGAAAAATGGTTACCTGGTGTTATTCAAGGAAACGGATATGATGGTAACCAGATTACTATCCGGCAAATATTGAATCATACAAGTGGTATTGCTGATTATATAAATTCAAAAGACTTCGATATTATGGATACAAAAAAATCGTATACGGCTGAAGAATTCGTCAAAATGGGGATTTCTCTTCCCCCAGATTTTGCACCAGGAAAGGGTTGGTCTTATTCAAACACAGGTTACGTATTACTGGGGATCCTTATTGAAAAAGTAACTGGCAACAGTTATGCGGAAGAGGTTGAAAACCGAATTATTGAACCGCTTGATTTGTCAAATACATTTCTACCTGGTAATTCAAGCGTGATTCCAGGCACCAAGCATGCCCGTGGCTATTTGCAACTAGACGGAGCGAGTGAGCTAAAAGACGTTACTTATATTAACCCAGGTAGCTCGGATGGAGATATGATTTCTACTGCTGACGATTTAAACAAATTCTTCTCTTACTTACTCAGTGGTAAATTACTGAAGGAACAGCAGTTAAAACAAATGCTTACTACAGTTCCTACAAATAGAGAGGGAACCGGATATGGTCTTGGAATCCTTGAAATTAAGCTTCCGAATGGTGTCTCGGTATGGGGACACAGAGGTGGCGTTCTAGGGTTTTCCACTTTTGCTGGTGGAACACTTGGAGGCAAACATACATTGGCCGTCAATTCGAACAGTTTTAAGATTAATAATCCAGAGTCTTTTAAAAACGTTTTAATTGCTGAATTTAGCAAGTAGGCAAAAAGGAAAACTGGATACATTTATCATTTGTAATTTTAATCGGAATAGATTACCGATTAAAATTAGTATAGAGGGAATTAAGTATCTAGAAACAATTAATCCGATAATGAGAGGTGGCTAAGTAAAAGGATTGGTTTATATATTGTATTCTCTCCAGCCGATTAAAGAAGTAACAGATATAATGAGTGATTATTATGTATATATTATTGTAGTTGTGTTTGTATCGTCACTGATTATAAATTTGTATAAGGTGCGAAGTCTAATTTAGGACTTCGCACCTTTGCTGTTTAACAGCTTTTATTACTAAGCTATTAATAATAGCAAAAAGGAGAATGTAACTAGTTATGCAGATGAATCTTGGCACAGGTGCTATGTAGGAGATTTTGCTGAAAATAAATTTAGAAGAATATATGAATTAGAGACATGAAAGCTGAAATGAATTTTAGTAGTTTTTATGTTCATCAGTTACTTGAAATTCTAGCTGTTTTGTATACAGAGTTTTTCCCACCGTGATTGATAGCGCGTAAATATCATTCTTAATTATATGTAGTATGCATTGAGTGAGATTTTTTAGAACTAAATACAGTGTCATCTCCTAATGGTGAAAACAGTATTTGAATATTGTAGGGCTCTTAAGTGTTTTTAGATTTTTAAAGCCCGGTCATTTTAACCAAAATTTTCATAGAAATACCTTTAAAAAGAACATGAGTTCGTATATGATAAGAACGAATGTTCTTTTTGTTAGGAGTGATAACCTTGTATGATTATTCTCTTTTACCGAATCGTATTATTCTTTGTGTAGACCTTTTCTGTTACCATTAAGTCAACGATTCTGTATCGTTGACATTTTTTTTATAATAAAACTGATGGGTTTTTATTTTAGGAGGGAAGATAATGAATCAAGATGATAACTTACTTGTAGAAATAGCAAAAGGAGAAAATGAATTACGTTATTTAATCACAGATAATGGAATTCCGATTCCTGAGGTGGCTCTCTGGCTAGATTTAGCTAGCCTAAATAGTTATTTGACAGGGGAACGTTATGCATATGCTTTATTGAAGTATCTTCGTTTTCTGAAAAGAAAAAACATGGATTTTAGAAAGGTCCAGAACAAAGGTACCATTGAAGAGTATGTCAAATATCTAATGGGATTTAGAGAACAAATTATTAACATTGAAGCTCCTTTAACATTTACAGCTATACAAACTAATCTTACCCCCATAAAGTAATTCTATGGTTGGTTAGAAGATGAGCAGGTATTAATTCAAAGTCCTCTACGTTCAAAGGTAGAAAGACAAAATTCTTCTTTTAACGTTCATTGGAAAAAAAAGCTATTGTACGGTCAAATATGGTCTTTTAATACAGAAAAAACGATACTCGCAAGAATTAAGTATACAAAAAAACATGTACATCTTAAATGGTATACAGAAGGTGAAATTAAAAGGATTACTGAGTGCCTTCCTACTATTCGGGACAAAGTTATTTTTCAAATAAGTATAGAAACTGGTATGCGTATTGGGGAATTTTTAGGACTAAAACTAGATCACTTTGATCCAATTGAACAAACATTACAAGTTGTACGTGAACTAAACATTGAAAATAAAGCCAAAGCAAAAACAGAAGAAAGAACAATTGTTATAAATAATAAACTAAGTGATCTAATTCAGGAGTACTTAGTGAATGAGCGAGGATTAATTGATATAGAATATAGCTCTTATTTATTTTTAAATTATCATGGTATTTTCAAAGGAAAACCTATGAGGACTAGGAACTTTCTTAGGATTTTGAAAAGTGCAGGAGAAAAAGCTGGAATTAATAAAAAGGAAATTCGTACCCATAGTGGGCGTAGTACAAGAGTACAGCGATTAGTTGAACTCATGCGAGATTATCCCCATTTAGGTATCACACAAACCTATATTGATAATGAAATGGGATGGAGAAGTGAGAAAACAATTAGAATATATGAACGTGGATATAACTTAAGGCAAAAGCGATGTATTTTAGAGAAAATTAATAGCATTACATTAAATCAAGATATGTCAGAGGAGAATTGATATATAATGAATCTGGAATTAGAGATGTGTAACGATAAAATTCTCAATATTCAAGGAATTATCAATGTTTTGGAAGATGAATGTATGAAAGGGAAAACAATTAAACAAATTAAAACGTTAGGACACTTTTCTACCCTATCTCATAAGCTCCTTCAAATTTTTAAAGAATTAGATTATCAACTTTATAGATATGTGATGAATTCATCTTCATTTAAATTAAAAAAGCTATTGGACAAGTTGTTGTACAAGAACTATCGCAAGAATTTACTTATTTTGTTGAGCAAATGTGTAAGTGCCATTATGAATTAGGAAAAGAAATTTCGATAAAAGGTATTTATGCCAGCATTAGAGGTTTACACTCTTTTACGTCAGGTCCTGTAATCGAATTATATGAACTAGCATATCATAATTTTTATAATAAAATTAGAAAAGAACTTATACAGGCACTCTTAGGATTTAATAAAGAAGCTATTCGCCATATTTGGTCAAAATTAAGGAAGACAATATTTTTTGAGTTACTACTTCCAGAAAATGAAGTGCCACTTATTAATTACTTAAAACAGTGTGGTTATGAAATCATAGAATTTGGTTATACCATTACTTGGAAAAAATTATGGCTACATTCATTTCAGGCAGATATGACTGATGAGAATCATATAATTCGCCCTTCCGGGGGAATTGTTAGTGAGATAAGACCATTCAAAAAATATGGAGATCCTATTCTAACTGTAGTTAGTGAACTAAGAGAAGAACAATTGAATAATATGGACAATAACGTATTAAATACTAAAGATGATGTGTGGAAGTTAGTAGAGAAAAATATTGAAGTGCCGCGTATTATAAAACTGAATTTCGAAAATATCCCTTTTTTTATTAAAAAAGGATTAAAAGGTTATTTACATAATTGGTTTGAAAAAGGAGAAAAGGCAAGGGGAATTCAACAACGTTTTTGGGATTTGATGCGTATTATTAATACAATGAAAGAGCTTGATAATATTAATGTTTTTTCTATGTTAGAACTAGATAAGTATCAAGTAAAACGAATCTTTTCACATCTTCAAAACCAAAAGAAAAAAGTGGTGATGTTAAATATAAAATGGTCACGATTAATGGATCTATGACTGAAGCACGTTTATTTGTGGACTGGTTAATAGAGAGAAATAAAATAGCTACCCATTATAGTAATCCTTTTCGTGAACTAATACTTCCTAATACACGTATAGATAGTGAGAATATACCTTACATTCCAGATGAGATAGTAAGGCAATTGCAAACTGCAATTAAAGAATGTCCATTACATATTCAACATGCTTGGCTTATTATGATGAATACCGGGTTACGTATATCCGAAGTATTAAAACTAGAGAAAAATTGTTTAGAATGGGATATAAAAGAAAAAATCTTTTATCTAAAATATATCCCTCATAAAATATTACGTTATAGAAGAAAGATAGGACTAGATGATTATAATAAAATTCCTATTCTCGACCCTATTGTTGTTAATTATATAAAAAAACAAATTGACAATACTGAATTTCTACGTCAGAAAGCGAATACAAATTATATCTTTATACGTTTAACTGGTACGAAAAGAAAATTACATCAAAGTGCTCAACGTGTAATTGCGTATACTAGATCTGATATTGAAGCACCTATAAACCGCTTGATTCGAAGGAATAAAATTAAAAACGCAGATGGAGAATTATGGGTGTACTCACACCATCAATGCCGCAAGACACTTGCTACACGTTTACTCACAGAAGGAGCTTCCATTCAAGAAACATCGCAAATATTAGGTCATTTAACAGAAAGAACCACTCTTCAATATTATGAAGATATTGATAAAATGAAAATTTCTAACTTGGATCGTACTTTATTTGAAGCCTTATTTGATGAGATACAACCAGAGGTTATTAAGGCATATACCAAAGATGAGTTAAATGCACTAAAAGAAGAAATCTTACAAGGTGCCCGTGAAACTCCAGAAGGACATGGTACTTGCCTTAAACATGTTTCTTTTGGACCATGTAAGAAAAAGTCCTGTGTGGGCTGTTCTCTTTTGTTAACAGGACCTCAAAAATTACCTATGTGGAAAAAGCTATATCATGAACAAAAAGAATATATTGAGCGTTTAGCTACTTATCATAGTGAACAGGGTAACGTTAACTATGAGGAGTATAGGGAATTTCAAGCAGAAAATCATTTGCTAAAAACATATGAAAATACAATAAAGAAGTTAGAATCTTTTATAAAAGAGAGGATGAAACCACATGAATAAAAGAATTAATACTTCGCTTCTTGAAAGTATACCGTACGCTAAAAATATAAAAGAACAATTGAAGCAACAAACTATAATATACGGGGATTTTTCCTTTGATGATGATACATGGTATTGCTTAAACAAAAGAAGAGACACGCGTCGTTTGTCAGAGTATACATTGCACTTTAAAAGTATCCCAAAAAAATACAGAAAACTAGTCAAATATTTTGCCTTGAGTTTATCTGATTCTATTAGTCATATCAGAAATTTGTGCGGAAAGCTAACTAAATTTTTTGAATTTCTTGAACGAAACTTCCCAAAAGTAGATCTTAAAAATGTGAATCGTTCAATAATAAATAAATATGAATACTGGATTCGTATGAATATTTTAAGCGATAATGTAAAACGTTCGAGTTATTTAGCTATTCGAAAATTTTTCTCCATATTAAATGAGCTTCCAGAACTACCAGATATAAATCCAACTAAGCAACGTAATCCATTTCCAGAGAAAAAGGGTAAGCCTAAAGAACGTTATATTCCTCAGGAAGTTATTAGGAAATGGGATTCTGTTATGAAAACAAATACTGCTATTCCGTTAGAATTTCGAACATTGTATTGGCTTTTACGTTCTTTTCCAAATCGAATAACTGAAATTCTTAGTATGAAGAGAGAGTGTATAAAAAGTTTTTATAGTGAATATACGATTCTAATTCCTACTTTCAAGCAAACTGGCGGTTATAATCGTCCAGAAATCAAGGCTATCCCAATCATTTACACTGGACATGGAAAATATGTAATTGATTTAATACGAGAACTTCAAATACAAACAGAGGCTTTATTATTGGATACTAAATATCGATTTAAGAACAAAGAGTATACAGATTTACTATTTATTGTAAAGCACTGGACGTTCTCTTTTGAAAATAAAAATATTAATATTCGTATCAACAATTTTAAAAAATTAACATTTTGGACACATTCAAAAGTAAATAGTTTACTTGAGCAATTAGCTATTGCGTTAGATATTAGAGATAAGAATAATAAGCTTTTTATCCCTACAACTCATCAATTTCGACATAATGCAGTAACCGATAGATTATATGTGGTGGGATACACAGCAGAACAAGTTAGAAAACTAACTGGCCACAAGAATGAAAAAATGACAAAATATTATGTACATCAGTTAGTAGAAAAGCATAAAGAAATTCATTTAAATATAGAGAATTTAAAAAATGAGAAGGAAAGTCCAGTATCTTTTAGAGGGAAAATAATTAATTTAGACGAGCGTACACAGGCGCAGCTAGAAAAGGATTCACGTAAATATTTAACATGGGAAGCAAATGGAAAAAAAGGGGTAGGAATTTGTAGTGATATATCGGGTTGCAATCCTAAAGGGACCTCTATTCATTTTGAATGTTATGCATGTGATTGGTTTGTTCCTAAAATTGAATACCTTGACGATTACCAAAAAGAATATAGTTACTGGAAAGAAATGATTGAACAAATTGGGAATAACAAGAGGCGTGCAGCGCATCTTGAGAATGCTATTCGTAATGTAAGCTACTTAGAGCGTATTATAAATATTTGTGAAATAGGTATTGAAAAATTTGAAAAGGAAGCTATTAATGAGCAAATAAACAACAAAAAAG
Source organism: Bacillus sp. MT94 (assembly GCF_058792475.1). NCBI lineage: Bacteria > Bacillati > Bacillota > Bacilli > Caryophanales > Bacillaceae > Bacillus > Bacillus sp. MT94. Next base: position 278,854 of record NZ_JBXAEZ010000005.1, on the reverse strand, counting down.
AATGTTATAGGTGGGAATAAAATTGACATTAAATGAGGGATTAAAAACGTTACAAGAACAAGCTAGGCAACAAACTATGGAAGCTGTAACATGGGCTGTTGAATTTATTAAAGATACTGAGGGAGTAAATAGTAAAATAACGGCTCAAAAGTTGGCCGAGGTAACTAATTTAAGTAGGGCTGTTTTGTATAAAAAACATATACGTGGGATTTGGGACGTTAATTGGAAACAGTGTAAAGAACCTTCTTTAAAACCAAATGATGTATTTTGTGTTGATAATGATAATCTACAACAACAAATTGATGAACTTACGTATAAATTATCCATAGCCGAAAATAAAAATGAAAAGTTAAAAAGAAAACTAGAGCAAGAACAAACACGTTTGCAAATAAATGCAGTGGAGGTAAAAGAAATAAAAGAGAAACATGAAAATCTCTTATACCAATATTTAAAAATATTAAGAGAGCTACATATTCGTGGCATTAAAATAGAAGATTTAAACATAGGATCTAATATTTAATGGTAGGTCATTTTTGGTAATATATACCTAAACGTTATTTATTGTTAAATGAAAATTGTGTAGAATTGGAGTTTTATACCACTTCTTATTTTTTCTCTGTATAATAAAAATATAAGTATATTTCAAAAGAAGATTTTAAAGATAGGGAATTTTCTTGAAAAGAGTATTTATTATCTATACTACGTAAAAATAGTCATTCATTAAATAAAGGTATTTACTATATATAATTGTACGTTATCTATTTCTTATGGATATAAATATTTCAGGTATAAAGGTTGAGAAAATATTTGAAGATTTACTAAATAAATTAACCTACAAATTTGTCCATTGGAATAGTGAAGGTTTAAAGGGTTATGAATATATGCGTATAGAACATTTGTCTCAAAGTTATAAGAAATGTCCAAATTAGATAGAGAAATTTTTTTAATAATAGTAATTTCTATTATTAAAAATTTGAGGAGGTTTAAAAATTTGATTAACGTAAAAATGTATCCTGCTGAAAATGGAGATTGCTTTTTGATTTCTTTAGGGGAAGAAAGTCGTAAACACATATTAATTGATTGCGGATATGCAGATACATACCATAACTATTTGAAAAATGATTTACAAATGTTAAAAAAGTTAGGCGAAAAAATAGACTTATTTATTGTAACACATATTGATGAGGATCATATATTGGGGGCCATTGCGTTTATTGAAGAAAATAATGAGTCCAAAATTATAGAAATAGAAGAAGTTTGGTATAACTGTTATCGTCATTTACAGATAGATAAAAAGGAAGGTGCTCTCAATGAGAAAGAAACAAAGATATTACAAAGAGAAATTGCATTAGGAGAATCATATATAAAGAGAGAGTCATTTAGTGGGGTTGATAAATCTGAAGTAAGTATAAAACAAGGTTCTACCTTTGGGGCTCTATTATTAAAAGGTGGATATAAATGGAATAGTAGTTTCGAAGAAAAAGCTGTTTCACAAGATAATATTGAAAAAGTTGAATTGGGAGATGTATCTATTAATATACTTTCTCCTAATAATGAAAAATTAGAGAAATTGAAGAAAAAGTGGATAAAAGAACTCACAAATAAAAAATGGAATTTTAATATTACAGAAGATAGCTTATTTGACGATGCTTTTGAGTTTATGTTGTTAATGTATGAAGAATTACAGATTGATAAAACAGAGGTTTCTTCGGAAGAAATTCTAACTATTGAATCATTACAAAAAAATATTCAAAGGAAAGGGAATCTTGATAATTCCCCAACAAATGGATCATCGATAGCTATTTCTATTAATTATAAAGAAAGGAATCTCTTATTTTTAGGTGACGCACATCCAGATATTTTATATAAAAATATACGTAACTTAGGAATCGAAAAATTTGATTTGGTAAAAGTGCCTCATCATGGGAGCAGTAAGAACATGACGCTGGAGTTATCAGGGGTATTAAAAAGTGATAAATTTTTAATTTCTACTAATGGTAATAAGCATACACATCCAGATTTAGAATCTTTAGCAAAACTTATCTATATGAATCAGGACATAAATAAAGAATTTTATTTTAATTACGAAACAAAAGCATCTAAATGGCTTAGTACAAAAGAAATGAAGAAAAGCTTTAATTTAGAGATAGTTGAAGGGAATAGTTCAACACCCTTAAATGTAGCTGTGGATTAGGAGAGGTAATAATGGATTTTTTATCTAGATTGTCTATACCCAAAATTGAATGTGGTGATCGAACTTCAAGTGGGTTTTTGGTTTCAAATGATAAGGTTCTTACAGCTTTACATGCTATAAAACCTTATTTAAAAAAAGAAGTTAAAGAGATTAAAGTAACCTTCATTAATGAAAAAGGAGTAGAAAAATCATTTAAAGCAGAACCAATACTGAGTATAGAAGGTTGGGAAGAGTATGAGATTATTTGTTTACAACTAAATCAGCAAGTTGAAGATATTAATATTATTAAATGCACAGATTATAGATTTTATTCTACAACTGAATGCATTAGTTATGGTTATCCAGCTGTTGCAAAAGAAAAAGGTACATCAGTAGATTTAGAAATCATAAACGAGTTTAAAGATGTAGACATTGATTATGGATCTAATTTAGATATTAAGGTGAAATCAGATTCTATTAAAGATTATCGTGGTTGTTCAGGAGGACCTTTACTATACAATAATCAAGCAGTAGCTGTGATGTTAGAACAAGTAAGTGAAAGCAAAGAGGCAAGTAGGCTGTGTGCAGTGAGTCTATATATTTATAGTGAATACCTAAATTTAGTGGGAGTCCCACTTATTACAAAGAAACATGAGTCAGAATATGAAGAGTATATATTATCTTTAAAAAATACATTACAACAACAATTGGAAAACAATTTAAAGAGAAATATAGAGAAAAATAAAGTTAATCCCTTAGGTTTTTCTATATCTGTTCAACCCAAAAATGTATCTGAAAAAGATATTAACTTTAATAAAATTTTAGAAGATGATCAATCTGTGATGATTTTATCAAAACCTGGTGGTGGAAAAACATACTTATTGAACATGTTTATGTTAGAGATTATAGAAAATCCACAGGTTTCTATTGGGAAAATACCAATCTATTTACAAGCTAAAGAATGGAATAGGGGCTATAAGAGTATTGTAGAAGGGATAAAGCAAGAATTGGAATATTATTTACCTGATATGAAAGATGCGCAAATAGTTGAAGATTTAAAATCAGGTAAATATATTTTACTCATAGATGGACTAGATGAAATTATTCATGATAAAGACCTATTCATTAGAGAAATACGTAGAGTATCTCAAATTAAGAAGACCAAGATTATTATGACTTGTCGCCAACAAAACTATCATAATGAATTCCACAAAATATTGACAGATTATAATCTAAAGGCCTTGTCTGATACACAAATTCAAGAATATATTCAAGCCATATTTGAAGAGGATGTTCATTATGCTTATATTCATAAACTAAAAAAACAATTAAAGGATTTAATTGAAAATCCGTTATTTCTTTATATGACTACTCACATTATGAAAGAAATGACTAATAAAGTCATACCTAAGAATAAATCTGAGCTATATGAGATGTTTATTTCTTATATTATGCAAGAAAGATTATTAAAAGATGGAACGTATTTAGAAATGGATTTTGAATTTGATGTTAAAGAAGAAATTTTAATGGAATTTGCTTTCTTAAACTTTAGAGAGAAAAATAATTCGACAAAGTTTAGGGATGTGGTAGGTAGTCGGATTGAAGGGCAAGAAAACTTAAATTTAATAAAAAAAGAACTATTAAAAACTGGGGTGCTTTTGGAAGAAAAAGGACGCATAGAATTCTTCCATCCTTCAATAGAAGAATATTTTGTTGCTCTTAAACTTTCAAAACTTTCTGAGGAAGAAATTTTGAATTATGTTGAAAATAATTATTTAGACGAAGGTTATTATGAAGTGTTTAAATTTACAGCGGGCCTTTTAAGGAATTATAATCAACAAAATCTAATTTTGGATAAATTAGAAACAAAGGATATTTATCTATATCGTCAATGTTTAGAAGCAAGATTTAGTTTTAATAATAGTTTAGATAAAATATGGAGCAAAGAATATCTGGAAGAGTATTTTGTACAAGTACGAAAAAGTTATTTGAATATTATAGATAGCTTTTTCGGGAATATAAAAAGTGAGTTTTATCCCTGGTGCAAACACAGAGACTGGTGTAGCAATGATAAAGTTACTATTGTAGGGTCTTTAGACAGGACTGTTTTAACTTTAAGTATAGAAATAGTTAAAAATGATGTAGATGAAAAAACTATTATAGTAAGTGAGGAAGCCAGCACTGCTACCATGGAAAGTCAAGATGAGAATGGTAATGTTATAAGTACACCTATTATTTCTTTTCAATCATCTAACCACTGGTATTTTGACCTTAAACAAACAGATTTAGGTTTAGATTCTTCTAGGGAAGTGGCTCTATATATTGTGAAGAATCAATTAAAAGAATTAATAGAAAAACAAAGATTGTTTAAGTATGAATCTCCAGAAAGTATAGTACCGTGTATTGAATATGTTTTAAAGGATTTACCAAGTGAGTTTTTCTCTTTGAGAGAATTAAATGGTGAATTAAATAGAGTTAGCTTAAGTAAACACCCAGCCCAACGTATTCTTGAGGTTCTTTTGTATGGAGACAATATTTTTACATATCTACAATCGAGAGGATTCTATGGTCGTTTAAATAATGAATTTGTAGCAGGTGTTTTAATGCAGTTCTTCAAATTAATAGAGGAAAAGATAGAATTTAGAGAGTATTTATTACTTCCATCAGATATTAAACCTAGTGAAAATACTCATTCTATTTTAGATTTGTGGAGTGAGGAGCGAATTAAAGATAGATTAAAGCAATTTTTTGAATTCTATCAAAAAGCATATAGAAATTTAGTAGAACGATGTTTTATTTCGATTCATCGGCATATGAGATTGTATGAGGCGGGGCCTGTTAGGTTTGAGATAGGATTAGAAAAGTATGAGGAAAGGTATAGTGGAATTAGTATAGAGTGGTTTCCGGTAAAAACATTGGAGGAAGCAATACCAATTCTTAAAGAAGAAAAAGCAAAGTGGTTTGGCGATGACGGTTTTGAAACAAAATTGGCAACAATTGATCAAGAACTTTTAAGGCTTGATCGGAAGTTAGTAGGTGGACATACTCTCCAAAGTTCAGTGATAGATCCATATCTTTATGATGAAACAAATTTAAGGAATATGGTTTATGGAGAAATTAAGGAGGAATTAAAATATGTTCTAGGAGATCTTAAATAATTTTTGCTGGATAATCTTCTCTATTATTTCTATGAAAATTATACTTAGGGAGTGTTTTTATGAATGAAAATCAATTTTGAACATTTTTTTTAAAATGTTTTTTACATAAAACACGAGTTTGTAAGGTATATTTAATCAAATCTTATTTCAAAGAAATGTCTAAAGTATTTTCCAAACGAGTAGTAATTTCATTTGAAATTACATTAAATAAAAATTCTTATTTCTAATTAAAGTTTTTGAATGTGAATTTTTATTTAATAATAATCATAACGGATGTTTAATTTTTTAGTATGATTTCGTTTTCATTTGCGGTAAAATAAGTTTTTTGTGATGGTTATGAATTTTTATAGGTATATTTAAGTTTCGTTTCATATTTAAAGAGTTGTAGCCATCATATAGCTATAACGTTTCAAGTTTTAAATAATAAGTACCATTGCAGCAGAATCGACTTTTTAATGAAATGGAAATGAGTAAGAAAAGATTGTGAAAAGATGTACTTAAAGTAACGAGCGCGTTAGTGAAAATAAAAAACAAGTCGGACCACAACATTTTAGATATGTCTAAAATGTTGTGGTCCTTTTAATTGTATAATGATAATAAAGTTATTGAATTTTGATTATTAAAAGCTAACAGCCTTACTACATTCTACGTAGCAAGGCTCTTTAAAGTTGTTTCAAATTACATCCATCTGTTTATATAATACTTAAAAAATGAATAATAAAGTTGTTTACTTCTTATTGAACTAACGCATCTGTTCTTTTAAGTGTAACTCTCCACAATTACTTGATATTATATAGGTGAATAGAAAGATAAATTAAAATTTAGTTTCGTAGTTGTAAAAGGAGGTTATTTATATTATTCTCAGGATTCACAACACAAAGTTATGCGTTGTCAGATTCGCAATCTGCGGCAATACAAGCGTTGCTAGATGATGCCTGTCGTATATCAGGTGTACCGGGAATGTCAATCTCAATACTTGCTGATGATGAAGTGTTCTACTTTTCTTCAGGGTATGCAGACCGTGAAAAGGGGTTGTCTGCAAGTGAAAATACACTCTATGAGTTAGCCTCGGTCAGTAAAGCTTTTACCGGTATGGGTATTATGTTGTTGGAAGAGCAAGGGCTGCTCTCAATGACTGACCCTGTCCAAAAATATTTACCTTGGTTTACGTTAAAGTATCAAGGGAAACCTGTTGATATGCAAAGTCTTACACTAAATAACTTTCTTCACCATACCAGTGGTCTAACAAATATTAGGCATACTCAAAATATTCCACAAGGCAATACACCTGATATGTTGCAAAAAACTGTGGAAATGCTCGTGGATGCTGAATTGGCGTTCCCTCCCGGTGAACAGTATAACTATGGAACCGTTAATTATGACGTATTGGGTTTGGTTATTGAGATTGTGTCGCGACAAAGCTATGAAGACTTTATGAAGGAACAGGTATTTCAGCCGTTAGGTCTTCACCAGACGTATGTTTATAAAGAAGCTGCTCAAGTCACTGGACAGTTGGCACAGGGCTACCGTTCTTCCTTTTTTATGACAACTCCATTTAAAGCTCCGGATTATGCTGGGAATAAACCCGCAGGCTACATCATTTCTAATACAAAAGATATGGCGCGTTGGATGGGCATACAGATGGGGATCGTGCAGGACATACCCGAAATATTTCACATGGTTATCGAAAAATCACATAGGGGTGATATGTCTGTTTCGGCTGTCAACGGTATGTATTATGCGGCAGGCTGGTCCGTAAACGCCGAACAAACGATTATAGAACACACTGGGGGCAATCCAAATTTCAGAACCGAAGTAGTCATACTGCCAAATGAACGAACAGCCGTCTCCTTGCTGAGCAACGGCGCAAATACCAATACAAACATGGTACTAAAAGTTAAAGATATATTAGAAGGCAATCTAACTCAGTCATATGAAATAAGCGGCACACAGCTTTTGGATATCATTTTGTCGTCTATCACAATTATTCTTTGCCTATTGGCCGTTTTGCTATTTATCTTAGGATTACGCAGAAGGAGAACGAATGAGCGGCAGCCAATGACAAAAAAGAGAATAACCGTAACAGTTATTTTCCTGATCGCTACGATTGCCCTGGGTATACTGTGCTATGCTTTTGATTGGTCAACAATACTTATGTGGCAAACATATAGTGTTCTTACAGCTTTGATTTCGTCAGCATTATTAACAGCAAGCATTACATGGTTTGTATACACTCACCGATAAAATACCCCGCTCCCAAGATAAGCATAATGTTAAGTCATTAAATTTCAATTTATCGGTATGCTTAATTTGAAAAACATAAGACACTTCGGTGTCTTTTTTAATATCATCGACAATTTTCCCAGTCAAACCTAATTACTATTGCTCCCACTAACCCGCTCCGTTCGTGGAATAAGGATTTTTAAACAACTATATTATTTTTTAAATGACTTTATTGTAAATTAAATAACTTTATTATTTCTGCACATTAATATCAAATTTTACACTCACCTAACCTAAAGATAACTGTGAATAATATGTATAACTCCTTATGTTGTGTAGAGATAATAAAGTTGTTTCTGTAGTGTTTAAAGAAATGTAATAACCACCTACTAAAATTAACTTGTAGGTGGTTTTAAAGTTATTTAATGTTGGTTTGGAATAAAGTTAAATTAAAATTTAGCTGCAAACGTTAGTTTTATAAATAGAAGAAGCCTACGTGTTTGGAATAAAGATTAATCAAAAAGCGTGGGTTTAATTTTGACATGATGAAATTTTTATAAAAAGATTGACCAAAAGTAAATTAAAAAATTACACATTTTTAATTTACTTTTGTTTGCTCTACTAAAGGTAGATCATAAAATGTGTCACAGTGAATAAATTTTATATATTGTTCAATTATGCCTATTTGATTCAATTTATCTCTAAAATTATTAATATCATTCTCACTGTAATAATAAACATTCCATTCTGTATTTTCATTAACACGTTTCTTAACTTCTTCAAAATATGGCAAATCTACATCACCTAAAGAATGTCCAATTATAATTACTCTTTCAACAGCATCAAATTTCAATGAAAGTAGTTGATCTATATAATTTTTTACATCTTTATATGTTTTAGAACAATAGTCAGTTAAAACCTTATATATTGGTGCCCTTTGTTCATCAAATCTATTTTGACAGTCTTTATAATTTTCGTAAAAGTAATCTATTCTAGATGAATTTGAATGCCCTAATACCAATTCATCATCTGATTCTACTACACCGTGTATATGTAAAATATTCCATCTTGAAATATTGTAAATAGCCTCCAAAGTAGTGGTATAATTAAAGTTTATAAATATATCTTGATGGCTTTCATCTATTAAAGATGTTCTTCTATTTATACCGTCCAAATCTTTATTTACTACTTCAATCCATTCTTTTAAATAGATAGTTAATTCTTCAATGTACTTAAATTTGTCTCCGAAGTAATCATTCAAAGTATCTTCTATACCAATATTTCCACTTTCCAGCCCCAAATCCGTACTTTGAAGCATTTGTTCAATCAATACATAGTCATCAATATTAGCTAAATTAAATTCTAAATCATTCCATAGATAAGTTTGCAACCCTTTTCCCCACAAACAATATTTCTCTTCGAAATCCCTCAAGAAGTCTTCTTGATGTTCTTCTAAATAGCAACGAAAATTCCAATACCTCGTATGTAAACCATGTCCTAAATCAAATCCATTCCCAATAATAAACAAATCCACTTATAACACCATCCTAATTAAAAATCTGTAATAAAATTACAATAAAACGTACACATTACGCTAAAAAAACAACTTGAACGTTTAACAACGGTTTATAATCTACTCCGCGTCCTGTTCCTCGTCCTCGTCCTTCTTTTAACCACTTATCATTTTTAGATGTTCTAGTTCTTTTAGACATAAAAACATCCCGTTAGACAATCATATCTAAAGGGGTAAAACGGTGCAACTTTTTTATAAACGGTATAACTTTATTCAAAACGGTATGACTTTATTTTAAATCCACATTTAAAACTAAATTTAATTGTTGTAGCCTGTAATTTATAAAAGTAATAAAGTTGGTTAATTCTTATTCAACTAATGCCTCTTATTGAAAAAAAGTAGCTTGCCCCATTTACTAAGTTTTCATCCTATTTTACATAGCTTAATCTGCCTCAACATCTTTTTCACCTAAATTTTGAACAAATCTTAATAGATAACCATCAGGGTCCATAATTAAAAATTCTTTTTGTCCCTTTAATTTAGTATCAGCTCTATACCAATTCTCTTGGATATCAAATTTAATTGGATACTCGTTCTTTTTCAAACTATTATATAGTGGATCAATATCATTTGTGATAATTTGAAAATTAATTCCTCTTCCGTAGGGATAAGATAACTCCCCAGTACTCCAATGATCATTTACTTCTTCAATCATAATCTGGCAGTCATTTAAAGACAGTAAAGCAAACTTATCCTCTGATCTTTGATATTCAATTTTAAACAGGAGAATTTCCGAATAGAAATTTAAACTTTGCTCTATATCTGAAACTGATAGCTCTGGTATTAATGCATTGAGTTTGTACAAAAATGCTCCCCCTTTGTTTAAGTTATTGATTATTATAACACTTACTATAAATTCTTCTTCCATTAAACTACTTCGTTAGTCCTATAAGAAGTAAACAACTTAATTATTTTTTAAACAGCTTTATTGTCACTGAACATATGTTTATGACTGTTTTTGATTTAAGTCATGATAATGTAAATTAACTAACATTATTATCATGAAACACATTTGAAATTACATTGAATAAAACTATTATTTATAATTAAAATCTCCGAAAGAACGTTCGTTCTTTTTTGTTAGGAAAGTTAATTTATATAATTATTCTGTATGTCTGAATTAAATAGTAAACAAATAGTTTACAAGACATTGACAACAGAAGATCTCCGTAGCTTTTATGCAAGCGTATCATGTATTAAAAAAGGACTTGATCCAAGATATACAAAATTGGCTGTCGTAGGGGATGTGAATCAGAGCGGATCAATTGTATTAGCAGCAACACCGCCATTAAAAGCGTTAGGAATAAAGAAGATGGCTCGTTTGTACGAAATACCGAAGCGACCAGATATTATTATTGTGAATCCAATTATGCATACGTATATGAAGTGTTCAACTTTCATAACGGGTTTGGCTTTGCAATATGTCGCACCGGAAGATTTTCATCAATATAGTATCGATGAATTTTTTATGGATATGACTGCAAGTATTCATTTGTTTGCCAGTAATCCGCGCGAGTTTGCATTAAAGTTCAAGCGAGAAATATATGAACGTACAAGGATTGAAAGTACGATTGGTATTGGGCCGAATTTATTATTGAGTAAAGTATCGATGGATGTGGAAGCGAAGAAGAATAGGGATGGAATAGCGCAGTGGACGTATGACGATATACCCGAGAAGTTATGGTGTATTAGACCACTCAGTAAATTTTGGGGTATATCGTATAAAACGGAAATGAAATTAAATCGAAAGGGTATACATACCATTGGAGAATTAGCTCGGTATCCTTTGAAATATTTAAAGCAATCATTCGGTGTAATAGGAGAAGAGTTACATCTACATAGTAATGGAATTGATTTTAGTAGAATAGCAGAAAAATATGTTCCAGCGACAACATCTATAGCGAAAAGCCAAATGTTATTGCGTGATTATTCGGTAGAAGAGTTCATATTTATTTTATTAGAGCATATAGAAGAAGTTTGTTATAGATTGAGACGAGAAAAGAAATGCGCGCAAACAATTCATTTTTCAGTTGGATATAGCAGGGAATACGGTGGGGGAATAAAAAAGGCACATACGTTAAATAGAGCAACAAATTTAACGATGGATATTTATAATGTTTGTACATATTTTTTATATGAGCGCCATACAGGAGAGCCGATTCGATCAGTAAGTGTTTCATTAACAAACCTTATTAATGAAGGGGAAGAGCAAATTTCGCTTTTCGATAACATTGTACAAAGAGAAAAAGAAATGAGATTAACGAAAGTTATGGACGAAATTCGAACACGATTTGGTAAGAACAGTATTTTACGAGGTATTTCCTACACAAGCGTCGCAACAGCAAGATATAGAAACACATTATTAGGAGGGCACAAATCGTGAAGAATGCTAATATGCCAAAAGGAAGAGGTATGGTAAAGTGGCAACCGTTTGCCAGTATGCCGGAGCAGTTCGCAGTTATTAAAGAAATGATAAAGGAGCAAACGAAAGCCTCGCGTCCAATTGTAACGCAAGATGCAAAAGAAATGATTGAAAATAAGCTATTAACTTCATTTTTAGGTGAGGAAGAGGTTTTACTTACATATTATAAAGATGGTTATTTATATAAAAATTACATAACAGTAGTGGATATTAATCCATTAATAGAGACGATTACTTGTACGGATGCTTTTTGTAATAAGCGTACTTTTAAGTTTTTTGATGTAATTGAGATTGATTAAAGTATGTTTCTATGCAGCAGGTGTTTTTTTAGCCTACTGCATAGAAAGGTCAGTTACAGTATTACGCTTATACTAAAAATAAGATACCCTTTATTACCATTGACGATAGTTGCATTTCAGATGAAAGAATGTGGGGAAACAAACCCCGTTAACGATAGAATAAGCATTAACAGCAGTTATAGGGTTTCTTAAAATTATGAATATCAGTTGTTAGATGGTGCGATATTTATTTAGAAAAAGCCGTTTTAGATACTAATAGATATAAGTAAGACAAGACTTAATAACTAAAGAAAATAAGTATGTTACACTTCAATTATAATAGGGAGGATCATTGGTTTTCTTTTTGTATGTGAGTATATAAAGTGACCAAGTGATTCTCGTATTTCTCTTTTTAGAACATTCCATTGATTAATATGTGCTTTTTGTAATCTGTTGACAGTTTCTACAACTAATTGATTAATTTTATTTAAGAAATCTTCTGAGTCCCGAACATATACAAACCCGCGAGAAATTGTATCAGGGCCAGAAATTATTTTCTCTTCTGTTTTACTCAAGGTTATAACTATTACAAGCATACCATCTTCAGAAAGTTGTTTGCGATCGCGCAATAAGGCGTTTCCAACATCTCCAATACCTAATCCATCTACATATATATTACCTGCAGTAATACGTCTTGTTTGCATAGCAGTTTGATTTTTAATATCAACAACATCTCCATTGCCGATAACATAAATATTATCTTTCTTGACACCAACAGATTCTGCCAATTGACGGTGATGATGTAACATTCTAAATTCACCGTGTATGGGAATGAAATATTTAGGCTTCATTAAAGTAAGCATCAATTTTAATTCCTCTTGATATGCATGTCCAGAAACATGCATTCCTGTTGAACTTCCAGATCCATAAATAACATTTGCTCCTAATAGAAATAAGTTATCTATAATACGTGAAACATTACGTTCATTTCCTGGTATGGGGGAGGCAGATAAAATGACTGTGTCACCTGGTAAAATATCAACTTGTCGATAGTTGCCACTAGATAATCGGGACAGAGCAGCCATAGGTTCACCTTGACTACCAGTGCAAAGTATAGCGACTTTTTCCGGTTCCATTTGATTAATCTCATTTGCTTCGATTAACATTCCTTCAGGTATATTTAAATAGCCTTGTTCTAAGGCGACAGAAACTACGTTCACCATACTTCTTCCGAGGAGGGCAAGCTTTCTATTTGTTTTTAAAGCGGCATCTACTATTTGCTGTACACGATTCACATTAGAAGCAAAGGTAGATATAATAACTTTTCTGTGAGCCTTTACAAAGGCTTCTTCAATTTTTTCGCCTACTAACCGTTCTGATGGAGTAAATCCAGAACGTTCGGCATTCGTACTTTCTGAGAGGAGAGCTAAAACTCCGTTACTTCCGATATTAGCCATTTTGTGAATGTCTGGATATTGATTGTTTATGGGAGTCAAATCAAATTTAAAATCACCTGTATGGACTACTGTACCTTCTGGTGTATGAAAAGCAATCCCGAGGCAATCGGGAATACTATGGTTTGTTTTGAAAAAAGATAGGTTTATCTGTCCAAACTCAATTAAAGACTCAGAGTCAATAACAATTAACTGTGTCGAATCTTGAAGTTTATGTTCTTTTAATTTAATGCCGATTAAGCCTAAGGTTAATTTTGTTGCGTAAATTGGCACATTCAATTGTTTTAAAAAATACGGAATACCTCCAATATGATCTTCGTGTCCATGTGTAACAATTAAACCTCGAATTTTATCTTTATTTTCTTGTAAATATGTAACATCAGGTATTATTAAATCTATGCCTAATAAACTCTCGTCGGGAAACTTAGAACCACAATCAATGATTACAATGTCATCTGAATATTGTATGACATACATGTTTTTACCAATTTCATTAACACCACCTAAAGCAAAAATAGATAGTTTATCATTTATTGTACTCAAATGAATATCCTCCTCTTAAAATCAAATTTACTTGAATCTATGTAAAGGTTTGTAACCAACTATTAATAAATAGTTGGTTACAATTATCTCAAAGATCCATATCTTTTAATCCAGGACTATGTTCATTTGGCATTTCAGGAAGTTCTGGTACAGGAAAACCTTTTGGCGGTTCCGTTACTGTTAATGTTCCTTTGTTTCTACTTGGTGATTCACCTTGGAATATTTCTCCCATTCTTGTTGGATCTAAGCTAAAATTAAATTGTGCGTTATGGAACCCCATGTCTACATACTTTCTGCACTCTGGGTATTTATTAATATCATAGTTCGGTACAGGGAAGAGTTTCCCCCATTCAACACCCAATGTCTCTAAAGCTTTCGCAAAAGCATTTTGATGTGCATTATCACGTACAATTAAAAATGCAAGAGTTTCTCTAAATGTTTGATTAGAACTCATTTCATAAATTCTAGTTTTTTGAAGTACACCTGTAGATTCAAGTACTACGTTATCTAATAAATCGCTAATCAAATTCCCATGACTATATACCCAAGATCCATTCCATGGGTTGCCAGCTGCATCAACAGGCAATGAACTTTGAGCACCTACAATAAAGTGGTGAGGATTTGCATGTTTAATCGCTTCATCAAGCGGTGCTTTGTCAATACCAGCATTTCCTGGCGTAGGTTCACCAGATCCAGTTAATAGCTGATTAATTGTATGTTGTACAAGTTCTACATGGCTTATTTCCTCTAAAAAAACACCTCGAAGTAAATCACGATATTGCTTCTCTTTACCTCTAAAATTTGAGCTTTGGAAGAAATATTGCATCATTGTACGCATTTCACCATAATGCCCGCCTAATATTTCTTGTAAAACTTTTGCAGCAGCTGGATCTGGTTTATCCGGCTTAATCATATTAATTATTTCCTCTTTATAATAAAACATTGAAGTACACCTCTTTTAAGTTAGTTAACATTGTTATCGTGTCCGCTAGTTGGTTACTTAATACTTAAATTCATTTTTTTACCAATAAACCGTTACCTTAAAATGCAAAGTTTTTTGAAATAACTATTTTCGATGTGAGATGAAATTGGGGGAATAGCTACTTAGCATTTAATAAAAAAAGATAAGATTACGGAGTGTAATCTTATCTTTTCATTAAGAATAATAAATTGTAGCTTCAAGGCTTCAGAATGACTTTTATACAGTCATCTTCACGATTATTAAAAATTTGATAACCGTAGCTTGCTTCTTCAAGGGGGATTTTGTGTGTAATAATCTCTTTTGGATCAAATTCTTTATTTGTTATTTTTTCAAATAGTTCCGGCATAAAATGAATAACAGGTGCTTGTCCCATTTTAAGATTAATATTTCTAACCCAAAATGCTCCGAGTGGAAATGCATTATAATTGCCACCATAAACGCCAGTCATTTGAACCGTTCCATATTTTCTTACGGCTTTCGTAGCGATTTGAATAGGACCGAGAGTTCCGCCTTGTAATTTTAACTTTTGTTCTAGAAATTCTAGTGGCGATTTTTTTCCATCCATGCCCACGCAATCAATGACTACATCGGCACCGCCATGTGTGATTTCCTTTAAATGTTCTCCCATATCGGGGAATTTTGTAAACTCAAATACCTCAACATTGTTAATCTTTTTTGCATAATTTATACGATAATCTAAGTAATCGACTGCGATTACGCGCTTAGCACCTTGCATCCAAGCAAATTTTTGTGTCATTAATCCAACAGGTCCACAACCTAGGACGATAACAGTATCACCTGGCTTAACACCTGCGTTTATTACACTCCAATAGGCTGTTGGCAAAACATCGGATAAAAACAGTAAAGATTCATCTTCAAGTTCGCATGATTCCGGTATAACAAATGGAGTGAAATTTCCAAAAGGAACTTTTAAATATTCTGCTTGTCCGCCTGGATGGTTACCAAATTTCTCTGTATAACCAAAGTATCCACCAGAATCATAATGAGGATTGGAGTTATCACATTGGCTTTCCATTTCATGTTGGCAATAGAAACAATGTCCACAAGAAACGTTGAAGGGGATGACAACACGATCTCCTTTTTTCACTTTAGTAACATCTGGACCAACTTCTTCAACAATGCCCATTGGTTCATGACCAATAATGTACCCTTGCGGTAAAGGCATGTTCCCTTGATATAAATGTAAATCAGAACCGCAAATAGCGGTTGAAGTAATTTTTACAATAATATCGTCTTTTTTCTCTAACTTCGCATCATCAACTTGTTTAACTTGTACTTGGTTTGGTCCTTGATAGGTTACAGCTTTCATCTCATATCTCCTTATAAATTATTTTTCATAATTTATATGTATCTCTTGGCAAAACAGAAATCTTTAGTAAAGAGAAATTTATACATATTGTTGTTATGAAAGTACGTTATAGTAGCTCTTCTTTCTTATGTCTTTGCCCTATTTTAAGAAGAAACTCAATATTTATACATAATTTAATTCCCATAAAAAGGATAATTATTATTTCATAATTTGTAGCATATTAAAAACATTGGAGGTGAAACGATATGGCAAATAATAATAGTGGAAGTCGTAATGAATTATTAGTTCGAGGCGCTGAACAAGCTCTTGATCAAATGAAATATGAAATTGCACAAGAGTTTGGTGTACAACTTGGTGCAGATACAACAGCTCGTTCAAACGGATCTGTTGGTGGTGAAATTACAAAGCGTTTAGTAGCAATGGCAGAACAACAACTTGGTGGTAGAGCTAACCGCTAAGTAAATTGGCATAAAATATAGCAAATATGTAAATCAATTTCTTTTGTGTATTCATAAAAATAAAAAACCTTATATTAAACAGATTCTCACTCAAAGATTATTGATAATCTTCTTTCATAATCTTTGAGTATTTTATTTGTAAACGACTTTCCTAAACAATAAACACGCAGTGTTGGAAAGGTGTTTTCCATGCATAGTAGAAAATCTTTTGCAGGAAAAAGCATACTTAAAAATTTGATTTCAATATTGAAATCAATATTTATTATGATATTTTCGAAAGGGAGGAATTTAAAAATGGGTATTTTAAGTGGAAATCCTCAAAATGAACCGTTACATTACGGAGAAGTATTTGATATTTGGAGTTATCTTTTAGCAGCACAAGGTGCAATTGCAAGCCATCAAGTATTTATGAACCACACAGGTGACGAAGATTTGAAGAAGTTTTTAGAAAGCTTAATTGAAAATGATATGAATTCAGAAGTAGAAGAGTTAAAAACTCTTTTAAAGATTAATGGGGTAGCTTTACCGCCTGCTCCTCCAGAACGACCAGTTGCATCTATCGAAGACATTCCCCCAGGGGCACGTATTAATGATGTTGAAATTGCTGCTGCTGTATCTGCAGGGCTAGCAGCTGGACTTGTGACATGTAGTCAAGTGATGGGGAAATGTCTTCGAGAGGATGTAGGGATGCTATTTGGACAATTTCATATGAAAAAAGCGCAAGCAGGTGTAACGTTGCTGCGTTTAAGTAAGAAAAAAGGGTGGGTAGTTCCACCTCCATTACATGTAAGAAATTCTGATCAAGCTTAATAAACAAAAATAAAAAAGTGGTATTGGCCACTTTTTTATTTTTTAGATGTATCCTCAACTTTAGATTTATTTATTGTAGAAGAATCCATATATTCATCTGACATTTCCATAGCATATTTATCATGATGAATATGGTTGTGATTTCTTAATTCATCATCGTTACGCAGTACTAGTCTCTTCATATAAATGTGGAAGAAAACCTCTATTCCGCCAATAATTAATGCGGCTAAGAATGAAGAAAGTCCAATGTTACGAGTAGCATCTAAATTAGTAAACAAGGATGTTAGTAACCAAGTTCCGAAAAAGCTTAAGCCGAAATCTGCCATTGTAGCAATCATATTTCCGTATTTAGGTAAAATGAAGAGGTCTCCGATTAAATAGGCAGCTCCCGTAAGAAAAAGAGAAATTAGTAATACTCTAGGAATTGAAATGCCTTGAAAGATACTGAGCATGATTAGCAATACTGCAGTTATCGCTGTGTATTTAATTAATAAGGCAACAATATGTTTCATCATTTTCCTCCATTGTTTAAACGTATATGGAATACAATATTTCATTAAAAACGGATTATGCTTTTATATAGCGTAACCCGTTTTAATCACCCTTTAATGGTAAGAAGTACAACCTGGTTAAGAAGCAGGCTTATACTACAGATAGTATTTTCGGAATAACGAGTTTTATTCACAAGGTGTATTTCCATTCTTATAATACAGACGTTGCCTAAGTACAGTGTTTCTTTATTAAACTTAATAATTTTTTCCGTTTTGATTTTTATACTTAATGTATCTTTTTGTCTACATATTTTCCGTAATTAGGTACAGCAATTTTATCAAATTCTTGAACAAGTGTTTTGAGGCTTGTTGATAGCAATTCACCTGACATCGGTATCCCATGTCCAGTAACAGCGGTTAGAGGCTTTAACTTCTCTAGCTTAATAACTGACCCTTTAGCAGCTTTCCAGTCTGTTGTTAAATAACGAGGCGGACCGCTTATTTCCTGTTCTTGAGTTATTACTTTATACAGATACTCCTGTTTCACTGTAACAAAAGCGTCCCCAGCAATTAAAGTTCGGTCTTTCTCTCGGAATAATGAAATATGCCCAGGAGTATGCCCTGGTGTATGAATCCATCTAAACTCTGGCATATGGGGAACAGTTCCATCGATAGGTAGTGCTTTTACGCTATATCCTAAATCAATCGGTTCATTAGGGAACAGGGGAGACATTTTCGCTACCATACCACCTTCAACTGTTGGATCTGGTTCAGGATAGCTTTGTTGTCCAGTCAAAAACGGTATCTCCATTTGATGGGCATAGACTGGAACATCCCAATATTTAATGAGTTCAATTATTCCTCCAACATGATCAAAATGCCCATGAGTTAAAATAATTGCTTTTGGACGGCTATTTGTACCAAATCGCTCCTGAGTAACAGAGATAATTTCATTTGCACATTTAGGCATTCCAGCGTCAACTAAAACAAAATCATCGGTATGCGGATTCCCAACAAAACATATGTTGACGATTTGAATCGTGTAGCAAAATAAATCAGGTAATACTTCGATGCCGTGACCACTTTCAATTGAAGTTGCTGGAATAAATTTGTAATCACTTCCATAATTCATTTCCTTGTTCACCTTTTGTCCCCCTTAATATGTTTCAATACGACATTATAGTTCCCTAATTTCTCAAATCCATTTTGGGGGATTTGAGAAAAGAATTAGTGGGGATTACAAAAAACAAAAATTAAGGTGGAGACATATCGATTTATATAAAGTGCAAACAGAAAATATTGATTTCACAAGTGTAGTTTTTACTATTTTTTGAGGAGGGGTTATGAATTAATAAAAGATTCATCTGAATATTTTAATATATTTTTATAAAAAATACAGAACGGCAGCTAATAGAAATCTATTAAATGAGGCGATTACTTGTACCGATGCTTTTTATAATCAAAGGATATTTAAGTTTTGTGATGTAATTGAGATTGATTAAATTATGCTTTTCAATAGCTATTAACAGCCCTTTCAGTGATACTAATATCTCTTACTAGCTATATGATATATTCTATTTTTTATCTAACTAACGCTCTTAGTGTAGTTGGTGTCCTTGCATTGAGTACTTCATGGTTTTTATTCACTTTCAAATGTTTCATCCGAAAGAAAAACAGAAACCCCTTCTTTATTAGAGATAGGAAATTCCAGTTCATCTTTTTTATAGACAGTTCAATTGTATTTCAAATTCACATGATGATTCGGTAAATCACCTTGGATAAAGTAGGCTTTATTGATAGCGAATCTGTATTTCTTGATTGATTACCGCCTATTCCTCATACATCATTTTCCTCGTCATTCCACCGTCTACGACAAGGTTTATACCTGTAACAAAATCATTTTCACTGGCTGTTAAATACAGACAGGCTCGTGCAATATCATCTGGTGTTCCTACACGCTTTGATAGGTGCTGTTCATGATCAATTTTACTTAATTTTGAATAATCTCCTGTTTCAATCCAACCTGGGGAAATAGCATTCACTGTAATCCTATCTTCGCTAAATGAGGCTGCGAGCGCATGTGTAATAGCAACGATCCCACCTTTTGTGGCAGCATAAGATTCTGAATTTGGCTCAGACATAATCGCCCTTGTAGAGGCGATATTCACAATAGATCCACCTTCTTTGTTATGACGCATATACTTTGCTGCTTCACGCGAACCCAAGAAAACACTTCTTAAGTTTGTATTGATCACATCGTCCCATTCTTCTAACGAAATATCGTAAGGGGACTTGAATAACTCTTTTCCGGCATTATTGATTAAAATATCTATCTGACCGTATGTTTGATTAGCTACTTCCATTAATCGAATAATATTTGTTTCGAGCCTTATATCTGTTTGTACGAAAAGTGCTTCTTTACCCTGTTCTTTTATCTTAGTAACTGTTTTTGCACCTGCTTTTTCGTCTATATCTGCTAAAATAACATTGGCCCCTTTTTCTGCATAATGTAAAGCAATTTCTCTCCCGATTCCATTTCCAGCCCCTGTTATGATCACTGATTTATTAGAAAAATTTATTGTAATTACACTCCTTTTAAAAAAATATAACGTCTTTATTTTTTTATATAACATACAAAAATTATCCTTCTGCATAAGCAATAGTTAATTAATTATGCTAGTATTTTTACTCTTCACTAATAAAAGGAGTAATTATCTTTTTTTCATAAGAAGATAACACAATATTCGTTGATGGAGTACCATATTGCATTGAATCATCAATAAATTGTTCTAAACTTTCTACAGAATGTGTTGCTATTTTTACAATATAGCTAATTTCTCCTGCTACTCTATAACACTCGAGTACATCTGGATGATTATAGCAAAAGTTAGATAATGATTTACAATTTGTTGATTTAAACAGTATAAGTGCAGAAATTGGACGATTTATTTTTTTTAGAGAAACATGTGCATGGTAACCTTCAATAATTTGTTGTTCCTCTAACTTTCGTACTCGCTCAGTTACTGACGGGGAAGATAAGTGAACCGCTTCCGCTAAATCCTTCATTGAAATTTTTGCATTTGACTGTAATAGTCCCACGATTTTTTTATCAATTTGATCCATAAATTACCCAACCTTTTTTTATAAAATAGAATAACCTAAATTCTTTATAAAATAAAGCCGAACAATCAAATATCCTTATTGAACTTATTTATCAGCCTTCTATACTTGTATAAAATAAGGGTAGAAGGAGGCGGTTTACGATATGAAAAAGATTTTATTATTATTAGCTGACGGGTTTGAAGCAGTAGAAGCTAGTGTATTTACAGATGTACTAGGCTGGAATAAATGGGAGGGAGATGGATCAACCGAGGTCGTAACAGTTGGTCTTCGGAATAAATTAACTTGTACTTGGAATTTTACTGTCATACCGGAAAAAACGGTTGATGATATTCAATTAGATGAATTTGATGCACTAGCTATTCCAGGAGGATTTGAAGAGGCTGGTTTTTATCGGGATGCATACAGTAGAGAATTCTTACATGTTATTCAACATTTTTATGCCAAGCAGAAGCCTATTGCCAGTATTTGTGTTGCATCATTAACGCTTGGCAAAAGTGGAATTCTTGTAGGTAAAAAAGCTACCACATACAGTCATCCAACGAGTAAACGAAAAGAGCAGTTAAAGAATTTTGGTGCAATAGTACAAAATGAGTTAATAGTACAAGATGGAAATATTATTACATCATCAAATCCAGGCACAGCTTTTGATGTTGCGTTTTTATTACTTGAAAAATTAACATCTAAAAAGAATGCTGAACATGTAAAGGACCTTATGGGATTTTAGGCATTTATTCTTTTTGTGAGTTTTTTGTGCTTGCTAGAAGTAATGTGAAAAGTCGCCGTGCTCTGGCTCTATTTGCTGAACCCGAGGAAAAAGAAAAAGGGTTTGATTATTACAATACTTATAATAGGAGAATTTTTATGATTATAACACTTTTCACATATATATTGTTAGGTTTATCTTTAGCGATACCCGCAGGTGCTATGACAGTCCAAATGACTAAACAAGGAATGAGAAATGGTTTCGTACATGGTTGGTTTGTAGGTATAGGAGGAATGACTGTAGATTTATCTTTAATAGTTCTGATTTATCTAGGGTTCTCTAGTGTATTAACCAACCCATGGGTAGAAACAGTTATGTGGCTACTAGGTTTTGTATTTTTAATGTTTATTGGAATAGAAAGTATTAAAGAGGCAAAGTCAGAAGTTAACATGGAGGGAGAAGATCCTAATAAATCTTTATTATCAGCTTATTTATCTGGTTTTATGATTGCTATATCACCGGCTAATATTGTATTTTGGATAGGGGTTTTTGGTCCGGTTCTAGTTTCTTCATTAGGTAATGCAAGCACATCTACATTTATATTAATAGCTGTAGGTATTTTATTAGGTATCTTAATGCATGATATGATCCTATTAAGCTTTGTTCATTTTACTAGACGTTTTCTAAATCCAACCTTTATTAAAAGGGTATCTATATTTGCCGCAATAGTCCTATTCGGATTTAGTGGTTATTTTGGTTACGAGTTTATAAAACAAGTAATGACTTTTATCTCAAAAGCATAGTTCTTATACACTTAAATAGGATGGTTATAAGGTAAATGAAAAAGATACGTATTTTAAACGTAACGTAATTGTAAATATGTTATATCATGTAGGCACCCTCTTAGGAATTCATTGATCCCTGAGGGGGTCTTTAAATTCCTTACACGTAGCCTTTAGAAAAAGAAACGACCTCTACTATAATTGATGTTGTATGAGCTTAGCTCGATAGCGATGAGGTACTACCCGTATTTTAACGAAAATATACGCTAAGCAAAATTCGATATAAAAGAAGCCGAATTTTCTACTTTAAGTAACTTTCGTCTTCAATTCTTTATAAGTTAGTTGCCACTTCGTTTTCTCCATATTCTTTCACTATTTTATAAAAAGTATTTTTCTTTAGTTTCAATAGCCCCGAACTTAACTCCCGTTAGTTCTCCATTTTGCCACTTTGGATAAGTTTCTTCTATAGTTCATGTGTTGGATGGAGTGTGAGGCTCCAATCTTGCATTCCATTTTTTTGTTCTCTTCGAAAATTCTTCTTATGTAATCTGTTGCGATTGCTTGTAAACAAGTACTTAAGTCCTGGCTTAAATAGTGATACATTTGCAGTTGTCTTTTAACATATTCTTGTTGTTTTGAGTTTAATTTTTTGATCATAGCAATCACAGCATCGTATTCGAAAAAGAAATGTTTTTTGTTAACTTCAATTATAAAAACATCATTTTGAACAGGATTTTCAAAGAAAAATTGCTCAAAGAATGTAGGGTGGGTCTCGTTATGCACAAGTTTTAACATAGATTATTGCTCCTTTAACTGTTTGATTTTATATTGTGTTACCTAATAATATTTTTAAGCTGGAGTAGCACTACATTGCTATTAAGCTAAGAAATACATTCTTTCTCAACACGAAAAAAATGAACTGAATTTCTATGGACAACTATGAAAGGATAAAATTTTCGTTTTGGGGATACTTCAAAATCTTAGGTTGGTGGGCATGTATGGAGTGCCCAAAAATTGATCCTTCTATTATTAGATATTATTTGCTTAAAAAAGCTTGCCATTAATGAAAATGGCAAGCTTTTTATCTCTATGAGTAATATTTCACTACATTAAATTAGAAATTAATTAGCTCGTTCTAATTTTTATATAAAAAGGAAGCAAAATCGTAACCAACTTATTTTGTAGATATTTCCTTTTTCTAATAGTCATAAGTGTAATGACTATTCTTTCCAAGGTGAATGTAAAACGCAATCACAGAAATTTTTGCGTTTAAAGCCTGGAAGAAGCAATGAGCAAACATCTGCTTTAATATTTCCGAAAGTAGTTTCAGGTTTATGAGCGAAACCTTCAAGGAAAGCAGGAAGGATTTTTTGTTTGAAATTATCTCGAGGGAAAGCAGATACAACTTGTTCACGAATTTCCTCTGAAATTTCGTCATACCCATCTCCCATAACATCGTAACCTACCCCAGAATAAATTAATGAAACTTGGGGTTCTTTATATTCAGCAATTCCAATCGTTGTGTGAAGTGCAATCGAATCCCAAACCAGTCTAATTGATTCATTATCCATGCCATGTTGTTGAAGGAAACTACGTGCAGCATTTGCACCATCTACTTCAAAACGTTTGTCTGGACTACTAAATTTCTTTGTGAGCCCAAGATCATGGAATAGAGCACTAACATATAATAGCTCTTCATCATACTTAAGATCAGCTTTTTTTCCTTGAAGAGCACCGAATAAGTAAACACGATTTGAATGATTCCATAGTAAATCGTTACCATATTCACGAAGAATTTCTTGCGCCTCTACTGCTATTTTACTATCTGGAATTACTATACCTGCAACTGTTTTTTGCATATAAATTGCCTCCTATAAATAATTGATATTGTCCATTTTCTTGCTAGCTCATGAGCTTAACTTAATTATATAAAGCATCTATTATTTATCAATGTAATCATTTCTATCATTTTCATAGAAGGTATCTATGATTAAGGTTTCAATAAATCATAAAGAAACAAACCCAAATAACTACTTTTAACTTAAAAAACTTTGGCGCCTCCTATTTTACGAATTAAATCTATCCTTAATATAAATGTTTTATGTACTTAAAATGATAGATGATATCTATGTTAACTATAGAAATTATAGAATTGATTAATAGGTAACTGAGAGTTAAACTGAAGTTGCTTTACAAGATAGCAATACGAAATGATAAGTAACTTTAATAGATAAAAATCTCACGATAAGGGGTATATAAAGTATCTTGTAAAGCGTGGCTTTAAACGTAAAGATATCTGTATATATTTAGGTTAGAACTTAAAGGTAATCTTTTGAATCCATTATGCTTTTGCAAAAGAGGACTAGTGTGAAATGAAGTTATTTTCTTGTAGTGAATGGCTTTCATTCTTCTATGTATATTAATAAAAAGTAATGAAAGCTTGTTGATGGCAAAGCTTATATTATCAATGTTCGCTTTACATTTTTGGGGAATACGATGTTTTTTATTTCATTTAAGTATTTGAAGGTGTTTTAGCTAGTCCGCTATTGCAAAGTAGATTGGAGGAATAATAAATGGAGGTTTTTCATTCTGGAGAGCGTACTGTACACGATTTACTAGGTGTACAAAAGATTGCAAGCACTGCAAGTACAATGATTCAACAGACAATGACGAAAAAGTTCATAAATTTTCTAAATGGACAGAATTCATTCGTGGTATCTTCTATGGATCAACAGGGGAGAGTTTGGAGTTCATTTTTAGCAGGAAACCCTGGTATCATACAAGCTATCGAAGCTGACTTAGTTAAAATCAATACAAAAATAAATGAAGGTGATCCTTTATTTTTTAATATTTTACAACACAAGGAAGTAGGAATTTTAGTAATTGATTTTGCTTCCAGAATAAGAATACGAATAAATGGTAAGGTTTCGATGATTTATCCAGATGGAAACTTTGAAATCAAAATTGAACAAGTATTCGGTAATTGTCCTAAATATATACAGGCGAGAAGATTCGAATATAAAGCTGTTGAAGAAATTGTAAATAAGAAACCTCATCCGCGTAACACTTTAAATAAAAAGCAACAGAATTGGATTAGTGAATCCGATACTTTTATTATTGCAAGTGCAAGTTCTGAGGGAAAGATGGACATTTCCCATAGGGGTGGGATGCCAGGATTTGTTCATGTCATTAATGAAAAAACAATTATATTTCCAGATTACTCAGGAAACATGTTGTTCAATACTTTAGGAAATATTGTCCAAAATCCAAATGTTGGGTTATTGTTTTTTGATTTTAATACTGGGGATACATTACAAATCACAGGAGAAGCAAGTATCATTTGGAACATGGATAAAGATAATCTCTCAAAGTTTCCTGGTGCGCAACGTTTAGTACAATTTCAAATAATTGAAGTACTTGAAGCGCTTTGTTATGAATCTTATAATTGGGAATTTTTGAATTATTCTACTTTCAATCCAAAATAGAAAAGGCGGGAAAATATTATGCAAATTAATGTTACTGTTACAGAAGCTGCTATTAAACATTTCGAAAGTTTAGAGACTAAATATCCTAACCATTTTCGATTTCTACAATATGAAATGGGAGGCTGCGGGCGTCCATTGGATGGGGTTGTAAGAATACAATTAATTAAATCAGATGTAGGTTTCGAAGAAATTCAAACAAACTGGAAATCATTTTATATAAACAAAGCCTCTTTAGCTTTTCTTGATGATAATTTAACTATTGATTTCTTTGAAGGGTTTCAAATTAGAAGCTCTAGTCAAACTTATAGTCACAACATCCCTTTAGAAGTTGAAAAATAAGGGTACTCATTGTTAAATAGATAGAAATTTTTAAGCTGAAAGGTGAAATAAATCATATATAGCCAACGAAATTTTTGTAAGGGAAAGGCTATAGGACATTAAATATACCCACTAAGAAAATTTATTATCGAATCCCAAATAACAAAAGCGTAATTTTCTCTAGTAAATTTAATTAGAGAAAGTTACGTTTTTTTATAAATGAAGGAATAGAACATTTAGGCAATAATACAGTAAAGGGAGAGTACGGAGCGATTATAAGGCTGAAAAATTAAGAATTTCTCATAATATGAATAAAGATATGCAAAGAAATATAATTATTTTTTAAAAAAAGGAGATTATTTTTATATGGAATTAAGACAGTTAGAGTATTTCATGACACTTTATAAAGAACTTCATTTTACAAAAGCAGCAGATAAGCTAGGTATTACGCAACCTACATTAAGCCATCAAATTAAAGCTCTTGAAGACGAAATAGGTATGCCGTTATTTGACCGCATGGGAAAGAAAATAGCCATAACTGACGTTGGTTCTATTTTAGCCAACGAATGTAAAAATATTTTTAATGCATTAGATAATGTAAAAGAACAAATCAGTGAATTAAAGGAGATAAAAGGAGGTAAAATAGCAATTGCCACTTTGCCTGGCGAACTAACAGACTTAGTCTCCACTTTATTATTAGATTTTCATAAAAATTATCCAGAGGTAACAGTAAAAATTATAAGTTCAGATGAAATACTAGAATTAATAAACCAGAATCAGGTTAATTTTGCTGTTATAATTGATTCTTCCGAGTACGTATTCGAAGATGAAAAAATTGTAAAAGTACCATTATATACAGAAGAGTTATTTTTAGTGGTATCAAATAACCATTCACTAGTTAATGAACAAGAAATACAATTCTCAGAATTGAATAAATTACCATTAATCTTGTTCCCAGACAGTCATGAATGCAGAAAGTTATTGAATTATACATGTTTACCACAAAAAATAAACTTGTCTCCAATTATTGAGACCTCTAGTATCGAATCGTTATTTGATCTTGTTAGAAATGGATTTGGCGTGACAATTGTCTCTAAAACTTTACTTGATATTACTGTAGATAATGATGTATTAGCAATTCCTATAGTAAATCCTAGAATTAGTAGGAAAGTTAACCTTATTTTACGTAGAGATAAATTTATTGGGTTTGGCACTAGAAATTTTATTGAATTGCTTACAAATGAAATTATAAAATTAGGATTTCCTATTTCTGAACAAAGTAAAGAACAGATTAGAAAATTAATTAAATAGTGATTGAATTTCGAATAACTATTAGAGGGGAGATAGAACATATCTATCATTATAATAGAAAAAGTAACATTGCCCTATCTTGTTATAGATATATAATTTAATTAAAGTTTCAATTAGTTTAGATCATCAAAAAAATGTCCTTTTTATCTAAATTTCTTAGAACTTATTTGTGAAGCTTTAATTGACGAGCGTATTTTTTTGACTTTTATTGAAAGTGGATTACACTATAAAAATTTTAGAGAGTAGATAATTTGAAAGTAGGTAAAAAAATGTGTGGCTATGTAGGATGTTTGTATAATACTGCAAAAAGATATTCAGAAACAGAAAAAATACAATTTGAAAATATGACGAATCTGTTATACCACCGTGGTCCAGATGACCAGGGATATTTTCGTGACGAGCATGTTCAATTTGGGTTTAGACGGTTAAGTATTATTGATTTGGATGCGGGACATCAACCGCTAGCATATGATAATGAACGCTATATACTTATGTTCAATGGTGAAATTTATAATTATATAGAATTACGTGAAATGTTAATTAAACAGGGAGCATGTTTTTCAACTCAGTCAGATACGGAAGTTATTGTTGCATTATATGCCCAAGTAAAAGAAGAATGTGTAAATTATCTTCGTGGAATGTATACTTTTGTAATTTGGGACCGTCAAGAGAAAAAATTATTTGGTGCTCGCGATCATTTTGGAATTAAACCACTTTACATTGCACAACAGAACGATATAACTTTCTTCGCATCTGAAAAGAAAAGTATCCTACATGTAATGCAAGATAAGGGTGTAAATCCAACTGCTCTCCAACATTATTTTACATACCAATACGGACCAGAACCAGAAACATTAACAAATGATATTAATAAAATTGAACCTGGTCATTATTTCATAAAAGAAATTGGAAAAGAGATAGAGGTTTATCGCTACTGGAAACCATATTTCAATGCTTCAGATAACAAAAAAGAGGAACACATTCGAGCAATTCGTGATGTATTATATGACTCAGTAAAAGTACATATGCGTAGCGATGTTCCAGTGGGTGCATTCTTATCTGGCGGGATTGATTCATCTATTATTGCTTCTATTGCAAAAGAAATAAATCCAAATCTCCTAACATTCTCTGTTGGTTTTGAGCACCGTGGATTTAGTGAAATAGATGTAGCGAAAGAAACTGCTGAGAAATTAGGAGTAAAAAACTATAGTGTATTGGTAACACCACAAGAATTTATGAATGAATTCCCAAAAATCATGTGGCATATGGATGACCCATTAGCAGATCCAGCAGCAGTACCATTGTACTTTGTTGCAAAAGAAGCACGTAAACATGTAACAGTTGTTCTGTCTGGTGAAGGTTCAGACGAGCTATTTGGCGGATATAATATTTATCGTGAGCCAAACTCTTTAAAAATGTTCTCATACATTCCCACTTCCGGGAGAACGGTTTTAAAAGCTTTAAGTGGAGCACTTAAAGAAGGGTTTAAAGGGAAAAGTTTTCTAGAGCGTGGATGTACACCAATTGAAGAACGTTATTATGGTAATGCAAAGATCTTTCGTGAAGAAGAGAAGATTAAGTTAATAAAGTCTTACAATGAAAGTGTTAACTATAAGGATGTTACCAAAGCATTGTACAATGAAATTAAGGATTATGATGATGTAAGTAAAATGCAATACATTGATATGTACACATGGTTACGTGGAGATATTTTATTAAAAGCGGATAAAATGTCTACAGCTCACTCACTAGAATTACGTGTTCCATTTCTAGATAAAGAAGTCTTTGATGTCGCTTCTAAAATTCCAACAGAATTAAAAATTGCCAATAGAACTACAAAGGCTATTTTACGTGAAGCCGTACGTGGTATTGTTCCAGATCATGTACTAGATCGTAAGAAACTCGGTTTTCCAGTGCCAATCCGTCATTGGTTAAAAGATGAAATGTATGACTGGGCTCTGAATATTATTAAAGAAAGTAAAACCGAACATTTAATTGATAAAAAATATGTATTAAACTTACTGGAGGCACATCGCACAGATAAAGGTGATCATAGTCGTAAAATTTGGACAGTACTAACCTTTATGGTATGGCATCAAATTTATATAGAACATACATATGATACAAATTTATTTAGTGAAGAGTGTCGAGTATATAATTTAGTTTAAATTTATATGTCCATCAATTTAAGAATTATATAACGCCTTCAAACAAAACTGTCCATTTTTACTTGGAGGGAAAGCATCAACAAAACGTGAATTTCGTACGCTAAGCAATTTTCAACATAGAAAAGGCCGATTCCCTGTACGCTAAGGGAATTGGCCTTTTTTATCAGTGTAAGAAACATTCAACCAATCATTACATATCATCATTAAAATACGAACGTATATACTTCAATAACAGCTAACCAAATGATAGGAAAAACACTGTAGTATATTTAACTGCTTGCTAGTATGCCAGAGCAGTTCGTCTGTATTAAAAAAATGATACAGGAGCAAACAAAGATTCCGCGCCCAATCTTAACGCAAGATGCAAAAGAAAGGATTGAAAATAAGCTGTTAACTTCATATTTAGGTGAAGAAGAGGTTTTACTTACATATTATAAAAATAGCTATCTATATAAAAATTACATAACAGAAGCTGGTATAAATCCAGTAAATAAGACAATTACTTGTACGGAGGACGGAGGATGCTTTTCATAATCAAAGGATGTTTAAGTTTGGTGATGTAGTTGAAGTGAATTAGAGGAGGCATATCTCTTCCTAAGTTAATTATATCATGTAAATCAAGTTCGAAATAGACTATTTATTCGTATTGACTCCTGCTACAATCAAGAACACATGCATAGTAAGGAGAGATGTTACATGAGTTCTTTTGTTCTCGATTTTCAGGAAATAGAAAACACGCAGCTTTCGCTCGTCGGTGGAAAAGGTTTGAATTTAGGGGAGTTAACAAACATTCAAGGTATACAAGTACCCGAAGGTTTTTGTGTTACAACGGTAGGATATGAAAAGGCTATCGAGCAAAATGAAGAGCTTCAAAATTTGTTGCAGCAGCTAACAAAGTTGAAAATGGAAGAGCGTGCTCAAATTGGTGAAATGAGTAAGAAGATTAGAGAAGTCATTATGGCAGTAGAAATCCCTACTGATGTAGTGGAAGCAGTAGCTCATTATCTCTCACGTTTTGGAAATGAACATGCGTATGCCGTGCGTTCTAGTGCGACGGCTGAAGATTTACCGTATGCTTCATTTGCAGGTCAACAAGATACGTATTTAAATATTATCGGAGAAGAAGCGATTTTACAGCATGTAAGAAAGTGCTGGGCGTCTTTATTTACAGAGCGAGCAGTTACGTACCGCATACAAAATGGTTTTAAACATAATCAAGTTTCTATATGTGTTGTCGTTCAAAAAATGGTTTTCCCTGAGGCTTCGGGCATTTTATTTACGGCTGATCCGATTACTTCTAACCGAAAGGTGTTATCAATTGATGCCAGTTTTGGACTTGGTGAGGCATTAGTATCGGGACTGGTCTCTGCCGATAATTATAAAGTAAAAGAAGGCGAAATTTCAGAAACGATGATAGCGACTAAAAAAATAGCTATTTATGCTTTAAAAGAGGGCGGAACAGAGACGAAACAGATTGATCCGGTTCAGCAAAAACTTCAAACATTGTCTGAACAACAAATTTTACAACTAGCACAGATCGGAAGACAAATCGAAGCTTATTTTGGTTGTCCGCAAGATATTGAATGGTGCTTAGCCCATGATACAATTTATATAGTCCAAAGCAGACCGATTACGACTTTATATCCAATTCCAGAAGTAAATGATGGGGAAAATCACGTGTATATATCAGTTGGTCACCAACAAATGATGACCGATGCGATGAAACCATTAGGTTTATCTTTTTTCCTGTTAACGACTAGTGCCCCTATGCGTAAAGCGGGAGGCAGGTTATTTGTTGATGCTACGCAACAATTAGCTTTACCTGCTAGCAGAGATTACTTAATAAACACTTTAGGAAAATCGGATCCACTTGTAAGAGATGCATTAACGACTATAATCGAGCGAGATGATTTTATTCAATTGTTACCGGATGATGAAAAAGAAAAGGATCTTAGTAAAAATGTGCCATCTGCAAGTTCGCAACAACAACCTGAGAATGATCCGGAAATCGTTACGAATTTAATAAAGAATAGTCAAACATCAATAGAAGAGTTAAAACGAAACATGCAAACGAAATCAGGGGTGGATGTACTTGATTTTATTTTAGAAGACATTCAGCAATTAAAGAAAGTATTATTTAACTCGCAAAGTATAGCTATTATTATGGCAGGTATGAATGCTTCATCATGGATTAATGAAAAGATGGAACAATGGCTAGGGGAAAAGAATGCAGCAGATGTACTTTCACAATCTGTACAAAATAATATTACTTCAGAAATGGGTTTAGCATTATTAGATGTTGCAGATGTGATTCGGCCGTATCCAGAAGTCATTGCGTATTTACAACATGTAGAAGATGACAGCTTTTTAGATGAATTAATTCAGTTTAAAGGCGGGGAAAAAGTTCGGGATGCAATCGATGCCTTTCTAAATAAATATGGAATGAGATGCAGCGGAGAAATCGACATTACGAAAACGCGCTGGAGTGAACAGCCAGCTACAATTATACCGATGATTTTAAATCATATAAGGGACTTTGAATATGGTGCTAGTAAACGGAAGTTTGAAGAAGGGCTGCAGGAAGCTGTGAAAAAAGAAGAAGAGTTAGTAAATCGATTACAACACTTACCGGATAGTAAACAAAAAGTAGAAGAAACGAAGCGTATGATTCGCAACATCCGTAATTGTATCGGGTATCGTGAATATCCAAAATACGGCATGGTTAATCGTTATTTCATATATAAGCAGGCGTTACTGAAAGAAGCTGAGCAACTTGTGCAGAGCGGTGTCATTCATGAAGTTGATGATATATACTATTTAACTTTTGAAGAGCTTCACGAAGTTGTTCGCACGAATAAACTAGATTACGAGCTGATACAAAAACAAAAAAATGATTACAAATTATATGAAAAACTAACGCCTCCTCGTATAATGACGTCTGATGGAGAAATCATTACAGGTAAATATAAACGAGAGAACCTCCCAGCTGATGCGATTGTAGGTTTGCCTGTTTCATCAGGAGTTATAGAGGGAAGGGCACGCGTTATTTTAAACATGGAAGAAGCGAATTTAGAAGAGGGCGATATATTAGTTACTGCTTTTACTGATCCGGGCTGGACACCGTTATTTGTGTCTATAAAAGGGTTAGTCACTGAGGTTGGTGGACTTATGACACATGGAGCAGTGATTGCACGTGAATATGGATTACCGGCAGTTGTCGGTGTGGAGAATGCTACGAAAATAATAAAAGACGGACAACGAATTCGGGTACATGGAACAGAAGGATATATTGAAGTGTTGTAATGAAATAAAAGATCATCCGCTATTAAAGTGGATGATCTTTTATTATATAGCGGACTTATTTCTTTAAACCAGCTGCATAAAAAGGTCCATGAACTGCAATAGTTGATAAAAAGCGAGCAATCTCCTCAGGTGTTTCTTTTTGTCCATTATTTAACCATTGCTGGATGACACCTATATGTGCAGATGCCATATAAGAAGTTAAGTATTCGCTTGGAACAAGTAAATTCTCCTTATTAATGAGAGGACCATTCGTATCTTCAAATAATGTTTTCCACATAAAGTCTTTCAGTTTTGTTTGGAAAGATAAATCTCCTTTCGGACTTAGTACAGCTCTCATAAAATCACTATTTTCATTTAGAAATTCAAGAATAGAAGTGATAAGTATAAATGGCATTGTTGGAGAAGGATTTGTTCCAAGGTCAGCAATAACTTCCGGGAATTTCTGTTTAGCAATGTTAGAAAACTCGTACATAATGTCTTCTTGGCATTTTGTCATTAAATCAAATTTATCTTGATAGTGCGCATAGAAAGTACCGCGATTTATGTTTGCTTTCGTTGTAATATCTTTCACTGTAATGGCGTCAAAACCCTTTTCTTCAATTAGCTCCACCAATGCGTTCCGTATGGCAGTTTTCGTACGAACAACACGCAAATCTAAATTACTATCGCGCAAAGCATGTCCCTCCTTAATTTTACTGAACACATTTAGAAAATGTGTCTTATAACCGACACATTCACGATTTTTGATTATTGTATAAGGTTCAACTCGAACATATAATTCAAAATATAAATAAACAACACGTTGTTGATTATTATAAATCAAATTAAAGGAGGAGAAAAGAAGATGTTTAAAAATAAACTTTTATTGTTATCACCAGTTATTGCACTACTTGTTGTTTTTATTTTTTCATTAACGTTATTTCCAACTGTTCAACCGCAGCCGAAAAACTTGCCAATTGCAATTGTAAATGAGGATCAAGGTGTAGAAATTCCAAATCAACCGAAAATGAATATGGGGCAAACAATTGTTGATACGGTGAAAAAATCATCGAAATCAGAGGAAGAACCCGCAGTGAAGTGGGTAGAAGTAAAAAATAAAGAAGCCGTTCAAAAGGGATTAAACAATAAAGAGTATTACGCGGCATTAGTCATCCCGAAAGAATTTAGCGCAAAACAAGCGTCGTTACGAACACCACAGCCATCTTCACCTGAGATAGAAATATATATTAATCAAGGAATGAATACGGCTGCATCAACTATGGCAGGACAAATATTACAGGCGACCGTTGATAATATGAACAATAATGTTCGTACGCAAATATTAGAAGGGTTAAAAGCAAAAGGAGATACTGTAACAACAGATCAAGCTGTGAAATTAGTAACACCTATTGTAAAGAACGTGAAAAATATGAATGAGGTCGGCAAAAATAGTGCGAACGGTAACTCACCAATATCATTGTTCCAGCCGTTATGGATTGCAAGTTTAGCGAGCGCAGCGATTATTTTTATTGCGATTAGTAAAATACCGGTAAGTTCACGAAAAGAAAACTTTATATTGAAAGTAAAACAAATCGTAACAGGAGCTATTGCGGCACTTGTAATTGGATTTGGTCTTACATGGATTGCAGATGGGATGGTAGGATTAAATATTTCGAACTTCACGGATACAGCTCTATTCTTATCCATTACTTCTTTTAGTTTCTTCTTAATGATATCTGCGGTACTTTCATTAGTTGGGCTAAAAGGAATCGGTTTATTCGCTTTATTACTATTTTTCGGGGCGCCGTTATTATCATTAGCACCTGAGATGTTGTCTCCGTTTTATCAAGACTGGGTTTACCCATGGTTACCAATGAAATTTATGATCGAAGGCTTAAGAGAAATCTTCTTCTTCGGAAAAGGGGTAAGCTGGAATACACCTGTTACTGTACTCGTTTGGATTGGTATAGTAAGTGCGGTTATTATATTAGCAACTGCATTCAAACGTAGTGCAGTAAAAGGGCATAAAACAGAATTGAACGCTTAAAAAAAGCCGTTTCACTAAATTAGTGAAACGGCTTTTTTTGATGAAATCTATAAGTTGAAAAATTAGTATTTGCTGTTGTCGCCTTGGAATAAGTTTTGATGACTTTTTCTTAACGTAAATGCCTGATTGTTAAAAAGTGTTGTATGTAATTAAGCCGGAATTTCTAAAGATCGCGTACGTTCCAAACAATCTCACCGCGCTCGTCATCCCACGTACTGTGATGCCTCTTAAACCCTATCTTTTCTAGCACCCGGAGGGAAGCGATATTCCAAGCGCCTACAGTCGACCAAAGCCTGTGGCGCCCAGTAGCAATTGCAGCGTCCAGTACAACGGCTGCTGCCTCAGTCGCATAACCTTTTCCATGAGCGCTACGGAACAATTCGTATGCAATCTCCGGCTCTTCAAGTGTGGAACGACCGATAATCAAGCCACAGTATCCAATAAAATCGCCTTCGTCTCGCCTACGAATAGTGAGAAGGGAAATGCCATTTTCGTCTGCTTTCTTGCGCATCTCAATAAGCCGGCTACGAACGGAATCAAGGGCTGGCATGTCCACACCACGTTCGCCAATTAATTTTCTCATCCAAACTGAATCGGATTCCTCCCACATACTCAGGTCAAGTCGTTCGGTTTTTAGCTGGAACTCCATAGTTTTAAATAAAGATGGCATAGCGGAACCTCCTAGTTATGTCACTGAATTCATAATAGCTTCGCACCGCATCATGTTGAACTTCTCGTTGATTCGCGAATGTATTTTCCCACTCCCGCGAGAGTTTATAGCAACAGTATACAATAGTGTTATTTTTATGCATAAGCAATTCTTTTGCAAAATAGACCATTTTCTCAAACTTTACTTTCAATCTAAAGCTGTCCCGTTATATACACATGCTCCTACTATTTCAAAATGCATAAAATGTTATGCGAAAGTATGGAGGGGATACAATGTATAATTCGAATTATTATGATTGGTATAGGCAGAATGATAAGTTGATAAGTGATATTGAGAAAGCTATAAATGGAGAGTATAGCGCTATAAGCTGCTATGCAAAATTAGCGAATATGGCTCCAAATCAAGTAGAACAAAAACAAATTCTTGAAATTCGTAATGATGAAATAAAGCATTTCCACAACTTTGTACAAATTTATACGAACTTAACTGGCAGGCAGCCGAAACCACAAATTACTGAAAACTGCCCAAATACGTATTTACAAGGATTAGAGTTCGCTATACAAGATGAACAAAAGACAGTAGATTTTTATTTGGAAATTTCAGATGAGACATCGGATGCACATTTGAAAGAGTTGTTACGGAGAATAGCTGCGGATGAACAAAATCATGCGGTATGGTTTTTATATTACTTCGTGAAGTCGAAGTGAGCATTAAGAATGAACGACTGATGTAGTGAAGATATTAAAAAATATTTTAAAACGCAGTGCAACGATTGAATAAGATATGTAAATGTAAGTAGAAGGAAACCGTTTCGCTAGTAGTGGAGCGGTTTTTTATGATGTACATAGGTATCGACAAAATATAGTAATTAAATTTGATATATAATGTATGGAACAAAAATAAATAAGCTAGGAGCAGACATATGAAAAGAGGGATTACAGTAGATATTCTAGATGGATATGATAATTTACTTTGGAAAGTCTTAAAGCCAATTGATATTACTGCATTTGATTGGCAAGCCATGGGAAGGGAGGAAGCTTATATAGATAGTAGGGAATGAATTAGGTCCAGAATTATTTTCAGAAGATAACGAGATCATGGTAGGTTCAGCTTTAAAAAAGCTAATAAAAGACAACATATATTATCTTTTATTTGTAGACTTAAAAGCATATCCAAAAGGGGAAGTACTAGGAGAAATTGAAACATATGAAGAATTTAAGGAGAGTAAGTGTGAAGTAGTCGTATTAGTAGCGGATGGTGATTACATACAAATTTATGTGAAAAACCAAGAAGAGATTGAAATGATGTATGAAAACGCACGGAATCAAGGATTGTATGTAGAATATATTACAGATGAAAATGATGGAAGGACTCGTTTGTCAGTATGGTAGCAATTTGAAAGGGGAAAGGCAATATGG
The DNA here is from genome assembly GCF_058792475.1 of Bacillus sp. MT94. Taxonomy (NCBI): domain Bacteria; kingdom Bacillati; phylum Bacillota; class Bacilli; order Caryophanales; family Bacillaceae; genus Bacillus; species Bacillus sp. MT94. The sequence goes on along the minus strand of NZ_JBXAEZ010000005.1, from coordinate 241,652 downwards.
AGAGAAATATAAGTAAAGAATATGCAATTCGAATTGCTACCGAAAATGAGAGTGATAGTATTAAAACTCTATTAAAAGAAGTAGCACAATGGCTACAACATAAAGAAGTGGATCAGTGGCAGTATCTTTTAGGAGAGGAAGCTACGGCTGAAATACTAGAACGTATAAGAGAGAAATATACGTATGTTGTTCTGAAAGAAGATGAAATAGTTGGTACGATTACAGTTTCTCCTAAACAAAATGAATGGGATGAACACATTTTTGGTAAAGAGGAAGTTTCTAATTCATTATATATTCATAGATTTGCGGTGAAACGAAAATATAAGGGGAATGGAATAGGAGAGAGGGTTTTACAGTGGATAGACGAGAATGTACAATGTGATAAAGAGTATTTGAAGTTAGATTGCGTGGGGCATAATCGTACGTTGAATGATTTTTATAAGAAAAATGGTTTTGAATATGTTGGAAGTACGGATGGGCTTAGTAAGTTTCAAAAGAAAAGGAGAATGTGAATGCATCCAATTAACGTAAGTTTAGTTGAAAAGTTAATACAGGAACAGTTTCCCGAATGGGCCCCTTTAGAAGTGAAACCTGTAAAGTTTAGTGGGCATGATAATAGGACGTTTCACTTAGGGGATGAGATGAGTGTAAGATTGCCAAGTGATGTGGCATATGCACCGCAAGTAGAGAAAGAAAATAGTTGGCTTCCTATATTAAGTAAGGGACTTTCTTTACCAATTTCTACACCAATTGCGAAAGGAAATCCGTCTGAAGCGTATCCATTGCCTTGGTCTATTAATAAGTGGATAGAGGGAGAAACAGTTACGAAACAAAACGTTCGTGATTTAAATGAATTTGCAGCGGACTTAGGATCTTTTTTAGTAGAATTGCAATCTATTAATGCGAGTAACGGCCCTTTAGCTGGACCGCATAATTTTTACCGGGGCGGACTTATATCGGTATATGATGAAGAGGCGAGAGTTGCTATCGAAAATAATAAGGATATTTTTGAAGATGCATTATTAAAGCATCTTTGGAATTTAGCACTTAGCTCAACGTGGGATCGTAAACCAGTTTGGGTGCATGGAGATGTAGCGCCGGGTAATTTACTCGTTAAAGGTGGAAAGCTTTGTGCTGTAATTGATTTTGGTATTTTAGGAGTAGGAGATCCTGCTTGTGATGCAGCGATGGCGTGGACGTTTTTTGATGAAAATAGTAGAAATGTATTTAAAGAAGTATTACGCATGGATGAAGAAACGTGGAATAGAGCGAGAGGATGGGCACTTTGGAAGGCGTTAATTACATATGATGCGAATAGGGGTAGTAATGAAAAAGTAGCAGAAGAATTGTATCGTATCATGCAAGTGATTGTGGATGATTATGAGAGGTAATAGAAAAGCCTATTTTAAAATAGGCTTTTTCATATGATTAAATAGTAGAAATAGAAAGAAGGAATATAACATAATTATACAGAATATTTAGATAATAGGAGGTGTCGAATTTTGAGTGAAATTGAATTAAAGAGTAATGTAATTAAGACAGGGCGAGAGAAGGGGATTATTCTTCGGTTTATACTTACTAGTCTCGTTGGAGTGTTTATGTTTTTCGTTCCTGTTACGATAAACGGTGCATCGTCTATTATGATTGATCATATCGTATCGTGGATCAGGGCTTCCGTTCCAGGTGTAGTACCTTATTATGCATTATTTGTTATGGCAATTGGTGCGATTTATCCATTTTATACGAAGAAATGGAATGCATCTATCGTAGACGTTTGTTTTTCTATTTTAAAAGTAGTTGGTGTCGTTTTTGGAGTATTATATTGTTTGAAAATAGGGCCAGCTTGGTTCTTTGCACCAGATGTTGGGCCGTTTTTGTATGAGAAGCTAGTCATATCAGTAAGTTTGCTCGTTCCAATTGGTTCGGCATTTTTAGCGTTATTAGTTGGATATGGATTGCTTGAATTTATCGGTACATTTTGCCGTCCGATTATGAGGCCATTATGGAATACGCCAGGGAGATCGGCGATTGATGCAGTTGCTTCCTTCGTTGGAAGTTATTCGCTTGCCCTTCTTATTACGAATCGTGTGTATAAAGAAGGAAAGTATACGACAAAAGAAGCAGCAATTATCGCTACAGGATTTTCTACAGTATCCGCTACATTTATGATCATCATCGCAAAAACATTAGATATTATGCATTTATGGAATGTTTATTTTTGGACTACGCTTGTTGTAACATTCATCGTGACTGCTATCACCGTAAGAATCCCGCCCCTTAGTAGAAAACCAGATACATATGTAACAGAAGAAGGATTTCCAGAGCCTGTTTATAAAGAAAAAATGCTAGAACGTGCTTGGGAGGATGCGTTAGAAGTATCAAAGTCTGCACCGAGCATTATGAAAAATATTACAGTGAATTTAAAAGACGGATTTATTATGACAATGGGAATTTTACCATCTATTATGTCAGTAGGATTAATTGGTATCGTCTTAGCGAAGTTCACGCCAATATTTGATTGGATCAGTTATATTTTCTATCCGTTTACATGGCTATTACAATTACCGGAAGCAGACTTAGCTGCTAAAGCTGCATCAGTTGGTATTGCAGAAATGTTTTTACCGTCATTATTAGTAGTAAGTGCACCACTTGTGACAAAGTTTGTCATTGCAGTTGTTTCCGTATCATCTATACTGTTTTTCTCCGCTTCCATTCCTTGTATATTATCAACAGATATTCCGTTAAAAGTATCTGAACTTATTATTCTGTATGTGCAGAGAACGATTTTAACGTTGCTTATCATTACGCCGATTGCTTATTTGTTGCTTTGAAGTTTTAATAAGATAAAGTTAAACAAAAGAAGCCGTCTGTAAAAAAGAGGGCTTCTTTTGTTTAAAAGCGGGATATTCTTATTTATTTTTCGTATATGACGTAACGCTTCTTAAGAAGATTCCTAGTCCCGCAAAAAAGAATCCTAAGCATAATAAGCTGCCTGGCGTTCCCCAAGTAATTTGATCTAGCATTTATTATCCCCTCCCGTTTATCATTATATAGAATTTATTGGAAATTATCAAAAAAATTCTTTTTTAAGGGTTACTGATGAGTCTTCCTACCTTATACGAGAAGAATATATTTGAAAAGAATTCTTTTCTTTATATTTCTTTATTCTTATAATAAGTTTTTGATTCTTATGATATAGTAACAACAAAGGGGGCTTAAAAATGGAAATTATTCACGAAAGAGCAAAGTTGCGGTTAATGGATAATACTGATGTCGAAACTTTGTTTTCGATTGTAGAAGGAAATCGGGATATTTGGGCGTATTTAATTTCTAAAATGGATAGTGTGCAAGATATGCAACAATACGTTCAAAAAGCGATAAAGGGTTACGGAAGAGGTACTCAAATACCTTTCATAGTCGTAGATCAACAGTCGAATAAGATTGTAGGAAGTACACGTTTATATAATATTTCAGTAGAAGATAAGACAGTTGAGTTAGGGCAAACGTGGTATCATCCGAGTGTGCAACGTACGAGTATAAATACAGAGTGTAAGTATATGCTTCTTCAGTATGCTTTTGAAAAATTGCATATGCTGAGAGTGCAAATTAAGACGGATACAAGAAATGAAAAAGCACAACGAGCAATTGAAAGATTAGGCGCAGTAAAAGAAGGTGTGCTTAGAAATGAAAGAAAATTACCGAATGGTTATGTGAGAGATGCGGTGGTGTACAGTATTATCTCGAGTGAATGGCCAGGCGTAAAAGAACAATTGTTAGAAAAATTAGAGTTGTATAAAGAAAAGTTATAATTCGTGTTTTGAAAGGTATATTGTTCGTGAGATATGAAAAATATACCTTTTTTCTTACAAAATGCTACTTTATTTTAATTCCTTTTGTTTCATCGTTCCCTTCTGAGAAAAAATTCGTTACAATGTAGTTGTATGGTAATAAACTTATGAATTTAAAAAATGTAATGAAAACCGCAAATGAAAATGAATTGATAATCCTCAATTTTAAATGAAAACCCTTTTATACATAAATAACAAGTAAAGTTCCTTCTTTTAAATAAACTCAAACAAAACGATTTGATATAAATGTTTTTTATAGAAGTATGGATGATGTACGGAGGCAATTACAAATGAAAGAAAATAAGAAAAGTAAGAAAAGACGAATCTTTCAAGTATTTTTACTAATGATTTGTTCTGCTATTTTATATGTAAGTTATGCAGCTTACGATATTTGGAGTTATCGTTTTAAAGCAAATGATGACGTGAAAACGGATGCTGGTATCGTACTAGGCGCAGCTTCATGGAATGGAAAACCATCTCCTGTATTTAAAGAAAGAATTAATCATGCGATTTCTTTATATAGGAACGGAAATATTAAAAAGATTATTTTTACAGGTGGTACAAAGTTCGAGGCAGAACTTGAGGAAGCACGTACTGCAAGAGTATATGCAATGAAACAAGGTGTAAAAGAGGAAGATATTTTAATTGAAACTAAATCCCTTTTCACTGAAGAAAATTTAAAAAATGCGAAGCAAGTTGGAATAGAGAACGGTATACAAACATACACGATTGTAAGTGATCCACTTCATATGAAACGCGCAATGAGAATCGCAAAACATATTAATATTGAAGCGTATGCTTCACCAACGCCGACATCAGCATATAAAACGTTAGATACAGAAATACCATTCTTCTTTAAAGAATTATTCTCGTATATTGGATATGTAACCTCTTTGCCGTTAAAAGCATTGAAGGGGGACTAATATAAGAAAAGAATCTATCCTTAAATAGGAACTTTTCTTATTAGTCAAAAACATTGTATTTTTATCGGAATAGTGAAACAATAGAGAGGTAGCTTCATATAATCATAATGACAAAATGAACGGTTTATGAATCGAGCATAAAGGAGATTATAGTATGGCACTCTCATTTGTTGAAACAGAAGAACAGTCTTTAATTATTGAGAAAATAAATAAATTGATTCCGAAGTTCATGGAAAGGGAGCATCAGCTAAGTGAATTAGGATCATTTCCGTATGAAAATATAAATGATTTGAAAGATATTGGATATACGAAATTAACGTTACCGAAGGAATTTGGTGATAGTGCGATTTCTTTATATGACTTCGTTTTATTTCAAGAGAAAATCGCGGAAGGCTGTGGAGCTACTGCATTATCGATTGGCTGGCATCTTGGCATTGTGAAGGAGCTAGCGGAAAATCGCTCTTGGAATGATGAGATGTTCAAATGGTTTTGCGAAGAAGTACGTAATGGTGCGCTCTTTAACAGGGCAGCAACAGAACCGAAAACAGGGAGTCCGACGCGTGGCGGCAAACCAGAAACAATAGCGGTTCAACAAGGCGAGAAGTGGGTTATAAATGGAAGAAAAACTTTTACAACGATGGCGCCAGTACTTGATTATTTTATTATTTCAGCAAGTATGGAAGGCCAAGAAGAAGTTGGTGAGTTTGTCATTCCAAGAAATACACTCGGTGTATCTATTGAAGAAACGTGGGATAGCGTTGCAATGAGAGGGACTGCTAGCCACGACCTTGTCTTACAAAATGTAGAGATAGAAAGCCGCTTTTTTACGGATGTAAAAGGCGGGAAAGTGAAACAAAAGGGTATTGGCTGGTTGCTACATATACCGGCATGTTATTTAGGAATTGCACAATCAGCAAGAAATTATGCAGTTCAATTTGCGGGATCATACAAGCCAAATAGTTTAAACCATTCTATTAGTTTATTACCGAATGTTAGAAAATTAGTTGGAGAATTAGAACTCGAGCTTATGCAAGCTCGCGTCTTTTTATATCAAATTGCGAAAAAATACGATGAGGCAGAAGATAAACTGTCACTGCAAGCAGAATTAGCGGCAGTGAAATACGCCGTAACAAATGCGGCGATATCCATAGTGGATAAATCAATGCGCATCGTAGGAGCAAAAAGTTTATCAGAAAAAAATCCGCTCCATCGTTACTATTTAAACGTCAGAGCAGGATTACACAATCCACCGATGGATGATGCAACATTGTCTATGCTGGCGGATGCGGCGTTTCGGTCGTAGTATTTAAAGCTTACATTTTATTGTTTATGGATATTATAGTTGTTTTGAAAGCACGGGTTTGATTAGTAATCAAACCCGTGCTTTTTATGTGTATGAAGTACTTGGTTGAGATGTAGGTTTTTAATATAAATGATTATCATGGTTTTTTGATTGTTTCTTGTTGAAAATTCTTATTGTAATGCCAGTTTGGAGGCTGTATAAACATTTTTCGTATTTAATCCCAAATTAATGGTCTTTCTAAGTTTACCATTCGTAAATATTGTAAAAATTGACCTGCATGGACCGCATCATGATAGGCAATTCTTAATAGCATATCACCTAAATATCGTTGATAGCCAACATCACTTCTATCAATAAGTCTTGAATCTAGCTCGGCTATGCTTATTGATTGAACATATTCTATGAAGTCAGTAAAGTATGATTGTGCCAATTCAATTTCTTTTTTTACACAAGTAATTGGCTCGTCATCATACGGGGTACGTATGTCGTTTATTGAACCGTTGTTTTTTATAATCATATGATAGTAAAAAGTTGAGCTCCATACGTGACGAATCATTTCACCAAAGGACATAGCCTCAGGATCAGGCTTCCAATTAAGAAAATTATCGGGAAGAGAATTCCATAATTTTTCTGAGCGCCTTCTCGTTTCTTTTAAATTTAATATACTAAGATCAATTGCATTCATAATACATTCTCCTTTACTATTAAACTTAAAATAATTGTATCAATTTAATAGTTAGGGTATCATCGAAATATGAATGTATATCCGAATATCTCATATATAGCTAAACTAATTGCTGAACCTACAAGAGCAATCATCTTAGAGTGTCTAATGAATAATCAGGCACTACCTGCTAGTGAATTGGCTTATATGGCAAAAGTGTCACATCCAACAATTAGTTCGCATCTTTCTAAATTAGTAGAAGGGAATTTACTTACAGTTGAACAACATGGTAGACATCGCTACTATCGACTTGCTAATCAAGAAGTTGCAGAAGTGCTTGAAAAGTTAGGGACAATTGCACCAACAGTTCAAGTTCGCTCTTTAAAACAATCAAGCCAACTAAAACAAATTCGTTATGCTCGAACTTGTTATGATCATCTTGCAGGCAAACTCGGTGTAGAGATAACTGAAAAATTACTTGATAGGAAATTTATAATTTTAGAGGATGGAGAATACATTATAACGGAACAAGGTAAGAAATGGTTTCTGAATTTTGGAATAAATATTGATAAGGCAGATATAAAAAGGAGGGTATTTGCAAAACCTTGTCTTGATTGGAGTGAACGACGCTACCATATTTCTGGTTGGTTAGGGTCTGCAATTGCAAAACTGCTTTTTGAACAGGGATGGATTACGAAAACGGATAAGAACCGAGCTGTCCATCTTACAAAGAAAGGTGTAAAGTTATTAGAAGATCAATTAGGCATTGATATGAAAACTGAGGAAAGAAAAGCTTGAAATTAGAAAAGTCCGTCAAAATGACGGGCTTTTTCATTATGGTAGGAGTGTACATGAATAATAGGATGTTATCAATAATCGTTGCTAATAAAAAATCTTTCTTTTCATTCTTCTTTTTTAAGTTTTAAAGGAGAAAGCTAGGCTTCTTATTTTTACTAATGTTATAATAAGAAAAAAGCACGAAAAGAGGTCATCTCATGCTAGAGGTTATTGCAACATGTTTAGAAGATGTAAAACGAATTGAAAGTGCTGGCGGGAAGCGGATTGAATTAATTTCATCTTATACAGAAGGTGGTTTAACACCGAGTTATGCTTTTATAAAGAAAGCGGTAGAAGCGGTAAGTATACCAATTCATGTTATGATTCGTCCGCATGCGAAGTCTTTTACATATACGGAAGAAGAAATTGAAATGATGAAAGAAGATATTGTAGTTGCTCAGAAATTAGGAGTAGCTGGTGTTGTATTAGGTGTATTAAATGAACGAAATGAAGTGGATGAAGGGAAATTAGCGAACTTACTATCTGTTGTAGATGGAATAAATGTAACGTACCACCGTGCGATAGATGATATAGAAAATCCAGTAGAAGCAATGAACACTTTAAAGAAGTTTCATAAAGTGACTCACGTTTTAACTTCAGGTGGACAAGGAAATATAGTAGAGAATATTCCGGTGCTTACAGAAATGCAAAAGGTAAGCGATGGTCAAATTCAGCTTGTAGCTGGAGCTGGCGTGACGAAAGAAAATATAAAGCGATTGCTAGATGAAACTGGAATCACGCAGGCGCATGTCGGTACAGCGGTAAGAGAAGGAAAATCATGTTTTTCTGAAATAGATCCTAATTTAGTACAAGAATTAGTTGAAATAATAAAATAAGTGCTTAAGAAAGAGGAGAAACGATGAAGGAAAATACAAAGAAAGAATTATTCTCTTGGGCTAAAACGATAGGTTTTACCCTTGTATTAATTGCTATTATTCGTGGTGTTTTATTTACACCTTCTTTAGTGCAAGGTGAATCAATGATGCCCACTTTAAAAAATAACGAACGAGTTCTCGTGAATAAGATTGGCTATAGTATAAGTGGATTAGATCGCTTTGATATTATCGTCTTCCACGGAAAAGAAGGATACGATTTAGTAAAACGAGTAATTGGTTTGCCAGGCGATACAGTTGAGTATAAAAATGATGTTTTATATGTAAACGGAAAAGCGATGGAAGAACCATATTTAAAAAAGTTTAAAGAAAAAGCAGTAGGCCGTGTATTAACTCCAGACTTTACGTTAGAACAAATCACTGGGAAAACGAAAGTGCCAGAAGGCCAAGTATTTGTTTTAGGGGATAATCGTGAAGTTTCTAAGGATGGTCGCATGTTTGGCTTTATTTCAGAAGATGAAATTGTCGGAAAAGGACAAGCTGTTTTCTGGCCGTTGGAACAAGTAAGAGCGTTATAAAGTGTGGTGAAGTATGGGAGAGATATTCTTCCATACTTTTTTATTTGCTTAAAATCTATTGAATGAATTGAAAGAATATTTTATAATTTTAAATTATATGTTTGTTTCGAAAAACGGAATTTAAGTTCCGTAATTCGGAACGAAAGGGAGATAGAATGAGTATAAATAAAACGGCAGTTAAGACAATGGATATTTTAGAGTTGTTTTATGAGCATGAAGAGCTAAGTTTAACTGAGATGGTTCAGCTTACAAATATGCCGAAAACATCTGTTTATCGTTTAATTGGTTCGTTGGAAGAGATGGAGTTTTTACAAAAAAACGAAAAGGGGAAATATCGTTTAGGGGTCGTATTTTTACGGTTCGGTCAACTTGTTTCACACCGATTATCAGTAAGAAATATAGCAATTCCTTATATGAAAGAACTTAGAGATAGTTTAGGACAGGCAGTTAATTTAATAATTCAAGATGGTAATGACGCAATTTATGTTGAAAAGATGGAAGGTGTTCAGCCAGTACGCGTGTATACGGCGGTTGGAAGAAGAGCACCGCTTTATGCTGGTGCATGTCCGAGAATTTTACTATCGTATTTTTCTGAGGAAGAGAAACGGAGATACATAGAGGAAGTGGATTTAAAACAGTTTGCAGATGGAACAATTGTGGATAAGGAACAATTGCTAGAAGTGTTGCAAATGGCAAAAAAGGAAGGCTACACAATTAGTTATTCTGAGTTAGAAAATCATACAGCCGCAATAGCAGCGCCCATTTTCGCAAGTGATGGAACGGTTGTAGCAGGTATGAGTATTTCGGGATTAGCAATTGAGTACAGCGAAAGTAACATTTCATATTTTATCGCTAAGGTGAAAGAAACAGCACATCGCATTTCGAAAGAACTCGGCTTTTTGGCATAGAAAGAGGGAGTAGGATGAAATTTTCTGCGTTAGGGGATCAAGCAATTATTGTTACATTTGGTGAAGAAATTAAGATGGATATATATGAGAAAGTACAGCGGTTATTTCAAGCACTGCAGCAACATCCGTTTGCAGGAATGATTGAGTGCGTTCCGTCGTTTACTTCATTAGCTGTTTACTACAATGTATACGAAGTATGGAAGAGAAATGAGAGAAGTGAAAGGCCATATGATTACGTTCGCCAGTATATAAAGGAGCTGTGTGATTCTTATAAAGAAGAAGTAAAACAGGATGTGAAACATATTTCTATACCAGTGTGCTACGGGGGAGAATATGGACCTGATTTAGAAGAGGTTGCACATTATAAAGATTTACAAGTAGAAGATGTGATTCGAATACATAGTGAAACTACATATTTTGTATATATGTTAGGTTTTACACCAGGGTTCCCGTATTTAGGAGGACTATCAAAAGAATTAGAAACACCTAGAAAAGAAACACCACGGTTACAAATCTCTCCTGGTTCAGTAGGTATTGGCGGAAATCAAACAGGTATATATCCGCTTGAAACACCAGGAGGATGGAATATTATCGGCCGAACTCCTATTTCATTATTTAATCCGGAAGAAGAAATACCAACATATATTCAAAGTGGTATGTATTTACGATTTATCCCAATAACGAAGGAAGAGTACGTATCACTTGAGGGGGCTAAAGAATGGATGTAGAAGTTTTGCATGCGGGAATGTTTACAACAGTCCAAGATTTAGGGCGATCTCATTATCAACAATACGGTGTACCAGTTGGCGGGACTATGGATCAAAGTGCACTTCGGATGATCAATATGTTAGTTGGTAATGAGGAGAATGAAGCGGGACTCGAAATGACGATTATGGGACCTAAATTGTTAATAAAGAAAACGACTTTACTTGCGATTGGCGGAGCAGATATGGAACCGTTATTGAATGGAGAACGTATCCCGTTATGGCGTCCCATTTTAGCGGAAGAAGGTAGTATGCTTTGTTTTGGAAAAGTGAAAAGTGGTTGCAGAGCGTATGTAACTTTTGCGGGTGGTATACATATTGAGCGTACAATGGGAAGCAAAAGTACGTACATACGTGCTGCGATTGGTGGTATAGAAGGAAGAATGTTGAAAAAGGGTAACTACTTCCAAATTGGTGCACAACCAGAAATGGCGAGTCGTTTCATTCAAGATTTACAAAAAGATGCGAGAATAAAAACGAAATGGGCAATTAGCAACAGAGTACTACCAAAGTATAAGAAACATCCAAAGCTTCGTGTCATAACTGACTTTGAATATGATCAATTTACAGAAGAAAGTAGAAAGGCATTTTTTACGAAAGAGTATAAGGTATCTAATTATGCTGACCGTATGGGCTATAGGGTTGAGGGAGAAGTTTTAAATAGGAATGAAGAAAAAGAGATTTTATCGAGTCCTGTTACATTTGGAACCATTCAAGTTCCTAATGGTGGACAGCCGATTATATTAATGGCAGATAGGCAAACGACAGGTGGCTATCCGAGAATGGGAAATATCATTTCAGTAGATTTACCTCTTCTTGCCCAGCTAAAGCCGGGGGACTATGTTTCTTTTGAGAAAATTACGCTTGAAGAAGCGGAACAATTGTACATAGAACAAGAAGTAAATATGAATCTATTAAAGAAATTCATCGCTTTACGAAGCTGAAATTAGGAGGAATACATTATGACTACAATCGATTTAAACTGTGATTTAGGAGAAAGTTTTGGCGCTTATAAAATGGGGAATGATGATGAAATTCTTCCGTTCGTTTCCTCTATAAACGTTGCTTGCGGTTTTCATGCGGGTGATCCGTCTATTATGCGTCAAACTGTTGAAAAAGCTTTGGAGCATAACGTAGCAATAGGGGCGCATCCTGGATTTCCTGATTTAATTGGATTTGGTAGAAGAAACATGAATATTTCAGCAAGTGAAGTATACGATTATGTTTTATATCAAACAGGCGCATTAGACGCATTTGTGAAAGCGGCAGGCGGGAAAATGCAGCATGTAAAGCCGCACGGTGCCTTATATAATATGGCGGCAACTAATCCGGAAATTGCAGATGCAATTGCAAAGGCAATTTATTATATAAATCCAAGTCTATTACTTTATGGTTTAGCAAATAGCGAGGCGTTTATACAGGCTGCAGAAAAATACAAAGTAACTCTTGTACAAGAGGCTTTTGCGGATCGTACATATAAGCAAGATGGTACATTAACGAGCCGTACAGAAGAAAATGCGCTTATAAAAGATGAAGACGAAGCGATAAAGCAAGTACTTCAAATGGTGAAAGAAGGCCATGTAAATGCGGTCAATGGAGAGAAAGTAGCAGTTCAGGCGCAAACAATTTGTTTACACGGTGATGGGGAAAAAGCAGTGCAATTTGCAGAAAGAATATACAGAACATTCAAACTTAATGATATTTCTATTTGTGCACCGAAATAAAAAATAGGGGGAAGTGCTGGGATGATTAAATTAATCGGAATACTACTTGTTGCAGTGGGCTTTTTATTTAGATTAAATACACTTTTAGTAGTTATGGTTGCAGGTATTGTTACTGGTATGGTTTCAGGATTAAGTTTTTATGATGTGATCAGCATGTTCGGTAAATTTTTCATAGAAAATAGATATATGTCTATGCCAATTATATTAACTTTACCGGTAATCGGAATTTTAGAGCGTTACGGTTTAAAAGAAAGAGCAGAGGCACTTATAACGAAATCAAAAGGAGCAACAACTGGAAGAGTATTAATGTCATATTTTACGATAAGAGAATCATCAGCAGCACTAGGGCTTAATATTGGTGGGCATGCGCAAACAGTAAGGCCGCTCGTTGCACCGATGGCAGAAGGGGCCGCGCAAGGTAAATACGGTAAACTTCCTGAAAAATTAAGAGAAAAGATTAAAGCAAACGCAGCAGCAGCTGAAAATACAGCTTGGTTTTTCGGAGAAGATATTTTCATCGCAACTGGAGCTATTTTATTAATGAAAGGATTCTTCGATTCAGTAGGTATGCATGTCGGAGTATGGGATATGGCACTTTGGGGCATTCCGACAGCAATATCTGCACTTATTGTAAGCTGGATTAGATTTAGAAGGTTTGATAAATATATAGAGAAAACAATGAAGGCAGAAGGAAAAGAAGAGAAGGAGGCAATTTAATATGAACATCATCACAATGGATACAATCTATTATGTATTAGGGATAATCGTTGCTTTTATCGCTGTTCGTATCGCATTCGATCGTGAACATCCAAACAGATTCGGTTCTAGTTTATTTTGGGCATTGTTTGCAGTTACATTTTTATTCGGAAATGTAATTCCTTCGTTTTACGTTGGCTGTATAGTGCTCGCTATGGTCGTTTTAGCTTCACTAAATAAAGTAACAAAATCAGAGGAAAAAGAAGTTCCAGTACAAGAACGTGTGAAACATGCTGAGAAATTAAAAAATAAAATTTTTATGCCTGCACTATTAATTCCTATTTTTACAATTATCGGTACGTTGACGTTAGGGAAAATTAAATGGGGAAATGTCTCTCTTGTTGATCCAGATAAAGTAACATTAGTTGCATTAGCGCTTGGTGCATTACTCGCATTCGTTGCGGCGATGCGTATTACAAAATCAAAAATAGCAACGCCTGTACAAGAAGGAAGCAGACTATTACAAGCTGTCGGCTGGGCTGTTATTTTACCACAAATGTTAGCAGCACTTGGCGGTATATTCGCGAAGTCTGGCGTTGGGCAAGTTGTTTCAGATTTAGTCGGACAAGTGCTGCCGACAGAGTATCCGTTCGTTGCTGTTATGGCGTACTGTTTAGGCATGATGCTATTTACAGTCGTAATGGGAAATGCATTCGCAGCGTTTGCTGTTATTACTGGCGGAATTGGCTTACCTTTAATAGTTCAAATGCACGGCGGAAACCCAGCAATTATGGCAGCACTCGGTATGTTTGCTGGATATTGCGGAACGCTGCTTACTCCAATGGCAGCAAACTTTAATATCGTACCTGCGATGCTTTTAGAGCTAAAGGATAAAAATGCGGTTATTAAAGCACAAGTACCAATTGCTCTTTCAATTTTTATCATAAATATGTTTATTATGTACGGCCTTGTATATCGTTTCTAATTAGGAGGATAAAACTATGAAAACAGTATTATTAACAGGGTTTGATCCGTTTGGCGGGGAAAATATCAATCCAGCTTGGGAAGTAGCAAAAGGTTTGCATGAAAAAACAATTGGAGAATACAAGATAATAAGCAAACAAGTACCAACTGTATTTCATAAATCAATAAGCGTATTAAAAGAGTATATAGAAGAATTAGCGCCGGAAATTATTATATGCATTGGACAAGCTGGGGGCAGACCAGATATCACGATAGAACGTGTCGCCATTAATATTGATGATGCAAGAATTGCTGATAATGAAGGGAATCAGCCGGTAGATGTACCGGTTGTAGAAGAAGGAGCGATTGCGTATTGGTCCACACTCCCGATGAAAGCAATTGTAAAAAAACTTCGCGAAGAGGGCATACCGTCATCTGTTTCACAGACGGCAGGCACATTCGTTTGTAATCACTTATTCTATGGACTTATGCATGAACTAGAGAAACATGATAAGAAAATAAAAGGTGGATTCGTTCACATTCCGTTCTTACCAGAACAAGCGAGTAATTATCCAGGTCAACCAAGTATGTCACTTTCTACTATTCGTAAAGGGATAGAATTGGCAATCGAAGTAACGACGACAGTTGAAGTAGATATTGTAGAGGTTGGGGGCGCAACGCATTAAGTAAAATGAATTGTACAACACCTCCTGTAAACAACTGGTATAATAAGAATAGGAAAATACATAGAGGTGATTTTTGTGCAACAATTTGAAGAACTACGTTCAATTTTAGAAAAAGCGAAGAAAATTACAGTATTAACAGGCGCTGGTGCAAGTACGGAAAGTGGTATTCCAGATTTTCGTTCAGCAAATGGGTTGTATGCTGATGCGAATGTGGAGATGTATTTATCGAGAGGGTATTATAATCGAAGTCCGAAAGAGTTTTGGAAGCATTATAAAGAAATCTTTCAAATTAATACGTTCCATCAATATAAACCAAATCGTGGACATCGCTTTTTAGCTGCGCTAGAAGAACAAGGGAAAGATATTACGATTTTAACGCAAAATATTGACGGTTTACATCAATTAGGTGGCAGTAAGCATGTCATCGATTTACATGGAACACTTCAAACAGCACATTGTCCAAAATGTAAATCAGGCTATGATTTACAGTATATGATTGATCATGAAGTACCGCGTTGTGAGAAGTGTAATTTCATTTTAAATCCAGACGTTGTTTTATACGGAGATACATTGCCGCAATATCAAAATGCTATCAAACGTTTATATGAAACAGATGTGCTTATCGTTATGGGAACATCACTAAAAGTACAGCCTGTCGCTTCATTCCCGCAAATTGCAAAGAGGGAAGTGGGAGCAACAACTATTTTAGTAAATGAAGAGTTAACAGGACAGGAATATAACTTTGATTTTGTTTTTCAAAATAAGATTGGTGAGTTTGTTGAAGGGTTATCGTCGGTTAAATAAGTTATTATTTTTATGAAAAACTGAGGTGTATAGAGAACACCTCAGTTTTTTGTTTGAATAAAATTCATGTTATGACGTATGAAGGGGAATGGTAATAAATAGGTTGTAAAATTAAAAAACTGAAAATTAAATCTTTTATTTCTTTAGTAATTAATATAAAATTCTATATATATCATATAAATAAATTTGATACATAATGATTTTGCGTAGAAATGTTAATAGAATGAAGCGAGGGAGCGAAATGAGACAGAAAAAGGAGCAGAAAAAACAATCGAAAAAGAAAAAGACTCATATTCCATTTCGGTTAAATGTACTATTTTTTATTGTCTTTCTTTTATTTTCAGCTATTATAATTCAATTAGGTAAAGTACAAATCATTGATGGAGAAACGTATAGAAATGAAGTAAACAAAAAGGAAGATGTAACGGTAAGTACTCCCGTTCCTAGAGGGAAAATGTTTGATCGACAAGGTCACGTTATTGTAAATAATAAACCATTACGAACCGTTACATATACGAAAATGAGAGGAGTGGACTCGAAAGAAGTTTTACAAGTAGCAAGAGATTTAGCTAAGCTAATTGAAATGTCGCAAGAGGACATGGATAAGTTAACAGAGACAGATAAAAAAGATTTTTGGATGCAGTTAAATGAAAAGCGGGCAGCAGCGAAAGTAACGAAAGAAGATGAGAGTAAATTTAGAAAGCAAGAAATAGAAGGAAAAGAGTTAGATAAAAAAGTAGAAGAACTGCGCCGGGAAAGAATTACACAAGAAGAATTAAATGAGCTTTCAAAGGAAGATATAGAAGTATTAGTAATTAAAAGCAAAATGAATGCGGGATATAAAATGACTCCGCAAATCGTTAAAAAAGACGTAAGTGAAAATGAATATGCTGTCGTTAGTGAAAGGTTGGCAAGTTTACCGGGGGTAGATACAACAGTAGATTGGGAACGTGAATACCCAAATGATAAAATACTGCGCTCTATACTAGGTAGCGTTTCTAATGAAAATGAAGGGTTGCCAAGAGAACAATTAGATTATTATTTAGTTCGTGATTATAATCGAAACGACCGTATTGGTAAAAGTTACATCGAAAAACAATACGAAGATGCACTACATGGAACGAAAGAACAGTCTAAAAATATTATGGATAAAGCAGGGAAGATTGTTCGAACAGAAAAAGTGACTGAAGGAAAAAGTGGAAATAACTTGATGTTAACAGTCGATATGGATTTACAGAAAAGAGTAGAGGGAAGCCTTGAAAAGAATTTACGAGCCTTTCATGCTGCAGAGCCGATGATGGATCGTGCGTTCGTAGTAATGATGAATCCGAAAAACGGTCAAATTTTATCAATGGCAGGAAAGAAAATTGTAAATAAAGATGGCGGTATGCAAATAGAAGATTATGCATTAGGAACGATGACAAGTTCTTATGAGTTAGGGTCAACTGTAAAAGGGGCTACTTTATTAACTGGATATCAAACAGAAGCGATTAAGCCGTATACACACTTCTTTGATGCGCCAATGTATTTTAAAGGAAGTTCTAAGCCGAAGAAATCGTGGAAAGAATTTGGGGATATTGATGATTTAAGAGCTTTGCAAGTGTCATCGAACGTTTATATGTTTAATACAGCTTTAAAAATGGCAGGCATTAATTATGTTCCAAACAATCCATTAGATATTAAACAAGAAACATTTAATAAAATGCGCTACTATTTTAGACAATTTGGCCTAGGTGTGTCGACTGGTATTGACCTGCCAAATGAATCGATCGGTCAAATAGGTAGAACTGATAACATACCCGGATTTTTACTTGATTACGCGATTGGACAGTATGATACATATACACCGCTTCAGCTTGCGCAATATATTTCAACCATTGCAAATGGCGGTTACCGAATGAAACCACAAATTGTACAAGAAGTTAGAGAGCAACCGAATAGACCAGAGGATGCAGGAAAAGTCGTTCGGTCGATTGAACCAGTTGTATTAAATAGAGTGGATATGGAAACTTCGTACATTAATCATGTAAAAGAAGGATTTAGAAGAGTTTTTCAAGAAGCTGACGGAACCGGAACCGGAACATTTAAAGGTCTACCATATAAACCAGCGGGAAAAACAGGAACAGCTGAGACAGTATATGGTGGAGAAAGTGATATTGGAAGAGATGAGAACAACAACCGAAAAAAATGTTATAATTTAACTCTTGCCGGTTATGCACCATATGATGCGGATCCGGAAGTAGCTTTTTCAGTTGTTGTACCATGGGTGAATGATGATAAATCAGGAATTAATTCTGCGATTGGTAAAGAGATTTTGGATGCGTATTTTGAATTAAAAACAAATAGATCAAATACAAATTCAATTCCAGTAGAACAACCGAACAAGGCACAGTAAAAATAGTATCACTGCATGGAAACATATTGTGCAGTGATATATTTTTTGAGTTAAAAAGCGCTTTATAAGGTGGGAATGGATATGAAAAAGGAGATTAAGAGAGGCTGGGGAAAGTACATACTATTTATATTGGTGATAGTCATAGGCTACCATTCTTTTACTTTATGTAAGGTGGAAGGGGAATCGATGCAGCCGACTTTATATGAAGAAGACTACGTATTTGTAAATAAAGCGGTAGTACGTCTTTCTAATTTACAACACGGAGAAATTGTCATTATAAAAGAAGAGGATGAATCGAAATATTATGTGAAACGTGTAATAGGGCTTCCTGGTGATGTAATTAACATAACGAACGGAAAGGTATATGTGAACGATAAAAAGCAAGAAGAACCATATACGAACAAAGATTTATTTAACAACACACAAGTGTTTTATAACTTTCAAAAGACAAAAATTCCACCAAATAAGTTATTTGTAATGGGAGATAACCGCGAAGTAAGTAGAGATAGTCGAAATGGCTTAGGATATATTGAAGAAGATAACATAATTGGCAAGGTGGAATTCGTATATTATCCTTTTTCAAAAATGAAAATGATAGAATAAGTGGGGGATGAGCAAAACCCCACTTATTAAAGTTTCACTTTATTTTCTTTAAAAAACCTTTTGGATTAAATGATATGAAAAATTTATGTTTAGACTCGTCGATTATGAAGTTATTGTTTTTTGTTAAAAACTCTTCCACAGCTTCCATCGGGCCAGGACCCCAGTCGGGAAGAAGCGGATTTCCGTTAATGGAGGTATCTTCTACAATCATATAACTGCCAGTAGTGACGATAGATTTATATAGCAAGAGTTCTTTTGAAACATGCTCTTTACTATGATCAGAATCTAAAATAACTAAAATCACATCATCAGGTTTGCGCATACTTACTATTGTTTGGATGGCCTGCACAGAAACAGAAGATGCTGTTAAATACGTAATCCGATTATGTGATGGCCGATTTGGCTGCGGAGTTATATCGATAGTAAGTACGTGACCTTTTCCAATTAAATCTAACATAGAAGCTAAATACAGTGCACTACCACCGTGAAAAGTCCCGCATTCAATAATTAAATCGGGCTTTAATTCATAAATGATTTCTTGATACAAAAAGAGATCAGAGGGAAGTTTATAGATTGGAACTCCAAACCAATGTGTATCTTTTAACCACACAAGGCTGTCGTAATATTGTTTTAGAAATTCATTGCTTATAGTATCGATTTTAAATTCTCCTTTCTAAAAAGGATTCTCTCGTTTGACGTAAAGTGTTTACGCATGAAAGTTGTACTATATATTATGTAGTAAGGAATTGTAAGGCGAGTGTTTTTACTTGAAAATAAGCCAAATAACTCATGTGGAAAATGAAAGGAAATGATCGTATGTACAAATACACAATTTGCTTTATTAGAAAAAGCGATAAAATACTGCTATTAACATAGAAATAAAAAGCCGAATATGGGGATGTGGAATGGTGTTGGAGGAAAAATAGAAGAGAATGAAACGCCATACGAAGGAATAATTAGAGAAACGTTTGAGGAAACGGGCATAGAACTTTCAAGTGTAACGTATAAAGGGACTGTTGGTTTTAAAGGTAAAGGTGAGCCCCAGGCTAGTGAAGGAATGTATGTGTTCGTTGCTGATTTGCCAGATGGAATGCAAATGAATACACCATTACGTACGGCTGAAGGCTTATTAGAATGGAAAGAAATTGATTGGATATTAGATGGTGATAATAGAGGAGTAGTTAGCAATTTACCAAAATACTTACCGACAGTATTAACAGAAGAAAATAAGTTAAAACATATATTCACGTACGATAACCGGAATATTATTAATTGCACAACTGCATGTTTGAAAGAAGATGATGCGAACAAGCGATATGAAAAACAACTTGTTTCTCAATAGAAGAGGAAAGTGAAAAATCACGTTTTTGCTCTTGTTATATATGCGAGGTGATTATAAGTTTCAGAAATACAATTCATTGGTCATAATTGTAATATGTATGATATAACTTTTCTTATGGTGAAAGAGTAGAGAACATACGTAAAAGGAACAAAAAAGGAGGTGGCTTTGCCACCTCTTTTCCGTTAGTCACGAATCGCCTTAATCATAAATCGATGTTGCTTCACATCAAAATATCCTTTTTGCAAGATAATCTCATGTATACGATATAACTCCTCATAATACCTTTCGACAGTGAAATCAGGAATTTGCCACGGAATTGCTTTTAAATAATAGACGATAGCGCCAATATCATAAAAGCGTTGGAAAGGGAATTCTTCTTTTGCTTCTAAGATAGTAAATCCGTTTTCCTGTAGTTCATTACATGCCGCTTCAAGCGACCAACTTGCAAATTCACTATTTAGTGGTGTGTCAAATTGGTCATTAAGTTCCGCGCAATCGAGACCGCCAACTTGTTGTGTAAGAAATGTTCCATTTGGAGAAAGAATTCTTTTTACTTCAGAAGCAGCATATGATTCATGTTGGTTTAGGATTAGATTAAACTGACCATCTTGAAATGGCAATGCAGTATCATCGTTCACCTCTACAACAGTAACCCCTAAAGGCTCTAATTTCTTTCGAGCAATTGGCACGTTTGGAGCGTAGCCCTCAGTAGCATAAATAGTTGACGGGAACGGTTGTAACAGAGATAAAAACTCTCCGCCGCCAGTCCCCATATCGAGCATTGATTCTGCATGCTGCATAAGCTGGAAAGCTGTACTGCCATATGACCACGATAAAGGCTCGCTCTTCATTCGACCCGTTTCTGAAATAAAAGAAAAATCCCAACCGCTAAAATTTGTATTAGCACTTTCTAATAAAGTTAAAAATAATGGATCACGTTTCATAATTGTATCCTCCTATTTTGTAAGTAAATGATATGGTGAGAAAAGAAAAAAGGAGGACCTCTTATGAAAGGGGAACGGTTTTACGTTTCGTGTTCGAATAGATTCATATAAATTCGCTCCTTGTGAGAATAGTAATTTATATATTCGGGATAATCGAGTGGGAATCCTTTGAAATTATGGGAGAAGGTAGTTGTTTGATGAAAGATTGGATGGAGTGTACAGAAAAAGGTTGCAATCAAACTTTAGAAAAGGTATTTAGTAAACTTAAATTTCCGCCCAGCCCTTTTATGAGATATGTGATATTTCTCACTACTATTATGTAACAATAAAGTCGTACTGTTTATAAAAGAAGTGACGTTTTTGTATCCCTTTGGATTTACTTATCTATGGGATAAGTAAATAAGTAGACATATAAACTGAATATAAAAACGTTTTAATTCTTTGGAAACATTCCATAATTTAGTATTGTTATATATGGAATAATTTATTTGTACGAAAAGAGG
Organism: Bacillus sp. MT94; assembly: GCF_058792475.1. Taxonomy (NCBI): domain Bacteria; kingdom Bacillati; phylum Bacillota; class Bacilli; order Caryophanales; family Bacillaceae; genus Bacillus; species Bacillus sp. MT94. The sequence goes on along the minus strand of NZ_JBXAEZ010000005.1, from coordinate 220,334 downwards.
AATAAGATGTTTATACAAAAGTATAAGGATTTGATGCTAGGGATAGTTGGTGCTGTATTAGGAGTAATATCCTTTGTTTATTTTAAAGATTTAGATTATATATAAGACGGGCCTTAAGTTATTATCTGTAACATTAATCATTATAGGTCGGGTTATTGCCTGTGATTCGATCCGTTTCAATAAAAAAGAGAATAATAACGTATAAGATTATTATTATATAAATTTAGCTTGTTGAGCATGGGGAATACTAATCTTACAAAATTGTAAGATTAGAAGTCACATAGTTAGATAGAAGTCATTAACTTATGAAAAAAACTCATCTATAATCCAGATATAAATCATTTACTAAAGGAGTATTCTAATGAAAAAAATTATAAGTTATACGGTTGTTATTGCTATTTTTATAGGAATAGGATTAGGAGTAAAACGTTATGTGCAAGGTCCAGGACAACCAGTCGATGGGATTCTAGTTAGTGGTACTGCAACTGACGTAGAAAAAGTTAAACAAGAGTTTAAAGATGACACTAAACAATCAATAGACTATAAGGTAAAGTACGTCACAATAACAAAAAGGATTCCATTATCAGAAGAAGATAAGAAACAAAATGATACAAATGAAGAATTTGAAATCAACACTACAGAATATGCAGTTATTAATAGTTCTACCGCGGTAAAATTATTTAATAAGGGACTTCTAAGAGCTAGAAAAGATCCAAATTCAGCATCTATTATTTCTGAGAGGGTGAAAGATAAAAATAAAGTATCTAGTGATCAGAATCTATTATTTTCTTATGCGGGTGATAATTTTGAAAATAACCAGTTGAATTTGAACGGTAAGATAGTACCTGCTCAGTATGTTAAACAGCAAATTTGGATTGGGTATGTTCCAATGAACCTTGTTATTCTAAACGACCAAGAATATAATACAATTTCTGAATCAGAGTCAATAATGAAATTGATTCAATTTCAAAAACGTAATTTTGATTATAAAAACAAACAAGAAGTAGACAAAGTTTTACAACAGATTGATAAGCTCTCTTCGAATAATCAGAATAAAATAAACTTTGTAGAGGTACAAAACTAAATTAAAATGAAAATAAGGTGATATAAATGGAAATCGTAAGAATAGAAAATGTAGTCAAAAGTTATGGTGAAGGAAATAGTAGGGTAGATGCTTTGAAGGGCATAAATCTTTCTATACAGCAAGGGGAATTTGTATCAATCGTAGGAGCTTCTGGCTCAGGTAAAAGTACATTGTTACATATTTTGGGAGGGTTGGACCGTCCGAGTTCAGGACAAGTATTTATTGGAGAGAACAATATTTATAATTATTCAGATAATGAACTTTCGATATTTAGAAGAAGAAAAGTTGGTTTTATATTTCAGTTCTTTAATTTAATTCCTGTATTGAATGTGCAAGAGAATATAGCTTTGCCCACTTTACTAGATAATGAACCTGTAGATAATCCTTATATGGACGAAATTATTGAAATTCTGGGACTTCATGAAAGACGAAATCATTTACCATCTGAATTATCAGGAGGTCAGCAACAACGGGTTTCGATTGGGAGGGCACTTATAAATCGCCCACATTTAATCTTAGCTGATGAACCTACAGGAAATCTGGATACTCAAAATACAAAAGAAGTCATGGATTTATTAAGATTGACAGCAAAAAAATATAATCAAACTATTGTATTGATTACTCACGATTTAAAAATTGCATCAACTTCTGACCGTATTATTACAATTGAAGATGGCCAAATCATTTCCGATCAGTGGCTATCCACGAATAAGCCTAAGACGGGAGGAAACTAATCTTGATTGGTAATTATAAACAATTAAGCAGGAGATACTTAAAGGGAAATAAGAAACGAACAATTTTAACTTTGATAGGAATCGTACTCTCTGTATCGTTAATTTCTACAATCGGCCTATTTATGAACGGTACTCAGATTTCTCAAATCGAGAATACGAAAAAGAGGCAAGGGTATTCTTTTCATGCCGTTGTATTAAATTACGATGAATCGATATTGAAAAAAATTAAATATAACCCGCAAATTGAATCATTTGGTTTAATGTCACAGGGAGAAACAGTCCAAGTTGGAGAGGCTGCTGTACAAATGAATTTTGCTGATGATAACGCCTTGGAATTTTTAAAATACAGTATTATTAAGGGCAGATTGCCATCTAATGATCAAGAAGTTGCTGTTGATCCCTGGGTATTACCTTATATAAAAGAAAATATTCAAATAGGTGATTCATTCGAATTAAATGAAAAAAAATACAAATTGGTTGGTTTTCTAAGTGATAGTACATATACACAGGAAAATAAGGTGGGACGGTTACTAACCTATAAGAGTAAGTTTAGCGCTGGTGAAGGAAAAATATTAGTTGGAATTAGCTCAAAAGCAAACTTTAATGAGGTTTTAGAGGGACTCAAGACCATTTCCGGAGAAAATAATATTAATATAAGTAATGAATTAATTCAATTAGAGAAACCAGGTTACAATAATTCGATTATGGCTACGCTAATTATTACAATCAGCATTGTTGTGATAGCGACAATTGTTGTGATTTACAACGCTTTTCAAATAAGTGTCGTAGAACGAACGAGGCAGTTTGGCTTGTTGAGAAGCATTGGTGCAACACGAAAGCAAATTAGACAAATCGTTCTGAGAGAAGCTACTTTTCTGGCTGTTATCGCTATACCAATTGGAATTATATGTAGCCTAATAGCACTTGCCTCTCTGCAGTTCACTTTTTCACTTTTAATGGAAAATAGTAAAGCGGTCTCGATATTTCATGTTGATTGGAATATTTTACTAATCAGTTCGATTATTACCTTGCTTTCTGTAATAGCGTCAAGTTTGTACCCAGCTTATTTTGCAGGGAAAATCTCCCCTTTGTTGGCAATTAGTAGCAGGTTGTCAATTAAAAAGGAACAAATCAAAAAACAAAAGAATTCCATGGTGAAAAAACCTTTATCTATTCCTTTGAGCATGGCTATGAAAAATGTTAAGCGAAATAAAAATCGCTATACCATTACAATCTTATCAATTATTATAAGTAGTGTGTTATTTATTACTTTCTCGTATTTAATGAGTGTTGCATTTGCATCTAAATCTTTTGATAAGTTATCTGTTAAATCGGATATTACAATTAAGATAGTGGATAATAATCCAGATCATTTAGCTGAAAGTGAACAAATTTTGCATCAATTGAAATCACTTGAAAATATATCTAAAGTATACGAAAAAAAGGAGAATAGCTTTGAAACTAAATTAAAGGATGTAACTCAATCTTCCGCGACAGTAAAGGAAATAGAAAACACGATTGGAAAAAGCTATTCCATTACAATCGTAAATAATTATCAAGAAAATAAAACAAAAAAAGAAGAAAAACTTACTTTACAAGTGCTTGCATATGGTTTCATTACAGTCATTTCTTTAATTAGTAGCGTTAATATCCTCAATACTATAACTATAAGTATCATGACTAGACGAAAAGAATTGGCCGCTTTGAAATCCATTGGTATGTCACAAAAGGATTTGAAAAAAATGATTACCTATGAAGCTTTGATTTACGGTTTTTCGGGAAGTTTACAAGGAATCTTTTTTGGCTGTATATTGTCTTATATTATATATTTAGCTATATCTGATATGTTGAAAATGACATGGACGATTCCTTATGAGGCTTGTATCATTACGTTTGTTTCAGCTTTAATAATTAGTTATTTATCAGTCTTAAATCCATTGAAAAAAATTCAACAAGATAATATTATTGATAATATTAGAGAACAATAATATTATAAGCCTGGCTAGATTATAGCCAGGCTATTGTAATTGGAGTATAAGCTAGGGGAAAAAAAGGAGAGGGCATACTTGAATAAAAAAATATTACTAGTTGAAGATGATGAAGCTCTTGGCATAGCCATCGAATTTTCATTGAGAAATGAAGGTTATGAGGTGATTAGAGCGTCCAGTGTAAAAGAAGCTAAACACCAGTTTGTTCACAATACATTTGATTTGTCCATCCTTGATATCGGCCTACCAGATGGTAATGGTTATGACTTATGTTTGTATTTTAAAAAGAAAAACGAGAATTCGATTATTATTTTCTTAACTGCACTAGATGAAGAAGCAAATGTGGTAATGGGGCTGGATATAGGCGGTGATGATTATATAACCAAACCTTTTCGGGTTAGGGAACTCATGGCCAGAGTGAAAGTACAATTGCGTAAACAAGCGTCGCTAGAAACGCCATCTCAAATTTTAAGATCTGAGAATATAAGAATCGATACGAACCTAGTCAAGGTTTATAAAAATTGTGAAAGTATTACATTGACGAATTTAGAATACAAGCTGCTATTGAATTTCATGAAGAATTCTCACAAAGCATTAAAAAGAGATGAACTCCTACAACAAATAACAGAAGGAGAAAATGTTTTTTTTGATGAAAACACGTTATCTGTATACATAAAGCGTTTAAGAGCTAAAGTTGAAGACAATCCTCAAAAACCACAGTTTATCGTTACCGAAAGAGGATATGGTTATCGTTGGAGCAAGGACGTGATTGGGTGAGCAAGATAATGAAAAATACCGAGTTAAAAAGCTATATGACGATACTAGCCGTCCTTTTATCTATATTTGTGATTTACCAATTTATTATTCAACAATTATTTTATGATCATTTGAAAAGAGACTCTATTGCAACATGGGGGGAAATTACAGCTAGGTTGGTAGAGCAGAATCCAGAAAATGAAGCGGAAATTATGAAAGTCTTATCAAGTCATTCGTCTCACTCAAGTAAATATCAGGAAAAAGGGACAGAGATCCTAAAGCAATATGGATTATATGAAGACTTGGATTCAAAATTTTTTCCTCACTTAAATAATCTAATTATTAATCACAATCAATTTATGATGTGGGGATTGATTGCTTTTGGATTTTTACTTTTTGTTGCAAACTACATGCAACAAAAAATTATTTTCAATAAGATTAGCCAGCTTACTAGAGCTGCAAAAAAGATAATCGAGGGAGATTACTCGGTTGTCATCAATGAAAATAAAGAGGGGGATTTTGCGAAACTGGCGATTTCATTTCGTTCAATGAGGGATATCATTAGAAAAAATATGCATGATTTGCTTGAAGAGAAACGGTTTTTAGGAGAAATGTTGCAGGATATATCTCATCAGTTAAAAACGCCGCTTTCAACTATTTCTATCTATAATGAAATGTTGTTAAATGAGAAACTATCCCGAGAGCAACAAGCTCAATTACTACAAAATAATGATATTCAGATTTCTAGAATGAATGTCTTAATTCAGAATTTGTTAAAAGTAGCAAAAATTGATGCAAAAGCGATTTCGTTTGATAAAGAGCCAGGGAATTTAGTAGATACGACTGAGGAAGTACTAAATCGCTTGCAAAGCATGATAAGTGATAAAAATATTTTGATTGATTGGAATGCCCCAAGAGAAATAGTCGTTATTCATGACAAATTATGGATGCAGGAAGCTTTGTTAAACCTGTTGAAGAATGCAATCGAACATTCTAAACCCGGTGGTAAAATAATGATTCAGGCCAAAAATTCTCCAATCTATACAGAACTAGTAATCCAAGACTTTGGAGAGGGAATTTCAGCTGAAGAATTACCTCATATTTTTGAACGATTCTATAAATCAAGTAGTTCTAAAAAGCACGAATCGACCGGAATTGGATTGGCACTTGTCAAAGCTATTATAGAGGCACATCACGCCTTAATTACAGTTGAAAGTGAAAAAAATGCTTATACAAAATTTACAATTATTTTTATGAAATTTTAATAACAGTTTGGTATATATTTTAATCTTTTTAATATAAAGGGGTTTTTTTATGTTTAATAGATTGAAGTGTTTTCTTTTATCTGAGAAAGAAATAGTTGATACTGTGAAAAAATACAAGGAGGAAAAAATACACGTTTCCATAATAAAAGATTTTTTAGGGGATTTAATCTTAATAAGAACTTTTACATTTTTAATGTTTGTTCCAGTATCAACTTTTATTTTTTCAGTTATAATTTATGGAGCTGTTTTCTTTTTATCAGGCATTAAGATTACTGTTTGGGGCATCACTATAATGTTATTAGTTCCAATAACATTACTTTTCTATATGAATATAACTAATACATCAATTATTATTACTGATTTAGTGAGAAAATTTTTATTAACCATAAAATATCTAAATCCATTTTACTCAATCATAAATAAACCTTGGCTCTTTATTTTTGAATTATTAATTGGTTTTTTATATGTATTTCTGCTATCTTTATTTTCTATTTGGATAGTATTACATTCATTGGAAATAGATTTTTCTGAATTTAGTTCGGAGGACAATCGAAGTTTTCAATTTTCAATTATTATTTTACATACAGCAATTTATTTGTTTATAAGAGTTCATGGCCAGTATTGTAAGACAACTAAGCAAAAAATTAAAAAGCTGAAAATGAAGTTTTATTTATGGTTTTGTTCTATGATTGCAAGTATTGTATATATATTTGAATCACTCTTTAATTATATGAATGGAATCCAAGCAATTTATTTTATTTTTGTTTTAATGATTGCTTTAGAAAGAACAGTGACACATTATAAGAAATTTATAGATTTTTTAGAATGTGAAAATTTGTATGAAAAATATTTTTAGAGAGAAAAGTCTTTTGAAATATAAAAAGTTATACCTACTAAATACTGGACGAGTAAAAAAACGCTATTCTTTTTCTAGAATCATAGGAAAAGATAGCGTTTTTGTTTAATATACTCAAAAACAAAAATCTTTTGGTAAAGTACCATTTTTAATAACTGTTCTTAACCCATGTTTTATAATCCAAGGATTAATAGGATGCTGTTTATCACGTAATTGCTGTAACCACTGAAAAACGAGTTCTTTATCTTCTTTCGTAATATCGTTAATATGATTGGCTACAGATTTTTGAACATATTTAGAAGGGTCATTCATTAATGGTTCAAGAAGTTGTAAATTGTACTTAAAATCACCTTTTAGAGCTCCTATTTTTTTAGCCCAAGGAAGCCTTGGTCTTGTACCTTCAGAAACTAATCTCCTAATGTGGCTGTTTTCATCATGAATCCACTGTTGTAATATGTTTAGTGTATCTTCATGGTATGTTTCAAGAAAGGGCCGAATGGCATATTCAGCAGTATTCCTTTTCGTTATTTCATACATTGCATTAAACGAGATTTTAAAATCGTTAAGCCCATATTTTTCAACGTATTTTGCAACAGGCATGTACATATATCCATTTGTAAATGTGCCTACTTCTGTTGTATTTTCTGGTCCTAATGTTTTCAGTAATATATGTATTGCGGCATTAAAATCTTTTTGTAAAGCATTGTGTAATTCATCTGCAATTACTTCAATACGCTGTTTTAACTCTAAATTTTCAACTTTACAAGCTACAGAATCTACAAAGATGCTTTTAGAGAAACAAGGATCGTGTTTACAAATAGAATCAGCTATTTTTTCTGCTAATTCTTCATTAAATAAAAATTTTAACGGAATATATTTACCCATTTTTTCACCTCGGTGGTCAAATGAAAACAATTTTTATTTTTTAATCGACAATCCATAAACCAAAGTCTCACTCGGAGTCGTAATACTAAAACCTGTCGTCTTATAATCAAGTTTCACCGTATCACCAGTGTAGTCTTTCGTGAATGAATCCATTTGTACGATAAGCTCTGCATCTTCATATACAACATCATCTGCGTTATATGTATCCCAAATTAAATCGACATCAACGAAAATACTACAAGAGTTCGTCATTGTTCCTCTAATGCGAACGATCTTTTTATCTTCAAGTTCTAATCTATGTATAGCTGCTTTCGCTTCATCAGTAATGCGAATGTTCATTGTATCCCAACCTTTATTTATATTTCCTTTATTATTGCAAAAACAGGAGCAATAGGGAAGTAAAGAGGTTTGCAACAAAAAACGAGCAAACAAATTTGTTTGCTCGTTTCACTTTATTTTAGTTCACATTTATCAAGTGGAATCACTTTTGTTTTTTTCGTAAATTTATAACCTAACCATAGTACTAAGAAGAGTGGTAAACCGATGTAAGAAACGAGTACACCGTTCCAATCAATTGCTTCACCCATAAATGCGCCGTAGTTTTGTCCTAAAATTACGATGATACAAAGTGTAAATGCGAAGATTGGACCGAATGGGAACCATTTTGCTCTATATGGTAAATCATTTAAATCTTTTCCTTGTGCGATATATGCTTTACGGAAACGGTAATGACTAATTGCAATTCCAACCCATGCGATAAAACCAGACATTCCGGATGCGTTTAATAACCAAATGTATACAACACCATCACCGAATAAAGAAGCAATGAAAGCAATACTCCCAACAATTGACGTTACGATTAACGCGTTAACAGGTACACCGCGGCTATCTAATTTACCAAGAAACTTTGGTGCTTTTCCTTGGCGAGCTAAATCCCAAAGCATACGAGTTGATGCATACATACCAGAGTTACCAGCAGATAGTACAGCAGTTAAAATAACAGCGTTCATAACAGAAGCAGCAAAGGCAACGCCCGCTTTTTCAAAAATAAGTGTAAACGGACTTACTGTAACATCACTTGCAGCAAGGCTTTCAGTTGTATAAGGAATTAATAAACCGATAACGAGAATCGCAAGGATATAGAATAAAAGAATACGCCAAAAGATTGAACGAATTGCTTTTGGGATATTACGTTCTGGATCAGACGTTTCACCAGCAGCTACTCCTAATAGTTCAGTTCCTTGGAATGAGAAACCAGCTGCCATAAACACACCGATAATTGCCATGATACCGCCGTTAAATGGTGCATCTGCAACAGTGAAGTTTTTAAATCCAACCGTTTCACCGCCCATAATTCCAAAAATCATCATGAAACCAACAATTAAAAAGATAATAATCGTAACTACTTTAATAAGTGCGAACCAATATTCAGATTCACCAAACCCTTTAACAGATAAATAGTTTAAAAGGAAAATAATAGCTAAACATAATCCGCTCCAAATAAGAGAAGGGGTATCTGGGAACCAAAATTTCATAATTAATGTTACGGCTGCAAGTTCAGCAGCAATCGTAATTGCCCAGTTATACCAATAGTTCCATCCAAGTGCAAAGCCAAGTGATGGATCAACAAATTTTGTTGCATACGTGCTAAAAGATCCAGTAACAGGCATGTAAGCTGCAAGTTCAGCTAAGCTTGTCATTAAAAAATAAACCATAATTCCAATTGCGGCGTATGCAATTAATGCGCCACCAGGTCCAGCTGTATGGATGACACCACCGCTGGCAAGAAATAGTCCGGTACCAATTGTACCACCGAGAGAAATCATCGTAAGGTGACGAGATTTTAATCCGCGTTTTAATTCACCTTGTCCTTGTGTAGTTTGCGTTTTAGAGGTAGATTGATTTGTTGCGCTATTCATGTTCAACACTCCTTTTCTTGTAGGTTAGGAAGGAGCGGGGGAGAAAAATACAAAAAACCGCCAAAGGAATTTGGCGGAACGTTTCACAAATAACCACCCCATCATACCCTTCCGTTAAGATAGCACCCCACGTTTACACGGTAATTTTGTAAACGTGACAGTTCTGTTCCTTTCGGAGACAGCCCCAGCTCATATTTCCAGAGAAGAAATATAAACTTCGGCAACTTTTCCTTTCAAACGGAGTCAGCTGACATTCTCTGTGTCTCGTCCGTTTTACTATTAAAAGTCGCAACCTCTACCTCATCGGATTGATGAGGATTTATATATTGCTAAGATTTTTAATATATGGCAATTGTAATGACTTTCTGAATATATTGCAAGATATTTTGTTAGGAAAAGTCAAAAAATATCGGTTATTGTATAGGAAACGCTTGCAAAACTCCACCCGAACCTACTATTATGTAGCAATAAGCAAAGAAAAAATTGTTATACAAATGTTTCGCAAAAAATATTGAAAAACCCTCTAAATTAAAAGAAAATTCAGAAAAATATAATTCGACATAACTATCAAAAGAGGATTATTCCTTAAATTCGTTTCAAAGAATAAGTATAAATTTAACGAATAGGATGAATATTCTTTTTATTTTTAGTAAAATTGAGGTATTGTTTAATTGAAAAGGGGAAATCAATATGAAATTAGAAACAGAAAGGCTCTATATAGTGCCGTGTACAGAAGAGAGAATTCAAATTGCTAACGAGCAAGGATACAATAGCGGTCCGCATATTGTAGGGCATGTAAAGAATGTAAAACAAGATGCAGCTATATTACCATGGGGCGCGTGGTATGTTCTTCGGAAAGAAGATGATAGCGTTATAGGTGATATTGGGTTTAAAGGGAAACCAAACGAGAATCAAACAGTGGAAATTGGCTATGGATTTATTGAGAAATATTGGAATAAGGGCTATGCAACAGAAGCTGTAAGAGAACTAATCGATTGGGCTTTCAAAACAGGAGAGGTAGAAACAATAATTGCAGAGACACTTCTAGATAATTATAGTTCGATTCGTGTTTTAGAAAAGTTACATATGAAGAGAGTAAATGCTACAGAAACGATGATTAATTGGAAAATAGAAAAATAAAAAATACCGCTCTAAATTGGGCGGTATTTCTTATAGTTATGGTAGCATTTGCTTCTGATCATTTGGATACTCAGCCGTTGATGCGTTAGGACGATTGGAATGATTTCGAACAGCAATGAAAATAGAAATAATAACGACAAGACCAACTGCAACGTAAGAAAGTGAAATAATAGTTGGATCCACTTTAAATGTAGTAAGCAGTGTACGTATATTCGTAAAGATAATAAGACCGCCAACTAATACCCCAAGTAAATGTGCTGGAACGATACGAACTAACCATGCAGCAATTGGAGCTGCGACAATACCGCCAAGCATTAAGGCAAATACCCAAACCCAGCTTACTTGTTCCCAGCCAAGTGAGATGAAGAAGCCAATTGTTGCAGCGAGTGAAACAGGAAATTCACTCGTATCTACAGATCCAATAACTTTTCTAGCTTCATTTCCTCTTGCTAGAAGAACAGGCGTCGTAATCGGCCCCCAACCACCGCCACCAGTTGAATCAACGAATCCAGCGAATAAACCAAGCGGCACAAGTTGTTTTGCAGACATACGCTTATTTGAAGTGACAATTTGTTTTTGAATGATGAATCGTAATAAAATATAAACCCCTAAAGTAAATAAAAATACGGAAATGTACGGTTTGATTACATCGCCAGGCAAATTACTTAAAAAACATGCCCCAACAAATGCGCCGATTGCCCCAGGTAATGTAAGCCTGGAAACTGTATATTTATCAACGTTTCCAAATTTGATATGAGCTGCGCCAGAAGCTGCAGTTGTAACGACTTCAGCTAAATGAACCGATGCGGAAGCTACAGCCGGTGCAATACCAAACATTAATAATAGTGAAGTAGACGTTACCCCATACGCCATTCCAAGTGCTCCATCGATCAATTGAGCGAAAAATCCAATAATAGCAAAGACAATTAATTTTTGCATAAATAATCCCCCTGTAATAATAAATGAAAAAGACACTTTTCCCGTATGAGAAAAGTGCCTTTGGTTTTTCCAATCAGCAATAATTAAATTTGTTTCATTATAATACATATTAATCGTATAAATCAACTAGGTTTTAAAGTTTTTGAATTGAATGAAAGAAAAATAAAATATACAATAAAAGGATGGAGAGAAAGGGGAGAAAGACATGTTACGATTTGATCATCTCGTTCACACAGTTCATGGTACACCGGAGGAAGCGGCAAAACAAATGCAGGAACTTGGATTTCATACTGTATTAGGCGGAGAGCATACGAACTGGGGTACTTGGAATAGTTTAAGTTATTTTGACTTATCATACATAGAATTTTTGGCAGTTCAACATGAAGAAAAAGCGAAAGAAGCAGAAAACCCATTAGTACAAGAAACAGTGGTGAAACTACAAAATGGAGAAGGAATGCTACAAATCGCAATCCGAACAGATGCAATTGAGGAGCTAGCAGTTAACTTTAAGAAGCACGGCTTACATACGATAGGGCCATTTGAAGGGAAACGCATGAGAAAAGATGGCCGGCTTTTAGAATGGAAAATGTTATTTGTTAAGCAAGAAGAGAACGGACCGAAATTACCTTTCTTTATACAGTGGAATGAAACGGATGAAGAAAGAAGAAACGATTTACGTAACAGTGGGACGATTACTGAACATAAAAACAAAGTACAACAAATTGAAACGATTCATTACGCAGTGAAAAACGTTCGAGAAACAGTGCGGAAATGGAAAGAAGTAATGGGACTATCTACAAGCTCAGTTGTGAAAAATGAAAACTGGAATGCTGAGTGTCAAAGTGTAGTATTTGGAGATATTCATGTGCAGTTTTGTGAACCGATTGGAGAAGGGCTAGTACTAGAACATTTGAATAAGAATGGTGAAAATCCATTTGCAGTAGAGTTTACAGGTGGAAATAAAAGAGAGCATGAAGTGCTAGGTAGTTTGTACATATATTAATAGAGGTGAATGTTGTGGAAGAAATCCTCAGAGAGATAGAGAGAATACTAGAATGGCCTCGTATGTTAAAAGCGACTGTTATTTCAAAAGGCTTTTCATTCGATGAGAAATATAAAATTGAATTAGAGAGTGGGGCCTCGTATTTTATTAAAGTATGCGATTCATCATATTTTGAACGGAAGCAGGAAGAATATGAATATATGCAGCAGCTAGATTCTTTACATATTCCTATGCCAAAATTAATTCATTTTATTAGTCTTACTAAATTCAATAAATGTGTACAAGTTTTTGAATGGATTGATGGATTAGATGGTGAAGATATATTAAGAACGTTGTCTACAGAAGAGCAGTATAGGGCTGGAAAAAAGGCTGGAGAAGTACTAAAAAAGATTCATTTAGTTGAAAAAGAAGATAAAAGTAATTCATGGGAAATGTCTATATGGAGTAAATATGAGAGATACTTAGAAGCGTTGAAAGAATATGAAGTAGACTTTTTTCGTTTAAATACAGTGATAGATTTTGTAGGAAATCATAAAGATTTATTAAAAAATCGTCCCATCGTATTTTTACATGACGATTTTCATCCGGCTAATATAATGATTGACCAAAATGAGTTTCGGGCTGTCATTGATTTTGCTAGATTCGATATTGGTGATCCTATTCATGATTTTTATAAAGTAGCACTATTTACAACGAATATAAGCAAACCATTTGCGGTTGGACAAGTTCACGGTTATTGCGGAGGAGAACCTGATCTACATTTTTGGAAACTGTACTCATTATATGCAGCAATGATATTCCCGGCTGATATCGTATGGACAAACCGAAGCACACCATATTTATTAGATGATATGAAGGAAAGATTAAATGGAATTTTAGAAGATCATAATGATTTTTCATCCTATATTCCAAAATGGTATCAATCAAGCGAATTTAATAAATAAAGGAGTAATTTATATGGATAAAATAGCAGTAATTTCAGATATTCACGGTAATATTCAAGCATTAGAATCCGTGTTGAATGATATTAAATTAAGAGGAATCGAGCGCATTATTTGTCTTGGAGATTTAGTAGGAAAAGGACCTCATTCCAGTGAAGCAATTGAAATCATTCGTAAAGAATGTGAAGTAGTCGTAATGGGAAACTGGGATGATTTTATTACAAAGCCGACTGAATTTGAAGCATTAAAATGGCATCAAAAACAATTATCAGAAGAACAAAATGACTATTTAAGAAGCTTACCATTTTCAATCGAGTTTTATATGAGTGGAAAACTCATTCGTATGTTCCACGCTTCACCGAGAAGTTTGTATGAAAGAATTCAACCACACGCTTCAAGAGAAGAGCGTATTAGTATGTTCGAAAATAGTGATTTGACTGAAAATATAGAAGGGGAAAGAAAACCAGATGTCGTTTGTTACGGTGATGTTCACCAAGCGTTCGTTCAAAATTTCAGAGGGAAAACGTTATGTAATGCTGGTAGCGTAGGAAACCCACTTGAAATAACACAAGCTTCCTATTTAATATTTGAAGGGACTTACAATGAAAAAGAAGCAGCAAGTTTTTCTATCCAACTCGTACGAGTACCGTATGATATTGAATTAGCTATCAGACTAGCAGAAGAACTCGAAATGCCAGAAATTGCAGAATACAAACAAGAATTACGGACTGCACTGTATCGAGGATTTAAGGGGAAATAAGGAGAAATATAAATCAATATTTGTTGTTTATAATTATGTTATGTAGACTAATTACAGGGGAGATATTAGATGGATAAAAAAGAGAATCCGAACGATTGGCCTGTATGGGCGAATGAGTCAGTAGAGATAGTTAGTGCAAATCCTGATTGGCAAGATAAAGGCCGATGTGAAGAACAGCAACTATATGAACTGCTTGCTCCTCTCGGTATAAGCAAAGTAATACATATAGGAAGTACATCCATACCTGATTTACCTGCAAAACCTATCATTGATCTAATGGCTGAAATAGACTCATTTGAAAGAGTACTAGATATTTCAGCTACATTGGCCATATATAATTGGCATTATGTAAGCCCAGAATTAGATGAAAGACCTTGGAGAAGGTTCTTTGTGAAAGTTAAGAATAATAGGCGTGTAGCTCACCTGCATTTGATGGTTAAAGGAACTGAGCGATGGGAGCAACAACTTTTATTTCGCAACCACTTACGAGAAAATCCACAATTAGTTTATGAGTATTCAAATCTTAAACAAGATTTAGCTAAAAAATTTAAACAAGATAGAGAAGCATACACAAAAGCTAAAACAGAATTTATTAAACAAGTTCTAAAATGATACAACCTTGGATTGTAACTATGTTTGAATACAAAAGAAAAAACAAACTTTATTTTATAACTTAAACTTACATGAAAGGCATGTAAACAAAGTGATAGACTGCGATATTTTAATGTATTTCCTTTTATTTATTAGGATAAATTATATATAATTGAATCAAGTTCATATAAGGATAGGCAATTACAGGGGATAAGGCGAAAATATGTTAAAAAACGCAAAAAGGGGACAAGAAATATAATGAATGAAGTACTAGAACTAAAAGAAGAACTACTACAAATTAAAAATAACAATTATGCTGTACCAAAAGACGTAGATGCATATCCATATGCGCAGTGGATGCTAGATTATATCGGATCACCTGATGCTGAACTGCGTGATGATTTGATATATAGTACGCTTCACAAATGGATTACAAATGATGTATTTAGACAAAAAGAGTTAAGAGGATTAATGTTACAAGCAATTAGTCCTGATTATTTATTTTATAAAATTGGTGAAAAGGGAACAGACTCTGTATTTAAACGTGCATTCTCCGTATTAATTCCACCACTTATTTTATCTGTTCATGAAAGAGAACCGTTGTTATCGGAAGAACAATTGTACAGTGTGGCAGAACAAGTGTTGGAATATGTATATTTAGAAGAAGATGTAAGGGGCTACGTAGAAGGAAAAGGCTGGGCACACTCTACTGCACATGCAGCAGATGCGCTCGATGCGTTAGCACGTACAATTCAAAATCGTGAGTTTTCATATGCGATTCTTGCGGCTGTTCGTCAGAAGGTTCGATTGAGTGATTACGTATATGTACACTTTGAGGATGAGAGATTAGTAAAGCCAATTATGTCGTTACATAACCAAAAGCTTTTAACTGAAGAAGAGTGGAGCAATTGGTTACATAGTATAGCAACTGTTGAAGACATCCGACATCCGCAGCATGCTATTTTAGTACAAAATATTAGAGCTTTCTTAAGAAGTTTATATTTTAGAGTTTTAGAGACAGAGGGTAGCACATCCTTTACAGATGATATATTGGAGACTTTGAAAGGGTTGCGTAGGTATTAAAAATACGTTTTTCTAAGAGAAAAGTACATAAAACCACTACCTCCCAACCATACTAATAAAATGTGTTGGAGGTGAGTTTTATGGACAAAAAAGACTTTGAAAAAGTGTATAATGATTATTTACATCAAGGAGAAGAGCAAGCTCAATTTGAAATAGCTCAGGAAGTTACTTCAGGAGCAGAACAAATTGTTGCCGTTCGTAAAAATGATGATGGAGATTTAATAGCGTTTAAAACAAGTAGCGGGAGAGAGTTAGATTATATGACTGCTCTTAATGAAGCAAAATCAGGGAAGTTAGCTCATGTGGACGTATTTCATAAGTATGGCAGAGATATTATACGTAGTGAACCGGATGGAATAAAAGAAAATAACTTAGATAATTTACCTTCATTTTAAACGGGTAAACCTCAAGAAGAGAATGTACATTACGATATTCTCTTCTTTGTTTTGCGAAGTTTTCCTAGCAAATAGACGATTCATTTTTAAAGTGAGATCATACTTTTAAAGAGTGCTCTAAATTTCTCTTTATCTTCTGCTGTAAATGGTTTCGGTCCCTTTGTACGTTTACCACTTTTTCGAACCATTGCACTTAAATATCGTGTTTGTAACAATTGTTCAATGTTATCATTCGTATACTTATAGCCTTTATGGTGTAGAACGATACAGCCTTTTGCTAAAGCGAGCGAAGCAAGACCGTAATCTTGTGTTACGATTAAATCTTCTTTTTTTGCTAACTGCATAATTCGGTAATCTGCAGCATCTGCTCCAGAATCAACATAAATTGTTTCGACACCTTTTGGCTGCTCTGCATTAGAATAATGTGAAAAACTAGTAACGAGGGTAACAGGAATTTCCACATTCGTAGCCTCAAAAATAATCACATCTTTTACAGGACAAGCATCTGCATCAACGTAAATCTTCATTTTATCACTCCTATAAATAGGTTCGAGTTGATAATAATGGTAGATTTAGGTTTTGTCAAACGAGAAAGCTTTATTTAAAGTTATTTTCACATACCAAAATAGCCTGGCGTAAACGAGAAATACCTTCCGCAATTTGATCAATATCCACTTTTCCATAAGATAAACGTATATAACCATCTTTCGCACCGAAAATACTACCTGGCATAAAAGCAATTTCTTGTTTTAAACTTTGCATAATGAGTTGTTTTTCGTTTATAGGTTCTTTTAATTTCCCCCAAATGTATATACCACCAGTAGGGTTTGAAAAAGAGATTTTATCATGAAGTTGCTCGTTTAGGGCACGAACGATAACGTCTCTTTTTTCTGCTAATTGTTTTCGTAACGGTACGATATGAGACTGAAATGGTACGGTTTCGAAAAATTGCTGCATAAGCCACTGCGGGAAAATACTCATTCCTAATTCCATTTGGTGCCGTGCGTCTGACAATCGCTCTACGACAGACTGTGGGGCGACAAGCCAACCGACTCGTAATCCTGGCGCAATCATTTTTGATAAAGAATGTACATAAATGACAGTTCCGTTTTCATCTATTGATTTCAAAGTAGGACAAGGTTGTTTCTTTTCTAGCGTCAGCAAACTAGAGGGATCATCTTCAACGATTGCAATTCGTAAATCTGCGCAAAGTGATAATAGTTTTTTTCTACGGTTTGGATGAAGCATCGTCCCCGTAGGATTTTGGAAGTTTGGATTTAAAAAGATCATTTTAATACGGTGTTTTCTATATAACTCCTGTACATCATTTGGATTAATACCATGTTCATCGACAGGTAACGGGAAAATACGAATACCTGCTGATTGGAATAACGGCAAGGAATAACAGTGTGAAGGACTTTCGAAAGCAACAGCATCACCTGGATTTAATAAACATTGCACGATAAGGTGAAGTGCTTGCTGTGCGCCAGATGTAATCATAATGGATTGTTCAGTCGCCTCAACTTTTAAATATTCCTTCATATATTTTACGACCGCTTGTCTTAGCGGGAGATAGCCTTGCGGATGATCGTAACTTAATGAATGCGTTAACGGTTGTTCACGTAAAATCGCTTGTAGTTGATCGTGGGGATAAAGATTACAACCGAGCTCTCCGTTTGCAAAATCAATAATATTTTCATTTTGTTGTACTTCTGCCCGAATATGGCGAAGTAGTGGTAAGTTTGGTAAAAAAGTACCACCTTCTACGAAATTTCTCCAGTTCGGCGTTAATGTTGGAGAAACACCCCACATATGTGTACTCACTCGTGTTCCTTTACCAGTCGTACTCTCTACAATTCCCATAGCACGTAGTTCATTATAAGCAGTCGTTACTGTACTTCTGTTTACATTTAACTGCGTAGCTAATTTCCGTTCTGAAGGGAGGAAGCTTCCTGGAGGAAGTTCTCCATATGTAATACGTTTTTCAATAAAGTCAACAACTTGCTGATAAATAGGGATTTTACTGTCACTATCTAGTTTCCATTCCATAAAAAACGCCTCCGTATCTCTTATATACATCAAGTATAGCAAATTGGCTGGGTAAAAAAACAGCCAATTGGACGGTGTTATATCCAGCCAATTTTACTATGCTAAATAGGGAAGGGGAGATTCGGATGAAACGATGGCAAATGGAATGGCTCCTAGTATCAGTTGCATTAGTATGGGGAGCAAATTATACAATAGGAAAGTATGGAGTGGCATTTATGTCATCCATTCAATTTAATAGTTTACGATTTTTAGTAGCATCACCGGTATTATTACTTATCACTTTTATGATGGAACGCTCATTACGTATTGAAAGAAAAGATTGGTTACGATTAGTAGCAGTCGGTATCGTTGGTACAACAATGTATCAAACGATGTTTATGCTATCTGTGAAATATACTTCAGCAACAAACGCCTCATTATTAATTGCAATGTCACCTATTTTTACAGGGATATTAGCAGTATTGCACAAACAAGAACGTTTTTCGATGAAAGTACAAATTGGTTCAATAGTGGCCTTTGTTGGTGCAGCATTCGTTTTATTAACAGGGCATACAGGAGGAGCTACTTACGAATATGCGTGGCTCGGAAACATAATTGGATTAGTCGCAGCGATTGCGTGGGGATGGTACCCAATATTAGCGCAACCTCTTATAACAAAATATTCCGCAATGAGAGTCACATCTTGGTCAACTTTAATTGGAATTGTACCTCTCGTTGTATATTGTTTATTCAACGTAAATACATTAACGTGGCCAGTAGACATGCCAAGCTGGGGGTCTCTAGCATATTCAATCGTCTTCGCGACAATCTTCGGACTTGCAATGTGGTATGTCGGTATTAGTAAAATAGGCTCAACGAAAGTAATGGTTTATATGTATCTTGTACCATTGTTCGCAGTTATCTTCGCGGCAGTAACTATCGGAGAGCAAATCAACATGATGCAACTCGTTGGCGGACTTATAATCTTTATCGGTTTATATGTTGTAAAAAAGGGTGGAATTCAAAAGCCAGCTCTCAATTTGAAAAAAGTAAGTTAACAATAAAAAGGATCTCTTTCATATAGAAGGAGATCCTTTTGGTTTTTGTAATAAAAGCGCTTGTTCAACAGCCCATTTTTGATGATCATGAATGAGAAGCTCTACAGCAAGTAAAGGAGACATCCACCGCAAAACATGATCTTCCTCACAGTTTTCAGTTTGTGTCTGCACCATGTGCGCAATATAAAAGAACCCATCGTTTAAATAATAAGTATCTTCTTTTTCCGCATAAAAATATCGCATTGCATTACCGATATATTGATTAATTTCAATTACCCATCCTAATTCCTCTAGTAGTTCACGATGTAAGCATTCATCTTTTGTTTCGGTACCTTCCATACCGCCACCAGGTAAAAAATAACGGTCTCCTTTTTGGATAATAGCAATGTTTGAAGAAGTTGAGTTAAAAATAATTGCATAACAACTAGGCCGTAATACATATGCTCAGTAGGCTTTTTATAACCAAAAATAAGTTTAGATATCATAAAACACGTCACCTCTCTATAAAATACATAAAAGGAATAATAAGGTAAAAATAGAATTGTATAAGTATAATCTTACGAGATTGGAGTGATAACAAAATGATAAATCGAAAGTGTTCGCGCTGTAAAGAAATTACAGGTACATTGCACGGTGGTAAAAAAATTAAGGAAGAATTTCTATGTGAGGACTGTTTGCAAAAAGGAATTGCGAGTGGAGAAATCGAATTATCACAAGTGGAAGAAAAACAAACTTCGTATCTTTCTATAAAAATATTAAAAATAATGAGTGTGATTTATTTAATAGGATCTATTTTAATGGCTTTTTCAACTGGTCCATTTATACATAATCTGGGGTTTGATGAAATGTCCATTTCAGGATCAGAATTAGGTTTAATAAGTATTGTTATGCTAGGTTCTATATTTCAGTCAGTTCTCGTATTTTGCGGGATATGGGTATTTATCCTATTAGTAGAAACAGTCATTAAAATTTATGAAAAAATGAAGTGAGTGAGAGGGAGAAACATATGCGAGTAAGAAACATCCAAGGGGAAGATTATGTAAAGATTCATTCTGTTTTAAATGATTGGTGGGGCGGGAGAGACATGGCTACCATGTTGCCAAAATTGTTCTTCATTCACTTTCAAGAAACGAGTTTTATTATTGAAGAAGAGGGAGAAACGTTAGGTTTCTTATGCGGTTTTTTTTCACAAACATATAAAGATGAAGCATACGTTCATTTTATCGGTGTGAATCCGAAGTATAGAAGAAGAGGAATTGCATCGACATTGTATTCTTATTTCTTTGATATCGCTCGTGCAAATAACCGTAAAGTTGTAAAAGCAATCACGTCACCAGTAAATAAAAAATCAATACAGTTTCATAGGGAGATTGGCTTTCGAATTGAGGCTGGGGATGATGAAATAGAGGGTGTATCGGTACATACAAATTATGATGGGAATGGTGGTAGTAGAGTATTATTTTTGAAAAATGTGTAAAAGTAGGCTAGCACAAAGTTAGCCTTTTTGTTGTGAGGAGCTAGAAATATGGAGAGTAAACAAAGTAGAAATGAGTATTTAAGACGCATACATAAGGTTCAAGATTATATAGAATCAAACATAGACAGTTCACTATCCATTGAAAAGCTAGCGGATATAGCAGGATTTTCGAAGTTTCATTTTCATAGAATTTTTAAAGGAATAGTAGACGAGCCGTTATCACGATATGTAAATCGATTGAAGTTAGAAAGGGCAACAAATCTTCTTACATATCGATTGGATATGACGATTACGGATATCGCTTACCATTTTGGTTTCACAGATTCAGCAGTTTTCTCCCGAACATTTAAAAATTATTACGGTGTAAGTCCGTCTCAATATCGAAATGACAATAGCAAGAATTGCAAAGACGTAAGGGGAATTCCTCAATACAATGAATGTAAGCAGGTTCGAGGAAATGTTGAAATTGTAACAGCGGATGATATAAATGTTGCATACATAAGACATATCGGTACATATGGAGAGTTAACGATAGCTTTTCCGAAAATGATAGAGAAAGTATTTCATTACGCAGCTAAACAAAACTATCATGTATTTGATGATACGAAAGTATTAACCATTTACCACGATCATCATGAATTTACTGAGGACTATCATTTAAGAACAAGTTTATGTATAACAATTCCGGATGCGTCCGCAGTAGAAACGAACGACATAGGAATAATGATAATACCTTCTGGAAAGTATGCAGTAGGACATTTTGAAATATTCCAAGATGAATATAAAGGGGCATGGGACTTTATATACGGTGAGTGGCTGCAAAATAGCGGATATAAACCGAGAGATTCGTATCCTTTTGAAATGTATAAAAATGATCCAAGACGGCACCCGGAAAAGAAACATATAGTTGATATATATGTACCTATCGAACCTTTTTAATTATAGGTTAAAGGGGAATGAATGATGAAAAATGCTGAAAAGTTAAATCTGATTATAAAAGAAGAATATGAAAATATGAATGGGATGTTAGTAGTGCAAAAAGGGGATTATATTTTTGAAAACTATTATAACGGTCATGGTCCAAATGATGCATTTCATATAGCGTCAGTTACAAAAACGGTAATCTCTGCCCTAATTGGGATATGTATAGATAAGGGCTATATAAAAAGCGTTGATCAAAAAGTAATAGAATTTTTCTCGGAATATAACGTTAATTCATCTGAAATAACAGTACGACATCTGTTGACAATGACAGCTCCACATCCTTTCGTAGACTGGCAGGAGCCGTTAGAAGAACTATGTATGCAACGAGATTGGGTACAGTATACGTTAAATAGGATAGGACAAGGCGGAGAAATTGGATCTTTTAAATATTCATCTGCAGGAGCACATGTACTATCAGCGATTATTACGAGTGTAACAGGAAAAAGTGCCCGTGAGTTTGCGAATGAATACTTATTTCAACCACTCGGCATGAGCGAAATTCCAAACTACAATATGAAAGCATTTGGATTTGATGACTTATTCGGAAAAGCTGTAAAGGGATGGGTTCACGATCCAAACGGTATTTCGACGGGTGGCTGGGGACTAACGTTAACGGTTAGAGATATGGCTAAGTTTGGACAGCTGTATTTGAATGAAGGTATTCATAATGGAAAACAAATACTATCAAAATCATGGATAAAAGAATCAATAGCGATGAATTCAAATCAATATGGTTACTTATGGTGGTTACGAGAAGAAGAGGGTGTCTATTCGTATTGTGCAATGGGTGATGGTGGGAATATGATTTGCTGTATTACGGAGAGGGAATTGGTGGTGGCGATTGCGTCTGAAAGTATACCGAATGCAGGGGATAGATGGAAGTTAATTAAAGAGTGTATACTTCCTTATTTAAAAGATTAATATGTTTATATTATGAAAATAAGAATAAAAGGTCTAGTTATACTTGTTTTGTTTTCCATAATATAAATAAGTGTTGTGAGAACAAAATTGTTCAACTAAGATTATAAAACTTCAACACCTATACGATTATTGAATAATTGCAAGGTGTTGAAGTACTTTATGAGCAATTAAAGGTACTTTCAACTAAAAGTGGAAACACCTTTTTTCTTTAGTTTTAATTATTCTTTAACTTTGTGATGTATAAGATACATTATGCCGAGCACAATTGCTAGTAAGATAAATTTAATTAATTCTATTAGGCTGGCATCCCACTTGTTTTGCACTACATCTGTTAAATAAAATACATTAAACATACCATGTAAAATTGCGGGTGATATTACAGAACCACCGTATTCTCTCACGTATGTCAAAATTATAGATAATATAAATAATAAAGCGAGATAACTTAATATTCCTACAAACCAAAACTCATAATTTTTATAAAAGATTGCTACTGGTAAATGCCATAAAGACCAAAACGAAGCTGTAATAATAGCTGTTTGCATGAATGAATATTTTTTTCGTAAATAGTAATGAAAATTTCCGCGCCATATAATCTCTTCTAATAATGCAGATAAAAATCCAACTGTAAGACCAACGAGTAAGAGAAATCCTAATTCATTCCAATGATTATATAAGAACTTAATATCATAAATATAAAAATAAAAATGGAGACATAGTCCTAGAAGTAGTGGGAATAATATGGAGAAGATTAGTGTTTTTATTTTTGGACGTGTAATTCCAAATGTGTGAACTATTTTTTGCTTCTTATATAATTTTTGATATAAAATAACAGCTAAAAACGGAACAACCATCGTAAACCCCAAATAATTACGACCATTTTCTATGTTCAGCAAGATGACATATACAAGTGATGTAAGAAAATAAATACATAATGTTGAATGATAAACTATGTGTTTATTAATATTTTTCACCTGCCTAAGTATGTATAAGTGGTTAATCGAATATCCGATATTTTAATTATATATGAAATGGAAATCGACAGAATGAATATTTCCATATTATTGTTTTTAAGATAGAAAAAGTGTCAAAATTGCATATATTGAACTTGTAGAAAAAATTTAATTATCCCCGTAACTTTTCACAACAAAAAATCGTTAAACAAAAGAATAGATTTTTTATCACGAATGGGGGAGAACCATGAAAATTCTAATACTAGGCGGTACACGATTTTTAGGAAGAGCTTTCGTAGAAGAGGCGTTGAAAAGAGGGCATGAAGTTACAATATTCAATCGTGGAACAAACAATGAAATTTTTCCAGAAGTGGAACATTTAATCGGTGACAGAAATGGTGATGTATCAAGTTTAGAAAATCGAAAATGGGATGTTTTCGTAGATACGTGTGGGTTTTCTCCGCATCACATTCGGAATATTGGAGATGTCTTAAAAGATAATATAAAACATTATATATTCATCTCAAGCCTTTCCGTATATAAAGATTGGATTCCGCATGACATAAAAGAAGACTATATATTACAACCTGAACCGACGGAAGAGCAAATAAAGGCTGTAGAAAATGGTGAAATATCTCCTTATGAGCATTATGGTGCGCTGAAAGTATTATGCGAAAAAGAAGCAGAGAAGTATTGGCCGGGGCGTGTTTTACACGTAAGAGCAGGACTTCTTTCAGGAATGTTCGATTATACAGATCGACTTCCATACTGGATCGGGCGTGTAGCAAAAGGAAGTAAAGTGTTAGTTCCAGGAAGAAAAGACCATCCAGTACAGATAGTTGATATAAAAGACGTCGCAAACTGGGGACTAAACATGGCAGAAAACAAAAATGCAGGTACATTCAATGTAACAGGTCCGAATTATGATTTGACGATGGAAGAGCTATTAAATACGTGTAAAAAAGTTACGAATAGTGATGCTGAATTCGTTTGGATAGAGGAATCGTTTATGAATGAACATAAAGTGCAGCCTTGGACAGAGATGCCTTTATGGCTTCCAGAAACTTTTTCATTAGAAGGTGAAACGAAGCCGTGGAAAGGTGGATTTTCAATTAGTATTGAAAGTGCTGTTAAAGAAGGACTTACTTTTAGAAGGTTAGAACATACAGTTACAGATGTGTATGAGTGGATGAAGAGTGTGGACGAATGGGAATTAAAAGCAGGGATTTCAAGGGAAAGAGAAAAGATGTTATTGGATAAGTGGTATGGAATAAAGAGAGTTTAAATAAGAATCTTGTGAAAAAAGGACTCTGTTTAACCAATAAACAGAGTCCTAATATGAATCTACCACTCAATCGGTTCTTCCCCGTACATCTCCCATAGTGTAGGAAACATCTTTTTTAAACCTTCCTCATCGTCTTCATCCCAATCTAACTCGATATCAACTTCCTCAAACTCTTCATTTGTTAAGACATGGTATAGTGTAAAGTAAGTATCATCTTCATCCCCAGTCTTCTCCATGTAAACTTCTTGCCCGAAATATAGAGTAAGTTCTTCAATCTCTGGGACGTCATACTCACTCAAGTTTTCTAATACAGGAATTAATCGTTCTGGATCTTCAATACAAGCTTCGTATGTCTCTTTTCCTTGATATAATAACCATCCGCGGAAGTAATCGAAAGTATCATCTGAACAGCCACCCATAATAATATAGGCTGCTGTCCATAAACGGGAGGTATAGGAGTCTTTCAAAAGGCGATGCATATGCGTATCAAAAGCTACAATTTCATGTACTGTACGTTTAGCAAGGTGAGAAGTAAGCCATTCTATTTGTTCTTCTTGGTCCTCACCTTTCGTTTTTGCACGATGAAGTAGTTCCCAAAATTCTTCTTCGGTTATCGTTTTTTCTTTTATGTAATCTTCCCCAGGCAACGGGTCTGTATATCCTTTTTTACGTTTGGAAGCAACTAGTTTATTAGCTTCTTTCATACATTCTTCTTCTGTTTCAAACTCTTTAGCTTTCACACTGCCAGCTGTGCCAATTTTTCCGTAAAACACAACATAGTCTTTTTCTTTCACAACGATTTTCCAAAACTTATTTGATTTCTCAGTTTGCTGGATTAATAACGTTTCCATCCGTACCCCCATAATGTTTTCTAGTGTGCAATATGATTGTAACATATGTATATACACTTGTAATGATGAAAAATAATAGTTTAGAAAATTCAAAAATCATTGAATGAAGTGAATAAATTTAGTAACCTTATTTGTACAGTAATTACATAATATTTTTGTAATAATTCGATATTTATATGAGGGGGCATTACGGATGGATCTTACGTTTAAAGTTGAGGAAACATGTTTTAATTACCGCGTTGGAGCAATTTGTAAACATGATAATAAAATACTCATTCTGCAAGGTGACGGTGAAGATTTTTGGTATGTACCCGGCGGTAGAGTAAAAATGCTAGAGAATAGTGAAGATGCATTAAAACGAGAGCTTGCGGAAGAGATAGGTGTTCCTATTAAAAGGAAAAGGTTAATATGGTCAGTAGAAAATTTCTTTACACTTTCTGAGCGAAAGTTTCATGAAATTAGTTTTTATTATGAAGTAGAGCTACATGAGTTACCTGCGAGTGGAGCGGATCAATATATTTTGGAAGAAGAGGGTAGAACGTATTTGTTTAGATGGGTGCCAGTAGAAGAACTGCATACATATAACTTACAGCCTGCATTTATAAAAGAGAAAGTAAAGGATGTATCAGTTCACACAGAACATATCGTATTACAAAAGTAAATGTATTCGGAGGGGAAAATGGTGAAGGGAACTAAAAAAGAGGTACATATAAATGACAAACTAATTCGTTACACACATATCGAAAAAGGTTCTAGTACGGTTTGCTTTATGTTTTCAGGTTCAGGATACAATTATGATAAGCCGTTATTTTATTACGCAACGATGTTAATGCTTGAACATAAAATAGATGTTGTACATATTCATTATTCTTATGATGGACAATTAATGAATAAACCAATGGAAGAAGTAACGAAAGTAATGATGGATGATATTAATCCGGTGATAAATGAAGTATTAAAAGATGAGCAATACAACGAGACTATGTTTTTAGGGAAGTCACTCGGAACAATTCCGATTGCAAATGATTTAATGAAGAGAGAAGAATTCGCGCAGTCAAAAATGATACTACTTACACCTTTACTGACGTTTGATACAATTTTTGATTCTATCTTACATAGTCGACACGAAGGGTTTTTAGTTATTGGGGATAAAGATCACCAATACAATGCAGATCAAATTGATCAGTTATATAAAACGAATTTACAGATTGAAGTTGTCAAAAATGCAAATCATTCTGTAAATGTTGGGGGATATGAAACGGAAAATTCAATTGAGGCTATAGCGAAAATAATAGGAAAGCTTAAAGAAGTTGTTAGGACAAACTAACCTATCAATACATGCAAAAAGAGGTGCAATTTGCACCTCTTTTTTACTTAATAAGCCCTCAAAACATGAAGTAAATAATCCTTACGATTCAGCGGATTATAATCAACACGTTTTCGAGTAGGGAAGGGAGCCTTCAGTTCTTTGTAACCAGATGGCTTTGTTGTAAAAATGCCTTCTCCTTCTGTAAATGAATGTAGTATTCGTTTGAAACTCTCTGTTTTCGCAACAGGTAATGATCCTGTTAACTGATAAGAATTGTAATTGAATATAGGCTCTGCAAAAGTTGCTGGAACGGCAGCGAGTTTATACATTGCAGTACTAATTGCGTGCTCCGGTACAGTTAATTCAAACTCATTTACTGGTTCATATACATATGTTTCAGCTTGCTTTAAAGCATCCATTAATACGATCGGTGTCAAATTTCTAAAGTCACTTGCTGTTGTAACAGGACTAGCATAACCAGTATGTGTTAACGTGACGATAATATCTGTAACTTCCCATCCATATAATCCTTGTTTTAACGTTTGAAATACCGTATCTTCAATCGCTTTATGGAATGCTAAAGGTAGTGATCCGAGTTCAACCCCTAAGTGATATGTTACGCCAGAGTTAAGTTCACCACGTTCAACTTTGAATCCGACTGTTGCGTAAAATGGATTCTCTTTTTCACCCATTACTTCAACAGAATTGCCTAAGCCAATTGGTTTCTCGATACATACAACTCGCGTATTTGAAAAAGTAACTTGCAAATTATATTTCTCATAAAGTGTTGTTTCAATTACTTCTTTTTGTACCTCACCGAAAAGGCGAATGTATAGTTCATTATGAACATCATCTTTCCACACTTTAATAAGTGGATCTTCTTCACATAGCTCCATAAGTGCAGCGTATAAATCATGAATTCTTTCTTTTGATACTGCATCAATGGAAGCTTCCATTTGTGGTTCGGCAAAGTGAATATCTTTTATATAATCCGTACGTTCACCAATAATATCACCAATTTTTATATCATTCAGTCCCCACACTTTGCAAAATTCTCCGCTAGGAACGATAGTAGATTGAACAGCATTTCCGCTATGAAACATACACATTTTTTTAATCTTTTCTTTATGTGGTAGAGACTCATCGCGCTGTATATCAACATATTTTCTAACATGTAAGCTACCTGAAAAAACTCTTATATAAGCAACCTTTTCTCCAGAAGGTTCACGTTCAATTTTAAAAACAACACCGGATAATGGTTCCTCTTGTGCCGATGTAAGAGCTGGCATTAGGGCCGGAAGTTTTTCAAGTAGTTCTGTTACTCCTATACCTGTCATTGCTGAACCGAAAAAGATTGAATACACACTTGCTTGCTGTATTTGCTGTTCTAGTTTTTCTCTTAATAGTGCGTCCGGTATTATTTCGTTATTTACATATGACTCAAGTAATGATTCATTAAATGGTGCTAACAGTTCCATACAATCGTCATATGATTTATATTCAATGATTCGGGCTTCTTTCGTTCCTTCGTTTAGAACAGAGTAGAAGGGGAATGCTTCATTTGAAAGAACCTCTTTTATTTGTTTCATAACTTTTTCAGTGTTTGCTCCACTACGATCAATTTTATTAACGAATAAAATTGTCGGTATGTTTAGTTTCTGTAATGTTCGCATTAAAATTTTTGTTTGTGCTTGCACACCTTCAACGGCAGAGATAACTAAAATCGCACCGTCTAGAACGCGGAATGATCGCTCCACTTCAGCGATAAAATCAGCGTGTCCAGGTGTATCAATGACATTTACTTTTACATCATCAATAAAGAAAGAAACGACAGATGCTTTAATGGTAATTCCGCGTTGTCTTTCTAATTCCATTGAGTCAGTTTGTGTATTACCACTATCTACTCGGCCAATTTCTTTAATCACATTCGTTTCATAAAGAATACGCTCAGTCAAACTCGTCTTGCCAGCGTCTACGTGCGCGACAATCCCTATATTTATTGTTGTCATATATCAATATCCTCATTTCATCTTCCATTTTCATTTCCTCATTTCTATTTGTGTATTGCCGCATTATCAATCACTCTCCAGTTCTTTAAATTAGTATTATTATAGTGCAATTAACATTATTTGTAACGCTACAAAGCGCCTTAATTTGGAAAAAATAAAATGAAAACAAAATGCTTGCATTCTAAATCGATATAGATTATATTAATTGACATATCAACTATTGATACATCAAATGTTTTCATTTTGATTGTAAAGGAGGGGTAATTTGACAAGTTCATGCTCAAAAGAAGCGATTATTTTATATAAATTACACTTTCTAAATAAAGAAGTAAGTTCGAAATTTGAAGGGTGTACGGGTATGAGCCAGTCTCGATTAGAGCTTATACTTCAGTTATATGAAGTAGGTGAAATTAGTCAAAAAGCACTTCAGCAAGAAGTGAATATTGATAATGCTGCGATAACAAGGCATTTAAAGCAGCTTGAGGCCAATGAAATGATTGTAAGACGTAAAAATCCAGATGATAACAGAATTACGTTAGTTTCTCTTACTGAAGAGGGGCGAAATAAAATTCAGGCGTTTCAAGAAGAAAAAGAACGTTTTGCAGCATCTGCATTTAAAGGATTAAGTGAGGAAGAACGCGATAATCTTTTAAATATATTAAATCACATTCAAGAAAATATAAAAGAATTATAAAAAAGGGAGAATACAACTATGACTAACTCAGTAAAAACAAATGATTTTAACGAAATTTTAACAGGACGTCGTTCAATTCGTAAGTACGACCCTTCAGTGAAAATTAGCAAAGAAGAAATGACAGAAATTCTTACAGAAGCAACACTTGCACCATCATCAGTAAACATGCAACCATGGAGATTCCTTGTGATTGAAAGTGACGAAGCAAAAGCAACACTTGCACCACTGGCGAAATTCAATCAATCTCAAGTAGAAACATCTTCAGCAATGATCGCTGTATTCGGTGACTTAAACAACTTTGATAACGCAGAAGAAATTTATGGTACAGCAGTAGAGCGCGGACTTATGCCAGCTGAAGTAAAAGAAGATCAAATGAAAAAACTTTCAGCTTATTTCTCAATGGTTACACCAGAAGTAATGAAAGACACAGTACTAATTGACGGTGGTCTTGTAGCAATGCAATTTATGTTAGCAGCTCGTGCTCACGGCTATGACACTTGTCCAATTGGTGGTTTTGAGAAAGATCAAATCGCAGAAGCTTTCGGACTAGATAAAGACCGTCACGTACCAGTTATGTTAATTTCAATCGGAAAAGCTGCTGACAGTGGTTACCAATCAGTACGTCTTCCAATTGAAAAAGTTGCAGAGTGGAAGTAATTTTAAAGAAATAAGTGGAATATGAAAGGGGAAACACCATGATTATTATTCACGCAATATTTCAAGTAGATCCAGCAAAACAACAAGCATTTTTAGAAGAAATTCAGCCACTCATTCACGGTTCAAGAGAAGAAAGTGGAAATGTATCTTATGACTTATATAAAGATACAGAAAAAGAAAGTGTTTATACGATGGTAGAAGTATGGAAAGATGAAGCAGCAGTTGCGAGCCATAATACGAGTGAACACTTCACATCTTTCGTTAGTAAAGCAGCACAATTTTTAACTGCTCCGCTTAATATAAAAGCTTATAATGGAGAGTTAGTAAAATAAGAAGGTAGAAAAAGATGACTTTAGCGTGTGGCTGAGGTCATCTTTTTTATTTTTACAGGAATATATTTACTTTTATCAGTATGTGTTATAATTTGGAAAATAATAATTCTTAATTTTCTGAATAAGTGAAGACGGGGGATAAATATATGAACATTTTAAAGAAAATCACTAATAATATTTCGAAAGTTATTATAGGAAAAGATGAATCCATAGAACTTGCAGCCATTGCTCTAATAGCAAAAGGACATATTTTATTAGAAGATGTACCGGGGACAGGAAAAACAACACTAGCGAAAAGTTTGGCTAAAAGCGTGGACGCAAAATTTCAAAGAATACAATTTACAGCGGATACTTTGCCCGGAGATGTTATTGGTCTTGAATATTTTAATGTGAAGGAATCGGATTTTAAAACGAGGTTAGGTCCTATTTTTGCAAATATAGTATTAGTGGATGAAATTAATCGGGCTGTACCGAGAACACAATCTTCGTTACTCGAAGTTATGGAAGAGCGTACTGTTACAATTGCGAAACAGACGCATTCATTACCAGAACCTTTTTTAGTAATTGCAACGCAAAATCCTCTTGAATCTGCTGGTACATTTCCTTTACCTGATGCTCAATTAGACCGATTTTTACTTACGATTCGCCAGGGTTATCCTACGAGAGAAGCTGAAAAGGAAATGATGAATCGGTTTCAAACGAATGATCCGTTAGAAACATTACACTCTATTATTTCAAGTGAAGAAATTATTATGATGCAAAAACGTGCAAGAGAAGTGTTAGTAGGAAATGATGTGCAAGATTATCTTCTTGAAATTATTGAGGAAACGCGTAAGCATGAGCTAATTGAAATTGGTGTAAGTCCGCGGGGGACGTTGGCATTTATGAGAGCGATTCAAGCACGGGCTATATTAAATGAAAGAGATTACTGTACGCCAGATGATATAAAGATACTTGCTGCATCTATATGCGCTCATCGTTTAACGTTGACAATTGAAGGGGAGATGAAAACAACAAA
Source organism: Bacillus sp. MT94 (assembly GCF_058792475.1). Classification (NCBI taxonomy): domain Bacteria; kingdom Bacillati; phylum Bacillota; class Bacilli; order Caryophanales; family Bacillaceae; genus Bacillus; species Bacillus sp. MT94. Next base: position 188,419 of record NZ_JBXAEZ010000005.1, on the reverse strand, counting down.
AGAACAAATCATGAAAGAAATTCTTCATACGATTAATGTGCCGGTGGAGAATGTACGATGAATCAACAACTTGTGTATACACCTTTAGCGGAGCCTTTCGTAATAGGAGTTATGTCAGTTGTAGCCGTTATTTTAAGTGTATTTTCAAGTAATCTACTCATATTATCTCTCGTATTTTTATATGTAATTTTAATAGGTGCTATGCATGTTTATATACGTAAAGTATCTCGTGTTAACTGGGAATACGATCAAGGAAATTCGAATGTTTTTATCGGTGAAACGAACAGGTGCAAAATAAAAATTTCAAACAAATCAATTTTCCCTATTTTTAATGTTGTATTCCGATTTAAATGTGAAAATAAGATAACTTGGAATCATGATGAAATAAATAAAAATAATAGTACAGGTTCAAATTATTATATGAATTTTAATTTAAAAGGAAGAGAGTCAGTTTCATTTGATTTACAAGCTGTGGCATTAAAAAGAGGCATTGCGAAATGGGAAGAGGTTGAAATTGTTATTACTGATCTCTTTGGATTTATAACGAACCATATCACATATAAACAAGTTGATACGCCCTCCTATTTAGTCTTACCAGCTGTTCCGAAAATACAAGTTCCTGAATTACAAGAATGGTCACGAGGATTTCGAAAAGCGATGTCATCACCCTTATATGATGAAACGAAAGTAATGGGAGTAAAGTCTTATGAAAATGAAGATTTTCGTTCTATCCACTGGAGTGCAGCAGCGAAAACAGGGACGATAACTGCGAAAAAGTACGAGCGAACGCAATCAGATAAATACGCGATTTACCTCAACTTGCAAAATAAAAGCGGTATTTCTTTGCGAAATGATACAGAGGAACTAATTGAATTAACAGCAGGTATATGCAAACAACTTCTTATGCAAAACTGTTCGTTTGAAGTATGGATCAATAGTGTAAAAGATAACGGCTTGCTACATATAAAAAATGGGGATAATCGGAAACATTTGCAAAATATATTAAAAGTACTTGCCTCAATATCGGACCAAGATACTCCTGTATCTTCCACTTATTTTTACACAGCAGGCTTTCGTCGAAAAGAATTGGATGCAGTTCCTTTAATTCTTGGTACTTCCCCAAGGAAATACACCAGAACGAATAAATGGGTTGTAATTAAAGAATAAGAAGGGGTTTATGTCATGGTTAATAAAGAGAGACATATGGAAGTAAAGTTGTGGAGTGTTAGAGTATTAATACTACTTTTCTTTACGGTTAGTGCGATAACGTTTTCACAAGGTGTTGTGCATGTACAAGACATAGTAAAAGGGCTTTTTTCTAGTAAGACGGAGACAATATCAGAAAGAAATTATGATTTTACTAGTGTAGACTCACAGTTTGATGAACCTGAAAGAATTATAGATGAAGAAACAGGAGTTGTAGATACAAGAACAAAAATAGATAGGAAAATTCCACTTTTTGTACGAAAAAACTCATGGACTGATGTGTTTTCTGTTCTTTCAAATTCATGGATTAGTGTCGTTTTTTATGTAATTATTGCAGTGGTTATTCTATATGTTTTTTATAAATTAATGAGGAAAAAGGTAACGAAATCAGAAATACAACAGGATAAACAATCGATAACAAAAGAAAACACGGATAGAACTGAAAAGAACAAGAAAGTGAAGCATCAGTTTGAACAGCCGTTACCGACAGATACGATAAGAAAAACGTTAGTTGAATGGGAAAGAACATTACCATTTCATGAACAGAGAAGATCCTATGAAACGATGCAACAGTGGTTAAAAAGAATTAGTAGAACGAGAAATATTACTTCGCTATATGAGTCTGTTCGTTATGGTGAAAAGACGTATACGGAGTTAGATGTGGAAAAAATAATGAAGTGGGTAGAGGGAGATGGGAAGGTGGATATGTAAATATCCACCTTTACTTTTTAGTATAGAAATTTGATTATCATGAATCATTTTCAAATATAAAACTGCCTTCAAATAAGAAAATGAAATTAACTGTAAATTAACTTTATTTACTTATACTTCATTATATGTTAACCTATACTTAATTTTTATAAATTATAATTAATTTTTGATTTTTTAAGGGTGTGAAAATGTAATGAAATCGGTATTAAAAAGCATACTTATTTCCTTTGTTTTTTCAGCAGTAGGTATGTGTTGGTTGCTGTTCTTATTATTTCAAGGGGACGGTGATTGGTTATTATCTTGGATAGGCGTATTAATGTCATATTTATCTTTATATACTTTAATAGATTTATACTGTAAAAATACATACGATAAAAAATTAAATAAATGGCTTATAAAAACAGCGGTGACTAGCTTTAGTTTTGCAGTATTAGGAATCTCATTTTGCATCATACATGAGCTATTAACACCATGGAGTCTTAGTTTAATGGTGTGGTATTGGTTGCTAATGTTAGTATTATTTTTAACGACTATAATATCATTAATCAGTTTAGTATTTGTTAATCGTAAAAATCACAATTTCACCGTTGGATATAGAATGCTCATACTTCTAAATGTATTTCTTACATTAGGACCAGTATTATGGCCGTTATTACTTTCTATTATTGGAAATGGTATGAATGCTAGTGCAGGCTGGTAAAAAGGAATTTAGATTAGTTGTGTAAAGAATAGGATGAAAAGCTGATATAGAATTTTAAATGTTTATGAGAACATGTTTACATAAAAAGTGAAAACATGTTCTCTTTTTATTTGCATGCATAACTCTACCTCAGTTTACCCTATTTAAATTTGAACGTAAGTATTTTGTAAGGAATGAATAAGAAAAAAGAGAGGTTTATCGTATAGGATGAAAGTATAGCTTGAATCAATACGATATTAATAGAGGAGAGAAAGCCTTATGAAAACACGTAATCAAATTAAGTTGGCAAGTTTAGCAGTTTTATTAGCGGGTACTACTCTATTTACACCTGGTTTTACTGTGAAAGCAGAGTCTACTCAAAATATTTCTAATTCGTCACAAGAACCTAATCAAAAGAATCGGAATGGATGGAAACAAGTAATGCAGGAAACAATACAAATTGGGGCACCAGGGGTATTAGCTAAGACGTCTAATGAAGGGAAAGTTAATAGTTATACTGCTGGCGTGGCGGATTTAATTACAAAGAAACCGGTGAAATCGGATTTTCGCTTTCGGATTGGTAGTGTGACGAAAACTTTTACCGCCACGACTGTTCTTCAATTAGTAGGAGAAAATCGCGTACAACTTGACGATCCAATTGAAAAGTGGCTGCCGGGTCTCGTGCAAGGAAATGGGTATGATGGAAATCAAATTACGATACGACAACTTTTGAATCATACGAGTGGTATCGCTGAATATTTAAAGTCAAAAGACGCTGACGTAATGAATTCGAAAAAAACGTATACAGCAGAAGAAATAGTGAAAATAGGCCTTTCTCTGCCTCCAGATTTCTCGCCGGGCAAAGACTGGTTGTATTCAAACACAGGATATGTAATATTGGGAATGCTTATTGAAAAAATAACTGGTAATAGTTATGCGGAAGAAATTGAAAAGCGAATTATTGAACCTCTGGACTTGCCAAATACGTTTTTACCAGGAAATTCACCCGTCATCCCAGGAAAGAATCATGCTCGTGGATATGTGAAAATGGAAGAAACAGGCGAGTTGAAAGACATTACGTATTATAATCCGAGTTTAGCTAATGCAGCTGGAGATATGATTTCTAATGCGGATGATTTAAACAAATTCTTTTCATCTTTACTCGGTGGTAAGTTACTGAAGGAACGCGAGCTAAAAGAAATGCTTACTACAGTTCCTGTAGAAGGAAAAGGGGTTGGGGATGGATATGGTCTTGGAATCTATGAGACTAAACTTCCAAATGGTGTCTCAGTATGGGGGCACGGAGGATCAATTCCTGGGTTTATGACTTTTGCTGGTGGAGTAATTGGAGGCAAGCATACATTTGCTGTCAATGTTAATTCTTTAGGTCCGGTTGATATTCTTACACAGTTTGATAAAATGATGCAAGTTGAATTTAATAAATAGATGAAGAAAAAGCGAATAGGTTTCTGCAATAGCTGTAAATAAAAGAGATGCTTTTTAAATTTCACAAATAAGGACAGTATTAACATTCATAATATGGTATTAAGTATATGTAGAACATAAATATGATACAAGTGTATTTCAAAGTGCAATTCAATCTTATAGTTTAGTTTAAAAAAGATGTCAGTTGCATGACATCCTTTTTGTTGTGGGACAAAGAGGTGTTGTTTGTTTTGAAAATTGTTATTTTTGAGAGTATTCCATATAATGAGAAGTATAGGGGCTATACAAGGGAGTTATGAATGGATAATACTTTAGTTTGTTAATTATTTTGTTTTAATAAAAAAGTAAATTGATTTGGAGTGAAATACATTGGGACAAAATCAGTTTAGATGGAGTAACAAGCAATTACGAGAACATGTTGAAATAATAGACGGTACACGAAGTCCACACAAATTATTAAAGAATGCAACATACTTAAATTCCTATATACGTGAATGGATGCAAGCAAATATTTGGATTTATGATGACCGTATTATATATGTAGGAGAAAAGTTGCCAGAGCAACTATATAAATGTGAAGTCATTGATTGTGATGGAAAGTATGTCGTTCCCAGTTACATAGAACCGCATGCACATCCATATCAGTTGTATAACCCAGAGACGCTAGCAAATCATGCGATGCAATTTGGGACAACGACTTTTATTAATGATAATTTAACTCTATTTTTCACATTAAAACGTGAAGAATCATTTCGTTTAGTAGAGGAATTTAAAAAGATTCCAGCTACTATGTATTGGTGGTGCCGTTTTGATGGACAGACTGAATTGCAAAACGGGGAATCTTTGTTTAATAGTAAAGAAATAATAGAATGGCTGAAACAAGAAGCTGTTCTTCAGGGTGGGGAGTTAACAGCATGGCCAAAATTATTACATGGTGATGATGAAATGTTAACTTGGGTGCAGGAAACGAAGCGATTGCAGAAGAAAGTAGAAGGCCATTTTCCGGGTGCATCTGAAACGACTTTAGCGAAGTTAAAACTGTTAGGTACAGATTGTGATCATGAAGCGATGACAGGGCAGGAAGCTTTCACTCGTCTTATGCAAGGTTACACCGTTTCTCTTAGAAATTCTTCCATTAGACCGGATTTAGAAGTTTTATTAAAAGAATTGTTGGAATTAGGCGTGAAACAGTTTGATAGATTTATACTTACTACAGACGGCTCACATCCTTCGTTTTATGAAAATGGAATGACAAACGTAATGATTTCTACCGCGATAAAACAAGGAGTGCCAGTAATAGATGCATACCATATGGCAAGTTATAATATTGCTCGCTATTATAATATGGAACATGTACATGGTTCGATTGCGACAGGTAGAATTGCTAATATCAATATTTTAGAAAGTAAAGAAAACCCAGTACCAATTAGTGTCCTTGCAAAGGGGAAATGGGTGAAGCGTGACGGTGTAAATACGCATGAAGCATTACATATAGACTGGAGTAAATATAAAGTAACTCCATTATCATTAGATTGGTCAATAGAAAAAGAGGATATGATTTTCTCTAATAAAACGGGGATACACTTATTAAATAACGTTATTACAAAACCATATACTAGTGAAATCAATATAGACTGTGATGAATTATCCACAGATCATGATGAATGCTTCCTCATGATGATTGCTCGTGATGGTACTTGGCGAGTAAATACAGTTGTAAAAGGTTTTGCGAAAGAATTAGGTGGTCTTGCTAGTTCTTATTCCGGCACAGGTGATATGATTCTCATTGGAAAAAGTAAAGAAGATATGCTTACAGCTTTTCGTAGAGTAAAAGAGCTCGGTGGTGGAATGGTCGTAGCAGAAAACAATGAAATGTTACACGAAATAGCATTACCATTGCTCGGGATTATGTCTAATTTAAAAATGAGTGAATTAATACAGGAAGAGAAACAGATGGTGAAATTACTACAAGAGCGTGGCTACGCGTATGATGATCCAGCATTTACAATTTTATTCTTTTCTGCGACGCACTTGCCTTTTATACGAGTAACACCTATAGGATTATATGATGTGAAAAGTAGTAAGGTACTGGCTTCGCCGGTGAATTTAATAAAGCAATATTAAAAGGAAAGGCCCTATAATAGTCTAAATTATAGGGCCTTTTACATTATTAGTATAAGAATATTGTAAGCCTCAAATGATATAGTATCTAAATCATTTGAGGTGATATGTAAATATGAAAAAAATATTTTACATTTTAAGCATATTTATTCTGTGTGTATCGATACAACACGTTGTACATTCCCAATCAGATGCACCAAGGTTATCTTCGGATTGTCTCGAAGAAAGAAAAGTTCGAGATGAAAAGTATGTGAAGAATATAATACAGGACATTAAATCCACATTTAATTTAAATATTGATGAACATAGTTTTTGGGAAGTAAGTAAAAGAGATCTGGAGGCTGCCCATTTGATGTATGGTGGAAAGGAAAATGATTCTTATTATAATTCGCTAACTAAAATTTATGATAGTGGTGGATTTAGCGAACAGCCCAGCTTATTTGTGAGGGCGCAAGAAGCATTTTTACTTTATAAAGAAAAAGATAATATCAATGTAATGAAACGCCTAAAACTAGACGTTGAAAAAGGGGAATGGCTCGTTATAAAAACGAAAAAGAAGAAAGGGAAAAAAGTGAAATTCAAGCCTTTGCAATGTGAAAAAGATTATATGAAAAAGAGAAATGAATAACAAAATACTTATTCATGCTGTTTTTATTCAACGATATTTTGCTGTTGATTTGAAATAGAAAAAGGTAAACGAACATATTAGCTTTATGGAATATGTTTGTTTACCTTTTTTTGAGAGATTTAAAAATTGGGGATGTTTTTAGTTGGAAATTATGTACTGGCTAATGAACTTATAACATTCAATGAATTTGTTCTTCATAAACATTAGATTTTGTGTCAAATGATTTATACATTGCCGAACCACCTATGTATATTTTATTCTACAGTATTTATAAAAGAATATTGGCCATGCATAAGAAATATGATTGGCACAGTTTTTGCTTGTATTAAATGTAAGGAAGGGAGATTGTATGTAAGGAATCTGTACTCGTAATAGTATAAAACAAGCTACTATTGCATTATTAATCATAGTTGTATTTATAGCGGAACTGTAAATACATACAAATAAGTAGGTTTTTGGTTTAAAAATTCTGAATTTTCTTTTAAATTATTAGGGGGCAATGGTATGGTTAAATATTCGAAAATTTCTAAGTGGATTCTTGGTGTTGGACTAGTGACAATAACATGTAATGGTTTGCAAATTCAAGCAGAGACAAAAGAGAAAAATGTGAAGAACGTATTACAAATGGAGCCGGTAGGAATACAGAAATCTGTTGATGAATTGGCGCACCCTTCAAAAGTACAAGAAAATGCATCTTTTACAAAACGGTTAAAATTAGCGGATTTATCGCAGCGTCCACTAGCACCAAACGATAATATTAAACCGTTAGCTGAAGAAAAAAAGTATTCAATGGCTGAGTTAAATCAATTAAATAATAAACAATTAACTGATCTTCTTGTGACAATTAAATGGTATCAAATTCCAGAATTATTTCAGTTTAATAGTGATAGTCTTAAATTCTATCAAGATGATAGTCGAATGCAAGCAATTATTAATAAACTAGCAGAACAAGGACAAGCTTATACGAAAGATGATTCAAAAGGGATTGAAACATTAGTAGAAGCTCTACGTGCAGCATTTTATTTAGGTTTTTACCATGATGAATTAAGCAAACTAAATGAGCGTAGCTACCATGATAAATGTTTACCAGCTTTAAAAACAATTGCAAAAAATCCAAATTTCAAACTTGGTACATCAGAACAAAATAAAGTAATTGCATCATATGGAAAATTAATTGGAAATGCATCAGCAGATGTTGAAACGGTTTTATATGCAGGTGAAATTTTTAAACAATATAATGATAATCTTGCAACTTTCATTGAAGATCGAACAAAAGGAGACGCTATATATGAGTTGATGAAGGGAATTGACTTTGATATTCAGACGGATATGTACACGACTGGAAAAGAGCCAAAAGATACGATGTGGTTTCGAAATATTGATAACTTTATTAATGAAGTAAATCGTTTTGCACTACTTGGTACAGTAACAAATAGAAACGGATGGTTAATTAATAATGGGATTTACTATGCTGGACGATTGGGCAAGCTTCATAGCACGCCGACAAAAGGACAACAAGTTGTTACAGATGCAATGCGAATTTATCCATATTTAGGAGAGCAATACTTTGTTGCGGCAGAACAAATTACTACAAATTATGGAGGAATAGATGCAAACGGAAAAACTGTAAATTTAGATCAAATTCGAGAAGAGGGTAAAAAGAAATATTTACCGAAAACGTATACGTTTGATGATGGAGCAATTGTCTTTAAAGCTGGGGATAAAGTTAGCGAAGAGAAAATTAAACGTCTATACTGGGCGGCAAAAGAAGTACGTTCTCAATTTTATCGTACAGTTGGTAGCGATAAACCACTTGAAAGTGGACATGCTGATGATGTGTTAACGATGGTTATTTATAATAGCCCAGATGAGTATCAATTTAATCGTCAACTGTACGGATATGAAACGAATAATGGTGGGATTTATATTGAAGGGACAGGGACTTTCTTTACATATGAACGTACACCAGAGCAAAGTATTTATAGTTTGGAAGAATTATTCCGCCATGAATTTACGCACTACTTACAGGGAAGGTACGAAGTTCAGGGATTATGGGGACAAGGAGAAATGTATCAAAATGAACGTTTAACATGGTTTGAAGAAGGAAACGCAGAGTTCTTTGCAGGTGCAACGCGATTAGATAGTGTAGTACCGCGAAAAAGTATAATTGGTGGGTTATCTAATGATCCTGCAAAACGTTATACAGCATCACAAACATTAAATGCGAAATATGGAACGTGGGATTTTTATAATTATTCGTTTGCGCTGCAATCATATATGTATAATAAGCGCCCTGAAATGTTCGATAAAGTGCATGATTTGATTCGCGCAAATGATGTTTCAAGTTACGATGCATACCGTGCTACATTAAGCAAAGATAATAAGTTAAATGAAGAATATCAATCTTATATGCAAATGCTTATTGATAGTCGCGATAAGTATACAATTCCACAAGTATCAGATGAGTATTTAACTCAGCATGATCCAAAATCGCTTTCGGACATTACTTCAGATATTACAAATGAAGCGAAATTAAAAGATGTGAAAGTAACAAAGAATAAATCACAATTCTTTAATACATTTACACTACAGGGGACATATACAGGAAGTGCGGCTAAAGGAGAAGTTGAGGACTGGAAAGTGATGAATGAAGCAACAAATGATATGTTGAAACGTCTTTCAGGAAAAGAGTGGACTGGATATAAAACATTGACTGCTTATTTTGTAAATTACCGTGTAAATAATGCTGGGCAATATGAATATGATGTTGTGTTTAGCGGAGTGAATACGGAAGAAGGTACGGCTGTAGAAAAAGAACCAAATAATTCATTTGAAACAGCAAACCCACTATCTTTGAATATTTTGTTAAGAGGAACCTTGAGCGATCAAGATCAGGGGGATAAATTTGTTATTGATGTAAAGGATCAAAAAGATTTACAAATTTCTGTTACGAACGAACAAAATCTTGGACTGAACTGGGTATTATATTCTGAATCAGATCTAAATAATTATGTAGCTTATGCAACAAAACGTGATGGAAACAAATTGCTTGGAAATTATAATGCAAAGCCAGGGAAATATTACTTAAGTGTATATAAGTATGGTGGTGGAACAGGGAATTATACGGTACAAGTAAAATAGTTTACTATAATTTATTTTGAAAGGAAACTTATTGCATTTTTTAGCAAAATAAAGTATGTAATGTTAAAAATTAAACTATATCAATATATCCCTGTTCTAATTATAGAACAGGGATATATTGGCTTTATATTTTTAAATTAAATAATCTCATTGGATTTTGACAAGAAAATAATTAATATAGATTTGAATTCTCATTCGTAAAGAATACTTTAATCTTCTTAATGCTCTTTCATTTTTGTCTCAATGCTTGTTTTCAAATCAGTTGATACTTGATTGAAATACCCCAAAACGATCTCCCTAATATCATCGGATATAACTTTCAAATCACTAGCTAAGTTCTCAGCGAGATGTTCTTTTTCTATCGGTTTTAACTTCGTATAAAATTCACCAGCCTGCGTAAAGTCATTCTGTTTTGTTATAGAAGTTCTTTCAAGTTTACCTTCAACGTACCTTCCGTCACCGCTTGTAATTTGATTAGTGGGTGTCCAATCTTGCTGTTGGTTAATCGTTAATTTGCGAAATTCTGGACCAATTCTTCTTCTTTGTGAATCACTGTAAATGTTAGCGCGCCCTTGCAACATTTTATCATCTGATAGTTCTGCACCATCCAGTAAATTAGAAGGGGAGAATGCGACTTTCTCTACTTGTTCCATAAAATTTTCAGGATTTTTATTTAATACCATTTTCCCGACTGGTATGAGAGGATACGTCTGTTCATCCCATACTTTTGTGTCATCTAAAGGATCATAAGATAGGTAAGCTTCATCTTTCGGATCCATGAGCTGGACGTATAAACCATACTCCACTGGTTTACCATTTTCAATAGCATCATATAAATCTTTCCCGCTATAATCAGGATTTTCAGCAGCTAGTTTAATTGCTTCTTTATTAGTAATGTACTGTACACCTTCAAATGGGTACCAATGATACTTTACATACTTTCGATTACCTTCCGCATTTCTCCATACATATGTATTAACACTATGTCCTGGAATGTGGCGAAGACTTTTGGCCGTACCATTATTAGAGTATAAACGGACAACAAAATGAATAGATTCAGGTGCTTTAGCGACAAAACTCCAAAATCTATTAGGGTCTATTAAGTTATTTTTAGGTGAAGGCAATAATGCTTGAATCGTTTCAGGGAAACGCATTGGGTCACGAACAGAAAAAACAGGAATGTGATTACATAAAAGGTCAAAAATTCCTTCTTTTGTATAAAATTTTGTAGAAAAACCGCGTACATTTCTAGCAGTATCCGGTGTTCCTTTCGTACTAACAGCTAACGAAAATCGCACCATAACAGGAACTTTCTCATTAGAATTTTGTAAAAAACTTAATTTAGTATGTTCAGACATCGAATATATCGTTTGAAAATAACCGAACGCACCAAATCCTTTTACATGAACAGGTCTTTCTAAAATTTTTTCATGAATAAATTCTTGTAATGACTCATGCAGTACACTATCTTGCTCTAGTACGGGTCCACGTGAACCAACTGTTTGAGAGTGAAGTTTAGCTTGTTCATTATGTTCGTCATTTTCATTAAAGTCTTTCCCTAGTATAGATTGCCCCTGTTTATCATAGTTTTCATCCATCGATATAGCCTCCAAATCTTTTTTGTCCAATGTTACTAAATATGATTCTATAGCCTTAATTATGTATGACACGCACAGTTCAAAGCAGTAACATACCGCTAGATGAAAAAAACACATATGTAGTGGACCTGTTGAAATAGAAGAAATTATGGAAAAATGAATATCGGGAAGAGAAAGCACGCGTTTTACTAAAAATGTGGAAGAAAACCACTATTAAAATTTCAATCTTAAAACTTAATTTATAAACGATTATATAGAGAATGAACGTTAAAAAAGGAAAAATAACTAGGAGGAATTTAACATGTCGGATTGGTTTCAATTAGATAAAGAATATATGATGTCTACATATTGTCGTACAGAGGTTGCAATGGAAAGAGGAGAAGGGTGTAAACTGTATGATGTAGATGGTAAAGAGTATTTAGATTTATTTTCTGGCGTAGGAGTAAATGTATTAGGATACAATCATCCTAAAATTGTACAAATGACAATGGAGCAAGTTGCGAAATCGTTGCATTTACCGTTTCATTTTTTAAACCCAGTTGCAATTGAGTATGCAAAGAAATTAGTAGATTGTACTTTAAAAAGCGGAAAAGTCTTTTTTACAAACTCTGGTACGGAAGCGACAGAAACAACATTAAAATTAATTGATAAATATAGATTTATTGCGAATGAAGAGCGTGATGGAGTAGTTGTGTTAAAAGATAGTTTTCACGGGAGGACGTTAGGGGCACTGCATTTTACGAGACAAGAAAAGGTATATCAAAAATTCCCTAAAACATCTATTCCTGTATATGAAGTAGAGCGCGAGAATATAGACCAATTAGAAGAAACCATTATTAAAGAAAATCCAATTGCGATTATGCTAGAGCCTGTTTTAGGTAGCGGGGGGATTTATCCTTTATCAAGTGAATATTTACATGGTGTTCAAAATTTATGTGAAAAATATAATGTACTTCTTGTCGTTGATGAAGTTCAAAGTGGTATGGGGCGAACGGGAAAATTATTTGCTTATCAAAATTTTAATATTACACCAGATATTATTCAAATTGGTAAAGGAGCAGGAGGCGGGATACCGCTAGGAGGAATTATTGTAGGTGAAAGGTTATGTGATGTATTTTCACCAGGAGATCACGGGACAACATTTGCTCATTCATCAATGGGAACAGCTTTAGGTTTAACTGTATTAAATACATTACTTGATGATGGGTTAATGCAAGAAGCTTATGAAACGTCACTATATTTGAATGACAAACTGCAAGATATTCAGAAAGAAAATGCTTATTATATTCAGGAAGTACGTCATGCGGGGATGATGTTTGGGATAAGTGTGAATGACACGAATGAAAATGTAAAGAAATTACAGATTGAGTTAATGAATAAAGGGATGTTAGTCGATGTAACACAAGGGAATATTATTCGATTACTTCCGCCGTATATTATTACGAAAGAGGAAATTGACGCATTCACTTATGAGTTTATTTCCTGTGTTCATAACATAGCTGCTACAGCAAGTATTTAAAAAAATATAAAAAAATATAAAAAGCTGAAGAAGCCGCTATTTTAGCGGCTTCTTCAGCTTTTTAAAATAGTAAATTACTTAACATAGAGAGCATCTCATTGGACAAATAATTAATTATGTGAAACAATAATAACAGATAAGGAGACGTTAATTTTCCTTAAGTGCTTCGAATTAATTTTATTCAATAAGAGAAGGTGTGCTTAAAGAAGTTAAATTAAATAAGGAGCTGTTTTATTATATGCAACAAAATAATGATTTAAATTTTGAACCTCAAGACGTTAATATTGTCAATCCTAAACAAGCCAGGAAAGCAGTAATTGCTACTGGTATAGGGAACGCAATGGAGTGGTTTGACTTCGGATTATACGCGTATTTAGCGGTTATCTTAAGTCAATTATTCTTCTCAGGTGTTGATAATAGTGGATTGCAACTTGTACTTACATTCGGTACATTTGCAGCAGCCTTTCTCGTTCGACCAATCGGAGGTGTATTCTTTGGTAGAATAGGAGATAAGTACGGCCGAAAAATCGTGTTAAGTACTACTATTATTTTAATGGCACTTTCTACATTATTCATCGCATTACTACCAACCTATGAACAAATTGGTGTATGGGCACCAATACTACTTTTAGTTGCCCGGATGATTCAAGGCTTCTCTACAGGCGGCGAATATTCAGGAGCAATGGTTTATATCGCAGAATCTTCTCCAGATAAAAAGCGTGGTATACTCGGTAGTGGTCTTGAAATTGGAACACTCTCAGGTTACATTGCTGCATCGGTAATTGTTACCATTTTGACGTTATTGTTAACAGATGAGCAAATGCTCAGCTGGGGATGGCGTATTCCGTTCTTAGTAGCTGCACCAATTGGTTTGGTCGGTTTATACTTACGCCGTCATCTAGATGAATCTCCAATCTTTGAAGAGATGGAAAAAGCACAAGAGGAATCTGAAGACAATGAACAATTTTCATTTATGGATATTATTAAATATCACAAAAAAGACTTCTTATTAAGCACAGTAATTGTCGCCTTCTTTAATATTACGAATTATATGATTCTTTCGTATATTCCTTCTTATCTAACTCAAGTACTTAAAGTCAAAGAAACAACGGGCTTATTAATTATTTCTATTACGATGGCACTTATGATTCCACTAGCACTATATTTCGGTAAATTAAGTGATAAAATTGGTAATAAACGCGTTGTGCAAATTGGTTTACTTGGTTTAACTGTATTTGCAATTCCAGCATTTTTACTAATAGGTAACGGACATATTGCAGCTATATTTGCAGGTATTTTCGTACTAGGTTTCTTCTTAAGTGTATATGAAGGAACTTTACCTTCATTATTACCATCACTCTTTTTCACTGATGTACGTTATCGAGCACTTTCGATCTCATTTAATATTTCTGTATCGATATTCGGTGGAACAACACCGCTCGTATGTTCATACTTAGTTCATGCAACTGGTAACCCGCTTGCGCCAGCATTTTATTTGACGGGTGTAAGTATTATTGGATTAGTTGTATTTAGTGTATTATTTGTTACGACTTCAGGGCGTGCGCTAAAAGGTTCATATCCTACAGTAGAAACGAAAAAAGAAGCACACCTAATCGCTAAAGAAGACCCTGAAGAAACACTTTGGTGGCATGAAGAGTCATTAGAAATTGAAGCAGGGAAGAATGCTTCCATTTAAAAAGCAACGTAGAAGTATAAAAAGACTCCTATGAATATAGGAGTCTTTTTGTTACGTTATTTCTTTCGTTTCTTCAAACTTTTCTGATAGGCATAAAGCTTATGAATCTCTTCCTTAAATTCATGCAGAAGTACAATGCTTTTACCATTTGAATAACGCACCGTATTATAAGCATCTATAATAATATCACTTTGAATATTTACATCTTCTTCATCATTTATTCTTTCTAGCCAAGCTTCAACAGTTTCTCCCCGTTTTCTATTTAAAGGAGGGGTTAACTTACTCTCTAGCTTGAAAATTTCCTTCCGAATTTCGTTATGCGGCGGTTTATTTCGTTTAAAACGATTTTGGTTTGTTCCTTCTTTATTAGTAATAATAGTAGATTCGAAGGCGGGCATATTTGGTAAACTGAATTGTTTTCGTTTTTTTACTATTTTCCAAACGACGTAAATAGCGATAGCTGTACATGCTATTATGGTAATGCTATTTATGAGTGTGGGGTCAAAATCAGGAAGTTTTTCCCCATTGTCTTCAATTTTAGGTTTTAAGAGATGCCCTTTACTTGCCCAAACCCCTTCAGTATCTTTCAATTCAGCTGCTATGAGAAATGGATTTATAACATAACCGACTCCTAACGCGACTACTTCTGTGATAAAGCTAAAAATAAGACGAATAAAAGGAAAAACTAAAACAAGTACTATACTCATTACACCAATCGTAATGATAGAAATGAAACGTAATAACTGTTGATTCCGATTTGCCCCAGTTAACCAAAATGTAATCATAATGTGTATAACTAATAGTAACAGCTTCCACAAAGGTGGAAAGGGCGCATAAAATATGGCTGAAATACTAAACCAAACAATACCGCCTAACGATTTTTGAACTGGATATCCTGGTCCGACTACATGTACGATAAAGAAGAAAAGCGGTAACATAATTGTGCCGAATAGAGAGAATGGGAGAAGGAAAGAACAACCAATTATTTGAGTAATGAACAGTATGACAAATCCGTTTGTTTTTTTATTCATAAATTTATGAATAAGAAATACGCCTATATAGCCTGTTGCTAAAAATATGGCAATAGCAACAAGGTCATCCCTTTCTGTTAATAATGAAAGGAGGAGAAGCAAAATAAAGTCATTAACGTGATAGAGCCAAGTTTTCAACCGATTCCACCATCCCTTCGCTATTAATGAGGAACGTTGGCTGCGAGAGAAGAGGGAGTTCATTTTTCTGTAAACCAATGTATATCATTGTAGACGAACGTTCTCTCTTTCTCGTTACATAATGAAGGAATCCTTGTTTCGGAAGTAACGTACTATCATCTGAAATACGTGCTAATTCTTCTAAAGCTTTTGCATATTGTGTTTGCCCTTCATGTAACGATAAATGTAATGCACCACCTTCTGCTAATACACTAATAAATAATTCAAACGGTATGTGATGCTTCGTTGCATATTGGCAAATGTATGTTGCGAATGAAATTAAATCTTCAACATTATCTTTCCAACCAAATCCACGATCGGCAGCTAAAGAAAGACAAATCGTCCAACTATAATTTTTTACAGGTTCAAATTGCTTCGCTTGTAATTCTTGCATTTTAGCAGATGCCTTCCAATGAATAGAGCGGAAAGACTCACGCTCATATCGCTTTACACCGATAATAGATGTTTCATCATTGTAAAAAGAAAAATTAGTTCGATAAGAACCAGTTAGAAGTTGCTGAAGTTCTTGCAAACCTGCTACTTCTTTAGGAGAAGGATACACAATAATTTCAGTTTTTAACTTATCGAAAACAGGTAAGTGTACATTTAATAAATGAAAAGGATCTTTTAAAACGCATTCGAACTGTTCAATTTGAAACACACCACGTTTCGTTGCGGTTAATGTTAAATCCCATTTTTGCGCCGAATGTGCAGGTTGTGAAAATGGAAAAGAGAATAACGTTTTTGATATTCGTTCAATTCCTTGATCTTTATGCTGTATAAGAGACGAATCTAAATGAAAATAACAAACACCATTAACGAGAGGGATATGTGCACCGTTTTTCAAATGAATAAAAAACTTTCCAGATTCATCAGGGAAAAGCCGAGTTGTTTGTCTCTCGTTTATAACTTCAAATTTTTTCTCTATGTAAGCGACATATTTATAAATGAAAATCGCAAATAAATAATAGGAGAAAAAGAGAAACATTATAATTCGTTGCGGCATAAAAAAGGTAAATAGTATAGCGCCTGGCACAGTTAGTTGAATAATATGGAGTTGAAAAAATAAAGGTACAGTTACAACACGCTGTCCATTCATGCTTGCTCAATCTCCACAGGTACGTCAACTTCTTTTAAAATACTTTGCATTATATCATTTTTAGTCGTGCGCAGGGCACCTTCCATTGATAAGACAATACGGTGATTCCAAACAGAAGGAGTTAAAAATTGTATATCTTCAGGGGTGCAATATTCTCTCCCGCGTAAGAAGGCTAATGCTTGAACTGCGCGCACTAAAGAAAGTGTGGCACGTGGGCTTACACCGTTAGCGATGTAATCGTGATTTCGAGTAGCTTGTGCAAGTTTAATTATGTAATGTTCTAACGGTTCTGATATGAAAATTTCTTTTATTCGTTTCTGTGATTCTAATATATCTTCTAAAGAGATAACAGGTGTGACACGTTCTAGCGGTATATCGTTACGAAAACGTCGCATCATTTGTAACTCATCTTCAGGAGTTGGATAACCGATTGAAATCGTCATTAAAAAGCGATCAAGCTGTGCATCTGGAAGAGGGAAAGTCCCTTGTGATTCAATTGGGTTTTGCGTTGCAATAACAAAGAACGGTTTTGGGAGAGGAGTAGACAGTTTTTCAAGCGTCACTTGTCGCTCTTCCATCGCTTCTAACAAACTAGATTGTGTTCTCGGCATTGCACGGTTAATTTCATCTGCTAGCAAAATGTTTGTCATAACGGGTCCAATTCTTAACTCAAATTCACTTGTTTTTGGGTTAAAGTATTCAATACCTGTTACATCACTTGGAAGTACATCAGGGGTAAATTGAACACGAGAAAAACTACCGCCAATACTTTTTGAAATGGTTTTCGCCAGTAACGTTTTCCCAGTACCAGGCACGTCTTCGAGTAGTACATGTCCATCAGCAAGCAGTGAAACAAGCAGTAGATCAATAACATTTTCTTTACCAACAAACACAGATCCTATGTTTTCTTTCAATTTATTTATCATATGTACCATTCCTTTCAGTATAAAAGAGCTAATATTTCTATATTTTAATAAATTATTCAGAAAATTGGTATCATTTTTAAATTCAAAGGAATAGATATTTAATTATTAAATTACTCTTGCATATTTTGGAATATGATTATACAATATCGGTATACGATGTATCGCTAGTCGATATATCATAAGGCGATGTATCGGAGGTAGTTATAATGAATGCGAAGGCGCAAAAATATATTCCGTTAACTGAGGCGACATACTACATATTATTGTCACTTGTAAAGCCAATGCATGGTTATGGAATTATGCAAATGGTAGAAGAGATGACAAATGGAGAAGTAAAACTCGGTCCTGGTACGTTATACGGGAATACGACGAAATTACTTAAAGAAAAATTAATTGTTGAAGTTGCCTCTACAGATAGAAAGAAGTGCTATGAGTTAACGCCGTTTGGGAGAGAAGTGTTAGAGCTCGAGTATAACAGGTTACAGAGATCTGTAAGGAATGGGAATAGTATATTAGGGGAGTGAATGAGAGATGGAGACAAAGAAGGTATTTAAATTTTTCATGGCATGGAGTTTAGAAAAAGAAGAAGCTTTTTTACGGAAAATGCATCAAAAAGGTTGGGCGTTACAAAGGTATAATTTGTTGTATACGTTTAAGAAAACAGAACCGAAAGATGTAATATATAAAGCGGATTTTAGATTGGTTTATTGGGATTCAAAAGAAAAACAACAGGAGTACTTTGAAATATATGAAATGTCTGGTTGGAAACGTGTCACAAGTTTTACAAGATGGAATTATTTTTGTAAGGAGGTAGAGAAGGGAATTGAGTTACCTGACATATATTCAGAGAAGGACACGAAGGTGCAAAAAATGAAGGAATTATTACAATTTTTCGCATTAATTTCAATAACTATATTACCCTCAATGTATAGCGTATTTTTAAGTTCAACAGAATCAAGAGTGCCAATTTGGGCGAAAGTTATGACAGGGCTTGTAGGTTGTATGTATGCTTATTTCTTCATGAGAATTTTTTGGAAAATCAAGAAATTGAAAAGTGAAATATTATAATAAAGATTAGACTCTAGAAGAAGATAATGATGACAATGACATCATTATCTTCTTCTTTAATTTTCATGTAATTCTATTTTGTTAACTATTTTTTATATAATAAAAATATATATTTAATTCATAGAACTAACAGTTACAAAGATAATACTAGTAACAATACCTAAAAAAATCATAAATGAAGAAGAAATAATTAATAATAAAGAATTAGCAATAAATATCACTTTATTAGATTTTTGATTTTTAAAATGGTAATAAAGTAAAAGACCACAAATAGTAGAAACAATCCATATTGTTAGACCGTAAGGAGTCGTTATTTTTTCAAAATCGAAGATCCAAAAGTAAAAGATGACTATGTGGCAAGTTACTAGTAGAAATGTTGATGGAAGCATTATCTTTTTATTTAAAATCATTTGTTATACCCCCCTTATGTAAATATTACCAAAAGGGTGTGGGTTTTAATATATAATAAGGAAGAAATACATCTTTAATTAACTTATTAAATGGAAAAATCCCTTATAGAAAAATCTATTTCTACAAGGGATAATAATGTTTTTATTAGAAAGACTGATTTTGCGCAGGTTTAATAAATTGTTCTGGGTTTTCAACAAGTCCGCATACAGCACACTGGACACGGTATGTAGGTCCTTGATAGGCCATATGAAAAGCATTCATCGTTTCATTTGTGTATTCTTCTTCTACTTGACCAGTTTGTGGATTTAATTTGACTGGTTTTACTTGTTGTTCAAGAATATTAAAGCGAGTACGGTTCGTTTTACAGCTTGGACATAGCATTGGTTCCATATGTATACACCTCCATTTGTATCATTTCTTAAAATCTTTAATTTTATGCAAGCAAAAACTTTCTCAATATAAATAGGTGTTTAATGTATTTAAAATTCAGAAAAAATAAAATATAATAAAAGCACGAACTGGTTATGTCCAAACCAAATCTCCTGTTTTATGCCAATAAGCTGGGGGGCCGAGAAATCGGCCTCATTTTTTTTGCTCATTACTACAAGGAACAAGGTTTTTGTGAGACTTTTGTCGAAATTTTAGGGATAGATATAAAGGGGGATGTAAAATGGATTTGAAAATGAAGTACATCATTTTATATGTAGAAAAGTTTGAGGAATGTTTAAAATTCTATAAAGATATTTTACAGTTACCTATAAAAGCAGAGCACGGTACATATATTGAATTTAATACTGGAACTACCATTTTAGTGATGAATACGCGGCAAGATGTGAAAGAATTAACAGGACTACCGCTTACAGAAGGTGAATTAAAGTCTTCTCATTTCGAATTAGGATTCGTTGTTGAGAATGTACAAGAAACGATTGAGCAATTTAGAGAACAAGGAATCAAGATTTTAGTTGAACCTATTGTAAAACCGTGGGGACAAACAATTGCCTACATTGCTGATCCAGATGGAAATTATATTGAAATTTGCAGTTCATTAGAATAGAGGGAGAAAGAGAGATGGGATTTCCAAAACTAGAAACAGAACGTTTACTCTTAAGAGAACTTACACTATTAGATGCAGAAACGATGTTCCAATATTTTTCGAAAGAATCAGTTATACGTTATTTCGGAATGGATTCTTTTGAAAATATTGAGCAAGCGAAAACAACGATTCAAACGTTTAAAAATCGTTATGAAGAGGGCAGTGTATTTCGCTGGGGAATCGAGAAAAAAGGGACGGGCCAATTAATCGGAACGTGCGGATTTCATTTAATTAATAATAATCATAAACGAGCTGAAATTGGTTATGAATTAGATGATACATATTGGGGACAAGGATATGCATCGGAAGCATTACAAGCGATTTTAGCTTACGGATTTGAAATGCTGCAACTGATAAGAATCGCAGCGGTTGTATATGTAGAAAATAAAGCTTCTCAAAAGTTGTTAATAAAAGCAGGATTTCAAGAAGAAGGATTACTTCGAAAACATATGATTCAAAATGGAGTTGCTCATGATACCATTTTATATTCTTTATTAAAAGAAGAGTGGAAGAAGTAATGAGTACAAACGAACTTATAACGATTATGAAGAATCATAGGGAAAATAGATTCATTTTAGGTATAGATGGTTTAAGTCGTTCAGGAAAAACAACATTCGTAGCAAATTTAAAAGAAAATATGAAACAAGAAGGCATTCCGTTTCATATTTTCCATATTGATGATCATATAGTGGAGCGTAATCGACGCTATTATACAAACCATGAAGAATGGTATGAGTATTATTGTTTACAGTGGGATATTACATACTTGAGGCAGAAGTTTTTTCAGAAGTTACAACATGAGACAAAATTAATTTTGCCTTTTTATCAAGAGGAAACAGACTCATGTGAAATGAAAAAAGTACAGATTCCTATTGTAGGCGTAATTGTTATTGAAGGAGTTTTTCTGCAGCGAAAAGAATGGAGAGATTTCTTTCATTATATGGTCTATTTGGACTGTCCAAGAGAGACAAGGTTTCTACGTGAGAGTGAGGAGACACAGAAAAACCTTTCAAAGTTTGAAAATAGGTATTGGAAAGCAGAGGATTATTACTTAGAAATGGAATCGCCGAGGGATAGGGCGGATTTAGTCATTAAATGATTTGAACATAGAAGGTGAATAGAATGAATATTTTATGGGATTTTGATGGGACGTTATTTGATACGTATCCTGCATATACAATGATGCTTTCTGAAATATTAGGTGATTCAGTAGAAAAACAAGAAATATACAAAAACTTAAAAATATCATACTCTCATGCAATTCAGTATTATAATATTTCATGCGAGCAGGAAGAAAAGATTAAAGTTTTGAAGGGAAAATTCACGTCAAAAGATATGAAACCTTTTGCAGGTGTCGAAGAGGTTTTGAAATTTGCAAATAAAAATGTGATTATGACCCATAAACATAGGGAAGGGGTTATGGGCATTTTAAAATATTACGGCTGGGAAAAATACTTCGTAGATATGGTTACAATTGACGATGGCTTTCCTCGAAAGCCAAACTCTTTAGCTTATAATCATCTGCATAAAAAATACAATATTGATTTAGCTATTGGAGATAGAGAATTAGATTTATTACCTGCAAAAGAATTAGGTATTTCAACATGTATGTTTCAAGGTAATTGTGATGTAGCGGATTATTCTTTATCACATTACTCGGAGTTTTTTAAGGTAGTGAGTGATAGAGAGTTTTCTTTATAAAAAAAGTTATTAATAAAGACTGTATCTTTCATTTTAAAGGTACAGTCTTTATTTTTTAGAGCTATTATATACCAATTGCCGTGGATTAAAGAATGATTGTATATCTTTAGTAAAGAAATAGTCAGGTTAGTTGTTAGATAGAAATAAACTGACAGATAAAGTGATAGTGTCCGTTTTATCTGCTTTTTATCATAACCAAATTATGGTTATTCATGCTAATATAAACTCATAGCTATATAGAAGGGGTGGGATTAGTATGAAAACAGAAATAGTTCCTAAAAAGAAGTACAGTATAATAAGCTATATATCTTTACTCATCGGCATTTTGTGTTTTCTATTCGTTTTTATAACGCCAACAAGGATAGCGAATGCAGGTAATATAGTTGGAGATTATATTACAATTGCCCTGACAGGTGTAGGTATCATGCTTTCAATAATCACAATGACGAAAAAAACAGAGAAGAAGGGGATTGCTATCCTTTCATTAATACTGTCCTCATCATTTTTTATATTTTGGATCATAGCGATTATCCTATTGTTTACTGGTCAAATTAGTTTTGCGCCGTAATGTGAAATAAAAAGAGTCCTTTTCGTATGATAACGGGTATAGTTACGGGAGTGAAAATATAAAATAACATACAAATTAGGGATGTAAATCACTTATGATTTAGCATCCCTTTTTTTATTGTTATTTCAGTGTTTAAGCGCTTTTATATAGTTAAATAGCGTTCTAAATAATAAGATAAATGGAAAATTTATGTTAAAATAATTATAGAGATTGTGAAAAAATGTTCTTAAACTAGCGTTCAGATTACTTTAAGAAGGTTTTTTCAAAGGTAATGGTAAATATCATATTTTGAAGGGGTGATTGTAGTGGATTAAGTGATTTTTTTAATCTTGGTTAAATACTTTGAAGATAGGGGTTTATAACTATGAATACAAAACTAATAATAGTAGAAGGATTACCTGGATTTGGAAAATCAACCACTGCAAAGCTAATAAATGAAATTCTAAGCCAAAATAAAATTGAAGTTGAACTATTTTTAGAGGGAAATTTGAACCACCCAGCCGACTATGATGGTGTATCTTGTTTTAATAAATTTGAGTTCAATAGATTATTATCTAACAGTGGAGATTTTAAAGAAGTGCTCCTTAAGAAAGTTCTAAAAAAAGGAAGCAATTATTTATTACCATACAGAAAGATGAAAAATGAGTTTGGTGACCAGTTTTCGGACGAATTATTTAACATTATTTTAAAAAATGATATATACGAATTACCATTCGATAAAAATGTTGAATTAATTGCTGACAAATGGAATGACTTTACTGAAATCGCTCTAGAAGACAATAAGGTTTATATCTTTGAATGTTGTTTCATACAAAATCCATTAACTATTGGGATGATTAAATATGGTGAACAAAAAGAAAAAATAATAAATTATGTAATGAAAGTTGCAAAAATCATAGAGAATTTAAACCCAATGTTATTGTATGTAGAACAAGATAATCTTGAATTTTCATTTAGGAAGGCGTTAAAAGAAAGAACTCCAGAATGGTCCACAGGAATTATCGACTATTACACTAACCAAGGCTATGGGAAAGAACATCACCATTCAGGTGTAGAAGGAGCGATAAAAGTTCTTGAAGCTAGAAGGAATTTAGAATTAGAAATATTCGATATGTTAAAAATGAAAAAAGAAACAATCAATAATACAAAATATGAAATTGACTCATATAGGTCAATGTTAAAAGATAAGTTAGCCATACAAATGGTGAAATAGCTTTTTACACTAACTGGTGCTTTAGTTGAAGAAGGAAATAAAAAACGCTCAGAATATTTTCTGAGCGTTTTAGTTTGTTATTTCTAATGTTTATTAGCATTTTTCTCTTCCTAAACTGAACCCATTACTCGTATGAAGGACTCTTTTTATTCGGTATCTTTAGGTTGATATTCTAAAATATCCCCCGGTTGGCATTCTAATGCTTTACATATTGCTTCTAAAGTTGAAAAACGGACTGCTTTTGCTTTTCCATTTTTCAAGATAGAAAGGTTAGCCATTGTAATTCCAACCTTCTCCGAAAGTTCCGTTACACTCATTTTTCTTTTTGCTAACATTACATCAATATTAATAATAATTGCCATATTATTCACCTCAGACCGTTAAATCATTTTCTGATTTTATATCTATAGCATCTTTTAATAGTCTTTGGAGAACGGCAGCAAAGACCGCGATTACCATTGAAGCAAAAATCATAATCATTCCGATAATAATAATGCCAGGGGCATCATCTCTCTCTGCCACGAGATAGAAAAGTGGCATACCTAATACATATAATACACTAATTGCCAATGCGCTGTACTTAATATTTTTTAAAGCTTGAACAGATAACTCTGAGAATGCGTTGTTTTTATCAATATAGTTTAAAAGCTTAAATGTTTGGTACAGTGCGAAGTAATAAGGTATTGCTGTTGCGTATAAATTGATAAATACAAGATATTTAATATATGAAATATCTGGATATAATTCTGCGGCGAAATTTCCTATTTTAGGGACTAAAAAAATGCACATAGCAAGAACGGGGATTCCGATCAGAATCACAACGGTCTTTAAAAAGAGTGTGGATCCTTGTTTCATAAAAAGCACCTCATTTATTTATTATCTTATTAATTTAACATGAAATTTATTGTTTAACAATAAATTTTTATTCCTTTTAATCGAGGATTTATTGTTACGCAAGTAATTAATGAAAAGGATGCTAAATCTTTTTTATAAGATAGATGACACATACCGGTATTTAATTAAGGAAAGAAAGAGAAAGTAACTATTGTTAGCTTTATAAGAATTGGGAACTAATAAAACATATGTAGGTTGTGGAATGAAAAAGGAAATAAGGTGTATTGAAATGAATGCAAAGTTTATGGAGGAACAATCATGGTTAATTATGGTGTGAAGATGAAAAAATTACTATTAGTGGGAGCTATAATAGTAAGCGTATTAAGTACGGAAAGTATGATGAATTATCATGCGGTCAAAGCTAAGGTGAAAAAAGTAGAACACCAGCCTAAAAATATAATTATGATGGTTATGGACGGAACGAGTTCAACGGCGACAACATTGGCTCGCTGGTATAAAGGGGCACCGCTTACGTTAGATCAAATTGTAACAGGAGGTGTTCGTACGTTTTCGGCGGAATCAGCTATTACAGACTCAGCGCCAGCAGCAACAGCATTAGCAACTGGAAATAAATCGAATTCAGGATATGTAGGCGTACTACCTTCTATTGTAAATTCACCTAACTTAAAGCCAATAAAAGAAGAGGACAAGTTACGACCGGTCGCAAACGTATTGGAAGGTGCAAAACGTACTGGCCGTGCAACTGGAATTGTTGCTACATCTGAAATTCAGCATGCTACTCCGGCGGGATTCTCGGCTCACCATGTCAATCGCAAGCAATTTGACGTAATTGCGAAGCAGCAAGTATATCAAAATATAGATGTCGTATTAGGCGGGGGAAAAGCGGCGCTGCTACCTATGAAAAGTAATGGAATCCGAAAAGATGGTGAAAATTTAGTAAAGGTGATTCAAGACAAAGGATACGATTTTGTTGAAACGAAAGATGCGTTATTGAACTCCAAATCTAATAAAATTTGGGGCTCTTTCTCAAATCATGCTCTTGCGTTTGATATAGATCGTATAGCAACAAATCCAGAACAACCAACACTTTCTCAAATGACAGAAAAAGCAATTCAAACATTATCAAAAGACAAAGATGGTTTCTTTTTATTCGTAGAAGGTAGTAAGCCTGATTGGGCAGCGCATGCTAATGATCCAATTGGGATGATTAGTGATGTATTGGCATTTGATGAAGCGGTAGCAAAGGCATTACAATTTGCGAAGAAAGATGGGGATACGATGCTCATAGCTTTAACTGATCATGGTAACAGCGGTATCTCTATAGGGAATAGAAATACGACAAAAGGATACAATACTACACCGGTTTCTGCATACATTGATTCATTGAAAAAGGCGAAAATGACACTTGAAGGAACTATAAATAAACTGAAATCTGATTTATCAAATGTAGAAGATGTAGCTAAACTATACGGTTTGGATAATCTAACTCATGATGAAAAAGAAAAATTAAAAGCGGCAAAAAAGAAAATGGATGTAGGACGAATTCTTACTATATTATTGGCTAATCGTGCAAATATCGGCTTTACGACAGGAGGACATACAGGTGAGGATGTATTTTTACATTCTTATGGACCTCAAAAACCAGAAGGCTTAATCCAAAATACAGACATTGCGAAGACGATGGCGAAAGCGATGGGCTTTAACTTAGAAGAAGTAACGAATAAAATATTTTTAGAGAGTGAACAAGCCTTTAAGAAAGTCGGTGCAACTGTAACAGCTGACAAAACCGAAGGAGCAAACTCGTTACTCGTGGTAAAACATAATAAAGTAGAAGCACAACTATTTGGTAACAAAAATATAATTCGTATCAATGGTAAAGGGTATGAATTAGGAAGTATTATTGTAGAGAGTAATGGAAAGTGCTATGTACCAGAAGAAGCAATTCAACTATTTGTAAAGCATTCTCGTTAAAAAATTGCTAACCAGTTAAGCTAACTGGTGGCAATTTTTTGCGTTCATTCTAAATATAAGGGTTCGGATTGTTTTGGAAAGTTTTCCAGATGAGACTTGTATAAATGTTAAAGGGGAATTATATTTTTTTCTTACATTAAAAAATTTCGTTTTGTAGAATAGAGAATTTATACATATAGTAAAGTCTAATGTATTATCAATTAATATTTATGAAAAATATATTAATAATTTAGAATTTCTTTAATTTTCATTATTTCTTATTTAATATTATTCGTTATATTTATAATATGTTTATTTCAATTTATCGTATTGTAGCGCAGTTTCATATAATTATAAAGCAAGCATCAAAATAAAATCTCCACTAGAGTAAATTTATTATTTTTTTGCGTCTTTTTTATCCCGCTATTTGCTGGGCAGTAAGACCCCCACCTCAAAATTCAGCGAAAGCAAAGAAGTTAGGTGGGGATCGGGCTGCCTGTAAAAGCCCGATTGGTGAGGGCTAATTAAAGTTTCACTTTATTTACGAAAATTATTATGCAGCTAAGAAAACCGTAGTTCATTGAATTAGAGGTATATTAGAATTTAGTTGAAGAAAGAGAGAGGGAATAAAATGAATATAGTGCACTTACGTCCTAAACAGCGGTCTAAGTATCGCATTATGCTAGGGACGTGGTATTACTCTACAAAGAGATACATTCAGTGGTTAGTAGACGGAAAAACATATGCAAAAAGGCTCCAACAAGAAAAGCTACCTTGTACAGCAATTCAGCACCGAACGATATTACTTCGTAAGCTCAAAGATGTAGATATGTGGTATCAACAGAATAAGGTTGTTAATTTGAAAATTGCTGTTAAAAAACTAAATGGTATCGTCATTAGACCAGGAGAAACATTTTCTTACTGGCGTTTAATAGGTAAGCCTACGAGGAAAAAAGGGTATGTAGAAGGTATGGTATTACACTACGGATCTTTTCAAACAGGTATTGGAGGAGGTCTTTGTCAGCTTTCGAATTTAATATATTGGATGACTTTACATACACCACTGACAGTAACAGAACGATATCGTCATAGCTTTGATGTCTTTCCTGATTCTAGGCGAACTCAACCGTTTGGGAGTGGAGCGACTTGTTCCTATAACTATTTGGATTTACAAATTAAAAATGAAACGGACCAACCGTATCAACTTCACCTTTATATGACAGATGAATATTTAGTTGGTGAATGGAGAACAGTCTATCCGCAACTTTATCAATATGAAGTGTATGAGAAAGAACACTCAATTCAACCTGCATACTGGGGCGGTTATATACGACATAATGTGATTCAACGTAAAGTATATAATCAACAGAAACAGTTAATAGAAGATCAATATGTAACGGAGAATCACGCTATAATGATGTACGAACCACTATTAGCTTGTAATAATGAGAATAGTGAGTAATGTGGTAATCCATAGATTAAATAGTATAGAAAATATTTAATTCTTATTTTTATTAAAAAAATATAAATCTCAGATTTACTGGATTTTGATTGTAACTAAGAACATATAAAAGTTCACTGTTATTTATAGGAGAGCCTGTTTGTTTTTCTATCTTTTGTATTTCACTCTGCATAAAAAAATATTTCTCAACATTTTATTTGTTGAAAAAGATTGAATATTCGTATTATAACGAATATTATGTTGTTATCGGCAAAAAACGATAATTTGCAGACACTGGGGAGGAAATACATTGAAAAAGAAAAAGAAATTAAAACCATTAGCGGTATTAACAACAGCAGCGGTACTAAGTAGTACGTTTGCTTTTGGAGGTCACGCAGCGTATGCTGAGACACCAACATCATCTCTACCAATAGATGAGCACTTAATACCGGAGGAGCGTTTGGCAGAAGCGCTAAAACAGCGGGGGGTAATTGATCAATCTGCATCACAAGCTGAGACGTCAAAAGCTGTCGAAAAATATGTTGAGAAAAAGAAAGGGGAAAACCCTGGGAAAGAAATCTTAACAGGAGATAGTCTTACACAAGAAGCTTCTGATTTTATGAAAAAAGTAAAAGATGCAAAAATGAAGGAAAATGAACAGGCACAGCAGCCTGAAGTAGGCCCAGTAGCTGGACAAGGTGCAGCATTAAATCCAGGGAAATTAAATGGAAAAGTACCTACTACATCAGCGAAGCAAGAAGAATACAATGGAGCTGTTCGAAAAGATAAAGTACTTGTTTTACTTGTAGAATTTAGCGATTTTAAGCATAACAATATTGATCAAGAGCCAGGATACATGTATTCTAAGGACTTTAATCGTGAACATTATCAAAAAATGTTATTTGGTGATGAACCATTCACTTTATTTGATGGATCGAAGATTAACACATTTAAGCAATATTATGAAGAACAATCTGGTGGTAGCTATACAGTTGATGGGACTGTAACAGAATGGCTTACTGTTCCAGGAAAAGCATCAGATTATGGTGCTGATGCGGGTACTGGGCATGATAACAAGGGGCCTTTAGGACCAAAAGATTTTGTGAAAGAAGCATTAAAAGCAGCGGTAGCAAAAGGAATCAATTTAGCAGACTATGACCAATTTGATCAATATGATCAAGATGGTGATGGAAATAAAAATGAGCCAGATGGAATTATTGATCATTTAATGGTTGTACATGCTGGCGTTGGTCAAGAAGCTGGCGGCGGTAAATTGAAAGATGATGCGATTTGGTCACATCGTTCAAAACTAGGTTCAAAACCATATGCAATTGATGGCACGAAATCTTCTGTTTCGAACTGGGGCGGAAAGATGGCTGCATACGATTATACAATCGAGCCTGAAGACGGAGCGGTTGGTGTGTTTGCACATGAGTATGGCCATGATTTAGGCTTACCAGATGAATATGATACAAAGTACTCAGGACAAGGTGAACCTGTTGAGTCATGGTCTATTATGAGTGGTGGTAGCTGGGCTGGAAAAATTGCAGGAACAGAGCCAACGAGTTTCTCACCACAAAATAAAGAGTTTTTCCAAAAGAATATGAAGGGGAATTGGGCGAATATCCTTGAAGTAGATTATGACAAACTTAGCAAAGGCATCGGTGTTGCGACATATGTAGATCAAAGTACTACAAAATCTAAACGACCTGGAATCGTTCGTGTTAACTTGCCGGACAAAGATATAAAAAATATCGAATCGGCGTTTGGTAAGAAGTTCTATTATAGTACAAAAGGAAATGACATTCATACAACACTTGAGACACCAGTATTTGACTTAACAAATGCAAAGGATGCTAAGTTCGATTATAAGGCATTTTACGAACTTGAAGCGAAGTATGATTTCCTTGACGTATATGCGATTGCAGAAGATGGAACGAAGACACGCATTGATAGAATGGGCGAAAAAGATGTAAAAGGCGGCGCGGATACAACTGATGGTAAGTGGGTTGATAAATCATACGATTTAAGCCAATTCAAAGGAAAAAAAGTAAAACTGCAATTTGAGTACTTAACAGATATTGCAGTAGCTTATAAAGGATTTGCGTTAGATAATGCAGCATTAACTGTAGATGGAAAAGTTGTTTTCTCTGATGATGCAGAAGGTCAGCCAGCAATGACGTTAAAAGGCTTTACTGTGTCTAACGGATTTGAACAGAAAAAACATAATTACTATGTAGAGTGGAGAAATTACGCTGGTTCTGACACTGCGTTACAACATGCACGTGGCCCAGTATTTAATACAGGAATGGTTGTATGGTATGCGGATCAAAGCTTTACAGATAACTGGGTAGGCGTTCATCCAGGTGAAGGGTTCTTAGGAGTAGTAGATTCCCATCCAGAGGCAATTGTAGGGACATTAAACGGACAACCTACTGTGAAGAGCAGTACGCGTTATCAAATTGCCGATGCGGCATTCTCATTTGATCAAACACCAGCATGGAAAGTAAATTCACCAACTCGCGGTATCTTTGATTATAAAGGATTACCAGGAGTGGCAAAATTTGATGATTCTAAGCAATATATCAACAGCATCATTCCTGATGCAGGACGTAAGTTGCCGAAACTAGGACTGAAGTTTGAAGTAGTAGGCCAAGCTGAAGACAAGTCTGCAGGTGCGGTTTGGCTTCATCGATAAAATAAGGTAAAACGAAGAGGAGCTGCCACAAGTCGGTGAAACTGACTTATGACAGCTCTTTTCTTCTTGTGAAAAAACTCTCTGTTTTTTTATGTACTTATTGGAAAAATTCGAAGTTTCTTTGATACATAAAATGCTCCGTCTGTCCAATTATAGAAGCTATTTTGGACGTAAGAAATTTGTAAGTAATGAGTAAGAAAAAAGAGATTTTCATAGTATAAAATATTTATTATAGCTACTTTTAACACCTGATACTAATAGTGTGCTATAATATGAATTAGCAACAAAAAGGAAAGGAATTAGAACAATGACCTTAGAAAATACTAAAAATTTAAAAAAACAAGTTGCTCCTTTTGAAAAATCAACGATTAAAAAAAGTGTTTGGCAACTGATCAACACAATCGTGCCATTTATTATTTTATGGTACCTTGCTTATAAAAGTTTGTCAGTTTCTTATTGGTTAACATTAGTTCCAGCACTGTTAGCCGCTGGATTTATGACAAGGATTTTCATTATTTTTCATGATTGCACCCATTATTCGTTCTTTAAAAGTCGACGTGCAAATAGAATAGTTGGAACGTGTATGGGTGTTTTAACATTATTCCCATTTGATCAGTGGGGGCATGAACATTCTATTCACCACGCTACAAGTGGTAATTTGGATAAGAGGGGTACAGGGGATATTTGGACGCTTACAGTTGATGAATATGTAGCTGCACCATTTAGACTCCGTTTAGCATATCGTTTATATCGCAATCCATTCGTTATGTTTGGGTTAGGCCCGATTTATGTTTTCCTGCTTAAAAATAGATTTAACCGAAAAGGTGCTAGAAAAAAAGAACGTATGAACACTTATTTAACGAATATTTTAATCGTTGCTATTATAGGAATGCTTTGCTGGGAAATTGGATGGCAATCGTTTCTTTTAGTACATGGTTCTATATTTTTAATAGCAGGTTCAGTAGGGATTTGGTTGTTTTACGTACAGCACACATTTGAGGATTCTTATTTTGAAGAGGATAAAGATTGGGAATATGTGAAAGCGGCAGTGGAAGGAAGTTCTTTTTATAAGCTTCCTAAAATTTTGCAATTTCTAACGGGTAATATTGGATTCCATCATGTTCACCATTTAAGCCCAAGAGTACCTAACTATAAACTAGAAGAGGCACACAATAATACGCTTCCGTTAAAAAATGTACCAACGATTACGCTTGCTACAAGCTTACAATCACTACGTTTCCGCCTTTGGGATGAGAAAAGTAACAATTTTGTTAGCTTTAAAGATGTCAAAAATATAATTAAAAATAATGTTTCTGTTCGAGTGAAATCTGAACTATAATTGCATCGTATATAATACTCCCCTTAATCATTTTCGATTTAAGGGGAGTTTGTGTTTAAAGAGTAGATGCCAGATAAGAAGAAAATTTACATAATTCAAATTGTAATTGAAGCAGATTAGGAATAGCTCGTACGTAAGTACAAATATAAGATGACAGTAAATGCATTATGTTAACAAATTTATAGTAAATGGGGAATCGTACAACATTATATCCAAAAATAAGAAAAAACTTGAACGGAAATTCCATTCATTTTTCTTGGTGTTCCTCATTCCATACACTTAAATAGGACGCATATTCTAATTCATCTGGATTCTTATGTAACATAGAAATGAATTCTAATTTATTTCCATCACAATCTAGAAAGTATACACTTGCAGCAGGCATCCAACTTTGGACAATTGGCTTTTGATTTCCTTTTCCTTGACTTCCTATCACTGCTATTCCACGTTCCTCTAACCACGCTTTAGAAGTCATTAAAAACTCTAAATTTACACCAAAAGCAAAATGTCTCGGCTCAAAGTCTTCAATGTTATGTACTTCCCATAGTCCAAGCATTTGTTGTTTATTTTCTCCGACCCAAAAGAAAGCCACTCTTCTTTTGGAGAATTTTCTTGCTAACGTTAATCCTAGCTTGTTTTGATAGAAATTTATTGCGTTTTCTAAATTTCTTACATGTAAATGAGTTTCGTATATGTTCTGTATTATTATGATCATTCCTTTCTTTATTGGTAACTACCAATTAAATAGTGAATGTAATTCTAAAGTTGAAATATGTATAAGCCTAGTAATGTACATCTATATCCGATATACCTATTTACTATTATATTGAAATTGGAATGTGATAAATCCCACTGAGGTAGTAAGTGTTTAAATGAACACTCTACTACTTTTGTAGGAGAGGGGATATATCTATTAAATTCAGATGAAATCATATTTAAATAATGAAAAACGCTATTCTTTTCGTAAGAATAGCGTTTTTTTATGTTTTTAAGTTGGTGGCCATAGGGTAGAATTTGAAAAATGAGGATTTACAAAGCTAAGAAGTTTAACTCCAAAAAAAAAATCGATTTCCTGTGGAGTTAAAGGAATCGACTTTTTTATTTACCTTGATGTATTAACGCAGCTGTTAACTTAATAGTAAATAAGTAGAATCCACTATTTCTCCCAAAGTTCGATCAATCGACCTTCAGGATCCTTAATCCAAATAAACTGTCCAAATTCACTGATTTCTTCTTTCTTCTCAAGAGGTACACCAATATTCTCAAGATGCTTTATAGTCTCGTTTAGATTATGTACTTCGAAATTTAACATCACTTGTTGTTCTTTTGGAAAAAAATTGTCATTCTCTGTAAAGAAAGAAAAGATGGTCTCATTTCCTAACTGGGGTTTAATCACAGTTCCATTCCAATCTTCTATATCAAGTTTCAACACTTCACTGTACCATTTTTTTATAACTTCAAGATTCTTAGTTCTCCAAAATATTCCTCCAAAACCTTTTATCATCGTATCTAACTCCTGTCTGTCTTTAAATATATATTAAATATATCAAAACAAAACAGTAATAGTAAGCAGAATCATCAACTTATGAATAGTAAAAATAGTAATTGTTAGTATTATAGTATTTACTACATTAACACTTTCTACAACATCATTAGCAGAACTTGAAATTTCGGGAAAGGTATAGAAATGCTCATTTTTCAACCCAAAGTTCACCTGAGCAATCCAGAACTTAAAGTGTTATAAATAATTCTTTCAATAGTAGGGGGAAATGAGAGAAGGAACGATAAAAGACCACACATGAAGTGAAACGCCATGTGTGGTCTTTTATGTATCGTCAAATATTACGAAGTCTCGCTAATTTTAGTTTCACTATGAGTGTTAGTAGAATTTCTTTTCTTAACTTTAAAGTGATAGTAAGTGTAGCAAAAGATGATAAATGGGACAGTGCAATAGATTCCAAGTCGTTGTTCTGGGATAAAAATAAGACTGATTAATATAATGCCATACAATCCAAAACCAAGAATTGGTACGAGTGGATAAAGTGGCGTTTTAAATTTTAAGTCTTCTAATTTTCCGCCGTCTGCTAAATAATGTTTGCGGAAAAAGAATTGAGAAACACAAATTGACATCCAAACAATAATGGTAATGACTCCGGAAATTGAAATGAGCCACAAGTAAACAGTTTCAGCAGCTACTACGCTTGTCAAAAGAGAAAAAGCAGAAATAGCTATCGTCATGATTAAAGCGTTGAGAGGAATCCCACGTGATGATAATTTCTTTAAAAAGGCTGGAGCCATTTCGTTTTTTGATAAAGACCAAAGCATTCGAGTAGCAGCGTATAGTCCTGAGTTTGCAACAGAAAGAACAGCAGTAAGAATAACAAAGTTCATAATATCAGCTGCATATGGAATACCGATATTATCAAAAACAGCAACGAATGGGCTCTTTGTTAATCCAGCTTCTTCCCAAGGAATTAAAGCAACAAGAACAAAGATTGCTAAGACGAAGAAAAACATCGTGCGCCATATAATATTTCTAATAGAACGAGGTAAAGTTTTTGCTGGATCTTCACTTTCACCTGCTGCGATTCCAACAAGTTCTGTACCTTGGAAGGAATAGTTGACTGTAACCATTGTTAAAAGAATAGCGGCAAGTCCATTTGGGAATAAACCACCATGATTTACGAAATTTGATAATAGCGGAGCGGGTTCGTCACCTTTTAAATCAATAAAACCGAACATAGCGGCGCCGCCAAGAATAATGAAAGCGATAATGGCAGATACTTTTATACTTGAAAACCAAAATTCTGTTTCTGCATAACTACGAGCAGATAATGCGTTAATAGTGAAGATTGTAACGCCAAATATTAAACACCAAATCCAAACAGGAATATCAGGAAACCAGCGCTGCATTGTAATGCCGGCAGTTGTAAATTCAAGACCGGTCGTATTCGCCCAGCTTAACCAATACAACCATCCGATTGTAAAGCCAGTTGCAGGATTGATGAACTTAGTGGCATATTCTTGGAAAGAACCTGAAACAGGCATGGCTACAGCAAGTTCACCAAGACATAGCATAACGAAATACATTAATAATCCACCGGCCATAAAGGCAAGTACGGATCCGCCAGGTCCAGCTTGACTTATAATAAAGCCAGATCCGTTAAATAACCCCGTTCCAATCACACCACCGAGTGCAATCATGAATAAGTGTCTACTTTTCATCGTCCGTTTTAATTCATTGTTTGTATTGCTTACTTGCGCCATTGTTTTCCTCACTTTCATAGTTGATAGAATAAAGTTTGATGTTTTTCCGTATTATGGAATGTATTCCGTGATGTGAAATCTTGTTATAATTTTCAGATAATTAAAAAGAAAAGTCAATAATTTTTTGTTTGCGTTTTCAATTCTTTGTTAGTGATACGTTTTTTATTGTTAGAAAATTAAATAAATAGATTGATTTCATTTTGAATGTTTGCTAAATTGATAGTTAATTAAGCATACTAACATATTACGAGTAAAGTTGAGGCGAGTTATGGTACAGTCCATTGATCGAGCGATAAGTATTATTAAATTATTGAATTCTACAAATGAAAAAGAGTATTGGGCTATTTCTGATATAGCTGATGGAACACATCTCCCGGTTAGTACAGTACATAGATTACTTAACTCTTTAATGGAGCATGGGTTAGTTACACAAATTTCAGAGACAAAACAGTACAAAATTGGACCAATGTGGATGGAAATAGGGTTACGTCAATTGGAGAAGGTAGACTACAGATCTGTTGCAAGAGAAGTGATGAAACGTTTAGCTGCTGAAGTGGAGGAAAGTGTCTATTTAAATATTCCAAACGGAACACATTCTATTATCATTGAAAGAATTGATAGTCCTTTAAAAATTCGAGTTATCGATAATCTAGGGGAACAAATTCCACTTTCAATTGGTGCCGCAAATAAAACGATGCTTGCCAATATGAAAACGAATGAAATGGAACATATTGTAGAAAATTTACTTTCTTCATTACCAGAACAAAAGCAAATTCTTCTTAATCAAATAAAGCAAATAAAAAATGAAGGATATGCTGTCAGTTATGGTGAAAAAACAGAAGGGACAGCTTCAGTAGCTGCACCTATTATCGGATTTAATCATAAAGTAGTAGGAGCATTAAGTGTTGGGTTAATTAGTCATCGTATTAATGATGATCGACTATCTTTTCTTATTAGCAAGGTAAAACAAGCGGCTCATGAAATATCAATAAAAATCGGCAGTACATCAGAACTATAATTTTGATAGCTGTCGTCATTTTTTTTATTCATATACTGGAATTAGTTTTCATAATGCGGAAAAATAGGGGGATTTATATGTCAAAGTGGCAATCAAAAGAACAATTGATTCAATTATTAAGCGGTCTTGTTGAAATTCCTAGTATTACCGGTTCAGAAGCTGAAGTAATATTGCCAGACTTTGTTGTGGAACAGTTATCTGATTTACAGTACTTCAAAGAAAACCCGCATCATTTACAAAAAAATCCGACAGGGGACGGACGATATTTTGTTACAGCACTAGTAAAGAAAAGCGATAGTACAAAAAATACTGTAATTCTAGTAAGTCACTTTGATGTTGTAGATGTACAAGATTACGGAGTGTGGAAAGAAGATGCATTTAATCCTAAAAAGTTAACATCTATGTTTTATTCTCATAAAGATGAACTTCCAGACCATGTACGTGAAGATATAGAACATGGAGAATGGCTGTTTGGTAGAGGAACAATGGATATGAAATGCGGCCTCGCATTACAAATGGCAATGATTGAACAAGCATGTGAAGGAAGATTCGATGGGAATGTTCTTTTATTGGCTGTACCAGATGAAGAAGTGAATTCTATAGGGATGAGGGCGGCTGTTCCGAGATTGTTAGATTTAGCAAGAGAGCATAACTTAGATTATAAAACGGTCTTAAACTCAGAGCCTATGTTTTCAAGACATCCTGGTGACCAAAATAAGTATATTTACACTGGCTCTATTGGTAAAGTGTTACCTGGTTTTCTTTGCTATGGAAAAGAGACACATGTAGGTGAACCTTTTGCAGGCTTAAATGGGAGTTATATGGCCTCATTAATAACAGCAGAATTAGAGTTAAACACAGACCTTTGTGACATTGTAGAAGGGGAAGCGAGTCCTCCGCCAACTAACTTACTTCAAAGGGACTTAAAAGAGGATTATTCTGTACAAATTCCGCATCGTGCAGTTACATTATTTAATTTGTTTTTATTAGAAAAATCAATGACAGATGTAGTTTCATTGTTACGTCAAAAAGTAACGAAAGTAGCAGAGAAAATAGAAGAGTCGTATGAAAAACATGCATATCGTTTTTCTAAATATAATCCATTTATACCACCTAATCTCAAAGTAAATGTATTAACTTATGAAGAGCTTATCACATATGCAATTGAGCAACATGGACAAGAAAAAATAAATCATATTCAATCTAATATTATAAAAAATAGAGAAGATAAAGATGATCGTGCGGTAACGATTGATTTAGTAGATAAATTAGCGATTTTATGTAAAGAAAAGGCACCGATGATTGTACTTTTCTTCGCTCCGCCGTACTATCCAGCTGTGAGTTCGCGCAACAATCCTTTAATAAAAGAGGTAGTTGTAGAAATGGAAAAGTATGCACACTACAATCATAAGATTACATTTGAAAACCAAAATTATTTTGGGGGGATTTCAGATTTAAGCTATGTAGGCTTGCAGTATCCACTGGATTCAATGAGTTCTCTTGTAGACAATATGCCATTATGGGATAAAGGTTATTCAATTCCACTTCAGGAATTAGAAGAGTTTGATGTTCCAGTATTAAATATGGGGCCGGTAGGAAAAGATGCACATCAATGGACAGAACGTCTAGATGTAAACTACGCATTTGAAACACTAATAGATATGTTACCGAAATGCATTGAAAAATTATTAGTTTCTAATAAAATTACACAATCATAGTAGGGAATAGGTAAGGGATAAAATAGAACCTTTAAAGAAGATTTGAATTAAATTATTTTAATATAATTAAAAAGCGGAACGGCCAAGCTCAATTTTATATGAGTTTGGCCGTTTATCATGTAGTGAATTTTTAATTAAAATTATGTGAATTCATAGCTAACGTAATCTCTTTTATAGTTTTATTTTTTAGTTTGACCAGATAGTTCAACAGACTTTTGCGTACAACGTTGCATAGCTGAAATAATCGCTGTTCGTAATCCTTTTTCCTCTAATGTTGCTACAGCTTCTATTGTCGTTCCACCAGGAGAACAAACCATATCTTTCAATTCACCTGGATGTATTCCTGTTTCTAGTACCATTTTTGCAGAGCCTAACACAGCTTGAGCAGCGAATTTATATGCTTGATTTCTTGGCATACCATCTAGTACAGCAGCATCTGCCATCGCTTCTATAATCATATATACATAAGCTGGTGAAGAACCACTTACAGATGTTACAACATCCATTAATTTTTCACTTACGATCTCTGTTTGACCAAAACTATTGAAAATGTTTAGTACATCTTCTAAATCTTTTTCTGTCACCATTTCATTAGGGCATAATGCAGACATTCCTTCTCCAACAAGAGCAGGAGTATTAGGCATTACTCTTACAACCTTTAATTTTTTATTAAAGGCATTTTCAGTACTTTCAATACTTTTCCCAGCAGCGATCGTAATGATGATAGCATCGTTTTTGATTACTTCTTTTATTTCATTAATTATTGATGCGTATAGGTCTGGTTTGATTGATAAAATTAAAATATCAGCATTTTTAGCTACTTTATTGTTGTCGGTAGTTGTAGTTAGCCCATATTTTTCACTAGCATTTTTTAAATTAGCAGTGTTTAAATCTGAACAAATAATATGATTTGAAGACACTATATTTTTGTTTATCATTCCGCCAATCATAGCCATTCCCATATTTCCGCAACCGATGAATCCAATTTGTTTATCCATAATAACTCAATCTTGCTCCTTTTATAATCAATTATATCGGTTTGATATTATTTTCTTAGAATAAGAATAACATCCCTGTGCAATATAAAGAAACATTCTAAGAGAATATATTCCTTTTTGCAACACTAAAAGATAAAAATTAATTATATTCGACATTATGTAAATATATACACTATAATTTAAGATTTTATGTTTATGAATATGAGTTAAACTTATATCATTTTGTATTTTCATTCAGTAGGGCGATAATTTCATACAAATAACTTGTGGCTCTATTTATTTTTAAAAATACCTCTTGACACCGAATCGAACTATATCGCATAATATAAAAAAATTAGATTGAAAATCGTTGAAGGGAATTAGTACATATGTCTTCTTGCGAAAGAGAGTGGAATTCACCGGCTGAAAGATTCCTCGTATAGAATATATCGAACCTATCCCTGAGTCTTAAATGAAAGTTTAGGCGTTCGCCTGCGTTATAGGCACCAAGTGGATATCTATGTATATCAATTAAGGTGGTACCGCGGAACAATGACCGTTTCGTCCTTTTTATTTTATTAAGGGCGAAGCGGTCATTTTTATTTTGCTCTTAAATACTTCAGTGCAGCATTGATGAGAATAGATATAGTTACAAAGTGAATGAAGTGTAATTTATAAAAAACTTTGATTTTAGACTTGGGGGATAAAAAAGTGAAAAAACAACGAGTTGTTGTAAAGATTGGGAGTAGTTCCTTGGCAGATAGTCACGGAGGCATCTCTACAGAACAGCTTTCAGATCACGTTGCCGCATTGGCTCGGTTGAAAGCTGATGGGCACGAGGTTGTGTTAATTACATCTGGAGCCGTCGCTGCAGGTTTTTCAGCGCTAGGATATCCTAGCAGACCTGTAACGATTAAAGGGAAACAGGCTGCAGCAGCTGTCGGACAAAGTTTGTTAATGCAGGCGTACACGGAGGAATTCCGTAAATATGGCATCGTTACTGCGCAACTTTTGTTGACGAGAAGTGATTTTTCTAGAAAAGAACAGTATAGTAATGCTTACGCTACGTTAGGAGAATTATTAAACCGTTCCGCTCTTCCAATTATTAATGAAAATGATTCCATCTCTTTAGAGGAGCTGACGTTCGGTGATAATGATATGCTGTCAGCTTTAGTAAGCGGGCTTGTTTCGGCGGATATGCTTATGATCTTTACAGATGTGAACGGGTTATATGACAAAAATCCTCAGAAAAATGCGGATGCAAAAAAATATTATTTTCTTCCTGAAGTTACGGAAGAAATTTCTTCTCTTGCAGGAGATGCTGGCTCAAAACTTGGGACTGGCGGTATGAAATCAAAAATCGATGCTGCAAAGACAGCACTCTCTCTTGGTGTGAGTGTATTTATCGGAACAGGACGTGGACAGGAAAAGTTTGTAGATGTTTTGAAGGGTAAGGGTGATGGAACGTATGTCGGTAATGCTCCTCAAAAAGAAATGAAGATGAACAAGCAATGGATAGCCTTGCATTCGCTTGTTAGCGGACAAATTGAAGTAGATGCTGGGGCAGCTACTGCCATCATTCAGCATGGTAAGAGTTTACTTCCAGCTGGTGTTACGAATGTATCAGGATTTTTCCAAGTGGGTGAAGTTGTAGAGGTTGTAACGCAACAAGGGTGCGTAATAGGAAAAGGACAATGCACATATAGTGCAGAGGAACTAAGAGATGTAAAAGGTATGCAAAGCCAAGATATTCAAGTAAGAGGCGAGAGACATAGTTATGAAGTCATCCATAGGGATCATTGGGTTTCACTTTAAAAAGGAGGAAATAAAAATGAATGAAGTGTTGGCAAAGGGGATAAAAGCAAAAGAGGTTGTTAGGGAACTTGTACTAAAATCTACAAATCAAAAAAACGAAGCACTTGCTGCAATTGCAAATCAATTAATAAGTGAAACAGCTTATATTTTAGAGGAAAACAAACGGGATATAGAAGAAGGTAAGGCAAAAGGGTTTTCTGATTCTCTCCTTGATCGCCTTATGCTGAATGAACAGCGTATTGTTGATATGACAGAAGGGATTAAGCAGCTAATTGAATTACGTGATCCTGTAGGAGAATGTGTAAGTGCATGGGAAAGGCCAAATGGACTATCTATTCAGGAAATGCGCGTACCACTTGGTGTTGTTGGGATGATTTATGAGGCAAGACCGAATGTAACAGTGGATGCTGCTACAATTTGTTTGAAAACAGGAAACGCAGTCATATTACGTGGTAGTTCTTCTGCTATTCATTCTAATAAAGCGATCGTTGCCGTTATTCACAGGGCGCTCAAACAAACAAGCTTACCTCAAGAAAGCGTCCAGCTTATAGAAGATACAACGCGAGATAGCGCAAAGCAGTTGTTTACAATGAAGGATTATCTAGACGTTCTTATTCCAAGAGGTGGCAAACAATTAATCGATACTGTTGTGAGAGAAGCGTCTGTTCCAGTACTTGAAACAGGTGCGGGAAATTGTCATATTTTCATTGATGAAACAGCGGATAAACAAATGGCATTGGATATTATTGTGAATGCAAAAACGCAGCGTCCATCTGTATGTAATGCGATTGAAACGATTGTTCTTCATGAGAAGTGGGCAGAGAAATATGGTAGCGAGTTGTTTTCTTCTTTGAAGGGTAGAGGCGTGGAGCTACGTGGTGATCAAAAAGCATTTGCAATGGATTCTTCAATTGTACTTGCTTCAGAAGAAGACTGGGGGACAGAATTTTTATCTCTTACACTAGCAGTGAAAGTGGTTTCCACTGTTGAAGAAGCGATTCATCATATAAATACGTATGGATCTATGCATTCTGAAGCAATTATTACTGAAAACGAGGAAAACGTCAGCAAGTTTTTTACTTCTGTAGATGCCGCGGCACTTTATCATAATGCATCGACTCGTTTTACAGATGGATCCGAATTTGGATTCGGAGCGGAAATTGGTATCAGTACACAAAAGTTACACGTAAGAGGACCAATGGGGCTTCCAGCATTAACTTCTACAAAATATGTGATTCGTGGAAATGGACAAATTCGAAAATAATAATAAAAGACACTCAATTGGCCTGAGTGTCTTTTATTATAAAAATTATTTACCATACAAATAGCCCAACGAGCATAGCACTTAATAAAGAAACAGCCATCCCGCTAACAAGAAGCTTCCAAACATTTTTACCGATGACTGATGATTTTTCTCCGCCAAATAATGAATTGTAAGTTCCGTAAATCATACCTACTGTACTAAAGTTAGCAAAAGAAGCTAGAAAAGTCGTTGCAACCGCAACCGTATGCGGTTGTAGCGACTTTAAGTTTGATTTTAAATCCATCATTGCAACAAATTCATTCGTCGTTATTTTGATCCCCATTAATTCAGCTACGTACATAGCATCACTGCCTGATAAACCGAGTAAAAATGCAAAAGGACTAAAGATAATGGAGAAGATTTTTTGAATTGTTAACCCCGTTACAAAAAAGCCTAAAATCCCATTTAAACATGCTGTTAAAGCTACATATCCAATTACCATGGCTAAAATAACGATAACCATATTCATCCCGACTAACATACTGTTTGAAATAGTAGAAAAGAAATCCTTTTTTTCATGTTTGGAAGGTGTGTAAACAACGTCTTCTTCTTTCGAAACTTCCACAGGATTTAATACATTGGCTAAAATTAATGCGTTAATACAGTTTAATGGGATTGCACTGAAAATATATGTTGCTGGAACCATTGATAAATAAGCACCAAGAATGGATCCGCTAACGCTACTCATACTCATAATTCCAAAAGTTAATAATCGATTTTCTTTTAAAACAGATAATTGATCACGAACAACCGCAAGTGCTTCGGTGTTTCCTAAAAACATCATTTGAATCGAAAAGAAACTTTCTAACTTTGGTAAACGAGAAATCTTTGAAATAACTGCACCTACTTTATCAATAATCCAAGTTAAGATTCCAAAATAAGAAAGAATATCAAAGAACGTGATAACAAAAATGATAGGAAGTAACGCGCTAAAGAAGAAATCAATGTGTGGACTGTCCATAGCGGAAGGAAATGCAAATCGAATTCCTTCATTCGCACATGCCAGTAGCCAACTGAAAAATGACGCAATTTTATTAATGATAATACTGCCTAGCTTTGTGCCCAACATAAACCACGTAATAAAAAGCTCCAATATGATGAGGATTACAATTGGTCTCCATTTTATATGTTTTTTATTAGGCGAACATAAGAAAACGATTAATATGACAACGAAAATCCCTAACATATTTAATATGAAATGCATGTCAACCACTCCTTGAGCTTTATTATTTGTATATAAAAAAGCTCTTATTCTTCTTAATTTAGAATGAATGTGGTTTAATTTATATTTTTGTAAATTCTAAAAGAATAGAAGGTAAAATTCGATAAAAATAGAATTTAATACATAGCAAACAAGGAGGGGATAAAAATGGAGGTCTATCACATAAAGAGTAAAAAGAGGGAAACATACAACGTTCAGGTGAAATATTCGATACTTTTCGAATGTGCACTTGGCATTGCAGCAATTACTCATAAAA
Source organism: Bacillus sp. MT94 (assembly GCF_058792475.1). Lineage (NCBI taxonomy): Bacteria > Bacillati > Bacillota > Bacilli > Caryophanales > Bacillaceae > Bacillus > Bacillus sp. MT94. Next base: position 144,528 of record NZ_JBXAEZ010000005.1, on the reverse strand, counting down.
GGTTAATTGATACTCTTGAAAAGACTGAAAGTGAATGGAAAGGAATTAGACAATCATTAACAGATGAGATGGAAGAACACTTACAGTTTGTAGAAGAACATAATACGTGGAAAGCATTGCTTCAGTTATTGTATGAAGAGGATTTTCAAGATTTATCGCAGTTTAATTTTAAAATTGATTTACTTTCAGAAGAAGGTTTGAAGTATATATGTTTACCGTTTTTAGGAGAGAAGTACCAAGAAAAAAGAACTTTAGCGGCAAGTGGAAACGTAACTGCAATACATGAACTAATGGAACTGACACAAGAACATCAGTTTTTCTCTATGTATATTCGTTTTATATGTGATGTTGATGTCCAAGTGCTGAAATCTCATTTAATTGCTGTTATGACAGGTTGGTATGAGAGTGTAATTAAGAAAGAGGAAGAAGAAATACTTTCTATATTAAAACGAGATTATGAAGCAAAAAATGAAATGAATAAAAAGATGAAACCGGAAGAGTTTGTCGAGTGGGCAACTGGCGGAGTGAACTATATGCCAGAGCCAAGTGTTCATCACGTACTTCTTATTCCGCAAATGACGTACAGACCGTGGAATATTGAAGCAGATATTGAAGATACGAAAGTATTTCATTATCCAGTTGCGAATGAAAGCATTCATCCTGAAGATTCGTATGAACCGAATTATTTTTTAGTTCAAAAACATAAGGCTCTTGGGGATGAAGCGAGATTGCGAATTGTAAAAATGTTGTTTGAAAAAGAACTTACTTTACAGGAAATAACGGAAAGATTGCAGCTTGGTAAATCGACAGTACACCATCATTTGAAATTGTTACGTGCAGCGAAGTTAGTTGATATACATGACGGAAAATATGTATTAAGGAAGAAAGCAGTACAGTCGTTAGCAAAAGAATTAGAAGCGTTTTTGAATAGATAATATGCAACAAGAATGTACATAAAGGGAGGAATTTAAGAGAAAAGTTGGTGAGCTATAGTGAAGAGTGTATTGAAAAATCGTTCTTTCTTTTTTATGTGGATTGGTAGTGCAATCTCAGAATTAGGAGGGGCTTTCGGAACGTTATGTAATTCAATTCTAGTATATGAATTAACAGGATCGGAAATGGCTTTAAGTAGTATGTGGCTATTATATTTCATCCCATCACTCATATTGCAATTAATAAGTGGCCCATTTATTGATAAATGGAGCCGGAAGTGGATTATGATTTGTTCACAATGGATACGAGCGTCCGTATTCTTATTACCTTTAGTGATGCTAGTTACAGGTAGTATAGAAGTTTGGCACATTTATGTTGTTCAAATTGTAGTAGGACTTATTACACCACTTTATACACCTGCAAGTCAAGCAATTACACCGAGCATTGTAGGGAAAGAACAACTTCAAGATGCAAATGCGTACATTGATGGAATGACTCGCCTTATGATGTTTCTTGCGCCAGTATTAGGCGGAGTAGTCATTCATTTGATTGGAACAGAACTTACATTATCTTTCGTATGTATTTGTCTATTTGTTAGTGGTGCTTTCTTATTTTATATAAAAGAAAATAGAACGTCGCAACCTATTCGGAAAACGTGGCTAGAACAATTTCTTCACGGTTTTACATATTTTTTCACAAAACCAATCATCGTTTGGCTCGGTATATTTCTTACTTTCGTGCAATTTGGAGTTGGGGTAACGATGGTCACAAATCTTCCTTATATAAAAGACGAGCTATCAGCGGGATATGCGGAATATGGTTATTTTATGGCCGGATTCCCACTTGGCTATGTAGTTGGATCTATACTAGTCGGAAAAGTAACATATAAAAGCCGGCGTATACTTATGCTCGGAGGATTGTTTATAGGGGGACTCACATACATTTCATTAGGATTCAATCATAGTATTATCATTGCAATAATAATTGAAGTAATAGCAGGGATTTGTATTGCATTTTTCAATGTTCATAACACAACAATATGCCAACAAACCGTCCCAAATAATATGATAGGGCAAGTATTTTCAGTGCGTTTATTTTTTATACGATCCGCTATGCCATTAGGTGTGTTAGTAGGGGGAATATTGAGTGAAATGTGGGGAGTAAGAGCGCTATATGTAATCATCGGTGCAATTATATGTGTTACATCTTTAATAGGGATGTTACTTCCATATTTCAAATTTTTAGATGAGGCGATAGAAAAGAAATCAGCATAATTCAAAAAATTAAAACTTTACAATTGAAAATAATTATCATAATCAATTATAATAGAAGAATACTAGTATTCGTATAACAAAGAGGGAGTGGGATATATGTTTATCGAAACGAAAACATTTACAGTAAAAGAAGGTACATCAAATATAGTTGTAGAACGTTTCACTGGAGAAGGTATTATTGAAAAATTTGAAGGCTTCATCGATTTAAGTGTTCTTGTGAAAAAAGTAAGACGCGGCGACGAAGAAGTTGTCGTAATGATTCGCTGGGAATCTGAAGAAGCATGGAAAAACTGGGAAACAAGTGAAGAACATTTAGCTGGACATAGAGCAGGCCGTGGTAAACCAAAACCAGATCATATTATTAATGTGGATCATGCAGTTTATTATGTAAAATCATCGAAAGCGGCTTATCAGCAGTCGTAATATATAAGTAGAGGATACATGTTGTAGAAGCAAACATGTATCCTCTTTTTTATTACTGGGGGGATGTAAATGATAGGAAATCTTTCATTCATTAAAAAAATGTTCTAGGATATAGAAAAAAATATTAGACTTATAAAGCATAGTCTTAGATGGAACGCTTGAATATCTTGCCTTACATATTTAAGGGTTATGAAAATGAGTCTATATCCCTTCTGTTTAAAAGGAGATGAGTACATGAAGCTGAATCATTTAAATTTATGTGTTGATGATTTATCAGAAGCGAGACATTTCTTTGAAACATTTTTTGATTTTCAATTTTTGGAACAAAAAGGGAAAGCACTTGTAGTTATGAGTGATGAGAGTGGATTTATACTTGTGCTAAGTGATCCAAAAGCATTTAAAGGGAATAAGGAAGTTACGTATCCGGAAGCTTTTCATATTGGTTTTTTAGTGGATACTTCAAATGAAGTTGATCAAGCGTATAATCGTTTAGTAGCAGGCGGCATTGAAATAGATAAGGAACCTTATTCGATGCGAGGTAGTAGTTATGGTTTTTATTTTACAGTATTTAATGGCTTATTAATTGAAGTGTCTTGTCTTGATTATAGAGAAGGTAAGAAAGTTTCAAAGCTTAATAGTAATCACCAAGAGTAATCATTTGAAGGTGCATATTTAGCCCCTTATCCAGTTTGGAAAGGGGCTTGTTTATTTTATTACCTTATTTATCTTACTATTTGTGGATTGAGTAAAGTCTCACTTTATTTGTCTATCTGAATTTCAAATTCAAGCACAGCTTGATCTTTCCTAAACGGCATACTGAGTTCTTTAAATCGTAAGCTTATTCCAGACAAATTATCAGGAAGGACAGGAGATATAACGAATTGATGATTCATATGTCCATCGGTGCCGCCACCACCTTCTGACCAGCAATCGTATGTATCATCTATTAATAATTGGAAGAAACTATGAGGCTTATTTTCAATAAAATCTTCATCCGTGGAATCCCAATCGCTATATAAATAAACTACACTAGCATTTGCATATTGCCGAATAAAAGTTACAGTATACATGACGCCATTATGTTCATAAGTTTTAAAAACAGGTACATGTTTTTTGAAGCCAGTTGGTTCAACGCGAGGTTTAAATTCTTCTTCATCCATCATGGAAGAGAATAATGAGTTTAGATAGTCTGGATAGAATTCGTATTGCTTAGCCCATTTATAAATCGCTTCATCATGTGGAAAACTTGGGTCATCACCTGAAAGTTCTTTTCGTTCTTTTAATAGGGCGCAAATTTTTTCATCAATAGAGTATAAGCGTTCATCGTAATGATCGGTAGGACGTTCGAAAGTCATTCTTCGCATAATCATTCCTCCTTTACTTTATTTTAACAAAAAAGACAGACTAATAAATAGTCTGTCTTTTCACATTAATTCTTCACATCATCATAAAGTTCAAGTGCCTCTTTCACATTCAATCCATTTTTCACAATACCATGTATTGCTTGAATCATCGCAGCTGGGTGCTCGGATTGCCATATGTTTCGGCCCATGTCTACTCCGATAGCGCCTTCTTGCAATGCATTGTACGTAATGTTTAATGCGTCTTCAATTGAATCTAGTTTTGGGCCACCCGCGATGACGACTGGGGCAGGGCATGTGCTCGTTATTTTTTCGAATCCTTCGCAGTAATACGTTTTAATAATATCAGCACCCATTTCAACACATACGCGGGAAGCAAGTGCTAGAAAGCGAGCTTCACGTTTTTGTAATTCCTTTGCGACTGCGGTAATGCCGAGTACTGGTAGGCCGTAATCATGAGCTTCAGAAACTACATTTGCGAGATTTGTAACAGTTTGTGTTTCATAGTCTGATCCGACAAAAACAGAAACGCCAACGCCAATTGCGTTTTGCTTCACTGCTTCCTTCACAGGTGTAACAATTGTTTCATTCGCTAAATCTTTACCGACGACAGTAGCGCCACCGGATACACGCATAACCATCGGTGTGCTGCAGTTTTCAGGAATACAGGAGCTAAGTACACCGCGTGTTAAAAAGAGGGAGTCTGTATAAGGAAGTAAGTTTTTAACTGTTTCAAGTGGTTGTTCTAGCCCGTGAATTGGCCCTAAAAAGTAGCCGTGATCTATTGCTAACATAACCGCTCTACCATCAGGTAAAATTGTATTTAATCGATTTTTAAATCCCCAAGTCATTCAAAATCACTCCTTCGTTAATGTTGGATTTTCCGTTTGTACAGTATCTTTATTTGGTAAATGTGGTGACTTAATAAAAACAGCTTTAAAAGGTTTGTCAGAATGGTTAATAAGATAGTGAGATTCATGAGGACGAACTTGCAGGACATCACCTTGTTTAATTGGAACTCTTTCATTATTCACATAGAAATCTATTTCACCTTCTAATGCATAAAAGACCTCTTCGCACGTCGTATGATAATGGTTTTGAAACTCCTGGCCCGGTTGAATGACAACAAGGCCAAGATCAATATTTGGACCTTGTATTAAATATTTCGGCCCGTTATCACCGAAGCGATAGGAGAAGTCATTTTCATTCGCTTTTAACATACAGTTCACTCCTTTATGTAATGTGTTACAGTGCACCAGGCGCAATCCACATATGTGAGGTGAGCCCTTTATCAGCTAAAGCGAGCTGACTGTCATATACAGTTTTCCATGTTTCATAGAACTCTTTATATAGTTCGTGATTTTCAGTGATTGGTTCAAATGTATTTTCCCACTGTACAAATTGTTCGGCAGTCTCTTCCATAGATGAATATATGCCAGCGCCAACTCCAGCAGCAATTGCAGTTCCTAAAGCAGCTGCTTCTTTCACAACGGGTACTTTTACAGGAATGCCGAGTACGTCTGATAGAATTTGTGGCCATAGTTTCCCTTTAGCGGCACCGCCAGCAAAAACAACTTCAGAAGGGAATGTACCAGTAAGATTTTCAATTAGTTTTAAGTTTCCAAGTGTAACGAAGGCCGCATTTTCTTCAATAGCACGGAACATTTCCTTTTTTCCGCATTTGTCAGCGTCTAAACTTAAATTTAAGAATGAAGGTGCGGCATGACGCCAAGAAATGTAGTTCATAACGTTTGAAAAAGTAGGGATAATACCATATGAACCGACAGGTACGTCTTTCGCTTGTTCTTCTAATAATTCATAAGCGTCTACACCGAGTTTTTCAGCGAACTTTTTTTCTTCTTGGCAAAAAGCGTCTCGAAACCAACGCATAACGAGGCCAGGGAAAAAGGCAATCGTTTCATATTGCCAAAGGTTCGGAACGACGTGACAATTTACTCGAATTGCAGCATTTGGATCCGTTGTTGACTCTGTAATATTCACTTCCTGTTGCCAAAAGCTGCCGCCGCATATTAAAGTTTGATTTGGCTTTACGACTCCAGTCCCGAGTGCTGCCATTTGAGCATCACCGCCACCAGCGACGACAGGAATCCCTTCAAGTAAACCAGTTAGTGCTGCACACTCTTTTGTAACGTTGCCAATTACTGTACCAGCTTCATTTACTGTTGGTGAAAATGGCAAAGATAGACCGCACTCCTTAGCGACATCGTTATCCCACACTCTATTTTGTAAGTCAAAAATACCTGACGTGCATCCGTTTGAGGGATCAATTTGTAGTACGCCGCTTAGTTTATATAAAATCCAATCGTTTAACATTGTAAAAGAGTAAATATTATTATAGACGTCGGGTTCATGTTTTTTTATCCAGAGTAGACGTGGTAAAGCACCTAATGAAAAAGTTTGCCCAGATTTTCTGTATAAATCTTCTTCAAGATGTGAGCGGATTTCTTTTAGCTCACTAACTTCAGCGGATGCACGGCCATCAACATTTGCACATGCCCATATTTCTTGCCCATTTTTATCATATAAAACAAAACCTTCTCGCATACTTGTAGCGCTAATAGCTTGAATAGAAGAGGGAAGTATATTACTTTTTTGCAGAACTTCTTTCGTACACTGTTGTACAAGTTGCCAGTTTTCTTCTACATCAAAATTCATAGAACCGGGGTAACGAGGATCAGTTTTATGAACCCATTCTTTTTGACTTACTGCAATTTGATTGCCATGTAAATCAAAAAGAACAGCTCGAATGCTTCCTGTACCAGCATCGAAAGCTAATAAAGTAGACATTAAGAATCACCTTCCTTTCTTAATAAGGAGAGCGCAGTTTCTTCATCAGTAATTAATGTATGAATAAATTTCCCTTTTAAAGCCCCATAAATGGCATCTATCTTTTGAGTACCTCCAGCCACACCAATGACATGCTTCATGCTGCGAAGAATCGTAAGTGGTGTGCCAATTAGACGATTATGATGCGAGAGCTCTAATAACTCACCATTCGTATTATAAAACTGTCCTAAAATATCGCCCGCTCCGTTTTGACTTCGAATATATGTCATTTCACGTAGCGTTAATTTTTCTTCTTTTACAATCGTAGCGTCTTGAGATAACCCGCCAATACCGACAACTGCCGTATGTGCAAGTGAAGCGACATGAAGCATATCTTTCACACTTGGTTCTGATAAAATACTTTGTGCCATTTCAGTAGAAGATGCTAGAAAAGGAGTAGGAATAATATGAAGATCACCTTGCATGTAGTGTAAATAGTTTTGTTTTCTTGGAAGATAGTGGTTTACTCCGCCTGTTAGCGTTACGAATGAAAGATTAATAGAACTTTCAAAATGAATGTTTTCTAGCATTTTACTTATTGTTTCACCCCAGCCGATGCCGAGTAAATCACCTTGTTGGAGATGAGTCTCTAAATATTGTGCAGCGGCTTTTCCGAGAGAAGTAGCATAATTGTCTATTGGAGTAGGGATAATAAAGGCATCTTTCAAGTGGAACTTTTTCATTAAGTCACGTTCAATGCTCAAGCAATGCAAACCGGTTCCTTTTACGTGAAATGTAACGATACCTTCACTGCGTGCCTTATCTAATAACCGGACGACTTTATTTCTTGAAATATGAAGAAGTGAAGCAATCTCTTGTTGTGTTAATTGATCTTTATAATAGTACCAGGCTACTTTAGTTAATAAATTTTCTTCAAAGTTCAGCTGTGACATACTCTTCATCCCTTTCAACAATTGACCAATGCTTAAACATATGTGTCACATATTTTGTTTATTCCAGTTGAAACGATTAATAGTACATTGAAAAAAGTGTTCTAGATATGAAAAAAGGAATATACAATGCTACAAAACAAGTAGAACAAATAATCATTTTCTCAAAAAATGTTCTGGGTAAAGGCAGGTGACATCATGTGGAGAATGTGCCCTTATTACAAGTGAAGAAAATGAGTAAGGCGTTTTCGAATCAACTTGTGCTAAAGGAAGTGAACTTACAAGTAGAGCATGGTGATATATACGCTTTAGTTGGTGGAAATGGCGCCGGGAAATCGACATTAATGAAAATATTAACGGGGTTATATTCGTATGATAGTGGAGAAATGTATGTGAAAGGAAAGAGACAGCAGTTTGCAAATCCAAAAGAAGCACACCAAGAAGGGATTTATTTAATACCACAAGAACCGCTCATTTTTCCTCATATGACCATTGAAGAAAATATATGTATTGGATTAGAGGGGAATAGAAAGAAACTAAAAGTAAAAGTTCAGCAATTAATTAACAGTTTAAGTTGGGATATTGATCTTAATGAACAGGGAGGATCGTTATCCATTGCGCAGCAACAGTTAGTAGAAATCATTAGAGGATTAATACGAGACGCTGAGATTCTTATTTTAGATGAGCCAACATCGACATTAACAACTCATGAAATTAAGAGTCTTTTTGTGCTGATGAAAAGCTTGCAAGAAAAAGGAATTGGGATGATTTATATTACGCATCGTTTTCCAGAAATCTTTGAAATTGCAAACAAAGTAGCAATACTACGTGATGGAATGGTTGTAAGCCAAGGTGATGTATGTGACTATACATATGACATGCTGATGGAAGGACTATTGCCAAAAGGATATAAACAGAAAGAGAAAATAGAAGTAGTTCAAGAGACAGCAAAGACGAAAAAAATATTAGAAGTGGTTGATATAAATGGTCACGCATTCGAAAATATATCATTCACTGTACATGCGGGAGAGGTTGTAGGTGTTGCTGGCATTATAGGATCTGGCAGAACGGAATTAGCAGAAGCGATATTTGGATTGAAAACTATAAAATCAGGGTCTATCTTATTAGATGGAAAATCAATTGATACGTGTTCTTTGCATAAAAGGCTAGACGAAGGACTAGTTTATGTGCCAGAGGATAGGGCGAGGAATGGAATTTTCTCAATTGCTTCTGTTAAAGAAAATATTGCAGCAGCAAGTTTACAGCAAAATAATCGCTTTTTTATAAATCAAGAAAAAGAAAGCGCTTTAGTTAATTTGTTTATAGAACAATTCCGAATTGTTGTACAGAATATGAATGAAGAACTCGCATCTTTATCGGGAGGAAATCAGCAAAAAGTCGTACTTGCGAAGTATCTCGCATGTAATCCGAAAATTATTATTCTTGATGAACCGACTCGCGGAATTGATGTGAAAGCAAGGCTTGAAGTGTATGAGACGATAGAAAAAATGAAAAAGGAAGGACTTGCAATTTTATTAATCTCTTCAGATGTTGAAGAAATTGTTCAATTAGTAAACCGTGTATATGTAATGAGAAATGGACGATTTGTTTCTCATATGGAAAAAGAACAACTGAGTGTGAATGAAGTTACACGCCTTGCAAACGGAGGTGTAGCGAAATGAAACGTATGTTAAAAATGCATGAAACGTCTATCATACTGTTACTACTAATGTATATAGCTATTGTAGGAATGATAAACCCTAGTTTTATTCAATTTAATTCATTATCTTTAATGATGAAATCTAGCGTTATTTTAGTCGTGCTAGCAATTGGCCAATCGTTCGTCTTATTTACGAAAAATATAGATGTATCAGTTAGTTCAAGCATGGGGTTAAGTGCAGCAGTTTGCGGAATGATGTTAACGAATGGGGATAGTGCATTCTTGTCGATATTTGTAGCTATTATACTTGGGGCCATTATCGGTTTCGTAAATGGTATTGGAGTTGCGAAGTTTCGGGTACCAGCCATTATTATGACATTAGGCATGTTAGGAATTGTTAGAGGTGCAATGTTAATTTTCACAGGCGGGAAGTGGATTGAAGATATTCCAAACGATTTTAAGCAGCTGTCATCTATCATCATTCTTGGTTTACCTATAACTGTATGGTTCGTTTTTATTATTTTACTACTACTATACTTCTTTTTAAGAAAAGTGCCATTGGGAAGATACTTTTATGCAGTAGGTGATAATGAAGATGGCGCGAGGCTTATTGGTATACCTGTTAATAAAGTGAAGATATATGCGTTTATGATTTCAGGCATAAGCGCTGCGCTCGCTGGTTGCATATTTGTTATGAATATCGGGTTCGTCCCAAATCAAACAGGTACAGGATTAGAATTACAAGTAATCGCAGCCGCTGTACTAGGAGGAATTCATTTAAAAGGAGGAACAGGTTCTATATTTGGAGCTGCATTAGGAGCGTTATTTTTAGAAACAATAAGCAGCTCACTCGTCTTTTTAAAAATACCAGCATTTTGGAATAATGCCATTTCAGGCTTTTTATTATTACTCATCATCATATTAGATAGTGTTATGAAAAAGTGGAAGGCAAAAAGGAGGATGAATCTATGAAGTATTTATATAGATGGGAAGGGGTTCTAATTGTATTACTTCTTATAGAATTCATCCTTTTTAGTTTTATAAATAGTGATTTCTTAAATATTAGTAATCTCCTTTTTAGTACAAATGATTTCCTATTTATCGCAATTGCGGCGATACCAATGACTTTCGTTATTGTAACAGGAGGAATTGATGTATCGGTCGGATCAATAATGGGGCTCACTTCGATCTTGATTGGTGTACTTTGGATGAACGGAATACCTATTTTGTTTGCTGTCATAATCGCCCTAATAATTAGTTGTTTAGCAGGAGCTTTAAATGGACTCATTATAAAAATGACAGATGTAGAACCACTAGTCGTTACACTCGGAACGATGTTTTTATACGGAGGAATTGCGCTTGTCATTTCAGGAGGGGCGGGTGCTTCTGGATATGAAGGGATAAGCGGTTTACCTGATACTTATGTAAAACTAGCAAATGGTAGTTTTATAGGAATACCCAATTTATTATGGTTACTTATTTCATTAACAATTGTATACACAATTTTGTTTCACCGAACGATATATGGACGCTACGTAAAATTAACAGGTGCGAATGAAAATACAGCAAAATACACCGGGATTAAGACGAAGAAAGTAGTAATCATTGCTTACATACTTTCTGGGTTAGGAGGTGGATTAGGGGGAGTTTTCTTAACTGCATATTTCGGTTCTGCACGTGCTGATATAGGAAGTGAAACAATATTACCAATCATTACAGCAGTCGTATTAGGCGGGACACTTATTACAGGTGGAAAAGGAAGTATTTTCGGTACTGTACTTGCAAGTATTTTTATAGGCCTTATGCAATATGGCCTACAAATGACAGGCTTAACAAATGAACAATCAAATGTCGTAATAGGTATTATCCTTATTCTTTCAGTTATTATGAGACATTTCAAATTACATCAATTTTTAGCGGGGAAAAGACAGAGTTGGCATAAGGGGGAAATGTCATGAAGAGAAAACTAGGGATTGTATTGATTGTATGTATTTGTTTAATAGGTTTAATCGCTTGTTCTAGTCAAACGGCAGATAAGAAAAAAGCGGATGATGTGAAATTTGCATTTATCCCGAAATTAACTGGAGTTGGCTTCTTTACATCGGGCGGTGAAGGAGCAAAGGAGATGGGAGATAAGCTAGGCGTACAAGTGAAATATGATGGGCCGTCTGAAGCGAGTGTATCAGGGCAAGTAAAGTATATAAATAATTTTATTAACCAAAATTATGATGCACTTATGGTTTCCTCTACATCAGTTGATGGTTTATCGCAATCATTGCAACGTGCTAAGAAAAAAGGAATGACTGTCTTAACGTGGGATTCTGATGTGAATCCCAAAGACCGTTCTTTTTATATAAGTCAAGGGACACCAGACCAACTTGCTAACTTATTAATTGAAATGACTTCCAAGCAAATTGGAGATAAAGGGAAAGTAGCGTTCTTTTATTCTAGTCCAACAGTAACGGATCAAAACCAATGGGTAACGAAAGCGAAAGAAATTATTAAAAAGAAATATCCGAACTGGGAAATTGTAACGACGCAGTACGGTGAAAATAATGCACAAAAATCTTTATCCGTAGGGGAGAACATATTAAAAACGTATCCAGATATTAACGCAGTTATTTGTCCAGATGCAACAGCACTCCCAGCCATGGCGCAAGCAGCTGAAAACTTAAAAATGGATAAAAAAGTAGTGGTAACTGGATTTTCTACACCGAACGTTATGCGTGATTATGTAAAACGAGGAACAGTACAACAATTCGGATTATGGGATGTCAAACAGCAAGGTGCGTTGGCAACTTATGTAGCAAATGAGATTGTTGTAAAAGGAAAGAAGTTAAAAGTAGGGGATAGCTTTGAAGTAAAAGGAATCGGAAAAGTGAAAGTAGAGCCAAACTCCATTCAAGGATATGATTATGAGGCAGAAGGAAACGGAATTATCGTATTGCCAGAACGAGTTGTATTTACGAAAGATAATATTGATAAGTATAATTTTTAGTAGACAAAAAAAACGTCCGAATATATCGGACGTTTTTTTTATTTCTTCATTAATTATGAACAGTTTCTTTTTCGTTTAATCCAAGTGTACGACCAGTCGAAGTGTGAAGATCTTGGAACAATCTTGGATTTTCAGTTAGTGAAATGCCATATGAAGGAATCATTTCTTTTATTTTTTCTTCCCATTCTACCATGCGGCTTGGGAAACATTTTTCTAATACTTCAAGCATGACGTGAACAGCAGTAGAAGCACCTGGTGATGCACCTAGTAATGCGGCGATTGAGCCGTCAGCTGCACTTACTACTTCTGTACCAAATTGAAGTGTTCCTTTACCGCCAGCATCAGTATCTTTAATTACTTGTACACGTTGTCCAGCAACTACAATATCCCAATCTTCACTTTTCGCGTTCGGAATGAATTCGCGTAATTCTTCCATACGTTTTTCGTGCGATAACATAACTTGCTGAATTAAGTATTTTGTAAGTCCCATTTCTTTTACACCAGCAGCTAACATCGTTAAGACGTTATTCGGTTTTACAGAACCGATTAAGTCAAGATTTGAACCAGTTTTTAAGAATTTAGGTGAAAAGCCTGCGAATGGTCCAAACAGTAAAGCTTTTTTATTGTCTATATATCTCGTATCTAGATGAGGTACAGACATTGGCGGAGCGCCAACTTTAGCTTTACCGTACACTTTCGCATGATGCTGCTCTACAACTTTTTGGTTTTTACATACCATAAATAGTCCACTTACCGGGAATCCACCGATATGCTTTGATTCAGGGATACCAGTCTTTTGAAGTAGAGGTAGACTACCGCCACCGCCGCCAATAAAGACGAATTTAGCAGTATGATGCTCAATTTTACCACTATTCATATCGTGTACTTTCACGTCCCACAAACCATTTTTCGTGCGCTTAATATTTTCAACACTATGCTTGTAGTTTAGCTCGACATTTTTTGTTTTTAAGTAATCAAACAACATACGTGTTAATGCACCGAAGTTAACATCTGTTCCAGAGTCAATCTTCGTTGCCGCCATCGATTCATTAGATGTGCGGCCTTCCATAATGAGTGGAAGCCATTTTTTTAATGTTTCAGGAGCATCGGAAAATTCCATACCTTGAAACAGTGGATTTTTCGAAAGCGCTTCAAAACGGTTTTTTAGAAACTCAACATTTTTTTCCCCTTGTACTAAACTCATATGAGGTAGTGGCATAATAAAATCTTGTGGATTACGAATTAATTTGCTCTTTACAAGATATGCCCAAAATTGTCTTGAAAGCTGGAATTGCTCATTCACTTTTACAGCCTTACTAATATCTATAGATCCGTCAGGTTTTTCGGAAGTATAGTTCAGTTCGCATAGCGCAGAATGCCCTGTACCTGCATTATTCCATTCGTTAGAGCTTTCTTCCCCGGCACTTGCGAGTTTTTCAAAAACTTTAATTTCCCATTCTGGTGCTAATTCTTTTAGTAATGAGCCTAACGTTGCACTCATAATTCCTGCACCAATTAAGATAACGTCTGTTTTTTGCTGCATGTTGCTCATGATAATCTCTCCATCCCCTATATTGGCAAAAAAGTGTAGGTGTTTTCTATGTCTAAGCCGTAAAAGAGAAACACCGCCTAGGCCCCACCTAGGTGTATACCTTTTTTGTCTCAATTATATAACCATCTCATACTCTATTATAATAATTAATAGACTAAAATATCTAGTGTTATCTGATAATTTTAAACTATTTAACGTTTTATTCGCTAAAAATCTTATTTAACAAGCTCTTTTAAGGTGATAAATAGAAAAAAATTACAGTTTGAAATTATCTCGAAAAAGCTTACGTATCCTTAAGTGACTAAATCGAGTACCTTTTTATGGGATTATTCTTTCTGTAATGGTAAGATTATTCTGAAAAAAATAAAAAGGAGGGACTCTAATGTGTACAAAAGAACAAATTTCAAACTTATTTCGAAACTTTTCAATAAAGGAATGTAAAGGGTCAAGTGATTTATATGAATATTTATCAATGAAAATTGCTGAAGATGAGGAAGTACTTACACTATCGTCCTGTGCTCAGGTAGGTCAACCAGTCCCAAACTTACTATTAGGTGCAGTACATTATTTATTGTTAGCAGGGAAAGAACATCATTTAAAAACGTATTATAGTAGTTTAGTTGAAAATGCCGATACAAATTTAAATAAAGCTTTTGATCATTTTAAAGATTTCTGTAAAGAGTACCGAGAAGAAATCATTACATTGTTACAAACGAAACTCGTTCAAACGAATGAAGTAAGACGGTGTGCATACTTATACCCAAGTTTCTGCTACATATTTAACAAAGTGAAGAAGCCGTTAGCGTTAATTGAAATTGGGACAAGTTCTGGGTTGCAACTGTTCTGGGACCAATATAGTTATTCGTACGGGACGGATGAAATGTACGGAAATATAAATTCAAATGTGCATGTAACTTCTGAAATAAGAGGGGAGAATGTACCGCATTTTCTAAAAGAAGGCCCATCTGTCGTAGAAAGAATCGGACTGGACTTACATGTGAATGATTTACATAATGAGGAAGATTATTTATGGTTACGTGCTTTAATTTGGCCAGAACATAAAGAAAGGCTTGAGATGTTTGATCAAGCTGCATCTTTAGTGAAAAATGAATCTGTCCAATTCATAGAAGGAGACGGTGTAGAGCTATTATCATCTATTATTGAACAAATAAGTGAAGAAGCTGTTATTTGTATTTTCCATACACACGTCGCAAATCAAATACCAGAACAAGTAAAACATAAGTTAGAAAAACAAATACAAGAAATTGGCGCAAAACGTGATGTATTCCACCTTTATAACAACATGTGGGATCGTGACCTTCATATTGATTATTATATTAACGGAAACGAATATCGTGAAACGGTTGGAGAAACAGAAGGGCATGGGAAATGGTTTAGCTGGAAGATTGGAAATGAGACGCCTATTTAGATTAATAGGGGCGCCCTCACTTGTAAAAGGTGGGGCCATAGGCTCAATCATGGACTAAATGGTTAAGGAAATAAATTTATTAGTAACATACAAAAAATGCTTCGGAGAAATCCTAAGCATTTTTTGAATTACATTTAAACCCCATAATGGATCATGTACTTCTGTTCTGCTGCGGCTTGTACAATTTTTGAAGCTAACTCATTCAGCTCATCATATTTTCTGAAGAACTTTGAAGATGTAACTGTTTCATAGAAAATTGCTAATGATTCAGGCGGGATAATTGTAATACCGTAATGAGCTAAACCGTGTTCTTGATTTTTGACTGTATGAAAGTAGGTTTTCATAATTGATAAATTTCGATTTAAGCTACTGATAATATCATCATCAACAGAAATACAATGATATTTCTCTGGTGTATAATCTTCGTAATTTTTTTGAGAAGTAAAATCGTCAATTATTCCAAAATCATGGACACATGCCATCATTATCATCCTTTCAGCTTTAATAAAGTGAGTTCTATTAAAGTAAAATGGTCATTCGTTTAAGTGTAATAGAAATAGTTATGTAGTTCATAAAATATCTTCGGTTCTTCTTCGTGAAGACAGTTTATTTATCGATAAACTCATCGGGAGCCCAAGTGGCGATTTCATTCCCAGGTGCAGCGACTACAAGCCATTGCTCACATAGAACACCAGATTGCCAACATTCATAATAATCATGAAAACCATTTACAAAAATAATTTGTCCACTCTCTAATGTAATAATTAAATGAGGGCTTTCTAAGCCGAGTCGTATATCGGTAACTTTTTGTCTTCTTATCTTAAATATTCTTTCATATTCTTCTTCCTCAGAATAAACTTCAAATTCATCTTCATTTAATGGGTATCTTTTTTGAGGTTTATTAAATAAACACCATTTGGATTCGATATTGATATATAATTGTCCGTCATAATCAACTGAGTCGTGAAAGTTTGTGAAATGAATCTTTATAGCGGCTGGAGAAATACCAAATTGTAATCCATCAACTTGTGATCCGATGAATAGATTTTCCAACACTTTTTCAGCGTAAATTTTATCCTCTTGATTCATTCTTGAAATCCTCCTTTTCTTAAAAATATACCTTATATTTTTATTGTAATAAATAAATTTTCATGTAAAATGAACCTTTTGTGAAAAACGAGCGAATATAGTGTGAAAGATTACGAGAGGGGAACGAAACTTTGGATGAAGTACAATTAAAAGAATGGCTATATAAAAGAAAGTATGTTGCCCAAAAAAGAGTTTGAGAAAGTGTTACTTTGGATTGTTGAATAGATATTTAGCAAAAAAAGTAACTAATAATTATATTATGTAAACTTAGTTTATAAAACACCCATTTAAAAAATGGATGTTTTATATTTTGATATACTAGGTGGAATATATAGTTTAAAAAAGCGGAATACTTTGCGGAAAGTTAAAGACATTTTTCGGATCATATTTTGCTTTTACTTCCATTAATCGGTCAAAGTTGCAACTGAAGTATGCATCTGGCCAATTTTTAATGGATAGGTCAGGAGTATTAACATAGACACCTTTTGTAAATGGAAGCATTGCCAAACGGAAGTCTTCAACCCATCGAATACTTCCGCCAGCACCTTCTGGTTGCTCCCAAGTAGCGAATATTGACATGTTTGATAGTGCTTTTCGGTAAAAGTAAGCAGTCGCCTCATTTGGCACCTCAGCAACAGCACCGCCTAATCCGTGGAAAAATACGGAGGTGGTGGAAAAGGGAGGTGCATTATTAATAAAGTGATCGATAATGGATAGTCCTTCTTCTGGTAATAGTTCATATACATATGGACCAACACTTTTAAATGGTAAAGGTGTTGCAGGTTGCTTCTCAGCTATTTTCGCTGCTGCTTCTGCCCATGGTATCTCTTCGATAGTTACTTGCAGTGGTGAACCGGCTTCTAGTAATGGCTGTAGTAGCGACTGCAATTCTTGTACAGAACCGAGAAATACACCTTGCATTAATAATGATGGTTCTAATCCTGCAGACATAAAAAGAGTAGTTGTAAGTCGTTTATTAGCGCAAGGTAGCGTATATTCTTGCCAAGAGGTTAATACAGGTTTTAAATCTGATATCCCCCAGCTTATTTCTGCAAATCCTACCGTATTAATTTTATGTGTTCGAAACTTAAACGAAGTACATATTCCAAAGTTACCACCACCAGCACCGCGCGAAGCCCAATAGAGATCGGAGTTACACTTGGCGTTAGCGCGTATTATACAACCATTCGCGTCTACCATTTCTAATTCAAGTAAATGATCGAGAGTTAATCCAAACGGACGAGAGAGAATACTATGTCCGCCACCTAAAGTAACACCTGCAATCCCGGGAGTAGGACAAACACCACTCGGCACAACTAATCCTTCAGCTGCAAGTGTTTCAATTAAAGAAATATTTCTCCATCCAGTCCCGATAGTTACAGTTCCATTATTGTGATCTATTTCTAATTGCTTCATTTCACTTACATCAATTACAAGACCAGCATTACTGACGGATAATGCCTCATAATTATGACGTCCAGAGCGCATGCGTATAGGAACGTTATGTAGCCTTGACCAGCGAACAGCGTTTACTACATCCTGCGTATTTTGAGCAAAAATAATGATTAACGGAAATTTGTTGAAGAATGTATTGAATTCTTCACGCGCTGAATTATAATCAGGATCATTAGGTGTAACGATACGACCAGTAAGTTCAATTTTTTGATTATTCATTTCAGTCATCTCTCCTTGACGTGAAATATTTATAATGTGGAAATACAGAACATAAAGAAGAACTGACAATACTTTATAAGTAAATGAATAAAGGAAAAGGATTATTCCAATAAAGAAAAAGGCAGTGCTACTTAAGTAGCACTGCCTTTTTGTAATTATATGTATGTGCTCAAAATTTCCCCAGGTAATCCATCAATCTCACAAACTTTCTCCGATGTAAAACCTACGCTTAGTAAAATTTTGCGAGAAGGGATATTATTTGGATCGATCATTGCTTTTAGTAGGTTTACATCTGTTTGCTTCACTATTAAAGCTAGATGTTAATTTTTGATTATGTACGTACATACAATGTGTAATTAAGTGAATGATTAACATAGTAATTACAGAAAAGGGTGAATGAAGCATATGAATCAATTTGAGCAAATGATGTACGTTGGTATCATCATGTCTATTGTACTATCCGTAATGATTTTAGGGTCCTTATATTATAATCCTCGACTTTCATTAACTGATTATCCAAAAGATATTCAAAAAGTAGTTTTTCCAAAATCGATTCATGAAAAAAAGCAAACCATTTACTTTAATATTGTATACAATGCTATTCTTTTCGGTTGTCCTTTCGTTTCTACATATATATTACATAAGCATGAAAAATTATTGTATATTGATGCTTATTTACACACTTTTGGTATTTTAATGATTTTCAATTTAGTAGATTTACTTATAATTGATTGGCTAATTTTTTGCTGGATTACTCCAAGGTTTGTTGTGATTCCTAGTACGGCAGGTATGAAAGGATATAAAGATTATAAGTTTCATTTAAGAGGGGCTATAGTCGCTACTCAAATTTTAGCAATCGTAAGTTTATTTTTGGCGGGAATTGCAACAACTATTTAGTGTGAAGAAGGGCATGAAGCTTTTATAAAAGATAAGGAGATTTATAATATATAGAATTAGAAATAAGAATTTGTTAGTATTGAAGTGAGGAGTTTTAATAACAGTATATTAAGCCGTATTAATATACTGTTGCAAATGTTTTGATATTATGTAAAATTATACAATTTTACAGAGACATTTGATAAAATTCAAAAAAATATAATGGAGGCTAATATGAAAAAAGTAATTGGCGCAGCAACAGCAACTATTTTTGGATTGGGGGCGTTTACCACAACTGCTACCGCAGAAACAATCGTAACAGCAGATGTACTTAACGTACGTGAAAAACCGACTACAGAATCAAAAGTGGTCGAAAAAGTAAAGAATGGGCAAGAGTTAAAAGTCATCAATACCGAAGATGGCTGGTCAAAAATTGAATTGAACGGTAAAGAAGTGTTTGTAAGTTCGGAGTTTACAAAAGATGTGTATCATGTAACGGCGAATTTGTTAAATGTACGTACCGAAGCAAACACAGATTCAGAAATTCTTGGCAGACTAAAAAAAGATGATGTAATTGAATCAACGCATCAAGTAAAAGACGGATGGTTGGAATTTGAGTATAAAGGAAAAATTGCTTATGCAAACGTTTCTTTCCTATCAAGTACAGCACCAACTGAAAAGAAAACTGAAGAGAAAACGAAGCAAGTAGCGAAAGTACAAAAATCAGTTAAAGAAAAGAAAGAAGTAAAGACGCAGAAAGTAGCAAAAGCGAAAGAAACAACGAAAGCACAAGAAATAGTAAAGCCTAAAGAAGAAGTAAAAGTTAAAGAAGAACCGAAAGCACAAGAAATAGTAAAGCCTAAAGAAGAGGCAAAAGTCAAAGAAGAAGTAAAAGTTAAAGAAGAACCGAAAGCACAAGAAATAGTAAAGCCTAAAGAAGAGGCAAAAGTTAAAGAAGAAGTAAAAGCGCAAGAAATAGTAAAGCCTAAAGAAGAGGCAAAAGTCAAAGAAGAAGTAAAAGTTAAAGAAGAACCGAAAGCGCAAGAAAT
>NZ_JBXAEZ010000005.1:0-124374 GCF_058792475.1 Bacillus sp. MT94 | reverse complement strand
AGAAGAAGAAAAAGCAAGAGAAATAGCAAAAGCTAAGGAAGAAGAAAAAGCAAGAGAAATAGCAAAAGCTAAGGAAGAAGAAATAGCAAGAGAAATAGCAAAGGCTAAAGAAGAAGAGAGAGCGAAAGAAGTATCACAAAACAATATACAGTCTGCTAAACGTGAATTAACGGTAGTAGCGACAGCGTATACTGCTGATCCAAGTGAAAATGGTACATATGGTGGACGCGTTTTAACTGCGATGGGGCATGATTTAACGGCAAATCCGAATATGAGAATTATCGCAGTTGATCCGAAAGTAATCCCATTAGGATCTAAAGTATGGGTAGAAGGTTATGGAGAAGCTATCGCTGGTGATACTGGAAGCGCAATTAAAGGTAATCGTATTGATGTATTAATGGGGTCAAAAAGTAAAGCTATGAATTGGGGAAGAAAAACTGTTAAAGTAAAAATTTTATAGTAACTATAATGATCCAAATAGAAGTCAGTTCTCTTTATTGAGGCTGGCTTTTATTTTTTTAGTGGAAGTATAATAGGATTTTTAAATGACTTATTAATAAACCTGTAATAAAACATAAAAATTGTCTCATGTTTAGAAAAACTATTAAGAATGAGGTAAGGAAGTAGAACAGAAGGTTATTGAGAAGTAGAGAAGAATAGTATGTTGAAAACGAAGGGTTAACGTATAATGAAATATATAAATCGGATCAAATCGTTTACTAAACACTTTCACTCATAATAGTGTAATTAAGTTCAAAGGATAGGTGTATTTCATGAAAGAAGTAAGAGAATATATTGAAACAAAGAAACAAGGTGTATTGGAGTTGCAAATAAAAGAAACGGAAGAAAAGCTAGGTGCTGCTTTCCCAAATCAATATAGGGATCTTATTAAATTAGTTAATAATGCTGAAATAGGGGAATGGATACTATATCCGATTAAAGATAATAGAAATGTAACGAAAACTTGGGATGATATTGTTAGACAAAACATTGACATGAGAGATGAGTCTATACCAGAAAATCTTATCATAATTGGTGACGATGGTTCAGGGGATAAATTGTGCTTTAAAATAAATAATGGAAAAATGGATGATAAAATATATATTTGGTATCACGCGGATGACGAAATGGAAGAAATATCTCCGAGTTTAAAAGAATTTATTATGGAAACTATTCAGGAAGACGATGTTTTTTAGTCTTAATTATTATCATTTTGTGAATCATTCTTATAAAGGCGAGGATAGAATATGACAATAGAATTATATGGCGCACATTGTAATGAGCGGAAAGGGTATAGAGTAATTGAAGGAAGAGGTTCATATAATCATTACTTTGGCGGTCAAGATTGTAATTTGCCAGTATGTAAGTTATGCGGTGAGAAGATGCATCAAATTCTCTGTTTTGATTTAAAAGATGGGAGACTTGCTGAACTTAAAAGTAATGAACTAAATATTTTACCATTCGTTTCATGCTTGAACTGCGCGATGGTGTGGGAACCGCAATATTTTCAGTTAAGTGATGGAGGTAAAACAGTTCAAATCATAAAGCAGCAAAATACAGAAGAATGGATAATGGAAGAGGAAGATAAGTTACCAGTTTCATTACCAAAAACAACGGTAAAGCTTATAAATATGAAAAATGAAGATATACCTACAGATGAAGATAGTTACTGGGAAGCTTTTGACTTGTTCGGTTCTGAATATGTATGTAGATTATTAGGGGCACCATTATATGCGGATCTTCCAGAGCATTTGGCGTGTCCAACTTGTTCTAAAGAGATGAAGTATGTTGCTACAATTACACAAGATATCGAGGAACGTGAACTTATTTCAGTAGTTGATTTCCAGTTTGGGGAAATGAATATATACTATTATTTATGTAAAGATTGTTCAATTATAAAAACGGAAACACAAAGTACATAACAAGACTAACATATTATATTAGTCTTGTTTTTGTATCGCAACATCATTAAGAATCGCATCAAATATATCTTTTTGCGTAAAGTTATCTGTAAAAATAGTTTCTCTGGCAACCTCAATTGTATCGTGCGGATTATACCATTTTTGGAGGGAATCTTCACCAAATTCATATCGTTTGTCCCTTGTGTTATGTCGTCTAATAGTTTCCTCTAATGATAAATCAAAATAATATGTAAATGCATTTTCATCAAAATAACGAATTAATTCTTTTAACATCTCACCATACCTGCGACTGTCCAATATACCTTCTAAAATAACAAATTCACATTTTCCTTTTCCGTACTTTGTAATTTCAAATAGTAAATCATGTGATAAATTACCCATTGTGTCGTGTACTCTAAGCATATCTCTACGCACAACATCCTGTGATACTAAAAGTGTACCTTGTCCGAAATGTTCTTGTAGTTGCTTTGCAATCGTTGTTTTACCACTTGCGGAGTTTCCTCTAAGAATGATTAAAGTGGATGTAAGTATAGGTTTAGACATAATGTATTCCCCCAACGGTATTAATTATATAGAAAATTTTAACAAATAAAGTGAGGAAAGTGTATAATTAATATGATGGATATTTAAGGAGGGGATTAGATGGGGGATATATTAAAAAATGCACAACCTATATGGAAACGGACTTGGTTTCGTTATCTAGGGGCATTTTTTATTGTTCAGTTACTGTTTATTTTGTGTGAAATAACTGCGTGGGCACCAAACTTTAGGCCAGGCGGAGAGTTTTTTAATAGAATATTAAATTCTCAATTTTTCACTGAATGGTTCACACTCTATACAATCCCGCAATTTAACGTATTTACAGCATTTTTTGCGATTACATTACTACCATATGCATTAGTAGGTGCAATGAAAGATGTAACATCAAGAAAAAATATAAAGGAATAATAGAGGTATAATATGCTTTTTCAAAAAGAAGGTTTATTGATTAGATACGTAATGGAAAATGATGCAGCTATCATTTCTAAATGGTTAACGGACCCAGCAGTCCTGCGGTATTACGAAGGGCGAGATAATCCGCAATCTGTAGAAAAGGTGCTTGATCATTTTATGCATAATCCAAACAGTAATGAAAATAGATGTTTAATAGAATTTGATACCGTTCCGATTGGTTACATACAAATGTACCCAGTTGATTCAGAGTGGAAAGCGATATATGGCTATAAAGAATCACAAAATGTATGGGGAATGGATCAATTTATCGGTGAACCAGTCTATTGGGGAAAAGGAATTGGACAAAAACTCGTTCAGGCAGCAATTACATACATTATGGGTGAAATGGGAGCAGAAGCAATCGCAATGGATCCGAAAGTAAATAATGAACGAGCGATAAAGTGTTATGAAAAATGCGGATTTAAAAAAGTAAAGATTTTAAAGGAACATGAGCTGCATGAGGGGGAACTAGAAGATTGTTGGATGATGGAATACAAACAATTATAATGAATATGCAATGGCTTATATAAACGAAGGGAGCTGTGTGAAATGAAAAAAGCATTAATCGTAATTGATGTGCAAGCCGGTATGTATACAGCTGGAATGCCAGTACATAATGGGGAAAAATTTTTACAAACATTGCAAGAGCTTATTGGGGAATGTCGTTCAAATGATATTCCAGTTATTTATGTTCAACATAACGGTCCTAAAGACCATCCGTTAGAAAAAGGTACGGATGGATGGCGAATCCATGCAACAATCGCTCCGCAAGAAGGGGATGATATTGTTGAAAAGACGACGCCAGATTCATTCCATAAGACAAACTTAAGCGAAGTGTTACAAGAGAAAGGAATTGAACACGTTATTCTTTCGGGAATGCAAACAGAGTATTGTGTAGATACGACAACGCGCAGAGCATGTAGTGAAGGATATAAAGTAACGTTAGTTAGTGATGCGCATAGTACATTTGATGCAGAAGTGTTACGTGCTGAAGATATTGTGAAACATCATAACGCAGTATTGGGAGCGTTTGCGGATGTTGTTGCATTAAAAGACTTGAAAGTGGCTGCCTCTAAATAAGAGGCAGTTTTTTTATTAGAAAAATAGCGTCAAATATTGTTGGTAAGTCGATATTTTGAAATAATCGTTTATATAATTTCATGTACCATAATAAAAATATACAAAAAAGGAGCACCACATAATTAAAAAGGGCGCTCCTGCATTAAAATGTTACTTCTTCTTGTCTTTATCCAATATATTTTGTTCTTCAGCAAACTCCGTACCATATGCAAAGCGGCGATTAATACGAATGTTATCATTGTTGTGCCTTGTATGAGAGTTAGAGAAGCGATGAACGATTACTTCAGATAAAGTGAAGACGATGGCAGAAAGGATACTGCCCCATGCAATTTGCATATAGTTGTCTAATAAAATATTACCGAAAATCCATACGCTTAAATATGTTAATAAGAAATCCGACATAATGGCACCAGTATTGCCAATTCGATTTAAAATAATTTTATCAACGAACATGTAGGATACGATTGTAACAAAGAGACTGAATGAAATAATTTGAACAAACGTTGCAGGGAAAAATAAAGCAAGCCCAATGCTAAATGCGATAATGCACGATATAAACTTGATAAGCACTACTGTGAAATCATTCAAAATTTACACCTCCGATTTATACATAGTTTTGCAATAAATTCTGGAGTTCATACATTGTAACGGATTTATTTACATAAAACTTTTTCATGTTCGGAATTTAGTCTAAATATTATAAAAATAACGAAAAAATGTTATAGTAAAATGAGAGTGTATGACATTTTTAGGTAAGGGGGAATCCAGGATGTGGATTACTTCAGAAGTAGAAATTCCAGATGAGTTAATTGATCACATTGAGCAAGGAAAGTTAGTGTTATTTGTTGGAGCGGGAGTTTCTATGAAAGGGAAATCAAACTTACCAAATTTTGATGATTTAGTTGATGAAATTGCAAAAACGTTATATGTCGAAAAGCGTGAAATAACAGAACCACATGATTATTATCTTGGTAAAATTGCGAAAACAAAAGATGTACATCAAGTCGCAAGAGATCTTGTTCATATAGAGAAATCAAAACCGAATCCATTACATTATGCAATTCCAAGGTTATTTCCTTTAGATACAGATATCCGCATTGTAACAACAAATTTTGATCAACATTTTACAACTGCAATTAAAGAAATAAATAGAGATATCAATGTTTATTACGCTCCAGCTTTACCGACTGGGAGAGCTTTTAAAGGTCTTGCTTATATACATGGTAATGTAGAACAGGAGAAAGAGGCTTTAATTTTAACAGACGGTGATTTTGGAAGGGCTTACTTAACGGAAGGGTGGGCGAGAAGATTTTTAGTCGATCTATTCTCAAATTACACCGTTTTATTCGTTGGATATAGTCATAATGACCCAGTAATGAAATATTTAGCAACTGGTTTACCACCAAGTACAAGACGATTTGCTTTCGTCGCACAAGGAGAAAATACGTACCACTGGGAACATTTGGGGATAAGACCGATTGTGTATCCGAATAAAGTGAATAATCATCAATCCCTCGTAAAAGCGGTAAAACGCTGGGCGGAATTAATGGGTGATAATTATATTACGAAAAGAATGCGTATTCGGGATATTGTAACGGTTCCCCCGTCAGTAGAACAGGAACAATTATCATACATAAAGCAATCAATTAAAAAAATTGAAACAGTTCGTTACTTTGTGGAATTTGCTCACGATTATGAATGGGTCGAATGGTTAGAAGCAGAAGGTAAATTACAAAATTTGTTTATGCTTACGCCAAACTATAATGAAGTAGATGAATTACTTGCAGAATGGTTAGTGGAACAATTTCTTTTTAGTCATCAGATAGAATTATTTCAATTAATTTATAAAAACTATTCTAAAATATCACCGTTATTATGGAGAACAATTTGTAACTACTTAAACGAAACGAAGAGTAAGATGGACCCATTGTTGTTTGCCAGGTGGACACTCCTTTTATTAGAAACTGCTGAAAAAGATAGTAGCTCTATAGAAAAGATTTCTAAGTTACTGCAAAAATGTTCTTTTCCTGAGCATAAGGAAATTGCGTTATTGTTACTAACTTTTATTTTAGACGGAAAGCTGAAGTTGAAACGTGTAAGAAAATGGGGAAATGATACGCAAGAAGCAATAGAACTCGAGGAATCGAGTCGCTTACCAGTATCAACATTTTCTCATGTGGAGCAAATTTGGAATGAAAAGATGAGGCCATATATCGCCTATTATGCTGTTCCAATTATGATGATTGGATTAGAAAAATTGAGAATGTTGTCATTAAGACAAACGGCACTGAAAAAAAGAAATACGGAAGATGTAGAAAAAGAGTTTCATCAAAATGATCTTGCATTTTTAATACAAATTGTAAAAGAGTGTCTAACTTATTTATGTGAAAACAATGAGAAAAAAGCGGATTATTATATTACAGAAATGATAGAAGCGAATAGTGTACTTCAAAAGCGAATTGCAATTGATGCGATGAATAAAAATATTTTTGTTCGTGTAGATGACAAAATGAAATGGTTGTTACATGAAGGACTTCTTTTAGATTTCACTTATAAACACGAAGTTTTCCAACTTTTAAAAAGTCATTATGCAAATTGTTTGGAAAAAACAAAAGAAGAAGTCACTCGAACTGTAATAAAGCGTCTTACAGAAGAGAGAGTATTTGATGCATGTCTCGTATTAGACTTATTATTCAAGTGTGATTCAAATAGTCCATCTACGGCAAATGGGTATGAGTTAATGAAGCAAAAGCATCCTCATTTTCATTCTGAACAATACAGTGTACAAAAGAAAGAGGATACAGCGCAAAGCATTACTTGTAATGTAACAGCTGACGGATTATTGCAGCTGAAAGATGTTGAAATTATGAAGCAAGTTCGGCAATTTTCGCAAGATGGTGTTTTTGAACAACGCCATTTTTTAGAGATGTTATCAAAAGCATGTAAATTGAATACGGAGTGGAGTATTTCATTCGCATATCAATTAGTAGGAGTGCAAGAAATAAGTAATGAAGTATGGTTTGTTTGTATTAGAGAATGGCGAAATAACAGAGGATTGACAAATGATCAAATCCAAAAAATTATTCCGTTATTGCAGAAATTTGTTAGAAATACTGCTTTTCATTGGTTAATTAGTAGTTTTCTATATGAAATTAGTAATCGACTAGAAGAGTTAGAAGAGAATAGTATACGTGTTGTAAAACGCTTTGCTTTTTCAGTGTTTCCTCAAGTTATGAAGAGTGATACGGATTTTAAGCTTGGAAAACAAGATTTTTACAATGAATCAATTCAGCATCCTGTTGGAAAAATGACGGCTGTATTATTAAAGTTGTTATCATATGATCATTTATACGATCGTAATGTATATGAATATTTATTTTTATTTGAAGAACAAGTAAGAGTTAATTCAGTACGAACAAACTTTATGTTTGCTCGTTTAATAGCAGATATTACATTTCTATATCATATTGAAAAGCAATGGTGCCGAAAATATTTGTTACCATACTTAGATTTAAAAAAACAAAATGAAATTACGGAATATGCATGGGCTGGTTTATGTTACACGCAAATAAATTTACCTTTATTTACAGAAATGAAGCGTTTTATTAAGTATGCGATAGAACATTTGGAAGTATTACATCCGCATACGAGGGAAGCTTTCTTGAAGTGGCTTAGCTTTGTATTTATTAAATGTGTACTATATTGGGAGCAAAAAACAGATTGGTTATACCCTTTACTCGTATTAGAAAATGAAGAAAATAAAATTAAATTTATGCAGTTTTTATGCTATTACGTCAAAACATTAAGTGTAAAAGAACAACAAAAATTTTGGACAGCTTGGCTCAGTGTATTTTTGCGAGAACGACCAAAAATGGGTGAGATAACAGCGAGAGAATATGTAATGCTTTTACGTATTATTTTATACATGGATGAAATATTAGAAAAAGGATTATGTATTATGTCTCGTGCATTTTCAAGTGTAAATGGTAAATGTACAGGTGAGGAAATGAAGCAGTTATTGATTGAAATGCTTCATAAGAAAGAAAGTATGAAAGCGCATAAAGAAATGTTTGCAAATGTGTTTTTTATTTTACTACAAACATGTCAAGAAGCCGTTTTATTTGAAAAAGAAATCATAAAAATAAAAGAATTATTAGTTCAGTATGGAGTAGAGGAATATGTTTTACATTTACTAGAAAATGAAATAATTCGCATAGGAATTGTAATGGGTGATTTACAAGAAGAATTATAGGACGAAAGTGGAATTTTAAAAAATATATAAAAAGTTGTTGACAGTGTTTTGAAAAGCGTTCTATAATACGAATCATACTTATTCAATTTCAAAAACATTTGAATAAACAAAGTGCAATGAAGAGATCACAGTAGTGGTTAGTCTTACTGTAACAGAGAGCTGGTGGTTGGTGTGAACCAGTACAGGGATAATCATGAATTACAGTCTTGGAGCATCTTTTTCGTAATAAAGATAGTTTGTCTTTATGAGGAAAAAGCGGTCAATTGATCGTTAACAGTGAAGAGAGGTAGACAGAAAGTTAGTCTACAACTAGGGTGGTACCGCGATAAATATCGTCCCTACTGATTTATTCAGTAGGGACTTTTTGTATTTTAGTGGTCCAACTTGAAAATAAAATAGTCATGCATTGAAAGGAAAAGCAGTAGTTGTTGTTTCCCTGTAACAGAGAGCTGGTGGTTGGTGCGAACCAGTACAAAAACAAGAGCGAATTACAGTCCTGGAGCATCTTTTTCGTAGTAAAGATAGTATTGTCTTTATGAAGGGAAAGACGGTCAGATGATCGTTAACAATGAAGAGAGGTAGACGAAAGAAGTCTACAACTAGGGTGGTACCGCGATAAATATCGTCCCTACTGATTGGATCAGTAGGGCTTTTTTGTACAAAAAAGTGGCTTTTTAACTAGTAGTTCATGTCTTTGTACGAATTATTAGTTTAAAATAAGAAGAGGTATCGATTCCACTATAAATTTGTATAATTAACCAGTTCAGAAAATAGAGAATCTTTTATTCTCTTACTATACTTTTAAAACATTAGAGGAGGATTTCCAAATGGCAAATCATGAATTAGATCAATTACGTAAACAGGTAGATGAAATTAACTTACAACTATTACACCTTTTAAACAAACGTGGTGAAATCGTTCAAAAAATTGGAGAACAAAAGCAAGTACAAGGTACGAAACGCTTTGATCCAGTACGTGAGCGTGAAGTACTTGATATGATCGCAGAGCATAACGAAGGACCATTCGAAACATCAACAGTTCAACATATTTTCAAAACGATTTTCAAAGCAAGCTTAGAGTTACAAGAAGATGATAACCGTAAAGCGTTACTAGTATCACGTAAAAAGAAACAAGAAAATACAATCGTTGATGTAAAAGGTGAATTGATTGGAAACGGAACACAAACGTTCATCATGGGACCTTGTGCAGTAGAAAGCTTAGAGCAAGTTCGTCAAGTAGGGCAAGCGATGAAAGACCAAGGCTTAAAATTAATGCGCGGTGGTGCATTCAAACCGAGAACATCTCCATACGATTTCCAAGGTTTAGGAGTAGAAGGACTACAAATTTTACGCCAAGTAGCAGACGAGTTCGACTTAGCAATTATTAGTGAAATTTTAAATCCGAACGATGTTGAAATGGCATTAGACTACGTTGATGTAATTCAAGTTGGCGCACGTAACATGCAAAACTTCGATTTATTACGAGCTGTAGGTAAAGTTAACAAACCAGTATTATTAAAACGTGGATTAGCAGCAACAATTGATGAGTTCATTAATGCAGCGGAATACATCATTGCGCAAGGTAACGATCAAATTATTCTTTGTGAGCGTGGTATCCGCACATACGAAAGAGCAACACGTAACACATTAGACATTTCTGCAGTACCAATTTTAAAGAAAGAAACACATTTACCAGTTATCGTTGATGTAACACATTCAACTGGACGCAGAGATTTATTATTACCAACAGCGAAAGCGGCACTTGCAATTGGCGCAGATGCAGTAATGGCTGAAGTTCATCCAGATCCAGCAGTTGCATTGTCAGATTCTGCACAACAAATGGACATTCCAGAATTCCATAGATTCATGGATGAGTTAAAAGGTTTCAAAAATAAATTATCTTAATTCCATATTATATATGCGTTGAAGAGGAAACAGTAGTGCTTATCTCACTGTTAAAGAGAGCTGATGGCTGGTGTGAATCAGTACAAAGGTAAGCATGAATTACAGCCTTGGAGCATCTTTCTCGACAACTTATGGAGGGGAAGACGGTCAAACGATCGTTAAAGAAGAAGAGAGGTAGACGACAGTTGTCTACAACTAGGGTGGTACCGCGATAAACATCGTCCCTACTGAGCGCTCAGTAGGGACTTTTTTGTACAAAAAAATAGTAAAGGGGCAAGAGAAATGAGATACATTACAGCTGGAGAATCACATGGACCGCAGTTAACAGTTATTTTAGAAGGTGTACCAGCAGGTTTGACACTTACGGCGGAACATATTAATAAAGAATTATTAAGAAGACAAAAAGGTCATGGACGCGGAAGACGCATGCAAATTGAAACAGATACAGTTGAAATTGTAAGTGGTGTTCGTCACGGGATGACACTTGGATCACCGATTACGTTAATCGTAAAAAATGATGATTTCAAACATTGGACGAAAGTAATGGGTGCTGAGCCAATTTCTGAAAAAGAAAGTAAAGACATGAAACGTACAATTACAAAACCACGTCCAGGACATGCGGATTTAAATGGAGCAATTAAATATGGTCATCGTGATATAAGAAACGTATTAGAGCGCTCATCTGCAAGAGAAACGACAGTTCGTGTAGCTGCTGGTGCAGTTGCAAAACAAATTTTAAGCGAATTAGGCGTGAAAATTGCAGGACATGTTCTTGAAATTGGTGGAGTAAAAGCAAAACATATTTCAAACTTACCGATTGAAGAAATTCAAACGATAACTGAAAACTCACCAGTTCGATGTTTAGATAAAGAAGTAGAGCAAGAAATGATGGATGCGATTGACAACGCAAAAAGTAGCGGAGATTCAATAGGTGGTATTGTGGAAGTTATTGCAGAAGGTATGCCAATTGGCGTTGGTAGTTACGTTCATTACGATCGTAAATTAGATGCAAAACTTGCTGGTGCAATTATGAGTATAAATGCATTTAAAGGTGCTGAAATTGGCGTAGGTTTTGAAGCGGCAAGACAACCAGGAAGTAAAGTGCATGATGAAATTCTGTGGGATGAAGAAAAAGGATACACGAGAAAAACGAATAATGCCGGCGGTTTAGAAGGCGGTATGACAACAGGTATGCCAATTGTCGTAAGAGGCGTTATGAAGCCAATTCCTACATTATACAAACCGTTAGCAAGCGTTGATATTGATACGAAGGAAGCATTCCAAGCGAGTATTGAAAGATCTGATAGTTGCGCAGTACCAGCAGCGGGTGTAGTAGCTGAATCTGTTGTAGCATGGGAACTTGCAGATGCACTAGTCGAACAATTCGGAAAAGATCGTATGGAATTATTAAAACAAAACATTATGCAACACAATAACTACGCAAAAGAATTTTAATAAAAAGGTGGGTTTAACGTGCAAGTAAAAGATCAACTATCATCATTACAACCATATAAACCAGGTAAATCACCAGAACAAATGAAAGAAGTGTACGGAGATCATTCGTTTGTGAAATTAGCATCGAATGAAAATCCATTCGGTTGTTCACCGAAAGTTTTAGAAGAGTTGCAAAAATCTTGGTTGGAACATGCTTTATATCCTGACGGAGGTGCTACGACGCTCCGTCAAACAATCGCGGATAAGTTGCATGTGCAAATGGAACAAGTACTTTGTGGTAGTGGTTTAGATGAAATCATTCAAATAATAAGTCGCGCCGTATTACGAGCGGGAGATAACATTGTAACAGCAGGTGCAACATTCCCGCAATACCGTCATCATGCGATTATTGAAGGCTGTGAAGTGAAAGAAATTCCTTTAAATAATGGTGTATACGATTTAGACGAAATTTTGTCAGCGGTAAATAATAATACGAAAATCGTATGGATTTGTAATCCGAACAACCCGACGGGCACATATGTGAATGAGCAAAAATTAACTCAATTTATTGAAGGCATTAGTGAAAATACGTTAATTGTCATTGATGAAGCGTACTATGAATACGTAACAGCAAAAGATTTCCCTGAGACATTACCGCTTTTAGAAAAACATAAAAACATTCTTGTACTTAGAACGTTTTCTAAAGCATACGGATTAGCTTCTTTCCGCGTTGGATATGCGATCGGACAGGAAGAGCTAATTGAGAAATTAAATGTCGTACGTTTACCATTTAACGTATCTTCATTAGCGCAAAAAGCAGCGACGATTGCTTTTGGTGATAACGAGTTTATTGAAGAAATAGTTCACGTGAATACAGAAGGATTACAGCAATACGAGAGTTTCTGTAAGGAAAACGAAATACCATTTTATTCGTCACAAACTAATTTCATCTTCTTACCGGTAGAGAATGCTGGAGAGATTTATGAAGCTTGTGCACATGCAGGGTTTATTATTCGTCCATTCCCAAATGGTGTCCGTATTACAGTTGGAACAAGGGAGCAAAATGAAGGAGTGATTTCAGTGTTAAAACAACACTTTGAAAACAAAAAAAGTAAGTCTCGAGATGAGACAAATGCGTAAAAAGGTAGTATTAATTGGAACAGGTTTAATAGGAGGCTCTCTCGCCTTAGCAATTAAGAAAGAGCACGATGTAACGATAACAGGGTACGATATATTTCAAGAGCAAGTAGAGCGTGCAAAAGAATTACACGTAGTAGATGAAATAGCAGTTGATTTACAGCGTGCATGTGAAGAGGCACATTTAATTGTTTTTGCTTCTCCAGTTGAAGAAACGAAGAAGCTATTACACAAACTTGCGTCATTCCGTTTACGAGAAGATGTTATAGTGACTGATGTTGGTAGTACAAAAGGGTCTATTATGAACGAAGCGGAAACTTTATTTTCAAAGGAAGTTTCTTTCATTGGGGGACATCCGATGGCGGGTTCTCATAAAACGGGAGTTGAAAGCGCAAAGGCGCATTTATTTGAAAATGCATTTTACATTTTAACACCGATGAATCATATACCAAATGAACAAGTGGAAGACCTTAAAGTATGGTTAAAAGGAACAGGATCTCATTTTCTTGTTTTAAATACAGAAGAACATGATTATGTAACAGGGATTGTTAGTCATTTCCCGCATCTTATCGCAGCAGGTTTAGTAAAGCAAGTTGAGAAACATGCAGGAGATAATCCGCTCATTCATCAACTCGCTGCTGGAGGTTTCAAAGACATTACACGTATCGCATCTAGTAGTCCTAAAATGTGGAGTGATATTGTAAAGCAAAATCGAGAGCATTTAATGGTATTATTAAAAGAGTGGATCTCTGAAATGGAAGGTTTATATAAGACAGTTTCTACCGGAGATGCAGGCGAGATTCAAAACTATTTTGCAGATGCGAAAGAATACCGTGATTCTTTACCAGTAAGAAAGAGTGGTGCAATTCCTGCCTATCACGACTTATACGTTGATGTATTAGATAAGGTGGGGGCATTGGCTCATATTACGAGTATTTTAGCGCGCGAGGAAATTAGTATTACGAACTTGCAAATATTAGAAGCGCGTGAAGGACTGCTTGGGGTATTACGTATTAGTTTCCAAAGGGAAGAAGATCGTATGAAAGCAAAGCTAGCGCTTGGAGAAGAAGAATACCAAACTTATGAAACAATTTAAATGAGAAGGTGAAAAACGTGAAAGAAAGAACAATACAACCTGTTAATAACGGATTGAATGGCAATATTACAATCCCAGGTGATAAATCCATTTCACACCGTGCTGTTATGTTCGGTTCGATTGCAGAAGGGAAAACAACAATTAAAGGTTTCTTGCCCGGTGCAGACTGTTTAAGTACTATTTCATGTTTTAAAGAAATGGGAGTAGAAATTACGCAAAACGGTGATGAAGTTATTGTAGTTGGTAAAGGATTAGAAGGTTTACAAGAACCGAAAGCTGTATTAGATGTTGGTAATTCTGGTACAACAATTCGATTAATGTCAGGTATATTAGCTAACACACCATTTTTCTCTTGCGTACAAGGTGATGAGTCTATCGCAAAAAGACCGATGAAGCGTGTAACAAACCCATTAAAACAAATGGGTGCAAACATTGACGGCAGAGAAGAAGGAACATTTACACCGCTAACAATACGTGGCGGAGATTTAAAAGCAATTGAATATATTTCTCCTGTTGCAAGTGCACAAGTAAAGTCAGCTATTTTACTTGCAGGTCTTCGTGCAGAAGGTGTAACAGCTGTTACAGAACCACATATTTCACGCGACCATACGGAAAGAATGCTTGAAGCATTTGGTGTTAAAGTAACTCGCGAAGGGAAAACAGTGAAGCTGTCAGGTGGACAAAAATTAACAGCAACAGACATTCAAGTGCCAGGTGACGTATCATCAGCAGCATTTTTCTTAGTAGCAGGTGCAATCATCCCAAATAGTAAACTAGTATTACAAAATGTAGGAATGAATCCAACTCGTACAGGTATTATTGATGTTTTAGAGAAAATGGGTGCTACGTTCACTGTAGATCTAATTAACGAAGGGGCATCAGAACCAGCTGCAAATATTACAATTGAAACATCTTCATTAAAAGGAATTGAAATTGGCGGAGATATTATCCCTAGATTAATCGATGAGATTCCTGTAATCGCATTAGCGGCAACGCAAGCGGAAGGAATTACAGTAATTAAAGATGCACACGAATTAAAAGTAAAAGAAACAAATCGTATTGATACAGTCGTTGCTGAGTTAACGAAACTAGGAGCTCGCATAGAAGCAACTGATGACGGCATAATCATTTACGGAAAATCAGCTCTAAAAGGCAATACAGTAAATAGTTATGGTGATCATCGCATCGGAATGATGCTTGCGATTGCTGGCTGCCTGGCAGAAGGAAAAACAATTATTGAAGATGCAGAAGCAGTAGGTGTATCATATCCTACATTCTTTGATGAACTTCAAAAGTTAGCTAAATAATAAGGATGGAAAGCAGATACGTGATGTATCTGCTTTTTTTGTTAAAACGTCTTTCTAATTTCACTTACCGAACTACAATAGAAAGAATTGTGATACAATTCAAACAGGGAATGGAGGAGAATTATATGAATGTCATACAATTAAAAGAAGATAAGTTCAGAGAAGCATTATGTTTATCAGAATACGCTTTTCAATATAAAGTAGATGAGGAACGATTACAGCAGCAACTTACAAAGATGAAGGAAAGTCATGAAATATACGGCATTATGGAAGGGGAAGACTTAGCAGCAAAACTACATCTTATTCCGTTTCATATTTACATAGGTAAAGAAAAATTTAAAATGGGTGGCGTTGCAGGGGTAGCGACGTATCCTGAGTATAGAAGAAGTGGGTATGTAAAAGAGCTACTTCAATATTCACTTCAAACGATGAAAAAAGATGGCTATACAGTCTCTATGTTACATCCATTTGCGGTTTCATTTTACCGTAAATACGGCTGGGAACTTTGTGCGAATTTAGTCACATGTCATATGACTAAGAGCGATTTAGTGATGAAAAAACAAGTAAATGGCACTGTGAAACGTTTCAATAAAGAAAATCATCCAGAAGAAGTCGAGAAGCTCTATGAAGCATTTGCAGAACGTTTTTCAGGTATGTTAGTTCGAGAGAAGAACTGGTGGTTTCAAGCGGTTTATGATGATTTAACATTAGCGATTTACTATGATGAAAATAAAAAGGCAGCCGGTTACATGTTATACAAAATAGAAAACTATAAAATGACAGTAGAAGAATTTGTACCACTGCATAATGAAGCACGAAATGGTCTGTGGAACTTTATTTGCCAGCATGATTCTATGATTAAAGAACTTGAAATGACAGTAAGTGAAAACGAACCGTTGCTATATTCATTGCAAGAGCCACGCGTGAAGACAGAAATAAAACCATATTTTATGGGAAGAATTGTAGATGTAGAGCAGTTCTTAAAACAATATGAGTTGAGCTGGAACAATGTACAGCAAGAAGTGATTCTACACATTACAGACGCATTTGCTCCGTGGAACAACGTATCAGTGAGGCTTGCGAATCATAAAATAACAATTATGAAAGAGGAAACAATAGATAAAGGAATTAAGCTGGATATTAACGCATTATCTACAATAATGTTTGGCTACAAGCGTCCGTTAGAACTTAATGAACTAGAATTCATTAGCGGAAGCGAAGAGGAAATACAAGCATTTGAGAATATAGTTCCAGTACGTAAAGCTTTTATTTATGATTTCTTTTAAGCTTTAAATAGGAAATGGGGCTGTCCCAAACAAAATTTGGGACGGTTTTCTCTTTGGTTCTCGTTTTTGTCGGTAAGTGGATGTATTCTAAAAACCGCTGATATAAATTGATTCACAAACAAGGGATTAAAATTGCAACTATACGTAGTTACGCACTTGACTTTTAGTCCTTGTAATTTATAATTAAAAACGGAATGAATTTTCATTCCTAAAAATAGAGGTGGAAAAAATGGCTAAAAACAAACAAGAGGATATTTTTGATGCTGCGATGCAACTTTTTGCAGAGCGTGGTTACGATGGTACGACAATTCCAATGATCGCTGAAAAGGCAAAAGTCGGTGCGGGTACTATTTATCGCTATTTTGAAAATAAAGAGGCACTAGTTAACTCATTATTTTCAAAAAGTATGTTAGAGCTTTCTGAAATGATAAAAACAGATTTTCCTGTTGAAGCAAATATTCGTGAACAGTTTAGTCATACGTACAACCGTTTATTTGAATTTGCGAGAAACAATGTGGACGCTTTTTTATTTACAAATTCTCACTGTGACAGTTATTTTCTTGATGAACAAAGTAAGAAAATATTTG
Organism: Bacillus sp. MT94; assembly: GCF_058792475.1. Lineage (NCBI taxonomy): Bacteria > Bacillati > Bacillota > Bacilli > Caryophanales > Bacillaceae > Bacillus > Bacillus sp. MT94. The sequence continues at coordinate 107,376 of NZ_JBXAEZ010000005.1, read as the reverse complement.
ACGATTTTATAGGCTTCTTTATGAATATTATTGAAGATGGAATCGCAAAAGGTTTTCTTCGTCCATTGCCTCCAGTTGCTTTAATTATTATTGTATATCAGCCGCTAGAAGCATTAACGAAAGTAATTGCAACAGGGCAATTAGAATACTCGAAAGAGTTAGTAAAAGAATTGGAAGAAAGCTCTTGGAATGCTATTAGAATCATTTGATTCTATAGCTTTATAAGGACAGGAATGAATATTCATTCCTAAATAGATTTAAAAAATGAAAGTAGGAGAGGGTATTTGTGCAACCAAAGGAATGAACATTCATTCCGGAAAAGATTAGTTTAATAGGGTCTATAGAATAAATCAATAGAATGATAGGAATGAATATTCATTCCGGAACTAACATTATACTTTCAAAACGGGAGATGATTAAAATGAGTAAGCTAAAAAATTGGAGAAGTTTATCTTTTCTATTATGGATAGTTATTACTATTACAATGATCGTAACGATGCCTAATATGGATAAATTAGTGAAAGAAAAAGGGCATATTACGATTCCGAATACAGAGCAAAGTAGTATCGCTGACAAAATGATAAGAGAGATGGATAAAGACGGGACAGAAAAATATGATGTTATAGCTGTTTTTAATAGTGGAAGTAAAGCAGCTTTAACAACTGAGCAAAAAGATGAAATAATAAAAACAATCAACGCTTTACAAAATGAAAAAGAGCAATTAGGAATTAAGGAAGTTGTTTCACATTTAGATAATAAAGACTTGGAAAAACAATTGATATCTAAAGACAATACGACCATTTTAACGCAAATTTCTGTAGATAAAAAACATGGTGAAATATCAAAAATTGCAAATGGGCTTCATAATAAAATTAAACCGAAGGGAGTTAAAACGTACTTAACAGGAAGTGATTTAATAGCGGGTGATTTTCTTACATCCTCTCAAGAGGGAGTGAAAAAGACAGAAGTTATTTCTATCATTTTCATTTTAGTTGTATTAATCATTGTATTTCGTTCACCAATTGTTCCAATCGTTTCTCTGCTTACAGTGGGTGTATCATATTTAGTTTCAATGGGGATTATTGCCCATCTAGTAGATCAATTTAATTTTCCGTTTTCTAACTTTACACAAGTGTTTGTAGTTGTTGTCCTGTTTGGGGTTGGAACAGACTATAACATTTTATTATATACAAGGTTTAAGGAAGAATTAAGTAAACAAGAAAATGCATTTTTAGCTACGAAAGAAACGTTTAAATCGGCAGGGAAAACCGTTTTATATAGTGGGATAGCAGTACTAATTGGTTTTGCATCTCTTGCTTTAGCGAGTTTTAAATTATATCAATCTACTTCAGCCGTAGCAATTGGTGTCGCAGTATTATTACTCGTATTAACTACGTTAAATCCATTTTTTATGGTGCTTTTAGGAAAAGGAATGTTTTATCCAGTAAAAACATTTAAAGGTCATGAGGATAGTCGTTTATGGGGATTTCTTGCGAAAAACTCAGTAGTAAGACCATTCGCAGCTTTAATCATTGTATTTGTGATATCGATTCCTTTCCTAATGAAATATTCTAACACACTAAATTACAATGATTTATTTGAAGTAGATAATAAATATGAATCGAAAAAGGGGATTAACGTAATAGAAGAACATTTTCCACCTGGTTTTTCTTCACCAAGTACGTTAGTCATTCAATCGGATAACAAGTTAGACGAGGCGAGTTCTCTTCAAACTTTAGATGAACTAACTGATAAGATTTTGAAAGTGAAAGGTGTGTCAGAAGTATATTCACCGACGCGTCCAACTGGGGAAAGGATAAAAGAACTATATATAAATAAACAAGCTGGAGAACTAAATACGGGGTTAGGAGATGCCAATGGTGGTATAAAGGACATTAATGATGGGTTAACTGCTGCGAAAGATAAAATGGGTAGTAAAGACTCAAATAGTCTTGCAAACGTTCAAAAGTTAATTGATGGAACAAACGAAGCGAAAAACGGTGTAACGGCATTAGGAACAGCTTTACATCAACTATCAAGTGGTATAAATGACGGAGCACAAGGTGCGCAACAAATTGAGGGTGGATTAACTTCAGTAAATGAAAATATAAATGTTTTATCTAATGCAACTTCACAACTTCATGCTGGTTATGCACAGTTAGAAAAAGGTTTAAGCTCTTACGATCAATACTTTGGAAGTATTTCTCAAGCAATTGATGGTGCGAAAAAAGGTTATGAACAAATTGAAGTGTTAATGACCAATTTTATTCAAACGAAACCAGAATTAGCAAATGATCCGAACATACTACAAACGATAGGAATTGCTAAAGAGGCTCAGAAGCAATTAGGTGTGCTTTCAAATGAATTAAATCAATTAGCAACGCATCATAAAGCGGCGATGGGCTCATTTAAAGAAGCGAATCAATCGTTATTGAAAGTGGATAACGGTTTAAAAGAAATGAACAATGGAGTTACTAAATTACAAAAAGGAGCAGCTGATCTTAAAAATGGATTAGATGAAGGTGCTTCAGGTTCTAAACAAATTGCGAACAAGTCATCTGAGTTACAAACCGGATTAACAAAAATAAATGATGGGCAAGGCCAGTTATTAACCGGGCTGAAAGACTTGCAAGAACAGATGGGGCAATTACAATCAGGATTATCTAAAAGTACAGAAGGGCTCGAAAAGGTAAGTAACGGACTAGGGGATGCTCAGAAATATTTAGGAGAATTGAATGAATCAAAAAGCTCTGAGAAATTTTATATTCCAAAAGAAGTTTTAGAGGGAGAAGATTTCCAAAAAGCATTGAATACGTACATGTCACATGATAGAAAGACTGCTAAAATGACAATCATTTTAGACGTAAATCCGTATTCAAAAGAAGCGATGCCAATCATTGAAGAAATTAATAAAACGATAGACGGTACATTAAATGGTACAGAATTAAAATCAACAAAAAAAGCGATCGGCGGTACAACAGCAAGAAACGTTGATTTAAAAGAAGTAACGGGCCAAGATTTCTTACGTACAGCTACAATTATGTTAATTGGAATTGCGGTTGTATTACTCGTTATTACACGGTCATTTTTAAATACAATCTTCATTATTGGATCTTTAATATTAGCTTATTTTGCATCACTTGGTATAAGTGAACAAATTAGTACACACATACTAAACGTAGAGTCATTGAGCTGGAATGTACCATTCTTTAGTTTTATAATGATAGTCGCTTTAGGTGTGGATTATAGCATTTTCGTAATGATGAGATACAATGAGCTAGAGGGGGACCCAGCAACGAAAATTGTAAATGCATCTCGTCACATAGGAGGAGTCGTATTATCAGCGGCACTTATTTTAGGTGGTACATTTGCTGCATTAATCCCTTCAGGTGTATTGACGCTTATACAAGTAGCATCTGTTGTTGGTGTTGCACTGTTATTATTAGCTATTATTGTGATGCCAATATTGATACCTGCGTTAATAGGGTTAACGAATAAAATGAAGAATTATACGAAAAAATTAAGTAAAAGAAAGTAAAGAATCCCCTTTTAAAAGGGGATTCTTCTTATTTAATAAATTTGTCCATCACATCTTTATATTTTGCGAATTTTTCATCTTTCATATCTCTGTTCATTATGAAATATGCTTCTATATAATATTATTTCGTTAAAAACGTACATTTTATTCAAGATAGAAAAGGGATGAATAGTAATCAACCGTTGCTATTCATCCAGCTTCTACTATATAATAGCTATAGTCTACAATAATTGAGTCGTAATATGCGATTTTTTAAGACAATCGGTGAGAAAACGCTGAAATAAGCGGTATTAGTAGGAGGACACAAATGATTACAGTAAGTAACGTTAGTTTGCGTTTCGCGGATCGCAAATTATTTGAAGATGTTAACATAAAATTCACGCCAGGTAACTGCTACGGTTTAATCGGAGCAAACGGTGCTGGTAAATCAACATTTCTAAAGATTTTATCTGGAGAAATTGAACCATCAACAGGTGATATACATATTACGCCAGGTGAGCGTCTAGCAGTATTAAAACAGAACCACTTCGAATATGAAGAGTTCCCAGTATTAGAAACAGTAATTATGGGTCACACGCAACTTTACAAAGTAATGCAAGAGAAAAATGCTATTTACATGAAAGAAGACTTTAGTGATGAAGATGGAATGCGTGCTGCAGAACTTGAAGGTGAGTTCGCTGAGCTTAACGGTTGGGAAGCTGAGTCAGAAGCTGCAATCCTTCTAAAAGGTCTTGGTATTGGTGAAGATCTTCATGACAAAAAATTATCAGAATTGACTGGTGCAGAGAAAGTAAAAGTATTACTTGCTCAAGCATTATTCGGTAAACCTGATATTCTATTACTAGATGAGCCTACCAACCACTTGGACTTAAAAGCGATTCAATGGTTAGAAAACTTCTTAATGAACTTTGAAAATACAGTAATCGTTGTATCCCATGACCGTCACTTCTTAAATAAAGTATGTACGCACATGGCTGATCTTGATTTCGGTAAAATTCAACTTTATGTTGGTAACTATGACTTCTGGTATGAGTCAAGCCAATTAGCTTTAAAATTAACACAAGATGCTAATAAGAAAAAAGAAGAGAAAGTAAAAGAGTTACAAAACTTCATTGCACGCTTTAGCTCAAACGCATCTAAAGCGAAACAAGCAACTTCTCGTAAAAAATTATTAGATAAAATTACATTAGATGATATTAGACCATCATCACGTCGTTACCCATTCGTTGGCTTCACACCTGAGCGTGAAATAGGAAATGACTTATTAACTGTTGAAGGCCTTTCTAAAACAATTGATGGCGAAAAAGTGTTAGATAATGTGTACTTCACTTTAAATAAAGGTGATAAAGTTGCATTTATCGGTCGTAACGATATCGCGATGACAACATTATTTAAAATCCTTATGGGTGAAATGGAGCCAGATAGCGGTTCATTCAAATGGGGTGTTACAACATCTCAATCTTACTTCCCAAGAGATAACTCTAAATACTTTGAGAACAGTGACTATAACTTAGTTGATTGGTTACGCCAATTCTCTCCACAAGATGAGTCAGAAAGCTTCTTACGTGGTTTCTTAGGCCGTATGTTATTCTCAGGTGAAGAAGTTAAGAAGAACGTTTCTGTATTATCTGGAGGCGAAAAAGTTCGTTGTATGTTATCTAAAATGATGTTAAGTGGTGCGAACGTAATCACACTTGACGATCCAACGAACCACTTAGACCTTGAGTCTATCACTGCATTAAACAACGGTTTAATTGCTTTCAAAGGTACAATGTTATTCACATCTCATGACCATCAGTTCGTACAAACAATTGCAAACCGCATTATCGAAGTAACACCAAACGGTGTAATCGATAAAGAGGCAACTTACGATGAGTACTTAGAAAATGAAGAACTTCAAAAACAAGTAGATGCAATGTACAAAGGTCAATAATATATCATGAAAAAACTCGCTCTTTTTAGAGCGAGTTTTTTTGTCGAGAAAACATAACACCACTGGTGGGGCAAATGAATAATTATTCAAATATAATATTAGTGAACATGAGGATTTTTCATGTACGGAAGAGATGTAATGACTTTAAGATTTAGTTGAAGCAGGGGAATGTAAGGTGAGCAATATAATTAAATAACATTATTTTGTCATGTGAAATATGTACCAAAATTGGAGATAGAATAGTTTGCGAATGAGTTTATAAAGGTATATAGTATGGGATGTCATAATTAGTGGATTAATCTTGGGAGAAAACAGGAAATGTTACAAATTTATTTTGTTAAATAGAAACCAAGGTCAAAATGTTTAAAAAGAAATAGTTGAATAAATACTAGCTTCAAATTATAATTACTAATATTCTTCATATAGTTAAATAAAGATAATCTATTTGAAGAAGAAAATTTGAATAGAGAGACAGACTTATAAAAAATAAGCCTTGGATGATTAAAAGAGGTGGAGAAATGAAACAGTTCTTATTAAAGAGCAAAAGTGTGTTAAGCAATCATTTTGGATTCTTTCTGTTTGCCGTTATTTTATTTTGGCTCAAAACATATGCCGCGTATGTAACGGAATTTAATTTAGGAATTTCAAACACAATCCAAAAATTCTTGCTGTTTTTCAACCCGCTTAGTTCAGCAGTTCTATTTTTAGGACTTGCATTATTTGCAAAAGGGAAACGATCTTATATTTGGTTAATCGTTATCAACTTGTTATTGTCGATTCTTTTATACGCAAACGTAGTATACTATCGCTTTTTCAGTGACTTTATTACGTTCCCGACATTAACACAAACGAATAACTTTGGAGATTTAGGTGGTAGTATTCTTGCGTTGCTACATCTTTATGATCCACTATACTTTTTAGACACGATTATATTAATTGTGTTAGTCGCAACAAAATTTGCAAATCCAAAACCAATTCGTGTTGCGAAGCATAAATTATCTCTAGTATTTGTAGCAGGTATTTTATTATTCAGTGTTAACTTAGGTCTTGCAGAGTCTGACCGTCCTGAATTATTAACAAGAACGTTTGACCGTAATTATATTGTGAAATATTTAGGGGCATACAACTACACAATTTATGATGGAATTCAAAGTGCGAAAGCATCGACAGAACGAGCATTAGCTGATGGCGATAATATGACAGAAGTACGAAATTATTTAACCTCAACTTATGCAAGTCCAAATCCTGAGTATTTCGGTAAAGGAAAGGGAATGAACGTAATTTATATTCATTTAGAGTCATTCCAAAACTTCTTAATTGATTACAAATTAAATGGTCAAGAAGTTACACCGTTCTTAAACTCATTTACAAAAGATGCGAATACACTATACTTTGATAACTTCTTCCATCAAACAGGACAAGGGAAAACATCTGATGCGGAGTTTATGTTAGAGAATTCAATGTTTGGTTTACCGCAAGGTTCTGTCTTTACAACGAAATCTCATAATACGTATCAATCAGCACCAGCTATTTTAGGACAACAAGGATACACATCAGCAGTATTCCACGGTAACTACAAAACATTCTGGAACCGTGACGATATTTATAAATCATTTGGTTTTAATAAATTCTTTGATGCGTCATACTACGATATGAATGAAAAAGATGTAGTAAACTACGGATTAAAAGATAAACCGTTCTTTAATGAATCTATTCCGTTATTACAAACGTTGAAACAGCCTTTCTATACGAAGTTTATTACGTTATCGAACCATTTCCCTTATCCAATCGATAAGGCAGAAGCAACGATTGAACCAGCAACAACAGGTGATTCATCAGTAGATACGTACTTCCAAACAGCACGCTATTTAGATGAATCTGTAAAAGGCTTCATCGATTACTTGAAACAATCTGGTTTATATGATAACTCAATTATCGTTATGTACGGAGACCATTACGGTATTTCAGATAATCATAATGCAGCAATGTCAAAAGTAATGGGTAAAGAAATGAACTCATTTGAAAATGCACAGTTACAACGTGTGCCTTTAATCGTTCGTGTACCAGGGGTGAAAGGTGGCGTACAACATCAATATGGCGGTGAAATTGACGTTCTTCCTACGTTATTACACTTACTAGGTACAGATACGAAAAACTATGTTCAATTCGGTTCAGATTTATTATCACCAGAGCATAAACAAGTCGTTGCGTTCCGTAACGGTAACTACGTAAGCCCAACTGTTACTGCACTAAACGGCAAATACTATGATACAACAACTGGAAAACCTGTAGAATTTACAGATGAAATAAAGAAAAATGAACAAATGGTTCAAAACTCACTAAAATACTCTGACCAAGTCGTAAATGGTGACTTATTACGATTCTACACACCGGAAGGATTCACTCCAGTAGATCGTTCGAAGTATAACTATAACAATCGTGATAAAAACAAAACGAAGGTAAAAACGACTCCGGAAGGGGAAGCTAAATAATAAAAGGCGCTATTCATATGAATAGCGCTTTTTATTTGTAAATATACCATCATTATTAGACAGAACTAGCTGTTGCTTTTTGTTTTGCTTTTCCGAAGAAAACTACACCGACGATGATAATAATGATAAATGCCCATTTAATGAAAGGGTTACTTTCGAAAAATCCAGCAAACCATTTCTCATCTACAATCATTTTTGCAGCAGTATAAGCTAAAACGGCTGCTCCAATCGTAATGATGACAGGAAAACGATCCACCCATTTTAAAATCAATGTGCTGCCCCATACGACTACAGGAATAGACACTAATAATCCAATGATTACTAAAGAAAAGTTACCATGGGCAGCTCCTGCAACAGCGAGTACATTATCAATGCCCATTAACGCATCAGCGATAATAATGGTTTTAATAGCAGACCAAAATCCTTCTTCGGCTTTAATATCATGATTTTTACCCTCAGCAATCAACTTGTAAGCGATCCATATAAGAAGTATACCGCCAATTAGGAGTAAACCAGGTATTTTTAATAACCAAACGACAACTAAGGTAGCGAGGGCTCTAATAGCGATCGCCCCGACAGTACCCCATATGATAACTTTTTTTTGTTGGTCTTTCGGTAATCTTCTTGCTGCTAATCCAATTACGATGGCATTATCTCCGGCTAACACTAAATCGATTACAATGATGGCAAGCAAGGCAGACAAATATTCAGATGAGAGAAACTCCATATACATATCACTCCTTATGGTTAATATGTGCTAAAGTGTTGATAATATAAAAAGGGTTGAAATTTTATATTCAATCCATAATTTCTTAATATATTTTGATAAATCTGTTTTAATTTCGTATAAGTCGCTTTTGCAATCTTTTTTGTTTTTCGATTCTTTTTCTTAATTTTCGATTCATCTTTTTAATACGGTTTTCTTTTCTACTATCCCAGTTATCACTTCTGATTTCATTAATAGATGTATCTTCCTTAGCGCGAAAACGCCTTACTTTTTTTACGAAGGAAAGGGGGATGTTGCCGATAACACCTTGTTTTTCTAACGAATCCTCTTTACCTAGACACCAATCAGGATGAGATAATAAATAATCGAAATCAAATATTATCTCGTATTTTTTATCCATATATGTATACCATTCATCTAAAGTACACTTATTTTTTGTATGTAAATATATTGATCCATCAGTCATAGCGCAGCACCAATAGTCAAAATAGCTCCATAGTACCCATTCTTTCGGTACATCTAGTGTTAAAATTACCATTTTTGAATTTGTTCTACCCCAAGCTTTATGATTTCGATTTGGGTGATTATTTGCTTCCCAGACCCAAATAGGATAGTTACCTTCGTAATGAGGCAATCTTGTTTTAGCAACGCGCACCATCCAGTCATATGAATATAAATCGTCTGGATCGATGAATTCTTTATTACCTTCTAAATAATCAAGTTTCTTAAATTGTTTCCAAGCTTCTTCAGTTTGTACTGTATATACGATCATATGGCACCTACTTATTTAAACTAAATTTTAGTATAACATGTGATTTTGAATTTTTATTGATATTAGAGAAGGGGGAATTTGAGTCGAATATACGAAGAGAAATTCCCAAAACGACAAAAAGACTTGATTCCCAGCTAAAGGGAATCAAGTCTTTTCATTACATACGATTATCATGCCAGAAGTTTAATGGGAAATGTTCGTTCTCATTATATGCTTCTAATTCATATCCTTTTTCTTTCAGTCCTTTAATAATTCCAGGTACTGCTTTTACTGATTGTGGATGAATATCATGCATAAGGATAACTTCTGTTGGATTTGTAGCACCATGTAACACGTTCTCTACAATTTTAGCAGATGCAGCATCAACTTGCATTTTGTTGTATTTCCAGTCTAAAGAATCAATTGTCCAATCCCAAACTTTTAAGCCATTTTCTACAACTTTGTTGCGAAGAGCTTCGTTTAATCCTGGCATAGAGCCGTAAGATGGACGAGTTAATACTGGTGATTTACCTAAAACACCAGCGATTAAGCCTTGGTCTTCCTTCATTTCATCTACGTAATGACCTTCTGTGTAAAGTTTCTTGTAGTTATGAGTCATACTGTGCATCCCAACGTAGTGGCCTTCAGCATCTTCGCGTTTTACAAGATCAGGGAAAGCTTTTACGTTTGAACCAATTAGGAAGAATGTTGCTTTTGCATTTTCTTTCTTTAACATATCTAAAAGCTCAGCTGTGTATTTTCCAGGACCATCATCAAATGTTAAATAAGCGACTTTTCTAACTTGCCCGTTATAATGTTTAGGAGCTTCTTTCGGAGCAAGAGATGTTTGAATCTCACTTACAAGTTGAACAGATTTTGCTTCATCCTCTGTACTAGCTAGAGCAGTATGTACTGATCCCAAAGCCGCTTCGTATGTGAATAATACCCCCGCACAAACTAACATAGCCCTTTTTACTAAAGTTGTCATTCGAATTCCATTGTGCATAATTTTCCTTCTCTCTATAAAAGTTCTACTCTACTATATTAGCAATTATAGGTAGGGAAATGCAAAAAAACTTTTTTACAAGTGTAAAAAAGTTTACTCAAAAGTATGCAAGATTGTATATCAATTGCAGTTTTGAAAAATAGGATGAATTTAAACTTTATTATTTAAACTTTCAATCATCAAATTTAAATCTTCTAATAAGGATGCATGCGCTTTTTTAGGAGAACCTGTATCAAAGGGAGGCTGAGGGTCGTATTCTAACATGAGTTGAACTGCTTTGCTTTTTTCATCTCCAAATTCCCAAGCTATTAACTGAAGGGCCATATCAATACCTGCAGATACACCAGCAGCTGTTATTATTTTTTCATGGCGCACGAATCTCTCTTCAGTTGGAACAGCTCCGAGAGAACGAAGTAAGTTAAAACAGCTCCAATGACTAGTAGCATTAACACCATTTAGTAGACCAGTAGCACCTAAGATTAAGGAGCCCGTACATACAGTTGTAGTCCACTTTGTCGTTTTATGTATTTGGAGAATCCAATTAAGAGTTTCTTCATCCTTCATAAGTTGTGTAAAGTTTGGTGGACGACATCCGGGAATAATAAGAATATCTGCTGAAGTAATTTCATTAAAATTGTAATCAGCATGTAAATAGCCCATTTTCGAATCTAATTTTATTAATCCCTTCGTTTTAGCAACAAATTTTATGTTGTTGTTGCTTTCTGCAGCAAATACTTCGTATGGACCAATAGCATCTAATGCAGTAATTCCATCATAGAGCATAATAACGATTTCCATTAAAACCTCTCCTTTATTTGTTACGAATTGAATCTAGTAACGATAAGGAAGATAAAATTATTGAATATTCTTTTATCGTTACTTTAAATATACTATACCCCTAATGTGTATCGCTTAGTGCAACTGTGTCAAAGGTGTGACGAAATCTATGAATAGGTTCATTTATTTTGAAAAGATGTATTCACTTATTTAATGGGTAAAAGTTTAATTTACTTGGAATTTCTATTAAAAACGATATGCAACTTTCACAGAAAGAAGAAATGAAAAATATAGTACTTAGGCTAAAGTCTTAAAACGAAAGGAGACTAATCATACTTTCGTATCATTTCATTTTCGTTCCAATTATTGATTCGAATATTTTTGTTTTTTATTAAAATATTGGTAAAGAAACAATTACATGAAAAAAGGAGTGGGAATATGGATAATTATATTTGCACTACATGTGGAGTACAGTATCCCGAAAATGAAGAAGCACCTTCGCGCTGTAAAATTTGTAATGAGGAAAGACAATATGTTAATCCAATTGGGCAGTCATGGACAACATTAGAAACGATGCAAAATAGCAATTTATACAAAAACGAAATAATAAAAGAAGAAAGCGGTTTGTATAGCATTACTACTAAACCTAAATTTGCGATTGGACAAACAGCATTTTTAATACAAAGTAAAACTCTAAATGTTATGTGGGATTGCATTAGTTATTTAGATGATAAAACGATACAACGTATATATGATTTAGGTGGTATTCAAGCAATAGCACTTTCTCATCCACATTATTACTCTACACAAGTTAAATGGGCGGAAACATTCAATGTACCTATTTATATTCATGAAGATGATAAAGAGTGGGTGGTTCGTCCGAGTAAGCAAATTAAATTTTGGTCTGGGGAGCATCTGATATTATCGGAAGAACTTACATTGCATCGCTTAGGAGGCCATTTTAAGGGGGGAACTGTTATACATTGGAAAGACGGTAATGAAGGGAAAGGCATTTTGTTATCAGGTGATATTATACAAGTAGTTTCGGATCGAAAATGGGTAAGTTTTATGTATAGTTATCCCAATCTCATTCCATTACCAGCGAATAAAGTTAGAGATATGGCAGAGAAGGTAAAAGATATCCAATTTAGTCGACTATATAATGCATTTCATGGTGTGGTGGAAGATGCGAATAAAGCTGTACAAAGATCTGCTGATCGGTATATAAAGGCCCTGCAAGGAGAACTATTTCATACGTAATAGCTTGTAATTCATCTCTACATTTATATAACTAACTTTATATGAATTTTATACTAAAGTCCTATTGTTTATTAACTAATAGGTCTTTCAACTTAGGAAGTTCACACTAATGAGGGATGTTAAAGGGAATATATGTAACCTATACTAATTACTATAAAGCTTTGGAAAATGAAAAGGAGGAGATTTGCATGAAGAATTGGGTTCAATTTAGAATTGCAAGACCAACAGATAAATTTGAAGAAGTGATAAATTTTTATGAAACAGGATTAGGTTTAAAACGTATAGGGGAATTTCACAATCATGAAGGATATGATGGGGTTATGTTTGGCTTACCAGATGAAGAGTATCATTTGGAGTTTACTACACATGTTAATGGAAGTCCATGTCCGGCACCGACAAAAGATAATTTACTAGTTTTTTATATGCCTAATAAAGATGAAATTGAAAAGATAGTGAATCGATTAAGTAATATGGGCTATCATGAGGTGGAACCAGAAAACCCGTATTGGATAGAGAAAGGAACCACAATAGAGGATCCAGATGGTTGGAGAATTGTGCTTATGAATGCATCTGAATAAAGAAACTATTTTCATATGAAATAGAGTGTAACAAAATGATTTAGACATAAATCCCTACAGTGTTTGTAGGGATTTTTATATAAGAAGATCTTATTGAGAGAGTTATTAAAATGTAGAAAGTATTTTGGCTAAGAACAAATGTAATAAACATAATTTATGAAGGAGGTATAAAAGTATGATAGTAAACCATTTTGAAGAGTTTTCTAAACATGTTGGAAATACACCTCTCATGAAATTAAAATGCGAAGAAACGAAGGATCTTTCTATCTATGCTAAATGTGAATGGCATAACCCTACAGGGTCAATTAAGGATAGGGCAGCACTTGGAATGATTAATAAATATTTACAAGAAGCGGACAAAAAACAAAATATTTTAGAGTATAGTGGTGGAAGCTTAGCGAGGTCAATTGGGTGTATTTGTAATTATTTAGGGATTCAATGCACGTTAGTTTTAAGTTCTGGAACCGGTAAATCTCTATTAAATGAACTTGATCGTTATGGTGCTAACGTAATCTTAGTTGATAAATGTAAAGGGTTCTACGCAGTAATTGAGAAAACAATAGAGATTAGCAAACAAAAGACAGAATTATACTTTTTATTCCAACATTATAATAATGCAAATCTAGTAAGTCATATAGAAGGTACAGGGCGAGAAATTATTGCACAAATGAATGGAAAACCAATACATGCATGGGTAGCATCTGCTGGTACTGGTGGGACTCTAATGGGAGTCTATACAGCAATAAAGAATTATACAAAAAATGTTGAACTACATTTAGTAATGCCTGCTGAATTGCCTTATGGTTCGGAACAACCACCAAATGATTTAAAGAAATATGCTGGATCAGGTGGGTTCGGCTTAGGAAGGAAACAACATTTCATAGAACAGGAAGAAAATTTGATAGAAAAACAATGGACTTATTCATATGAAGATACCCTGTATGAAATGGCACGTTTTTACAAAGATACTGGTATAAAAATAGGAACTTCTGCGGCAGCGAATTTATTAGCAGCTAAACAAATTGGGAAAGAAAAAGGTGCGAATTTTAATGTAGTTACAGTTTTTCCGGACGCAGGGTCAATAGAAGAGTGGTCAGATGTAAAAAATTTAGTTGAAAAAATAGGTGATTGAGAGGACCATTAAAAGTTCTTTCGTAGTTTATATCTTATTCTACGCAAAATTGATACCATCAAAAAACTGTATGTTTAACATGTACAGTTTTTTAATGGTATAGCTGTGCAATGTTTAGAAATTTCACATACCGTATTTTAAAAATAAATATAGGAAAAACAAAAAGTAATGTAGAATATATCGTACATACATATATACAGTCAACATAAAAGATAAAGAGGTGGGTATATGTTACTTGAGGAAGTAATGCAGCAACTAGAGGAATATGGAACAGAACAAAATCGAAAAACGTATAAAAACCACGGAGCGAAAGAGCCATTATTCGGAGTTAGTTTTGCGAATCTAAAATTGTTAAAAAAGAAAATAAAAAAAGATCACGATTTAGCAGTTGAATTGTGGGAAACAAAAAATATGGACGCGATGACATTAGCAACTTATATTTTAGACCCGAAGAATATAACAGCAGAACAGCTTAATAGTTGGGTTCAGGATGTTGATTATTACTGTTTAATGGATGTTTTTATGACATCTATATGTACTTCGCCAATTGCAATAGAAAGAATGGAAGAGTGGACAAAGTCTAATGATGAATGGATTGGAAGAGCTGGCTGGTCTTTATTAGCAAATATATCGATTAAAAATAAAGCGTTACATGATGATTTCTTCTCTCCATACTTAGAAGAGATTAAAGAAAATATACATAATGAAAAAAATAGAAAAAAAGAAGCGATGAATAGTGCTTTAATCGCAATAGGAATTCGTAATGAAGACTTAGAGCGACAAGCGATTGAAATCGCACGTGAAATTGGAAAAGTAGAGGTTGATCACGGTACAACATCATGTAAAACACCAGATGCAGAAAGCTATATAAAAAAAGCGAGAGAAAGAGCTGAAAAAAGAAAATGAAATAAGAAAAGAGGAACGGCTATGAAACCCATTGAAGCAGCACAAGGCATAATTACATCACAATTTCCGAATTGTGATGTAGCTTTACTCGGCGGAAGCGTTGCACGAGGAGAAGCGACGAAAACATCTGACCTTGATATTGTAATAGTTGACCAAAGTTTAACTTCTTGTTATAGAGAATCTTTCTATAGTAATGGATGGCCTGTTGAGGTGTTTGTTCATAATTTTACAACATATAAAACCTTTTTCAAAATGGATTGTGATCGAGGGAGACCGTCGTTACCACAATTAGTTTCAGAAGGGGTTGTATTAAAAGGGGAAAAGGAAATTGTTGAGAAATTAAAAAAAGAAGCGAATGATTTACTACATAAAGGACCAGCTAAATGGACCGAAGAAACGATTAAGCAGAAGCGATATTTTATTACGGATACTTTAGATGACTTTATTGGTGCAACAAAAAGAGAAGAAGAATTGTTTATCGCTAATTTATTAGCGGATTTAGTACATGAATATGTATTAAGAGTAAATGGTAGGTGGCTTGGGAGTTCAAAATGGTTTATTAGAGTGCTAAGAAGATATGATGAGCAATATGCAAACAAATTTGTAGCGGCTTTTGATCATTTTTATAAAACGGGAGAGAAAAATGAATTAATTCATTTTATAGAAATGACGTTAGAACAGTATGGTGGAAGAGTGTTCGAAGGATTTTCTATTGGTAAATAAAAAGGGGAGAGAAAAATGAATGTACCATATGTTCAATTAAGAGAATTGACACTAGATGATGTAGAAGATCGCTATCAATGGTCGTTAGATAGCGATGTAACAAAGCATTTAGTCGTACCAGACCAATATCCTCCGTTCACTCGTGGAGATACGAGAATCTGGATTGAAGCTTGTATAAGCCGAAAAAATGGTTATGAACAAAGGGCGATCGTTACTGAGAAAGGTATACATATTGGATGGGTAGACCTTAAAAATTTTGATAAAACAAATAAAAATGCAGAACTAGGAATTGCGATTGGAAATAAAGACTATTGGGGTAAAGGATTTGGAATGGCAGCTCTAAACAGCATGTTACAAATAGGTTTTTCCCAGTTTGAATTGGAGAAAATTTGGTTACGTGTAGATGAAGATAATACACAAGCTAAAAAGAGTTATGAAAATGCCGGATTTGTATGCGAAGGGTTAATGAGAAATGATCGATTGAGACAGGGAAAGTTCATTCATCGCTATCGTTACAGTATATTAAAAGAAGAGTATGAATTAAAAAATAATAACCTATAAAAATATTATGTCAATTAAAAAGGGGAAGATAAAATGATTCGATTACTTACAAAAGCGGATGCAAAACAATATTGGGAGTTACGTTTACAAGCACTACAAGTAAATCCAGAAGCATTTGTAACGACTTATGAAGAAGCAGTACGTCAAGAAAACCCTCTTGAACGCGTTGCTAGTAATCTTTCATCCAACAGTAGTTTTACATTTGGTGCTTTTAATAATGAAAATCGTTTAGTTGGGGTTGTTACTTTATTAACAGAAGAAAAGGACGCATATAAGCATAAAGGGCATATCGTTGCAATGTATGTAGATACTGAAAATCGAAGAAGTGGTCTTGCACGTGATTTAATACGTAAAGCAATTGAAAGGGCAAAAGAGATGAAGCTAGAGCAATTGAATTTAGGGGTTGTGTCAACGAACGAACCAGCCAAACGATTATATGAATCAATGGGATTTAAAACGTACGGAATTGAAAAAAGGGCTATAAAAATGAATGGTGTGTATAGTGATGATGAACATATGGTGTTGTTCTTTTAAGAGAGGAAGTTTTGTATGAAAGATCTCCATTTAGAAAGAAATCTGGACCCTCAAGTAGCGATTTTGTATGCGACGGTTGCTGATACGTTTAATAGATTGCAAAGGTTAGTAGAAGGTACTGAAGAGAACGAACTATCCTATAAAGGGTCTGAAAATAATGAAAATAGTATTGGGCAGTTACTTCAGCATTTAGCAGTTGTCGATTTACATTGGGTGTATCGTTTCAAGGGAGAAGATGTTCCAACAGCATTTGAAAATAAATATGGTCCTATGTTGAATGAAGTAGGAGAAATACCGAGTTTAAGAAAATACACGTTGCAAGAGTTAATGCAAGATTATGAAGCAGTGCAAAAATTGTTTTATGAAGAATGTATGAAACTAACAGAAACTGATTTAACGCGGGAAGTTTTGTATGAAAAAGGGGAAAATGCGACTATAAGATGGGGAATTTGGCATATAGCAGATCATAATCGGTATCATCAAGCACATATAAGTCGATTGAGGAAATTATATAGAGAATATAAACTACATATTCTTTAATTTTTGAATGAACAAACGCCCCTAAATAATAATTAAAGGAGGCGTTTATTTTTATTTGTTTGCTTTTCTTCCCAAGCTATCATTAAATTTTTATGATAATCTTTTGGTTTTTCAATAGAAAACCAGTAAATTGAATGTGCAATAGTTGGTAGTCATCTTTTATGGCGGATTCGTATATTTTCATGGTGAGTATAGTGGGTCGAGATTAAGGTAGATTTTGACCCTTGAAAATTTTGGTATGTAATATCCTTGATTTCATACCAATACACTTTATTCCCATGCAAATCTACTACAATTCTTTCATCATCCCAATAGGAACCTATATCGTTTGCACGTGTTTTCCATAAGGTTAGGGCATACTTTAGTAGCCATAAGGAGAAAAATATTGAAATAATTCCTAGTAAATCAAATTCTTCCATTAAAGATAAAACACTTATTAGAAGGAAAAAAACTCCGAAAGAAAGAACAAATAAAATAGATTGTATAGAGGCTCTGTATATTTTCAGTGTTATCACATCCATAGAAGTAACTTATTTTTAAAATTATTTCTGTTTAATGTTTTTATATTAAGTATAATAAATGAATGTATTATTATCTTTTTCATTGCAAGTGAATGGAAAGTGAAATGTAAGTTTGTATGTAGATTTTTCATCGCGTATACTAAAATATATGTTATAGAGATTAAAAATTAAATACAAGGGGTTTTACAATGAAAGCAATTGTTATAGGGATACTGGCATCATTTTTCTTTGCCTTTACCTTTGTTTTAAACCGGGCAATGGACTTAGAAGGTGGAAGCTGGATTTGGAGTGCATCATTACGGTATTATTTTATGGTTCCAATGCTATTACTTATTGTTATGTATAGAGGGAACTTAAAGCAACTCTTTCAATATATGAAAAACAATCCGAAAGAATGGTTAGTATGGAGTATCGTTGGATTTGGTCTCTTTTATGCACCGCTTAGTTTTGCTGGAGCGTTCGGACCAGGTTGGCTCGTTGCATCAACATGGCAAATTACAATCGTTGCAGGGATTTTGTTAACACCATTTTTTGCGGTGGATCCACTACATAAAAAACTTCCGATGAAGGAATTAGTTATGTCGGGCATTATTTTATTCGGTGTTGTTCTCATGCAAGTAGAACATGCTTCTTCATTAGGTATTCGTGAAACCGTTTTATGTGTAGTTCCTGTACTTATTGCAGCATTTGCGTATCCTCTTGGAAATCGAAAAATGATGCAAGTTTGTAAAGGGGAATTAGATGTATTTCAGCGAGTACTCGGTATGACATTAGCAAGTTTACCATTTTGGTTTTTATTATCTGGTTACGAAGTATCAACTGGCGGATTACCGTCAAGTAACCAAGTTTTTCAATGTTTTATTGTAGCAGTTAGTTCTGGGTTAATCGCGACAATATTATTTTTCTTTGCAACAGATCTTGTAAAAGATGATCCACAAAAACTAGCAACAGTGGAAGCGACGCAGTCTGGTGAAGTTTTATTTGCGCTAGTAGGAGAGCTGATATGGTTATCTGCACCAATTCCGTCATCTTTATCTTGGGTTGGTATGAGTCTCGTTATTATTGGAATGATACTTCATAGTTATGTGGCTGTCGTTGTAAAAAAAGAAGAAAAAATAACGGCGTAATGAGATTAGCTCTTTTTATTAAGAGTTAGTCTTTTTTCATAGAAAGGGATGAAAATATGAATTTACAGCGTGTTGAACAAATTGAAAAAGATTCAATATTAAATGTGCTACAATATGCGGTCGGTCCAAATGAAATAAGCTTAAAGAAGGCAGTAATATTTTATCAAAGTAATAAAGGGACTTTGTACAAATATGAAGAAAAAGCTTGTATAGGTATTGAAGTAATCGGAGCAACTAAAGCACGAGTATGTCATATAGCAGTGGCTTCAGATTATCGTCAAAAAGGAATCGCACTGCAAATGATTAAAGAAGTGGTAAGGATATATCAATTGACTTATATAGAAGCAGAGACAGACGATGGGGCGGTAGAATTTTATAAAAGAATTGGTTTTCAAGTTAAAAGTTTAGGAGAAAAATATATGGGAATCGAAAGATTTCATTGTTATTTGGAAAAATAGTATAAAAATATGCATATGGAGTATAGCTTGAAAAAATAAGATTTACATTTTTCTTCATTTAATAAAACTCTCGCTTATCATTCTCTACGATTTTAATAGAGTTTTGAGGCTTCAGTACACCCATATACATATTTTTGTAGTAATGAATATGATTAAGTTAAAAATTAAGAAAAATATGATAATATATTTATATAAAAGTTTAAATTTACGTGGCTAGTGAGGGAACCAATATGAAAATGAATGAAATAGTAGCAAGCACACAATTTCCAAATACAATCGAAACAATAACAAAAGATTTAAAAGCATTAGGAATCGAAAAAGGAATGACAATTATCGTTCATTCATCACTAAGTTCTATCGGATGGATATCTGGTGGTGCGGTTGCCGTAGTAGAAGCATTAATGAAAGTTGTTACGGAAGAAGGAACGATAATAATGCCAACGCAATCTTCGGATTTGTCCGATCCGAAACATTGGTCAAGACCACCTGTACCGGAAGACTGGTGGCAAATTATCCGAGATAACGTCCCTGCATTTGATTCACGTATAACCCCAACAAGGGGAATGGGTGAAATAGTTGAATGTTTTCGTACATATCCGAATGTAGTACGTAGTAATCATCCGTTAGGAAGTTTTGCTGCATGGGGAAAACATGCAGTAGAGATAACAATGAACCATTCATTATCAATGAGCTTTGGAGAAGAATCTCCATTAAGAAAAATATACGATTTAGACGGGTACGTATTATTAATTGGTGTTGGATATGATTCAAATACGTCTGTTCATTTATCCGAGGTGCGTACTGGTGCATGTGAGTTAATACAAGTAGGAGCACCTATTATAGAAAACGGTGAAAGAGTGTGGAAAAAGTTTGTTGAAATGGATTACGAATCTGAGAAGTTTGTAGAAATTGGTGTGGAGTTTGAGCGAAAAGGAACTGTAAAAAACGGGAAGATAGGTAATGCAACGTGTCGTCTAATGAAACAGCGTGATATAGTTGACTTTGGAACAGAATGGTTTCGTAAGAAAAATTAGTAAGGGATGGTTACAATGAAGGGGAAAAAGGTATTAATTACGAGCGGTGGTTGTCTAGAAAAATGGGATCAAGTACGCGGGCATACGAATATGGCTAAAGGTACAATCGGAAGGATAATCGCAGAAGAACTTCTAGCTAAAGGGGCACATGTTATATATTTACACGGTTATTTTGCGGAGAAACCGAGCGATGTACATAGAGGGTTAGAATTACATCCATTTGAAGGGATTGTTGATTTACAAGATAAAATGAAAAGTATCATCACACATGAAAAGGTTGATGCGGTTATTATGGCAGCGGCTGGATCAGATTGGATTGTGGAGAAGATCTGTGATCAAGATGGTAATGTTCTTAATATGAACGGAAAAATTTCAAGTGATATAGCACCGATTATTCACTTTCAAAAGGCTCCAAAAGTATTAAAACAAATAAAAGAATGGGACCCAGAAACAGTACTTATTGGTTTTAAACTTGAAAGTGATTTAAATGAAGAAGAACTGTTTGAAAGAGCGAAAAATAGAATGAAAGAAGCAAGGGCGAATGTAATGATTGCGAATTCACCACATTCTTTATATTCGCGCGGAGCTGTGCATTATGTAATTGGACAAGATGGTAAAGGGAAGTTGTGTAATGGGAAAGATGAAACAGCGAAAGAAATTGTCAAAAGCTTAGAGGTATTATGTAATCGTGTCACTGCTTTTTAAAATTAAGTTTTTAGATAAGAATGAATCCGCATAGTAATAAGTAAGCGAAACTTTAATTGGTGGGAATTTTACTTTTACACGAATGTGAAGCGTATATCAATCAAGAGCTATACACAGAATAATTGGTGAGGAGTGGATTCTATGGAACATTTATTAAAGCAAGCTATTAAACTTAGAAACGAAAAGAAATATGCGCAGTCTAAAGAGATGCTTATAGGATTAACAAACTTTACAAAGGATGCAGAAGTACTGTATCAGTGTGCGTGGATACATGATGTAATGGGGCTAGAAACAGAAGCAGTTCCGTATTATGAGCAGGCAATCGCAAATGGACTTGATGGCGAATCCCTTTGCGGTGCTTATATTGGTCTAGGAAGTACATATCGTTGTATAGGGGAATATGAAAAGGCAATTACAGTATTAGAAGCTGGGGTGAAAAAATTCCCAGAGAACGATCCGATGAAAGTATTTTTATCATTAGCAAAATATAACGTAAACGATCACGAGTCAGCGATGAAATTATTACTTGAAACTGTCGTGAAAGTAGAGGAAGTAAAAGAATTTGAACGTGCCATTTCATTTTATAAAGACCACTTAAATGAGGTTTTTAAATAAAGGAGTGAACGTATGAATGTTACACTATCGCGAAGGCGAAAAGGTATTTGGATTGGACTCGTCTCTTTAATTATGCTATCAAACTATTTATTGTATGCTCTTCCAATAGTACCAGCTGCGCCGAAAGAAGTTGTACTTGGGTCATTATTAGATTGCATGTTTGTCATTCCAATCATCACGTATTTCTTCATTATTCGAAAAAGGTACTCGTTAACGTATATAGTTCCTGTTGTAATAGCTGGTTATATTTTTGCAAGATTTATTATTCCAAGTGACTATTTACAAGATTTTTCATACGTTTCTTATATTATAGTTGCAGGAGAAATTGCTTTTGTATGTTTAGAGTTATTCCTTCTATATAAAATTGTTAGAAAGCTTCCTACCATAATAAAAAAATATAAAGAATATAAAAGTGAGTACTCTTCATTTTCTTATGCAATTGATGCTGCGTTTGACGCTACTATGAAAAGAAATAAATTAATAGATATCATTGTAACGGAGTGTAAGTTAATCTATTATGCATTTTTATCGTGGCGTGAAAAAGTACCAGAAGGTGAATACGTATACTCATATCACAAAAAGACTGGTGCAATAGGTGTATATATCATGATCATCCATGCGACCTTAATAGAAAGTATTGGTTTTCATTATTTGCTACACCAGTGGAATCCAGTAATAGCATGGATTTTACTTATTTTAAATGTATACGCGATGATTTATTTTATAGCTGAAATACAAGCGATGCGTAAAAATCCACTTATCGTAACAGAAGAACAAGTAATCATTCAAATTGGATTAGGAAAGAAAATTGTTATACCATTTACACAAATTGATAATATTGCGTTTTACAAGGATGAATTGCTAACGGCAAAAGAAGGGAAACAGGTATTGGATGCAACTGTTATGGAGTTCATAAAAGAACCTGCTACTTTTGAAATAACATTAAAAGAGCCAGTGAAAGCACAGTTGTTATATGGATTTTCTAAAACAGTAAGTCGTGTGCACTTAAATGTTGATGAAGAACGAAAATTTTATGATGCGGTTAAGGAAAAGTTAAAACATGAGTAATAGTGCTGTTAGTTACATAAAAACAAATGAGTTTCCGTTAGAAGTGAAAAAATATGAAACATGGATAGTGAAAAACTCTTTCTAAATAAGAAGGAGTTTTTCTTGTGTACTTGTATAAATCATTATATAAAGAAGTATGTAATTGAGGATAGAACTAGTATGAGGGGAAACAAAATAATGAATAAGTTACTTACATCGAAAAGTGAAATTATAGAAAGAAAAATCCGGTATAACTCAACAATAGTAGATCACAATTGTTTATTACTTGAAAAGCAATCACAAAGTATCGTTTTATTTCACGAGGTGCAGTATTCATTTACAATGACTGCAAAAGATACTAAGTTAACAATCCCAAAAGGAAGTTATACAATCGCATATTATTGGAAAGATCGTCCGTACAATTTATACGTATGGAGAGATATAAAAGGGAAGTATTTAGGTTCCTATTTTAATATCGTAAAAAACACACAAATAAAAGACGAAGTGGTTTCCTTCGAAGATTTAATCATCGATATTATGGTACTTCCAAATGGAGAATACTTCCTATTAGATGAGGATGAATTACCAGAACCATTAGGAAATTTCGAAGGTGGTTATGTGAACGAAGCTCTTCATTTATTAACGGATACAATTAAAACGTTCCTTCCAAAAATAATAAAAGGGACTGCTGATATCTTTAAAAATAAATAATGTTCGCTAAAACCTAGTTGACTTATCGGAAATATTTGTATAATATGTACTTAATTCCATAACGTATTGCTGATTGGAGAAACCAAAGGCATTTTATCTGTTGATAAAATGCCTTTGGTTTTTTTATTGCACAAATACTGAATCTGTTCATTTATATGAATCATTTTAAGGAGGAGAAGAAATGACTGTTTCAATTGATGGGGTATCAAAATATTTTTTGAAACAAACTGGTACTGTTCAAGTATTAGAGAATATTAATTTTCAATTAGAGAAAGGGGATTTTGTTACAGTAATTGGTCCGAGTGGGTGCGGAAAAAGTACATTACTAAAAATTGTTGCAGGTCTAGATAATGATTTTGAAGGTGAAGTTATTATTGACGGGGAGCCTATCTTAAAAACGAGCAAGAAACAAGGTTTTATTTTTCAAGAGCATAGGCTTTTTCCATGGTTAACAGTTGAAGAAAATATAGCGGCAGATTTGTCGTTAAAAGATAAGTATGTGAAAGATAAGGTGAGAGAATGGGTTGAAATCGTTCGGTTAGATGGCTTTGAAAAATCGTATCCGAAAGAAATTTCAGGCGGGATGTCACAACGTGTTGCGATAGCGAGAGCGTTATTAAGAGATCCGAATGTATTATTACTTGATGAACCTTTTGGAGCGCTGGATGCTTTTACTCGAAGTCATTTACAAGAAGTATTGCTGAATATTTGGGAGCAGAAGAAAACAACAATGATATTCGTTACACATGATATAGACGAAGCGATATATCTTTCAAACCGAATTATCATTATGAGTGCAAAACCAGGGAAAATACATAAAGTGATTGAAAATAATTTGCCTTATCCGCGAAATAAAACTTCTCAATCGTTCCAACAACTTCGAACGAAAGTATTACAGCAGTTTGAATATGGAGGGTTGATTCAAACAAGTATATAGGAAAAGGGTGATTTTATATGTATAAAAAATTTAAAATTCTTTCTTTTGCTTTAGCTATATCAGTATTTTTATTAGGATGTGAAAAAAGTACAGTAAGTAGTAAGAAAGAAGATGTAACAATACAAATTGGTATACAACAAGGATTAAGCCCGCTATTACTAGCAAAGAAAAAGGGGTGGTTTGAAGAGGAGTTTAAAAAAGAAGGAGTTAAAGTGAAATGGACAGAGTTCCAAAGTGGACCTCCTTATTTTGAAGCAATCGCATCAAACCGATTAGACTTTGGTGAAGTAGGGAATTCTCCAGTCATTTCAGCGCAAGCAGCAGGTATTGGATTTACCGAAATCGCCAATACAAGTTATGCGAGAAAAGGAACTGGAATTCTCGTTCAAAAAGATAGCAAGATTGCGAGTGTAAAAGATTTAAAAGGTAAAAAAATTGCAGTAGCAAAAGGAAGTAGTGCTTTTAATTTATTGTATCGAGCACTTGATAAAGAAGGGATTGATTCAAAAGATGTAAATGTCATTCAATTACAACCAGATGAAGCGCAGCCTGCATTCGAATCAGGATCAGTAGATGCATGGGCGATTTGGGACCCTTTCATATCATTACATACGTTAAATAAAGGTGCGAAGGTGATTGCAGACGGTGAAACATTAAATGTCTCTTCACCAGAATTTTTAATTACGAGAACAAAATTTGCGAAAGAACATCCAGAATTAGTTGAGAAATTCCTCAAAGTTTATGAGAAAGCACGTGTATGGCAAGATGCTAACTTAGATGAAGCAATAAAAGTATATACTTCTGTAAAAAAGATAGATGCGAAGATCGTAAAAGAAGTGTTTAATCACGACAAACCAATTTTAGTTCCAGTAACGAAGGAAATAATAACAGAACAACAAAAGACAGCGGATTTTCAATATAAGCTCGGTTCTATAAAGAAAGAAATTAAGACGGAAAAAGTTGTGGATAATTCTTTCGTAGAAAAAGCATTGAAAGCGAAGTGAAAAGAGGTTTTGTAAAGTGGAAAATACGAAAGCTGTTATTAAACCAGCGAGTATAACGATTGAGAAAAACAACGTCAAGAAGGTGCGAAAGTTAAATGTAAAAGTTTTAGTAAGGGCGATTACTATACCGGTTATTATATTAATAATTTGGCAGTTAGCTGGTGTATTCGGTCTTGTTTCTAAAACAGTTTTACCAACACCATTAGATATTTTTCTAGCTTTCCAAGAGCTTATTAAAACAGGAGAGTTATTCGGCCATTTAAGTATTAGTGTATTTAGGGCTGCGGCTGGTTTCTTTATTGGTGGGGGCTTAGGAATCATTTTAGGAACGATTGTTGGATTTTCAACGAGAAGTGAGCAATATTTAGATCCATCTGTGCAAATGTTAAGAACTGTACCTCATTTAGCTGTTGCACCGCTTTTCGTATTATGGTTCGGTTTTGGTGAAACATCAAAAGTGTTATTAATTGCAGATGGTGCATTTTTTCCTTTATACGTAAACGCATTTTTAGGTATTAGAGGTGTGGATTCAAAGTTATTTGATGTTGCGAGAGTGTTAGAGTTTAGTAAAAGAAAATTAATCACGAAACTAATTTTACCATCTGCATTGCCTAACCTTTTACTAGGGGCAAGGTTATCGTTAGGTGTTGCATGGGTGAGTTTAGTAGTAGCAGAACTTATGGGGTCTACAGAAGGTATTGGCTATATGATTATGGATGCAAGGCAATTTTCAAATACAGATATCGTATTTGTCGGCATAATTATATTTGCATTTGTTGGGAAGTTTTCTGACTCTCTAGTACGTTTACTAGAAGTGAAGTTTTTAAGATGGCGAGATAACTTTAAAGGTGAGACAGGGAATTAACATATAAATTATTAGGGGTAATTTATATAGAATGTGTTAGTATACGATTCAAAATAAATAAGGGGTGTGTACAGGTATGGAATTATTATGGTTTATTCCGGCTTATGGAGATGGTCGATATTTAGGAACGACAAAACGAGGAAGAGCAGCTGAATATGGTTATTATAAGCAAGTTGCTGCGGCAGCTGATTATTTAGGATATACGGGTGTTTTACTTCCAACTGGTCAAGGATGTGAAGACCCTTGGGTGTTAGCTTCAGCTCTTGCTGCTGAAACAGAAAAACTAAAATTTTTAGTAGCAGTGAGACCAGGACTAATGTCCCCTACAGTTGCAGCGAGGATGGCATCTACATTTGATAGAATTTCACATGGGAGGCTGCTTATTAATGTAGTAGCTGGAGGAGATCCAGTTGAACTACAAGGAGATGGATTATATCTTGATCATGATGAAAGATATGAAGCAGCGGATGAATTTTTAAAAGTTTGGAAATCGACATTGCAAGGTGAAACGATCTCTTTAGAAGGAAAACATATTAAAGTTACAGATAGTAAAGTTGTCTTCCCACCAGTTCAAACACCATATCCTCCTATATATTTTGGAGGATCGTCAGCTGCTGGAAAAGAAGTAGCAGCTGAACATAGTGATGTATATTTAACGTGGGGAGAGCCGCCAGAGCAAGTGAAAGAGAAAATAGAAGAAGTAAGAAAACTTGCAGAAGAGAAGGGGCGTACAGTGCGATTTGGCATTAGATTACACGTAATTGTAAGAGAAACAGAAGAAGAAGCATGGGAAGAGGCAGAACGTTTAATTCAATATGTGGATAATGAAACAATTGAGCTTGCTCAAAAGACATTTGCAAGATATGATTCGGTTGGTCAAAAACGGATGACCCATTTAAATAAAGGTACGAGAGAGTCGTTAGAGATAAGCCCTAATTTATGGGCTGGAATCGGACTTGTAAGAGGTGGGGCAGGTACTGCACTTGTAGGCAATCCGCATACAGTAGCAAAAAGGATAAAAGAATATGAATCGTTAGGAATTGATACGTTTGTTTTATCAGGATATCCGCATTTAGAAGAAGCGTATGAAGTGGCAGAATTGTTATTCCCATTATTGAAAGACGAGAAGAAAGAAGAAAATAAAATTGTTGGTGAAATGATTGCTGATGCATATGCATTAAAAAAATAGTGAGAAATAAAGTTTCACTTATTTATTTCTTCATTTTGTTTACTGCCTGTTAACACGGGATAAAAAACCCGCAAGTTATTCGCTTGCGGGTTTTCATCGTAAATTATTAGAAAATATGGTAAAATTAAAGGGTAACTTAAGGTGCGGTTGGTTGTTCAATTATCACTTCTCCGAGTAGGAGGGGGGTGATAATACGTGAGTGAAATAGCGTTGCTACTGCAGGGTGGACTGTTTCTCGTTGCATTGTTAACGTTCGTCGTCGTTTTAATAGACAAGCTCAAAAAATAACAACCCACCTATGCCTATAGAATGTGGGTTGTTTTGTTTGTAAGAAACAAATAGGATAAATGAACAATCCAATCTGCTAAGTTACGTGGACTAGTGTGTAGCCGCACACTAGTCTTTTTTATTTATATACAATTTATAATTGGTTTATGTGATTGTATTGTTCTTTTCATACTCATTATAACACAGTGTCTTTTCATCAAGAAAGGAGACCGTATGTTCTGGTCTCTGTTATATAGTAGGTGCTTTTTCTTTAAACAGCCCATCCATATACTGTTTTAAACTTTGGACATAAAATTTCTGCGTATTCACATTATTTACACCGACAATCGGCGATGGAAGGTCAAATCTTTTTTCTGATAAATGAACGACAACATCAAAGATGTCAAACAAACGAATGAAGCAAAACAGGCCGTCTTTATCGCTAAGTAAAATAAAGTAATGATTTTCACTACTTGTATTTAGCGTATTCCATAAAGAACTTTTGCTTAAATCACGTACAATGCTTTTTTCTTTTAGTTCCACGAAATCTGAATTTGAGAGAATGGTAGAAATATCAATTGCATCTTGATCTTCAAAGTAGCCATCAACTGCTTGTACAGCGAATGTATAAGCCATTTTTAATACACTCATTTTATATTTACGGTTATCTAATAGTAATTCACGTTGAATAGAACTCGCTACTTTCGTTACACGTTCCTCTTTCCAAATTTCATTATGTAAGGAAATATCGTGCTTTTTACATAGTTTCATAATTAATGCATTAGAATAAAGAATCTCGTCGCTTACTTCGACAACATCAGTCTCAGCAGCCGCAAGTTCCTCACCGTGCTCATTCGTATAGAGTGGGGAATCAATTTGTCTTTTCATTTGTTCAATCTTAAATTGACTCAATTTATGCCTAATTAAAGGACGATCAATATTTGTTGTCATTTGTTCATGACAAGTATCACAAATTGAGTTTGTGAAATAATATCCACATAATATTTCTGGAATGACATATTGTTCACTAAGTTCTTTCGTATCTTTTCTGCAAATGATGCATTGTGTCATTTTTATCACCTTTACCTGCAAATTTGTATGTAATCTCATTGTAGTGTATTTATCGGTATTTTGGAATATTGTAAAGGAAAATATTATGTGAAATTCATGCTTATTTTGGTACAATGAATAGAAGTGCTAGTTTAAAGGAGGCCGTTTTTTTGAAATCAAAAGTGCACTTTTGGACATTAGAAGTGCTAATGGTTGTAGGAATCATATTTATTTGCACAAAAATATCATTTTTATTTCAACCGATTGGTATCTTCATATCAACATTGTTTTTCCCAATCTTAATCGCGCTTTTTTTATACTTCATATTTAATCCTGTATTAATCTTTTTGGAGAATAAAAAAGTACCTAGAAATTTAGCGATATTACTGTTATATCTTTTTATCATAACATTAACTGCGGTTGGCGTTGGAGTAGTTGTTCCTACGATTTCACAACAGCTAATGGACTTAGTAAAAAATATGCCAAGCTACATAAAAGAGGGGAAAGTATACATACAAGAATTATCACATCATAGGTTGTTTGAATGGTTATCTACACAAAACTACGTTTCCATTGAAACAATTGAAAAAAATGCGATTGAATACTTAAAAGATATTCCAAATACAATTACGTCGAGTGCAACGGCTTTATTTGGTATTATCACGAACGTTGCATTAGTTGTATTTACAGTACCGTTCATTTTATTTTACATGTTTAAAGATGGACATGCCTTTCCAGGAAAAGCGGTAAGTTTATTACCTGAGTCTTACCGTGAAGAGGGGCTTCGTATCATTAAGGAAACGAACGAAACATTATCTGCATATATTCAAGGGCAAGCGCTCGTTTGTATATTTGTAGGTGCGTTTACTTTTATCGGTTATTTAATTATCGATTTACCGTACGCTTTCGTTTTAGGAATTATTGCAGCATTTACAAACATCATTCCTAACTTAGGGCCATTTATTGGGGCAGCACCAGCTGTTATTGTAGGACTGTTCGTTTCTCCGATGCAAGCCTTATACGTAATTATTATCGTAACAATTGTACAACAGTTTGAAAGTAATATTATTTCACCGCGTATTATGAGCTCGAAATTAAACATTCACCCATTAACAATTATTATCCTAATTTTAGGGGTAGGTAATTTTGCTGGAATCATCGGAATGATTTTAGCAGTACCAGTTTATGCAGTAACAAAAACTGTTGTTTCGAACTTAGTGAGATTGTTTAAGACAAAGAGAAGTAATCGGAAATAGTGAAACCTGAGAAAGATACACCGCTTTTTAAGTGGTGTATCTTTTGTTTATAAATAAATAATTAAAAGTGGGTTGATTTAATTTTATTATATATTTTTTATACATCAAATTCAGTGATAAACTTGTGTGATATAAGCTCTATAAAACTATGTGGAATCCCTCTGAACTATCCAAATCATTTCCTTACAGCGTGCTATCAACATCATAATCGACTCCTTTCAATTCTATATAGTTAAACGATTAAAGGTGAGTGTAGTATTTGCTTCTACGATCTCGAATTTCATCAATAACTTGTTTATATTGTCTTTCTTGTTTTAATTCATTTTGAGATATTGTTTCTTTTTGAATTGTAATCGTTAAAAAGAAAAGGTGAAACTTCATATGTGAATTCCTCCTTTCGAATTGGAATTACAGATGACTACAGTAATGACTTTGTCTTTCTTTTACATGATCTATAGCCTGATTAATTTGTCGTTCATGAAACATTTCAGACTCAGAAAATTTATTTTTTTGAATGGTAATGGTTAAAAAGAATACTTTAAATTTCATTAGATAATTGCCCCTTTATAAGTGATTTAGAAAAAACGAGTGTAATAAGAAATTACAGATGACTACAGTAATGACTTTGTCTTTCTTTTACATGATCCATAGCCTGATTAATTTGTCGCTCATGAAACATTTCAGACTCGGAAAATGTATTTTTTTGAATGATAATGGTTAAAAAGAATACTTTAAATTTCATTGGATAATGACCCCTTTATAAGTGATTTAGAAAAGACGAGTGTAATAAGAAGATTGGCGCTCTTTTACTTCGTCCATAATATTTTGAATGTATTGCTCACGTAAAATCTCTTTCTGTGAAAGTTTACGTTTTTGAATAGTGATAGTTAAAAAGAATGCTTTAAATTTCATTAGATTTATGACCCCTTTATAAGTGATTTAGAAAAGACGAGTGTAATAAGAAGATTGGCGCTCTTTTACTTCGTCCATAATGCTTTGGATGTGTTGCTCACGTAAAATCTCTTTCTGTGAAAGCTTACGTTTTTGAATGGTGATTGTTAAAAAGAATGCTTTAAATTTCATGAATATATTGCCCCTTTAAAATATATTTTTAATACATTTGAGTGTAGTATGAACTTTTAATGTCAGTTATTTTATCAGTCAGTTGTTTTAACTGTTGTTTACGATTGATTTCAGTTTCAGATAAAGTATTTTTTTGAAGCACAGTCGTAAAAAAGAAAATATGAAAAGTCATAAATGAATTCCTCCTTTCGAAAAGGAATTACAGGTGATCACAGTAAAGTGCTTGGCGCTCCTTAACATCATTCATAGCTTTTTCAATTTGCTCATTATGAAGAATTTCCCCTTTGGAAATTGTATTTCTTTGAATCGTAATACTTAAAAACAATACGCTAATAGTCATTGAATGTTGCTCCTTTCTTAGAAAAATAATGTAAGAGACTAAAAAACCGCGCAAAAAAACCACAGGAAGATACAGTTCTCCTATGGCTGGGCGTGAAAAAGCCACAGGAAAGTATACGACCTCCTGTGGCGAATTTATGAATTAAATGAAATAAAGTACGATTTTCAATTCTCCATTAGGGTGGTCGAATTCATATTTAATTGTCCAGAAAACACAGGTGCAGTTAACGCTAAAGTTAATGCATGTAATTGTAATTTCATCATTTCCTTCGACCTCCTTTTAGAATTTTTTTCTTACGTTAGTAAGTATATACAATTAATGGATAATTGTAAACATAAAAAATGAAAATTTTTAATTTTGATTAAAATGCGTATATTTAAAAAGGGATTTGAAAGTAAATATTGTAATTAACGAAATATCGATAAAAATGGGGGATGCTAAATGAAATATATGCATCATAACATAATCGTTATGCTAACAATTTTTTTATTTATTACGGCTTGTTCTAATGGAGAAAGAATAAAAGATATATATGATGTTAGTTCAGATGATTTTAAGAAATATACTGGGACATACGTTGGTAATAATTCAGATGTGGTTGCAATTATTAATCATTTACCCGGTGGTGGAACAGTTCAAAGTATAAGTTTAGAAAATGAAAATATAAAAGTGAACTATGGCGCAAAAGAGAGTGGGGCTCTTACAGAAGAAATGATTGAGACGTATTGGTTTGATGAGAAAGATACGATGAAGAAGAATTTTCTCTTTAACATTATTTATCTTGTAGTTTTAGTGCCAAATGCAAACAGTTACGAGTTTCAGGTAGAGAATATAAAATTTATGATGAAAAGGGAGGAAATCCTATCAATCTTGCATGGAAAATTTGATGATTTTCCAAAAGAAGATGATATATGGGATAAAAAGAAAGTAGTAAAGTTTCTTAACGATAATAATGAAAAAATTAAAATGCTTGTGGAAGATAAAGATTTTCGGAAATCTTTATTTGCTAAATATCCAGTGAGCCAGTTGAAATAATGGAGGGGAGAAGATGGAGTTAGTATACAAAATTTCTTATCATAGAATGCAGGATCATTATTTACCTAAATTAGTACAGGCAATTAGGCTCGTTAGTGAAGAAGATTTGTGGAAAAAAGAGACCTCTGTTAATTCAATTGGTGGAATCGTACTACATATTTGTGAACATTTACAGAGAAATACAAGGCGTTATAAGGATCCAAATATAGTTTTTGAAAATGGAATTGAAGAATATTTTCCAGTGAAACAAATAAGATCTGAAGCTTTGTTAAAAACTGTTGAAGAAATATTTGATGAGTGGGGCAAAGCATATATACAGGTCTGGGAAGAAAAAAGGCATATTGATCTTCAAAGTCTATTACATTTGGTTGAGCATACAAGCTATCATTTAGGGCAAGTAGTAGATCGTACAAAATGTATTGAGGGACAACAGTTTAATTTTTGTCAAAATGGTATAAATGAAAAGAATTTGAGAACAAGAGTTGAAACTTCGAATTTTTAGAAAGAGAGACATTCTTAATTGAATGACTCTCTTTTTTGTAAAAGAAATTTATGGGAAAAAATAATTCTATGTGATATGGTTAATTACATAAGTAATAAACCTATGAACCTAAGGTGGTGAAAATGTGAAGCCGACTCTAGAACAAAATAAATTAATATACATACAAATTGCGGAAACGATTGAATCTGATATTTTAAAAGACATATTGCTTGAAGAAGAACAAGTTCCATCGACAAATCAATTTGCGAAGATGTTACAAATAAATCCGGCTACCGCAGCTAAAGGGGTGAATGTATTAGTGGATGAGGGGATTTTATATAAAAAGAGAGGGATCGGGATGTTTGTTGCAAAAGGAGCAAAAGAAGTTGTACTAAAAAAAAGACAAAATACTTTTATGACTGAATATTTACCTAAAGTGTGGGAAGAAGCGAAAGTACTAGAAATATCAAAAGATGAATTGATGGATATGATTCAAAAGATTACGAAGGAGGGGAAAGAGGGATGATTGCACTTGAAACGAAAGATGTAACGAAAAAGTATAAAAAGAAAATAGCTGTAAATGAAGTAACGATTTCATTGGAAGAGAATAAAATATATGGTTTGCTTGGAAGGAACGGAGCAGGGAAAACGACTTTATTAAATTTACTAGCAGGACAAATTACTTCAAGTAGTGGAAGTGTATCAATATTTGGTGAAGATGTTTTTGAAAATAGTAAAGCGATGCAAAATATTTGTTTCGTTAGAGTAAAAGAAGAGTCTCATTTAAGTTATAGCGTAAAAGAAATTTTTAAGATATGTAACATGTTTTATAAAAATTGGGATCAGAAGTTTGCTGAAGAACTGGCGGGTAAATTTCAGCTTAATATAACAGAGAAATACCATAAACTATCTCATGGCATGCAAACAGTTGTAGGAATTATTAAAGGGTCAGCAAGCAGAGCGACAATTACTATTTTTGATGAACCAACTACGGGATTAGACGCAGCACATCGTGAGTTATTTTATAGTTTACTACTAGAAGATTACGGGGAGTATCCCAGAACAATTATATTATCAACACATCTGGTAGAAGAAGTAACCCATGTTATTGAAGAAGTAATTATCATAAAAGAAGGTGCACTTGTTGTTCAATCAACAGTGGAAGATTTATTGCAACAAGGTCATATTATTTCAGGGCAAAAAGGTAAAGTGGAGGAGTTCTTGATTAATAAAAAAGTTATAAATAAAGAAATTTATGGGAATAAAGGTATTGCTGTTATATGGGAAGAGCTTTCTAATGAAGATTGTTACTCTCTTGAAAAAGAAGGTTTAGTAATTGATAGAATTACATTACAAAAACTATTTATTCACATGACTGGTAGTGAAGTGGAATGACGACGTTAATGAAACAATTGAGGTTACATATAAATTTTCATTATAAAGCAATTTTAATATTTTGGATTGTAGCTTTATTAATAAAAGGAGCTTTATATGCTGCTCATTTAAATGAAGCGAAAGTTGGTTATTTACCCGAAATTATCAATAATCCTTCAATTGCAATTATGATTTTTATAGTAGGGAGTGTTTTCATTGTTCAAGATGATGTATTTCGTTTAGCAGTTTCATTTGGTATAACGAGAATACAATATTTTATCGGAGCGATTTGTTATATCGTGTTGCAATCCGCATTGTTTTCATTCCTTCAAATACTGTTTTTACAAGATATAAAATATAACTTAGTAAATGTTAACTTTGGAGAGCAATTAATACAACAGTTTATTTTACAATTTTTATTTTATGTTACGATAGCATGTTTCTTTCAAGTAGTAGTAATTTTTAAGCAAAGATTTCAATGGATTGGTCTCATGATTGGTGGGTCGCTTTTCCTTTCAACAAATAGTGTGCTGTATGGAGAAGTAGGGATAAAAGGATTGTTATTTACAAATGATGTATCTTTAATAGATATCCCTTATTTTATTGTTATTTCAATTGGATTAACAATTCTTTATATCATAACTAGTAGTATATTTATTCGTAAAGTATCATTTGAACGAACAGTTTAAAATAGTGATAGATTATTCTTTTAGGGAGAAGGAAAATATATGGGAGACACGTCCTCACTAATAACCGTCTTTTTATGCATTGCACTACTAATATTTTGGCGTCGTTATCGCTCCATGCATAAGCCAATAAAGGGATCGGGAAAACGTATTTTATGGCCATTACTATTTTTAACACCAGGTATTGTATGGTTTTTAGGTCCCGTACATCCAGCTATATTACAAGTAATTATAGCGGTATTCATTGGTGTACTTTTTGCTGTACCGCTTATAGTATTAACAAATTATGAACGAAGAGATGATGGGAATATTTATACGAAAAAAAGTGCAGCTTTTTTAATTACTTTTATTGCACTTGTCTTTTTAAGATATGGTTCAAGACAATTTATCGTTGATTTAGATCAACAAACGATTGGTTTATTATTTTACGTTGTTGCAGTATCGTATATTTTTCCTTGGAGAATTGCCTGTTATATAAAGTTTAGGAAAGTTTGGCTGGAAAATAATAATCATGCTATATGAAAACTTCTCATTTGAGAAGTTTTTTTATTTTTACAGGTAAGCAAAACAAGTTGTTGAAGGGCAGGCTGTCATAGAATATGATACATATTATAATGAGGAAAAGTTGAGGGGATAAAAATGCGTACAATTTTACTTTTTCTAAACAACATGTTCATTAGCGAAATCGAGGACATTAGGCAAAAACATGATCCTTTATTTGGATTAATTCCACCGCATATTACAATTGTATTCCCATTTGAAAGTTCGATTTCAAATGATGAGCTGAAATTACATATTATAAATGTATCAAAACCGATACAGAATATAGAAATTGAATTTAAGAATCAAATTACAAGTGAAAGAGAATATTTGTTTTTACGAGTTGAAAAGGGGAAAGAACAAATAGAGGAACTACATAATATTCTATATACAGGACCTTTATTACAATTTTTGAAAGAAGACATTCCGTACATCCCGCATGTAACAGTTGGAAGAAAAGAAAGTGTCGCGTTAGCTGCTGAAGTAGTGAAGGAGATTCCTAGTTTTCATGGGAAGTTAAATTGTGTGATTGATAGAATAAGCGTGGAGCGAATTGGAGAGAACGGGGAATCAATTATTGAATTTGAAGTGCCATTTCTAAAAAGCTGACAAAAGTCAGCTTTTTATTTCGTAGCATGAAGTAATGCACCAATTGCACCGCTATTACCACCATCTTGTAAAAAGATTGGTGTTTTATTTTGATATTCGGTGTAGCTACTAATAATATGTTGAAGTTGTACGTTATTACATAAAGTCGAACCAATATAAATAATATGTTCAATGTTTTTTGTTTCAGCGAATTGAAGGCTTAATGCAGTAACGACTTCACCGACAAGTCCTTGTACAGTAGCTAGTATATCGGAGCTACTATTATTTGATTCTGTAATGGCTGCTTTTCCGAAGTTACTAGCAGTTAAGTTATTATCGATAGGGGAAAGAATACCACCATAAATATCTCCAACCGTAATATCTAGTTCTTTTCTAGATCCTACTTTTGTTAGAGGGATTACATCTTCAAAATGATCTATATTTGTTAACAATTTTGAAAGTCCCATAATAGTCCCACCGCCAACTCCGGTTCCACCAGCGCGAATATATTGTTCATTATAAACGTAATGGATAGAAGTACCTGTACCGATATTGGTTAAAATAAAATTGCGTATAGCATGTTTTTCTTCTTTTAATATGTATTGGACACCTGCAAGAGTAGCTTCAAATTCGTTTAGCTCTATTATTTTATATGAACCTGTAAGCAGTTGCTGTAATAGTTTCGATTTACCACCCGTAATACATATTTGTTTTATGCCATTGTTGTTTTTAATCCAATCTATTATTTTATGTTGTTCATGCGAATAAAATTTTTCAAAAGTTAATAGCCTTTTTTCGTTAAAATAAGCTATTTTCGTTAATGTTCCTCCAGCATCGATACCGATAGTGCGTTCCATTTTCCTGCTCCTAACTACGTAATATGTTTTCCTATTTATTTTTAAT
This sequence comes from Bacillus sp. MT94, assembly GCF_058792475.1. Taxonomy (NCBI): domain Bacteria; kingdom Bacillati; phylum Bacillota; class Bacilli; order Caryophanales; family Bacillaceae; genus Bacillus; species Bacillus sp. MT94. The sequence continues at coordinate 70,102 of NZ_JBXAEZ010000005.1, read as the reverse complement.
TGGTTGAGAATAGATATTCCCAACTGATATAAGGAACAATTTAATCTGCTTGATATATTAATAGTTTTTCTATAGTTACAATAGGCTGGTCGTTTACAGTTGCAATACCTTTACCAAGAACAAAACCTCGGCGATTGCGCGTTAGTTCATAATGTAAATCAAGTTTATCACCGGGATATGCTTTTCCTTGGAATTCAACTCCATCTAAAGAGGAGAGGAATCCTAGTCCTTCAGAATCACTTGTATGTACAAATGCACTAAGCTGAGCAAGTGCTTCTACAATTAACATATGAGGCATATGTTTTTGATTATCATTTATAAACCATTCGTTATTTGTAATGAGTTTATATCCTGTAACGGATTCACCTTGTTTTACATTTGTTACTTTATCAGTCATTAAAAATGGATAACGATGGGGAAGAGTGTCTTTAATATGCATATGAAAGTACCTCCAATTAATAATACCCCTGCTAAATTTAAGCAGGGGAGTGGGAACTAATTTTTAACTAATTCATTTACTTTTTCAAGAGTGAAAATGCCGCTATTTCTAATGTTTTCAACAACTTGTTGCAACACTTCTTTATCTTGAACGAGTGCAATACGTACGAAGCCTTCTCCGTGAGGTCCAAATGCATGACCAGGTGTAACAACGACATTCGCACGATCCATTAATGCATAAGCGAAGTCTAGAGAAGTCCATCCTTGTGGAATTTCAGCCCAGACAAACATACTACCAGCTGGCTTATCGACATTCCAGCCAAATGTTCGGAATCCATCGACTAAAGTATCTCTCCGTTCTTGATAAATATCGCGGTTTTTCTCACAAAATACAGCGCCATTTCTTAGTGCTGCAGATGCCGCTTTTTGAATTGGTAAAAATACACCGTAATCGGTATTAGATTTAAATTGAGTAAGTGCACGAACAATTTCTTCGTTTCCAATCATATATCCAATACGGCTACCTGCTAAACTATAACTTTTTGACAAAGAATTGATTTCTACACCAACTTCTTTAGCACCATGTACAGAGAGGAAGCTAATTGGCTTATTACCATCGAAATAAAATTCAGCATAAGCAAAATCATGGACAACGATAATATTATGCTTTTTCGCGAATGCGATTACTTCTTTAAAGAAATCTTCATGAGCCATTGCTGGAACGGGATTCCCTGGGAAGTTTAAAATCATCATCTTCGCTTGATCGGCAATTTCTTCAGGGATGACTCCTAAGTCTGGTAAGAAATCATTCTCTTTCTTTAAAGGCATGTAGTAAGATGTTGCACCAGCCATTTGAATACCTGTTTCATAAGCTGTATATCCTGGATCAGGAACTAATATAATATCACCTGGATTTGCATAAACCATAGGTAAATGAACGAGCCCGTCTTGTGAACCCATTAATAATAAAACTTCTTTATCCGCATTTAATAAAACGTTATGAGTGTTGTTGTAATATTCAGTTACAGCTTCGTGAAATTCTTGAATACCTGATAATGTATACCCGTAGCTCTCTTTCTCACTCGCTGTATGTACCATTGTTTCTCTTACAAAATCAGCGGGCGGCATATCAGGATTTCCGATGCTCAAATCAATCATGTTATGACCTGCTGCAATTTTTTCTTTTTTATAGGCTCCTAATTCACTAAATATAGAAGATTGGAATGCTTTCATTCTAGTTGCTAACGTGTAAGTCATCAAAACCCCTCCTAAAACAGTGCTTTCATTCTGCGTTTTTAATTATTCTGAAAACACATGTTTATATTTTATCATTTTTTTATGAAAATTAAAACGATTGACAAATTTAGAGGAAGGATTAGCCTATTTTGAAAAGTATCGATGTAAATAACGTAGACGTGTTAATTGAAATGTCTATTATAGGATTCATTTTATATAACTTAAGTTATTTTATAGTTTTTATTAAGTATTTGTGGAAGATTTCTAAAGTGAAATAACGCAGAAAATATTTTCTGCGTTTCCTCTGAAATGTAATCATTTCTTTTTATACGTGCATAATTTTTCAGCTGTCAAAAAGTATACATTTAATGTACCGTCGGCAACTTTTAAAGTTTGCTCTGATGTAAATGAATTACCATAATCAATGTGATATACATTAGAATTTTTGACAAATGAGCCTTTATATAAATCGTCTTTATTCTTTGTGGTTTGCATTTCTACTAAATTTTGCACAATTTCCTCTTTATTTTCTTTTTTGACAACTGTTTCAAATTTATAATATACAGGGCATTCACCATTTTTATTGTCAACGACTTCCCAAGAACCGTATATATCGTTATTGCTGCATCCACTAAGTAGGATGATTAGTATAGGAATTGTAAGTAGAACCTTTTTCATTTTGTGCTCCTTTCTTTTAAATTTGAATAAACGTGCGAATACGATAGGGATATTATAATAAATAAAGTTTAAATTTTTTTAAAGAATTATTTAATTTCATATAAAAATTTAGGAGAAATTAAATAAGCATGAATCTAGTGTAAAGTCAGATTCATGCTAGTACTATAGCCTATGTTATGTCTTTTTTGAGGATATATAAAGAGGAAAGCAGAAGCACTATTCCATTTATTATATATACGCTTGCGATCATAAAGGCTAACGTACCTGCGCCAAATCCTGCTTTATCGAATATAGAAGCAAATGTTGCGATAGTCAAAAAGATAATGGGAGTCAGTAGTAAAAATATGAAACCTGCCACGATTCTTTTTTTAAAACTATGTCCAGATAAGGAAATGGCTAAAAAGTTTAGGATGCTAAACAGAGCAATTGCAAAGAGCAGGACAATAAATACTTGGATGCCATCAGACATTTTACCACTCCTTTTATAAAGAGTACTCTTTATAATCTATTCGAAATAAAAGAGGGCTACTCCTTTAGATAATTTCAATAAACGTAATAAATAGGCGTATTATAAAACAAAGAAGTATGGATTCAATATTATATCCATACTTCTTTGTTTATTTTATAAATTCGCAGATTGCGAATGCTGTTTTTCATAATGTTTCTGCTTAGAAAGGGAAATAGAAATAATCAATAATGAAACGACTCCGAAGATGAGAACCATATATTGTAACCCAATTGTATCTAAGAAGAACCCTGTGCCAAGTAAGACGATTTGGAACATAACCCTCTCAAACATATTACGGAATGAGAAGAGGCGACCGTGATAACTTTTTTCAACTTTCGTTTGGAAAATTGTCGACATAATAGGGAAGAAGCAGCCAACGCTAAACCCAAACAAACCAAATGATGTAAGAGCCATCCATTTTATATCGCTAAAGAACAATGAAAGGTGTGCAAAAGCAGTACAAACTGCAAAGAAATATAGTAATTTTTCAGGTTTGAAATGATCAGATAGACGTTTAATTACGAAGGCACCTAACATAAATGCGACACCTTCAATTGTATATATGAACCCTTTAATCGTAGGATCATGTTGCATTTCGCTAATGTTAATAACCATTAAATTAAACCCAGCTATAAATAATAGAGGGATAATACTTAATATAAGTGCTGTAAAAGCAATAGGAATTCCTTTTAAAATACGAAATACTTCCATAAAGCTATTATCTTTTGCAGCTTGTTTACTTGGTGTTGTTGATTTCTTGTCTTCGAATTGTAGGAAGAAAGTCGAGAGGAATAATAAGGCGTATGCTGCCATTGAGAAGGCATACATGTACTGTAAACTCATCACAACTAAAAGAATTCCACCTAGTGAAGTACCTGCAATACGAGCGATTGTACCAACATTCATATGTACACCATTCATTTGTAATAACTCATGCTCACGTACGATGAGTGGAATTACAGATTGTAATGCAGGGAAATAAAATGCTGCTGAAATTTGAAGAGCAACCATAAATGCAATCATAAATGCGATACTTTCAAATTGAATAGCAAAAAACATGAAAATAACACTTAAAACTCGACCAAACCCAGCGTAAAGAAGAACTTTTTTCTTTTCATACTGATCGATGACACGGCCAGCCATAGGTCCAACTAGAACACCGGCTAATAGTCCGATAAATAATATAACTGATTTCATGAAATCAGAAGGGACATATTTTTGCATAAATTCAAGGTTGCCAAGAATACCAAGCCATAATCCTAGACCTGCAATAAACTCCCCAATTAAAACAATCCAAACGTTTTTATTACGCCACATAACATAAAACCTCTCCGTCTTTTAAAATGAAAAACTCGTATATAAAACCTCCTTATTTATGTAGTATTTTTATACGAACTTTTTTAGAGTCAGAGTCTATATTACGTGTTTCATAATTGAATTTCAATCTTTTTGATTTGTCAAAAATTTGATGCGTTAATTGATGAAATAAGTGAATTAAAACATAAAAAATTTATGATTAAAGCTAATAGAAAGTAAGGGTACATATAAAAAAGCAAGAACGTATAACTACGCCTCGCTTTTCTCAAGTACAAAATTAAATATTAGATTCACTTAGCAACATTTACGCTCTTGTCCAATAGCTAAAGCGCTAAAAGATAGTGGGCCAACAACTTCTGCGCTTGCACCACTAGTAAGGTTTTCTACAGTTAATGAATATTCGTGTGTTCCACTGCTAACGTTTTGATCTATAGCTTGAAATGTTTGTACGTAGAATTGTTCAGAATCTGTAGATTCAATACCTACTTGTGCATTAAAAATTTCAATATTATCACGGAAAATTCGGAATAAAACTTGTGAAGTCTCAGTTATACCTTCTACACCAATTGTAGCGATTAATTCTACTCGATTATTACGTGAATCTCTACTTGAAATTCGCAATTTCAAATTTGCTAAAATTGCTTTATTTGGAGAAGCTGGGATTGCAAAAGTTGTTTCACCAGTTTTACTTATAGGCTGAGTAGCTTGGTAATCAATGATATGAGTCATATTCTTCACCTCCTCATATACTAGAATATGAAAATAGTGAATAATTAGTTTGGACAAATACTAGATTATTTAATAGAGTCAACAATAATTATTGAAAAGAAGAAATTCACATAAAAGCATTAAGAATATATCACAATAAGATGATATTTTTCTTAATGCTTTTTGTAATTAAGCAGAATATTCTTCTTTACGTACTTCAAAAAATTCATTACGTCGTAAGTAATTATAAATTTTCTCTGAAACCTCTTCTTCTTCAGACACTAAGAAACGATGATCAAAAGCGTAGAAAGATTGACCTTTAATTAATTTTACGTAATACATATTAAACGCCTCCTGACACTAGATTATTACTTGCTTCATATTATGATGGCCTATATGTCTGCTAAAAATACTTGGAGTTTCAAAGGGGATAAGTAAAGGGATGAAAGAGCTTACAATTCTGTAAGGTTTATGTCACCTTTTTCGATAGTTTGTATTTACCAGTTTCTTCTATAATGCAAATAGGTTACATAAAATAAGGGGGTAAAAAGATGGATGAAATAATTGGAGAAGTTGTAGCTGGTATTTGTGAATTTGTAGTGGAAGTAACAGCGGATGCTATAGGAAATTTAGTTTCTGGAAATGATGAGGAAAAAGAAACATTATAATAATTTGTAAAAGAATAAAGTTGATCAAATTATAAAGGCTGATTTCTAAAGGGAAATCAGCTTTTTTATTTTTTACATTATATTAATTTAATTTGAATATTCATTTGTTATCATATTTAAGAAGCCTATATAAGGAGGTGAATAAACAAATATGTCGAATTCAGGGCCTGATTTATCTGTTTCTCGTTTGATTGTGGTAAATATAGAGGAAAAAGAATATCATTTTATTGTTCGTGAACATCCGATTGTAGGGAAATTTATATCGCTATTTGAAAATGGGAAAGAATACGGTTTAATAGATAAACAAATCGCTAATAAAGATAAATTTATTACAGCGGAGCTTACTAAGTTAGATTATTTTAATATAGATGTTTTATATCTTACACCTGGGTGGATATGGATTGGTATGGATCAATTTGGTTTACATGCTCGTGAGGCTACTTATAACGAAGTAGATGTTATTATGAAGTTGAAAGAGGATTTATATTATATAGATATATACGAAGAAATAAAAATGTAGTAAATATTTATTCAGGTTAGGGGGGAAGTTCCCATAGTCTTTTTTTTGTTTAATAATAAAGTGAAAAATTATATTATTTTAATGAAAGGTAAATATGATAAGAAGTGAGATGAAAAGAGGATTTGAAAATACATTAAGAGAATTGTAGTAATTATATGAGTCGTATATGTAAATAACAATAGAAAGAAGATGATAATATGAGTAAAGAAGAGCTTGTGAAAAAACAGTTTGGCAGCAATGCAGATAAATATGTAAATAGTAAAATACATGCTAAAGGACTGGATTTACAATATGTAGTTCAACAAGTTGAGTCTCGTCATAATAATCGTCTTCTTGATGTTGCTACTGGTGGCGGGCATGTGGCAAATATGTTAGCACCTATGTTTGAAGAAGTAGTTACACTTGATTTAACAGAACAGATGTTAGAAAAAGCAAAAGTTTTTATAAAGCAGAATGGTCATGAAAATGTATCTTTTGTAGCAGGAAATGCAGAGAATTTACCATTTGCAGACCATTTTTTTGATACAATTACATGCCGGATTGCAGCCCATCATTTTACGAATCCGGCTCAATTTATTTATGAAGTAAATCGTACGTTGGAGGATAATGGATTATTCATCTTAATAGATAATGTTTCGCCAGAAAATAATGAATATGATACATTTTATAATTTTATAGAAAAGAAGCGGGACCCAAGTCATGAACGAGCTCTAAAAAAGACAGAATGGCTTACTTTATTAGAAAAAAACGGTTTGCAAATGCAGTCATGTCTTACTTTTGATAAGAAGTTTGATTTTGACTGGTGGTGTAATATGATGGATGTCCCTGTACAAAAGCGTGAAAAATTAACAGAATGTATGATGAAAGCACCAAACGAAATGAAGGAATATTTTAATATTCAACTTAAAAATAATAAAGTAGATTCGTTCTATACTGAAATGGCTATGTTTATATGTAAAAAAAGTACAACATTAAAAAGATAAATGTGTTGCAGTCTTTCTGAAGTACGATATACTTAGTACAGAGAAACTGTGAATTGAGGAATAGTTATTATGATTCGTGTACGCATTGAAGGTACTGAGGAAGAAATGCTTGAATTTATGGGGAAAATGCCAGACATTCCTGGATTTGAAAAGACACATATGAGAGAGCCAAGAAAAGGAAATAACCCGAAATACGATTCAAGTAAAAATGTACTAGCATATTTGTCTTATAAAAAGATTGAAGTCGCCAATAAATAGGCGGCTTTTTTAGTTTGCACTGTTTCACCGCCTTGTCTTTTTCACATAATAATAATAGTAGATTATGCTGAAGAGGGGTGAGAATAGTTAATAAGAAAATCATCTTTTTTGGAGACTTTGGTATTGATGACGCCGTAGCGTTAATTTATGCAAATAAAACATGTAAATTAGATATTCTAGGTATTGTTGCAGAGTACGGGAATGTATCACGAGATATCGTTACGGAAAATGTTTATTTTTTAGAAAGGTACTATGCTACACAAGTGAAAATTATTGAAGGTGCGAGTAGGCCGATGACAGCTGAAGAACCTTTGTTTTTCCCTGAAATCCATGGGGATCATGGTTTAGGTCCTATTATTCCACCTGAAATGAGAATTTGTAAACGAGAAAATTTTTGTGAATTAATCAAATTAATCGAACCTTGTCCAGAAGATATTATAATTGTGGCGACAGGAAGACTAACGACGCTTGCTACGTTATTTTTATTGTATCCAAATATAATGGATCGTATTTGTTCGTATTATATAATGGGCGGCGCTTTCCTATTTCCAGGTAATGTTACACCAGTATCTGAAGCGAATTTTTATGGTGATCCAATTGCAGCAAATATTGTTATGAAATATGCGAAAAACGCTACTATATACCCGTTAAATGTAACACAGGGTGCGCTTATTACGCCTGAAATGGCCAATATAATAGATAAACAAGGAACTGGACAGGCGAAACTCATTAAACCAATGATTGATTTTTATTATGAGAATTTTTATAAAAAAGAATATCCAGGTATTGGTGGAAGTCCCATACACGATTTACTACCGTTTGTCTCGTTTATAAACGATAGTATTTTCGAATATAAAAAATCGGCAGTGTGGATTAGTACGACAAATGATGTGACTAGGGGCCAAAGTGTAGCAGACTTTAGAAAAATAGCTGAACCAACAAGGTTTGATGATCGGCCGATTCAAAGAATTGCTGTTGGTTTTAACTATCCTGCTTTTAAAGAAGAGTTTATGCGAACAATATTGAAGCCAGATTGTCCTTAATGTGTGTAATAAAAAGTCGGATAAATCGTTAGTTCGAAAAATAGTTTATCGGTGTGTATTATTCTCAAAAATCTTATAGTTGAGCAGTATGAATAACTTATGAAAAATGTCACATAACTAATGGTAAGCAATTGTTTCTAATTATATTTTGATTGGTTAAATATAAAGGAGGTTATTATATGATTTGGTCTTTAATCGTTGGTGGTTTATTAGGATGGTTTGCAAGCTTAATTACTGGAAGGGATGTACCAGGTGGTGTAATTGGTAATATTATTGCTGGTATTATCGGTTCTTGGGTTGGTTCGAAATTACTTGGTAGTTTTGGTCCAGTCATTGGCGGATATGCAATTATTCCAGCTTTAATCGGTGCGATCATTTTAATTTTCATCGTAAGCTTCTTATTACGAGCAATGCGAAAATGAATGTAAGGACTGTTTACATTTGTAAGCAGTCCTTTTTATATGTTATGCTAGTATTATACAATCAGGAGGTGTCAGCATTGAAAACATTCACAGTAAATTTCCATCAAGAAGATAATGCTAAAGCGACAACAGTACATAAATTAAGTGAAGAGGACTTCAATAAAGCAACTGAAAAAGGTACTCGTCATTTATTTGATTTAGATACAAACGTTGGCTTCTTCGTATTCTTTGATGCAGAAGATGCAGAAGGAAATGATCAATACTTAATGTTACAATATGAAGGAGATCATGAAGAACCAACTGCGTGTTATGGATTTGATTTAAAACTATACTATCAATTTTTAGCACTATACTTAAATGATCTGGAATACCAAGGTGAAACAGATGAGGAAGAGGAAGAATATGGTCCAATTCATCATTTAGCTCACTTACTTTATCATATTGTTGAAGACGGTAAGTCAATCGAAGTGTAATATACATATTTAAAGCTGTCCTTTTGGGGCAGCTTTTTTATATGACATTGAAATGGTGTACTTTGAGCTAAATAAAGTGAAGCTTTAATCAGTGGGTGGTTCATCCCCACTGATTATTAGCCCTACCAATCGGGCTTTTACGGGCAGCCCTTACCCCCATCTAACTTCTTTGCTTCGAAGTGGGGATCTTACTGCCCGGCAAATAGCGGGATAAATTAATAATAGAAATTTATTTATTACTTTCATGTTAGCATCGTAAAACACCTGTTATAATGATTGTAATTAAATTCATGGAGGCTAATTTTATGCTTGTAGATGTAAAAGCTTTTATTAAAGCTGCAGGTTTAACATGTATTTCATCATTAAGTGGAGATAACACGTTTGCTTATAATTTTGAAACTGTAAAAAATACTATCGCTACATTTTTTAAGAAGCTAAGATTTACCGTATAATTTTATTTTAACCAGTAGGAAAAGAGTAATCACTTCCTACTGTTTTTTTTGTTTCAAGGAGTTGTTGTGAGAGCATGTTTTAAGTTATAGATAGAGGATATTATCATTGAGAAGAGAAGGTTTAAATAAGGAGATGAATACAGTGATTAACAATATAATTCCAAGTTTTTTAAAATTATGGGAAAGTGACGATTTAGAATTAGAAGCCCTTAATCGATACTTTACTTCGCATTCAGAGGTATTTGAAGAATACTTTAAGTATCATTGTCCTAAAACGAAAGAACGTCTTTCTAATGCCATTAAACAATATCCCATAAAAATAGAAGATATTCATATTATTGCAGAATCATTACCAATCATTATTCAAGAGGTAACAAATGAATATCGTAATAAATATAACTTTGATGTAAATATGAAATTCCATGTATTCGTTGGAGGATTTGGTTCAAATGCATTTGTAGAAAGGGAAATCATTGGAGACATATTTTTTGCGGCAGAAAAATTATCTCCAGATTTGAATCATCTTCGTGTTATTGCTGCTCACGAAATAGGTCATATATATCATAATGTTATGCTACAAAATACTGGAATGGATTGGACTAGGGCTGAATGGACCGATGCGTCGGTAAGTTTGTATCGTGAAGGTGTTGCAACTTATTTATCAAAAAAAATCGTTAAAGATTTAAATGAGTCTGTTTACTACTCATATAATAGTGACGGTGATCTATGGCTACAATATTATAAAGAAAATGAAGAGAAAATAAAGAAACGTTTTTTAAAAGATTATGTTGAAGGATGGACAGATGAAAAAGAGAAAGAATGGTTCCGTTTATCAGGAGGTAGTTACTTCGGATATAACAGACTTGGTTACTTTTTAGGAACAGCTTTTGTAACATATTTTGTACAAGCCTTTGGAGAGAATGAAGCACTGACTTTTTGGAACAAACATAATTTGAAAAGTAGTGTAATGGGTTGGTTATCGAAATGAATAAGATGCAATAGGGGGGTAAAATGATGAAAGGGTATTTGAAAATAGTTATGTTGTTTTTGGCTATAGCATGTATGTTTGCGCTAGCAGCATGTAATGGGACAGACGAAAAAAAGGAAACAAATCCAACCTTGGAAAATAATAAAAATGAACAAAGCAATTCTTCAGAAGAACAGAAAAATCCTGAAGCAAAACCAAGTAATGAAAAAACAACAAAACCATCACCTGAGCCAGATTCGAAAAATAGAACACTTAATCAAAAATCAATTAACCACGTTAAAGATTTGTTTGAACTAGCAAAAGAAGGAAAGGTACCTAATGTGCCATTTGGAGCCCATACAGGGGATATTGAAGAAATTGAAAAAGCGTGGGGGCAAGCAAATAAAACCGAATATGCAGGGAATGGAATGTACGCAACTTTTACAAATAAAAATGTTGTTTTCGGATTTAATAAAGGGTCACAAGTTTTTGATGTACGCTCATATCATGCAGAACTAAAATTGATTACATTACAAGAAATTGAAAAAGCATTAGGAAAACCATCTTCAGTTAAAGAGAATGGTGAAGATAAAATATATGTATACAAAGTAAATAACCAGTATGAGCTGAAATTTGTCATTCCAAAATCGACTGGTAAGGTAGATCATATTTCTGTATTTTCACCAGAGGATAGTATTAATAAAATGGCAGGATAAGAAATTAAGTGATTTCAAAAACACCTCACTTTATTGAAGTGAGGTGTTTTTAGTTGTAAATAAGGAACGTCTCCTGCCATATAAAACATACTTTCATATGCGAAATACTTCACTTTTGTTTTTTAATATTCATCCAATAAGAAATATTGATCTACTGAAAAAGTAGTAACCTATAAATTATGTGTAGGCTGGTTCATGATTTTTTTACGTTCTAAATTTTGAACAAACAGTGCTTGAACAATACCTCCAATTAATAAGAAACTAGCACAAATATAAAACAGCATACTTCCATTTAATTTACTTAATAAAACTGCACCAATAACAGGTCCACACGTTCGAGATATATCCCAGTGTATACCGTAAATTGAAAAATATAAACCACGTTTATCATGAGGTGCAATTTCTGAAACGAATCGCAATAAATGGTTTAAAGCAATACTTTCTCCAATGACTAAAAAGAGTAAGGTGAAGAACAACGACAATATCGTCGTTGAATAACTAAAGCCAACTGCAGCTATCGTATAGCAGGCGTAAGAAATAAGGATGATTTTCGCCATAGAAAATCGTTCAGACCATTTTACGAGGAAGATTTGTAGAATGATTTCCAAAATGGCTTTGCATGTTGAAATGAATGCGAGTATGAATACGAGATTAGGAAATACATGTTCTGCAAAAATACGATAATTCGTCTCAGTTTGTGCATAAAAAAAGCTAATAGGAAGTGTAGAAAGCATAAGACCGAATATGGCGTAATGTTTAAAAACAAATTGCTTTGGTGAACTTGCCTCAACTGTTTGTTTTGACTTACTTATAGGTGGAACGGTTTCTGGGAGCTGGGTCCAAACAACAACGGCATATATCGTAAGGGTTACACTTTGCACGATAAATAAATATTCTGGGTGAGTATTATAAAAACTTGCACCGATTAAAGGGCCGATTACGGATCCAATTGCTCCCATCGTTTGTAGAAGAGCAAAAATTTCTGCTTGCTGCTCTTTTTTTGTTAAATCAGCAATTTGTGCACGTTGAGCCGGAATATATAAGGAACGGCCAATGCCATTAATGACATATAACAGTGCAAATATAAAAACGGATTGAGCGAAAACGAAACTACCGATTGCAACACTTTGTAGCAATAAGCCGAGTAACATAATCTTTTTCCGGCCATATTTATCAGTAATTCCTCCAGCAATAAGTGTAAATAAAATGTCTGAAAGTGGCTGTAATCCGAAAATTAGCATAGTTATTATTACATTGCCGTTTAACATTTTATTAACGTAAATAATCATAATGATAGCTAGCATAGATTCAGTCGTTCGGGTTAATAATTCACCACACAGTCTAATAAAAATAGGTTTATTGTAACGAAGTAAGAGATAATTCAATATTAATTCCTCCTTTCTATATTGAAATGATAAGATGAAAGAAGAATTGGAAAAAGGGTAGAAACAATAGGGAGTATTTTTCACCTTTTAGGGGGATTATGATGTTTATTTTAGATCAATATATTGAACTATGGATTGCTTATGGAAAAGGGAAAAAAGAGGGAGAACGATTGGAAGTAACAGTGCAAAATATATCTGAAACATTATTTTGTACAGAGCGTAATAGTAAATTAATTATAAAAAAATTAGATGAGTTAAATTGGATCAAGTGGTTTCCAGGTCGCGGCAGGGGAAATCGTTCTAAGTTAATATTTCAAAAGCACCCGATGTCTTTAATTTTAGATAGAGGAAAAGAAATAACGAAAAAAGGGGATGTGAAAAGCGGAAGCATATTTGTGGAACGCTATAGCTCACATTTTCCGTCAGTAAAGGGAGAATATCACTGCTGGGTAGATTCAATATTTGGTCATAAGATTGAAATGACATCTGAAGGGAGAAGAGATGTACTCCGGTTGCAAGTACAAATGAATTTAGATATCACATTAGATCCTGTATACGCTACAATGCGTTCAGAATGTCATATGGTAAAACATATATTCGACACACTCGTGTATGTAGACGGTAATACAAACATTATAGAGCCAAGACTTGCATTTCACTGGGAATATAATGACGCTGAAAAAATATGGACGTTTTATTTACGAAAAGGAGTTCACTTTCATAATGGAAAACAACTTACTGCACATGATGTTATATACTCATTGAATCGATTTATGAAGCTGGAAAATAATGCACACGCATGGATGTTACAACACGTTGAAAGTATCCGTTCAGTGGATGACTACGTTGTCGAAATTCAATTACAAACGGAAAATAAAATGTTTTTACATATGATAAGTGCAGAACAGTGTTCTATCGTGAATGAAGATGAAGCAGGAGAGCTAATTGGAACAGGGTCTTTTCAATTATATAAAAGTAATGAAAATCTGTTCATTTTAGAAGGTCATCCTTTATATTTTCGTGAAAGACCTTTTTTAGATCGTGTTGAGTTGTGGAATGTAGAACAAGGTGTAAGTACATACGATGTTTTAGTAAAGGCGCAGTATAAAGATAAAGAAAAACATAATAAAGAATTGTCTCGGCTTGAGTCGAACGTGACATATATAACATGTAATCTTACGAAAGAAGGACCAATGCAAGATGAGTTATTTCGGAAAGCGTTATATAAAATCATTCATGGTTATACAATCGTTCAAGAACTCGGCGGAGAACGTGGAGAAGTGGCAAAGAAACTAATATTAGCAGGTGAAAGCATTGTAGAGATTGAGGAAGATGTAGAAAGTTTAATTAAAAGGAGTACTTATCATAATGAAGTGCTACAGCTCTACACATTTACAGGACGAGATCATGTTGAAGATGCACAATGGATACAAAAAGAGTGTGCGAAGTACGGGATTCGTGTAGAAAATAATTTTCTTGATATAGAAGAGCTATTGGAAGTAAGTACGATACAAAAGGCTGATATGATGCATGATAGTGCCACAATAAGCGAACGAATAGAAGATAGTCTATTATATATGTTTCTTACAAAAAATAGTTTTATTCATGGACAAAGCAACATGGACTTTTATGAAAAGTTGTCTATTTATTTTAAACAAGAAGAATTAGAGAAAAGAGTTACATTGTTACGCGATATTGAGGATACTTTGTTACGTCAAATTCATATTATTCCTTTGTATCGTAATAAACAAGAGGTAAGTACACATGAAAAAGTCCAAAATATAATGATTAATTCACAAGGTTGGATTGATTTTTATAATATTTGGTTTAAATCTTGATATATAAGGGCTTTTGCGCATTTTCATAAGATGTGTAAGAGCCTTTTTTGTATGTAGGAATAGGTTTGTTTTACACATTGTTACGCTACTTGTGATAAAAGTCTATTTACAGCGTAACAGTGTTATGTTACATTGTTATCAGGAAGGAGTGTTATACAGTTGAGTACAGATTTGATTTCAAAAAAAGATTTATTAGAACTAACTGGCATTTCATACGGACAGTTATATAGGTGGAAAAGAAAAAATTTAATACCGGAAGATTGGTTTGTACGAAAGTCAACATTCACGGGTCAAGAGACATTTTTTCCGAAAGAAAAGATATTAGAGCGTATTGATAAAATCCAAACGATGAAAGAGGATTTATCACTTGATGAACTAGCGAATATGTTTTCACCGAGTGTGAGAGAAATTCTTTTAACAAAGGAAGACATTTTACGTAAGGGGATTGCATCAGAACCAGTTTTACAATTTTTCATAGAACAAACGAATAAAACAGCAGAGTTTCAATTTGTAGATATTCTTTATGTGTACATGTTAGAAGAATTATTACAATCGGGAGATATTAGTTTAGAAGAAGGAAAAATGGTCTTGCAAGTTTTACGTGAAAATTATGAAGCAATTAAACATAAAACTTGTGATTTAATCATTGTACGAAAGTTAGGGATTTCTACATGTTTATTAGTTTCAAACGTGGAAGATTTAATTTTTGAAAAAGGCACTAAAATCGTTTTACGCGAAGCGATTATGAAATATACCGAAGCATTAAAAACGAAATTGTTGTAGTGGAGGAGAAAGTATGCGTACAGATAATTTGATTATAAATGGTTACGGTTCATCGAATGGTGGCGAGTTTCATAAAGTGCAATTAAACGGAAAAGGTACTGTGAATGGAAATGTTGAATGTGACCAATTTGAATGTAACGGTTACGGTGCCGTTACTGGAAATTTGAAAAGTAGCAATGCAAGAATTAGTGGATCAGGTAAAATCGACGGTACAGTTCATGCTGAAACGATGCGAATTGATGGAAAAGCAACAATTACGCAAGATGTGAAGGCAAACAGTTTGAAAATTGCAGGAAAAGGTACGGTAGGTGGAAATGTCACTGGTGAAGAATTTAAAGTCAATGGTCAAGCGACAATTGATGGTAATTGTGAAGTGGATACGTTTTCTTCAGAAGGACAATTTACAATTGGTGGATTACTGAGCGCTGATGAAATAAATATTAATATTCACGGTACATGTCGAGCGAAAGAAATTGGTGGTCAAACGATTAAAGTAAAACATAGACTAAGTACTTTTAGTAGGCTGTTTAAATCAGTATTTGGTATGCAATTAGAGGCTGAACTATTAGAAGGTGACAATATCGATATTGATTATGCTCACATAAGAACGGTAAGAGGAAATAATGTTACGGTAGGACCGAACTGTGAGATTGAACTGATCGAATATACGGGTGTTCTTACTGTTGATAAAAGCGCAAATGTAAAAGAAATGAAGCAGATTTAATGGAAGGGAGAAAATGATATGGAACATCAACATAGTCTTACTGTTAATGGTTCTGGTAGTTCAGCAGGCGGAGATTATAATAAAGTGAAGATTCGCGGTGAAGGAACGATTTCTAATGACATGAGCTGTAATGAATTTAAAACGTACGGCACGAGTGAAGTGTGCGGTAATATGAAAGTGAAAAGTTATGTCGTGTATGGAGATAGTGAAGTACAAGGAAATGTAGATGCGGAATATGTAAAAGTATACGGAAATACACAAATGCATAGTGATGCTCATATTGAAAAAATAAAAGTAAGAGGTATGATAGAAGTTAAGGGGAAATTAACTGGTGATTTCGTAGATGTGAAAGGCGCTTTAAATGTAAAAGGAGATATTGAAGTTGAAGAACTGTCACTAACTGGTGGCCTTGAAAGTGATGGATTACTTAATGCTGAAAATATTGAAATTTCACTTCGTTATGAAGGTAGCAAAGTAAGAGAAATTGGCGGTAAGAAGATTACCGTTCGTAAAAAAGCGAGATTTATTCCATTTACAAATCATGCTGGAAGCCTCCAAACGTCTATCATTGAAGGAGATGAGATTTATTTAGAGCATACGATTGCTGAAGTAGTAAGAGGAAATAATGTTACAATTGGTCCCGGATGTGAAATTAGTGTTGTAGAATATCATACTAGTTTTAATCAAAAAGGTAATGCAGTCGTAAAGGAACATAAACAAATATAAGTAGTACGAGGGAGAGCAAGGTTATGGTTGAAAAGAATAATAAGCTCGGCTTTGTTGTAGCGGGCTTATTGCTAGGTATTTTAATGGCATCAATGGATAATACCATTGTCGTAACAGCGATGGGAACAATCGTTGGTGATTTAGGAGGCCTTGAAAACTTTGTATGGGTCGTTTCTGCCTATATGGTCGCAGAAATGGCAGGTATGCCGATATTCGGAAAACTATCAGATATGTATGGTAGAAAGAGGTTCTTTATTTTCGGTTTAATCGTCTTTATGATTGGTTCGGCGCTTTGTGGTACTGCTGAAAATATTACACAGTTAGGGATTTATCGTGCCATTCAAGGTATTGGCGGCGGGGCATTAGTGCCGATCGCGTTTACTATCGTTTTTGATATTTTCCCTCCTGAAAAGCGCGGGAAAATGGGTGGTTTATTCGGAGCAGTATTTGGTTTATCGAGTATTTTTGGTCCGTTGCTTGGTGCGTATATTACAGATTACATAAGCTGGCACTGGGTATTTTATATTAACTTACCACTTGGCATTTTAGCACTTATTTTTATTACATTCTTTTATAAAGAATCACGCGTTCATAGAAAGCAAAAAATTGATTGGTTTGGCGCAATTACTTTAGTTGGTGCAGTAGTTTCTTTAATGTTTGCGCTTGAACTAGGCGGACAAAAATATGATTGGGATTCTAGCTTTATTTTAAGTTTATTTGGTGGATTCGCTATTTTAATCATCGCATTCATTTTTATTGAACGAAAAGTAGAAGAACCAATTATTTCATTTGAGATGTTTAAGCAGCGCTTATTCGGAATGAGTACAATTATTGCATTATGTTACGGTGCTGCATTTATGTCAGCAACTGTTTACATTCCGTTATTCATTCAAGGTGTATACGGCGGGACTGCAACAAACTCAGGATTATTACTTTTACCTATGATGCTAGGATCAGTCGTAACAGCGCAGTTAGGTGGATTTTTAACGACTAAGCTGAGCTACCGAAACATTATGATTATTTCTGCTGTTATTATGTTAATCGGATTATTCTTATTAAGTACATTAACGCCAGAAACAAGTCGTGCATTATTAACGGTTTATATGATTATTATCGGATTTGGAGTAGGTTTCTCATTCTCTGTACTAAGTATGGCTTCAATTCATAACTTCGGTATGGAACAGCGTGGATCTGCAACTTCAACGAGTAATTTCATTCGTTCATTAGGTATGACACTTGGTATTACAATCTTCGGAATGATCCAAAGAACAGGTTTCCAAGATCAATTAGAAGAAGCATTTAAAGGTATGAGCGGGGGAATGAATACAAACACATTAGGGGATTCAAGAGCCATTTTATCAGAATCGGCAAGATCTCAAATCCCTCCGCAAATATTAGATAAGATTATTGATGCTCTTTCTAGTTCAATTGTTCAAACGTTCATGTGGGCATTGGTACCAGCTGGATTAGCATTCATATTCATTTTCTTTATGGGAAATGAGCGCATGGTAATTAAGAAACAACAAAAGAATAAAAAGAGCGAAACATCAAAAGCGTAATGAAAAAGCTCCTTTCCAATTGGAAAGGAGCTTTTTCATATGTATGGTGTTAGATTAGCCTTCGATAATTTCGTATTCTTCGTCTGCAAGTAATAAAATTTGTGTTTTCTTACCTTTGTTTTGAACTTCGATTACATCGTATGCGCCTAAGTCTCTTACTTTGCTTTGAGAAGCGTTAACCATAACTTCCATAGAATCAATTAAGATATCTTCTTCAATGTATGATTCAGGCAATGCCATATCTTCAGTTTCTAATACACATGCGTATAGATTTTGTAAGTTTTCAGCAGTTGGGTTTTGTTCCTCAACATCAATGATGTTTTTTACTGCTTCCATATTTTCTTCTTTTACTTGGTATACTTTAATTTTAGCCATTGTTTTAATCTCCTTTATAACGTAATCGTAGAGGCTACACTTCATTATAACGTTTTTTTCATGAAAGATGAAATTGTTATATGTATTTATAGTAAAAATTATGTGTTATTACTCATTATTGGTGTAATTCCCTTACTAATATTATGAATAGGTAACGATATTCCTACGTTAAAGTTATATTGTCCAAGCTTTTTTGTTTTCCTTTCATATATATGTATTAGCTATTCTATCTAAAGAAGGGATGGAGTGTAAGTGGATTGTGAGCCGAAACGTGATTGTGGATGTTGCCAAAATAGTATATGTGAATTTTTACAAAGTCTAGAACCGTATACTAAAGTTGAAAGTATTGTAATAGCAGGAAACGAAATCGTTGTATCCTATTTTCTTTCGTTTAATGTGATGAAAGGGATTGTATCATTTGTACAAGAAGACAGTGAGGTTATATTTGTAGATTGCTCAAAAATTGATGCAATCCGAATAGGAAAAGTTTGTAGTTGCAAATCGAAAGTTAAATATATTGAAGAGGACTTTAGCTTGCTAGGAAATGTGTGCCCGCAATGTTTAACAGAGGGGAGCACAATCTTTTTCGATTTTCATGATCCAGAATTAAATTTATCTTTACAAGCGAAAACAATTGATGCACCTATATGTACTGAATTTACAGATGAACTTGGGAATATAGTAAAGCAAGTTGCAATCGTAGGTGAAGCAATTGTTTCTAAGGATTTTGTTCAAGTACCTGAACTGTTAGATTTTCGATTAGTTTTATCGGATACTGCTGCGAACCCTTTGAAGTTTGGAATACTATTCATTAATTTTCCTGATATTACATTCATTATTCTTTTCGCATCTAGTGGATACTTAAACATTTCAAATTGTTTAAAAGTAGAGAGTGGAACTGGTAATATCGAAATAGAAGAGCTGAAAAAAATGATAAAGGATGACGATAACACGTACAAATCGGTTGTTAAATTGACTAAGGTATATAAGAATGGTGAGACGGAATCTTTTATTTCTAAGAAGGAGTTATAACGCATTTTTTGATAAATCCTCATACATTATGTTGAGGGTTTATACATACACGATGTATATTCTAAAGTTTAAAAAGTGAGATACTCTTTTTTTATTAGATGTTATAATAATTTTATATTTGTGAATAATTTATAATTATATAAAATTTTAGTTTAATAGGTGTTTGCTTATATGGTAAGTGGTTTATTGAAAAATTATATATATTGAATCTTAAATATTTAGAATACGATTGATTTTAAAGAAGGCGGGAATGTAAATGATATATGAAGCGAATATACGTACAAGAAAAAAACTAGTTTCTATGTTTGATGATTTCAATAACGTTGTTTTACTTTCTTATTTACAAGGACATATGGGTACTGCTTGGGTAAATGATCTTGAAAATCCAACAGTAGCACAAGTTACGGTAGGAATTTTCACATTTTACGCTGGAGACCCAAATGTGCAAGAAACAGAAGAGTTATTACGTAATATTCCAGAAAGAATTTTAGTTATCGTAAATAGTGAAGAGTGGAAACAACGCCTAGAAACATTCCATGAAAGAAAAATAGATAAGTTTTTACGTTATAAATTCAAACGAAATCCAGAAGTTTTTAATCGTTCAAAATTACAATCTTTTATATCAACCCTTCCAAAAGGATATGAGCTAAAAAGAATAGATGAGCATATCGCAAATAGCCCTACATTACATAAGATCTCCGAAGATTTTACAAGTCAATTTCAGTCGGTAGAAGATTATATAAACCGTGGTATAGGTTATAGCATTTTATATAACGGAGAAGTTATATGCGGTGCATCCTCGTATAGTATTTATAATGATGGAATTGAAATTGAAGTTGCGACTGATCACAATCATAGAAGAAAAGGTTTGGCAACTGTAGTTAGTGCAGCTCTTATATTGGATTGCTTAGAAAATGGAAAGTATCCAAACTGGGACGCAGCGAATACTACATCTGCTAACCTAGCAGAAAAGTTAGGATATGTTTTTGATAAAGCGTATGATACTTATTTTGTGGATAATAGATGAGTGAAGGAATTACATACTAAAAAATAAATGCGCCCTAGTACGTAAGTCTAGGGCGCATTTATTAGTTGGTAAATATCTTCATAACAATCTTATCACATTTCATCTTTTGAATGTTTGGAATTAAAGATATTTATGTGACTTTTTGAAAAAATAAAAGAGCAGCTAGCAAAAGCTAACTGCTCCTCTCCAAGGGAGAATGGAGAAATACAATCATGTTATCTATAGTATTGACGGAACATAGAGTTTTAATCAAAGCCCCACTGATTAAAGTTTCACTTTATTACATTTACAATTTAAATAGTAGAACGTGTTTTTCGTAGTTCTCCAAACACCAATTATATTTTTTTAGAATAATTGGATGAACTGCTTCTTTCGTAGTATCGACTTCAGTATAGCCATATTTCTTATAAAAGTTTTCTAATTCCTCAAAAGGAAGACAATATACATCTTGTATTTGTGATTTTCTCGCAGTTTCTACTAAAAATGAAACAAGCTCACCAGCTAATTGTAGCCCTCTAAATTGAGGCAGAATAAAAATTCCACCCATTTCTAAAGTATCTGCATCTATTTGGACTAATCGTCCAACACCTGCATCCTCATTGTTATATGTAATAATTGCAACTTTATCTCTCTTTAAATCACTTCGTACAAATCCTATTGAGTCATATTGATTATTAACCCATTCTAAATCGTTAGATGTGGCCAATTGAATACTCATATACATCCTCCTTGGAAATACTAGCGCTCTCTTCATTATATAGAACATAACATACTATATCAAAAGAACCTTGAGATAGCACATTTGTTTAAGTTATTAGTTAAAAGTGTGGGATTGCTGGCATTGAAATGTAGGCTTCACCAAATATAGGATAATAATGTTGTGAATTTAGTGTTACATAGTCAAAATAAAAAATAGTTCATGTGTTCGATAACGCACGATTGTTTAAGTGTAGAGAAAATCATAGGGGTATTTTAATTAGTAGCTACTGTATTCATTGAAGCTATTAAGGAAATGTGGTAATCGCCAGCCTTATTGATACAAATCATATTAGGATTTAGTAAAAAACTCTTCCTGAAAAAGAGGGAGATTAAAGATAAGAGCACTTCGAAAAGTGCCCTTCAGTAATGACTACTCATTCTAAAAAGAAAGGATGCAATATATCATATGAAGTTTAGTGTATTTAATTATGGGCCTTTTATATAAAAGTTTTATTTTGTTCCGAATAAAAAGGCGGTTGTTTCCGCAACCACCTTTCAGTAAAACAAAGCACTTTTTATGAAATAAATTATGGATGATCCCTAAAAAAGGTTATAGGATATACCCACATTTTTATAACTAAAGTGACGAACTCAGGTTATAAGGAAGGAACAATTATATTGTATGAAATCTATTCTAGAGTAGTCACAAAGAAAGTTGTCTTCTTATTAGAAGGCAGCTTTTTTTATTAGAAAAAGAAGTAGAAGATTAAGTTACTTGTCCAAACAAATTTTAAAAAAATACATAAAATGCTATTAGTTAGTCAATATTTTAATATTGCTAATTTTTAAGACTAAAAGGGGTGATTTTATGTGTGAATGTGAAGTTTGTAGACGAAAGAAAAATCGGGATCCATTAAACCGGGAGTTTGAGCCGAAAAAACGAGTTCCTGAGCCAAAAAAAGAGGATTGTGAGCCAAAAAAAGAGGACTGTGAATCAAAAAAAGAAGATTGCGAATCATTAAATTATTATTCATTTAGTAAAAATGCAAATTTTTTAGAAAAAGCTATACAAACAGATGAAATCGATCAAATTTCTGAGGAATATATTGAAATAGTAGATTCAGCAGATGTACAAGTTACTACTACAGATACAAAAGCTGCGCTATCTATCCAAGCTGCATTACAAGCAGCTATTGTGGTTGTGGTAAGTATTTCTATAGCAGATAGTGAAAAGGCAGATAAAATAACACAAGAATTGTTTCAAAAATCATCTATTAAACAAATTAATAGACAAAAAACATTTATTAAAAATTCCAGAAACGTAACCGTAACAACTACTGATACAGATATTGCAGTGAATATTCAAATTCTCCTTCAAATTTTATTAGCGTTACTAGTTAAATTAAATATTTTATAAAGTGTCTATCCCATTTATATTTAGCTATAAGGGTTCACTCTAAGTAAATATTTTTTTGTTGTAATATGTGGTACAAGCTTGGACTTCTCATTATGACTGAATTAATATTCAAGATTAATGGGAAATTAAGTGTGGAAAACTACACAATAACAAAGGTGAACTTATAATTTAACATTGAATAAAACTTATATATGTGAAGTAAAGGAAGGCTGTCTTCTTATTAGAAGACAGCTTTTTGATTTTATTAGTAAAAAGAAGTGAAAATAGAAGATTAAGTTACTTGTCCAAGCAATTTTTATTTAAATGCATATAATGCTGGTAGTTATTTGAAATTTTTATAGGAAACTGATAGGAGTGAACATTGTAAATGGATGATTTAAATAAATTTTCTTCCTTTAAGTTTGATAAGGATCAAAAGAATATAATTATAGACCTTTTACTCTCAGATATTTTTAATAGGCATGGAATCAATGAAGAAAAACTAAAAAATTTATCACCAGAAAAAAAGCAGCAAATTAAAAGTATTGTTTCTGAAATACAATCACAAGTTAATAATTATTTAGATTGAAAGGGGGTGAACGTATGGACAAAACATGTCATTCAGATGAAAATAAAAAGTGGAGTGCATTAGATTCCTCAAATCCTCATCCGTCTTTTAAAAATGCTAGCGTTTCAGAAGCAGCTGCGCAAGAAAGTAAAACGTACCAAATTTCTGAAGAATCTATTACAATTGTAGATTCAGCAGATGTAGAAGTTACTACTACAGATACAAAAGCTGCTTTATCTATTCAAGCAGCATTACAAGCAGCTATTGTGGTTATAATAAGTGTTTCTATAGCAGACAGTGAAAAAGCTGACCGTGTAGCACAAGAATTGTTTCAAAAATCATCTATTAAACAAATTAATAAACAAGAAACTGTTATTAGAAATTCTAGAAATGTTACAGTTACGACTACGGATACAGACATAGCAGTAAATGTTCAAATTCTTCTCCAAATTTTATTAGCTTTACTAGTAAAATTAAATATTTTATAAAATGTTTAACTTGTTTTTTATCTAGTGATTCTTACAGGTGAATATTCACTGTTTTAATTATAGTACAGGCTATAAATATTAATCATAACTGGACTAATATTTAACATCGCCAAAATAATAATGAGAACAATGTGATGGAAAATAAATTTTGGTTATTTTATGAAAATTTAAAAGCCATTTCCTTTATTGGATTTGGCTTTTAAATTTTAAACAGTATGAATTTGAAAAGATTATATTAAGATAAAGAATCAAAATATAATGATACAAAATACTTATAAAATTATTCGTGTTATAGAAAAATAATAAGAAAAAGGTGTTTAAAATAGAATCATTTTCATTAATAGTTCAAGTTTTGAAGAATAGTGCATACAATATAAAGTGTTTTCCTTTCTTCATTTAAGTTTTACGTATATAATTTAAAAGTACTATTTTTATTTTATTATTTTATATTTATAACAGAATAGAGGTTTAAAAATGGGTGTTAAAATCATTACGGATAGTGCGGCGGATTTACCAGTAGAATTGCTGCAAGCATATGATATTGATTTAATTCCACTCCGTGTATATGATGAAGCAGAAACAGAGTATTTAGATGGAGTAACATTAGAGTCAGTTACATTATTGCAAAAAATGAGAGAAGGCGCTGTTTATAGAACGTCATTGCCTTCACTTGAAACTTTCCAAGAAAAATTTGTTTCTTATGCAAAAGAAGGTAATCCTTGTATATATTTAGCTTTTTCATCTGAACTGTCTGGTACATATCAATCATCAGTTGTCATTAAAGAGGAAGTAAAAGAAACATATGTAGATTTAGATTTAGAAATTATTGATACGAAATGTGCTTCGCTTGGTCAAGGTCTTGTCGTTTTAGAAGCTGCTAAAATGGCAAAAGATGGCGCATCAAAAGAAGATATTTTAAACCGTGTCGCTTTTCTAATGAACCATATGGAGCACATCTTCACTGTAGCTGACTTACAGTACCTTGTTAGAGGTGGACGTTTAAGTAAAGTAGCTGGTTTTATCGGTGGTTTACTAAACATTAAGCCGATCTTAAACGTGGAAGAAGGAAAACTTGTACCACTTGAAAAGGTACGAGGAAAAAAGAAAGTATTAAGCCGTATTGTTGATATTATGGAAGAGCGTGGTAAAGACCTTAAAGGTCAAACAATCGGTATGACTCACGGTGACGATTTAGAAACAGCTGAAGCATTAAAAGCATTAATTACGGAAAGATTTGGCTGTGAAGTATTTATCGTAAATACAATTGGTGCAGCAATCGGAGCACATACAGGACCTGGCGTTATAACGTTATTTTTCTTAAATGAAGTAGAGTAAAGGATTGATCTTTTGATCAATCCTTTTTTATTTTTTAATCTGTGATAATCGGTCGTTATGGTATTGATGAAGATAAAACCTTTGAAGTTTTCCTATATCAAATGCAATCTTGTAGAGGGAGTATTTTTTATATGTGGAATGATACTTAATGGTAGAAGAAAAGAGTATAAATAAGAATGTATTTATAGGAATCTGAATATTTAATGATATCGAAATTTTGTCATTTCATATATAATTGTGTAGGGAGAAATATCTGTAACTATTTGTAAAAATAGGAGGCGGCTATAAAAATGCAAGAAATTGCTAGATGGGATTTAAATCGACTGTATTTGAATGAGGATATTCTATTTCCGATTTTGGAGTTGAAAGAGCAATATTTTGTAACAAAAGATGTAGAGATTCTTTCAAAGCTTATACAAGTTATTGAAAAAGCAGAATACTATTTGTACTGTCAATCGGTTGAAGAAAGTGTTTCATCTGACCTTACTAAATTGACTGTGAAAGTGAAGGAACTAAAAAGTGAAGTACAGCAAGTAATAAAACATAATGAAGTGGAAACTTCAGATAATACTAAGTTAATAAAAGATGAACTTAATGCGTGGGAAAATATGTACATACAATTACGGGATAGGATAGAAATAGCGCACAATAACAAACAATTATCATTTGGACAAGCAAATAACATTGCAATGAATAGTGATAATGAAAAGGAAAGATTAGAAGTATTCGAGTTACTTACAAGTACTTTACATAAGGAAAAAGAAATCTTTGCTACCGTATTAAATCAAATAGGGAGATTGCGTAATATAAAGAGTAATGAAATAGAAGATAGAGAGATTTTAGCACAATCTTTTCATGCGAATGGCATTTCAGAAACTGTATTATTACAAATGTGGAATGTGACAGAAGAAAACCTTGATAAATTAGTAAGTGCTTTAAACGTGTATAAGAAAGGGAAAGCTTCGATTACATGGCATGAACTTATGACAGTAAAGGAAAGTAATGAGGTTACTATTCCTTTTTCAGTAGCAGTACAAAACGTTTATGATGCATGTAAGAATATTGATGAAGAATTAGCAGTATTTGCACGTAATGCGATAGAAAGTGGATGGATAGATGCTGAACCGAGAGAGAATAAACTACCAGGTGGGTTTTGTGCTCCATTTTTCAGTGAGAAAGAATCGAGAATCTCCATGCGTTATGATGGGAGTATAGATAGTGTAAGAGTGCTCGCTCATGAATTAGGACATGCTTGGCATTTTTATAATATGAGTTTTGAACAATCTACATCTTTTTTAGATGATTATTTGCCGATGAGTACGGCTGAATCAGCATCTATTTTCTTTGAAACGGTACTCTTAAATTATCTAATTGAAACAACTGATAGTAAAGATATGAAAAAGGCATTGCTTAGCTGGAAAATAAGAAATAGTTTTAATTATGTAATGGCAATACGAGCATCGTATCAGTTTGAAAAAACACTTTATGAAAAATGTAAAGAGGGTCCATTAAGTGCTGATGAAATTGAGAAATTATCTATAATGGCACAAAAAGAAGCATATGGAAATTCTTTAAGTGAATACCAGCCGTTTGTATGGATGAAATATATTCAATTTTATATAGCAGATGTTCCTTTTTACAATTATCCATACACATTTGGATATTTAGTAAGTTTTAGTTTATTAGAAATAGCTCAAGAAAGTAAAAGTACTTTTCATCCGAAATATAAAGAGTTTTTAAGAGAAACAGGAAAGGCTCCAGTAGAGGAGCTTATGAAAAAATATTTTGAAATAGATATAAGAAATTATGAATTTTGGAATAAGGCTTTTATTCAAATTTCTAAAGACATTGATGAATATTTGCAGCTTATGTAAGGGGAGAGTATAGTGGATCAACAGTTTATAAAAGGTATACCTTTTTCAACTTTAGAATATGCAAAAGCTATAAGTTTATTAAAAGGTTGGATACATGAACAACAAGAGAAACCAAGGTTTGTAGTAACTGCAAATCCTGAAATTGTTATGTCTGCAAAGGAAAATACGGAAAAATCAAAGCAGTTTAAAAAGATGTTACTATCTGCGGATTTAATAACAGCGGACGGGATTGGTGTCATAATTGGCTCGAAAATATTAAAAGGAACTTTGAAAGAACGTGTTACTGGGGCGGATTTAACTCACGATTTAATAAAATATTGTAACGACAATGAATATCGTGTCTTTCTTTTTGGAGCCGCTCCAGAAAGTAATAAAAAGGCATTAGAAAAATTAAATGAGCAGTTCCCAGGAGCACAGTTTAAAGGACAGCATGGATTTGTAAATGGTGAAGAAATAGAAAAAATAAAAATAAAAATTAAGCAATTCAAGCCCCATTTACTACTCGTAGGACTAGGTTCACCAAAACAAGAAGAGTTCATCTATGAAAACATACAAACATTAAACGTTCCGCTATCTATTGGCATCGGAGGCATGATTGATATAATATCTGGTACTGTAAAAAGAGCACCGAAAATGATGAGGGATACTGGAACTGAATGGCTGTATAGGTTACTCTCACAGCCGAAAAGATTGAAGAGGCAACTTGTACTTCCGAAATTTTTATTGTCGGTTATGTTAGAGAGAGTGAAAGGAATGCCAAGCTAAGAAAGGATAAGTAAGATGATAGAGCCGTTATCTAATGAAAAAGCTACAATGATTTTTCAAGAGCTGAAAGTAGAATGTGAAACTTTATTTGAATTTAAAATTCGAAATGCAATACCTATTCACCGTGGTTGGCTAAATTTGAAGTGGAAACTCGAAACGGATGCAGGGGATTTTGTATTAAAGCAATATAATCAAGAACGGTACAAAATGTATAACTCAGCCCTTTTAATACAAGCATTACAACAACAGCAAAGATTACATAATAATGGTGTAAGTTGTCCAAGGGTATTAATTTATAAAAATAATGTAATGCATATATCAAAAAGTGATGAAAGATTTATAGTATTAGAACATAAGGAAGGTAGCTTAGTTTCACCAGGAAAAGTGAATCAAAAGGAAATTCACTCTCTTGGTCAGACGATAGGTTATATGCATAACTTGTTAAATGATGGCTCTTTAATAAAAGGAGAAAATCCTAAATTTGTTCCACCTACTAAAGAGGCGAGATTGAAACATTGGGAAGAAAAAATGAGAGAAGTAGAGAAGCTAGGAAAAGAGCACATTCTCCCTTATATAAAATTACAGCAAGAAGCAACACAATTGGTAAATACAGAACAATTTCATAATAGCCAACGGGGATGGGTGCACCGTGATTTATGGGTAGATAATTTCTTGTTTCATAATGATAAAGTATCAGCGATTCTTGATTTTGATCGCATGGATTACGATTATGTAGAGTTAGATATTGGCCGTGTAGTTATATCGTGCGCATTAAGTGACGGAGTATTAAATAAGAGTCTTGTTGCATCATTTTTAGAAGGGTACCGCAATGAAGTAGACTTTCCAGTAGGGAATATTGTTCAGGCAATTCAAATGCTTTGGTACATGGAGAGTACTTGGTGGATCCATGCCAATATGGATCAGCATAGTGTACCACCTTCACGCTTTGCAGATGAAATGAATTGGATAGCTGAAAATTATGGTGTATTACATAATATATTGGCCGACTTATAAATAAAGAGGAGACTACATACATGAACAGAATCGGCATTATTGGAGCAATGCAAATTGAAATAGATTTACTTTTAGAAAAACTAGTTATACAAGAGGAACAGACAATAGCGGGAATGCCTTTTTATATTGGAGAATTCATGGGAATAGAAGTAATTATTACACGTTCTGGTGTAGGGAAAGTAAATGCAGCTGCATGCGCGCAAACATTAATTCATAAATTTGATGTAGACTCTATCATTAATACGGGCGTTGCTGGCGGATTACATTCAGATGTAAAAGTCGGCGATATAGTTATTTCAACGAATGTTACTCATCATGATGTAAGTAAAACTCAAATGAAAAACTTATTTCCGTTCCAAGAGGAATTTATTGCAAGTAAGGAATTGGTAGAGTTAGCACGTAAAGCTTGTATTAGTAGTAGTTTACAGATTGCAGTTCATGAAGGAAGAATTGTCAGCGGTGAATGTTTTGTTGAAGATTCAAAGTTAAAGGCGAAATTAATAGACGAATACGCACCTCATTGTACAGAAATGGAAGGGGCAGCAATTGGACATGTTGCCTATATAAATGATATACCGTTTCTCATTATAAGATGTATTTCTGACAGCGCAGATGATGAAGCTCAAATTTCTTATGATGACTTCGCGCAAACTGCTGCGAATTATTGCTCAGAAATTATTATTGAGATGCTTAAAAATATAAAGAGTAAAACTGTACTATAGTTCAAAAGGAGAGAATGAGATGTTACAAGCATTAATTTTTGATATGGACGGAACGTTATTTCAAACAGATAAAATTTTAGAATTATCTTTAGATGATACTTTTAATCACTTAAGATCATTACAATTATGGGATACAGTAACACCAATTGATAAATATAGAGAAATTATGGGTGTGCCGTTACCGAAAGTTTGGGAAGCTTTATTACCAGACCATTCTATTGAAATAAGAGAACAAACAGATGCATATTTTTTAGATAGACTTATTGAAAACATAAAAAGCGGAAAAGGCGCTTTATATCCAAATGTAAAAGAAATATTTACATATATAAAAGAAAATAATTGTTCCATTTACATTGCTAGTAATGGTTTGAAAGAATATTTACGAGCAATCGTAACTTATTATGCTTTAGACAAGTGGGTGACTGAAACGTTTAGTATTGAACAAATACAATCGCTAAATAAAGGTGACTTAGTTAAAAGTATTATGAACAAATATGATATAAAAGAGGCAGCCGTAGTTGGTGACCGGCTATCTGATATAAATGCAGCGAAAGACAACCGTTTACTGGCAATTGGGTGCAGTTTTGATTTTGCGCAAGAAGATGAACTTGCTCAGGCTGATATAGTAATAGATGATTTAATGGGGTTGAAGGGAATATTATCTGAAGTGAAGAATACGCACGCTATGAATTAAATAAAGTAACAACCATAAAAATGCTCAGAATAAATGATTCTCGAGCATTTTTATATATTTTCGTACTTAGGGGGAATGGACTTGAAAGATATACATATTCAACAAATAGAAAATTTAATGGAATATGAATTCAGTCATCTCGTTCAAGAGAGTGAAGAAGAAGGTTTTAATTTCCTTATAAGGATAATAAATGAATATAAAAACAAAATAAATGTATTCAATAAAACTGGAGAATGTTTATATGGTGTTTTCCGAGGTGATATGTTAATTGGAGTTGGAGGTTTAAATGAGGATCCGTACACAAAAGACAATAAGATTGGGCGGTTAAGGAGATTTTATATTTCAAAGGATTTTCGGCGTATAGGGTTAGGGAACTTATTATTAAACCAACTATTATGTCATGCGGAAAAGTATTTTGAAGTGATTGTATTATATGCTGACACGAAGCAAGGAGATGCGTTTTATACTGCAAATGGATTTGTAAAAGAGGGATTATATAAGGGATCTAGTCACTACAAAGTATTATCGAGGTGGCTACCAAAAGAATAGACGGACAGGTATTTTAGTTGGTAAATCGATATATCTTAAAAATCGCTGATATATGAAGTTGCGATCCTTATATTAAAAAACAACTTTTATAATTTCATTTACTAAATTGTTATTATAAAAAAGAGCACCTTAGCTTTTAAAATTTAGCTTATAAGGTGACTCCTTTTCAGTCAATTACGTTTTAACGTTCATTTGTTTCAATAATAATCCTGGTTTACCTTTTACATAATAAAAATGCGGATTATTTTCATCATCATAAAGCATAATATAAGGCTTTTCATTTAGTGGGAGCAGTATAAGTACTTCGTCTATTGTAGTGTGTAACCATTGATTAGTAATAGAAACCGGCTTAGATAATGGGATTTTTATCATATAGCCATCTTTTGGAACGACATTTAAGTTTTTAAATGGACCAGTAATTGCTTTAGCGTATTGAACTGCTTCTTTTTGGACTATTGGATCTAAAGATTGTTTTTGAATGACCATTTCTTTTTGACAATCAAACACTTCAATTTGTTGATTTGTATTTGCTAATGCATTTGTTGATAATAGAAATAAAAGAAGAGAAATGACCCCGATTTTTTTTATCATAATACAACACCTCACCATTACTATCCCCTCAAAAGCTTTAAATATTTTTCTGTCACATTCATGTAACAAAGATGTTGTATGATACAATTGGTTTTTGTTTAAAAGCAATGGAGGAAAAAATATGAAAGTTTTAATTGCAGATGACGAACAAGATATGTTAAGAATTTTAAAAGCTTATTTTGAAAAAGAAGGCTTCGAAGTTTTATTAGCAAAAGACGGAGAGGAAGCACTTCAAATATTTTATGATGAAAAAATTGATTTAGCTATTTTGGATTGGATGATGCCAAAACATAGTGGTATTACTGTCTGTCAGGAAATAAAAAAGAATTCAAGCGTAAAAGTATTAATGCTTACGGCGAAAAGTGAAAGCGAAGATGAATTAGCTGCGCTTCAAAGCGGGGCAGATGAGTACGTGAAAAAACCATTTCATCCAGGAGTACTAATTACGCGAGCGAAAAAACTTATTCAGCATGATGATATTATTCAAGTACAAGATGTAAAGATAAATTTCGCCAAAAATAAAGTATATAAAAATGATATAGAGTTAGAAATTACAAAAACAGAGCTCGAATTAATAAAATGCTTTTTAAATCATAAAGGAACGATTTTAACTCGTAAAAAATTGCTAGATATTGTATGGGGATTTGACTATTTTGGAGAAGAGAGAACGGTTGATACACATGTAAGAAGGCTGCGTAAAAAAATTGGAGAAAATATTATTAAGACGCATCGCGGGTTGGGCTATAGTTTGGAGGAACAAAGTGAATAAACTTGGGAAAAAGTTATTTTTAAGTATTTCTGCAACTGTTATTCTCATCTTTATGATTTCATTATTATTCATTAACAATCTCTTACCGAACTATAATATTTATAAAACACGTGAAAACTTAAATAAATTTACAACACAAATACAAAATACAACAGTGGAAAATATAGAGGATGTTATTCATACAATTGAAAGTGAAAACAACGTTACAATTGCGTATACGCCAATTAATCAGTCAGAAGATGCTATGAACGAAGCGTTACGCATGCAACTTACGAAAAAGAAAGTAACTTTAAATAAGCTTTGGATTACGAAAGACGAAGTTATGAAAGTGAAGACGGAAGGGCAATCGAATAAACTGTACGATCAAGGAAAGGTAAAAGCGAGTTTTTTTGCTAAATATATTGCGAAAGATGATACGATAATTTTAATTGGGACTTCCATTGCGAATTCAAATGAAATTATAAATACGTTAAATACATTTTACTTATACATCGTATGTTTCTCGCTCCTTCTTATTATTTTACTTGTGTGGATACTTTCAAAAATAATAACGACGCCACTGAAGGAGCTAAGTGATGTGGCTCAGGATATTTCACATTTGCAGTTTAAAAGAACGAAAGTGAAAACGAATGATGAAATAGGAGAGTTGGCCAATAGTATTAATATCATGAGTGAAAAACTACATGAAGCACATCAAGACTTAACTGATCGTAATGAACATTTAAAACGATTTATGGGTGATGTAACGCATGAATTAAAGACACCGATTGCATTAGTAAAAGCATACTCTATGGGGATTAAAGATGGATTAGATGATGGGACTTACGTAGATACAATTATTAAACAAACAGATCAAATATCAAACTTAATTGAAGAACTATTACGATTTTCTAAACTAGAAAGAGATATTGTACAAAAAGAAGAATTCCCCATTGAACCACTGGTCCAGAGTATATTAGATAAGCATCAGATTGACCTGGATTCGAAAGCAATTGACTTACAAGTAAACTGTAATACGGGTGATACAAGCGTTTATGCAGATTTAAATAAAATGAGAATGGTATTTCAAAATTTAATTTCTAATGCAATAAAATATACAGCAAATCAAAGCATAATAATTACTTTAGAAGATAG
The DNA here is from genome assembly GCF_058792475.1 of Bacillus sp. MT94. NCBI lineage: Bacteria > Bacillati > Bacillota > Bacilli > Caryophanales > Bacillaceae > Bacillus > Bacillus sp. MT94. Next base: position 36,668 of record NZ_JBXAEZ010000005.1, on the reverse strand, counting down.
AAATAAAAGTATATATTTTCAAATAAAAAATGGCATTCATACGGATAAAATTAAAGATATCGAGAAAATTTGGGAGCCTTTTTACGTACTAGAATCTTCTCGTAGTAAAGAAAAATCAGGTACAGGATTAGGACTAGCGATAGTGAAAAGTATTTTAGAAAGACATGGTTTTGAATATGGAGTTTCCTCTATAAATGGGGAAATTCAATTTTATATAAATGTGAAAAAGGACTAATGAAAATTTAGTCCTTTTTGCAGCTTTAGAGGTTAGCGATACAGGATGAATCAACATAATTTTCAAAATTGATGTATTAAATGGAGAATTAGCAAATGTTCTACTTTCATTAAATTCACGTGAAGTTCACAGGGAAACGTTATATTTACATAGTTACATTTGAATTTAATGAAGTGAGGTATTCGGATTTGAAAAGAAAGAAATTAGTAATTGGTAGCATTTTAATGGGGATGACGTTATCTTTATCTGCATGTGGTTCATCAGATAATATTGTAACTACAAAATCAGGAAGCATTTCAGAAAGTGATTTTAACAAAAAATTAAAAGAAAACTATGGTAAACAGAATTTATCTGAAATGGTAGTAGAGAAAGTATTAAATGATAAATATAAAGTTACGGATGAAGAGGTAACGAAACAACTGAAAGAATTAAAAGACAAGATGGGCGATAATTTTAATACATATATGGAATCTAATGGTGTGAAAAATGAAGATCAGTTGAAAGAGAAATTAAAGCTTACTTTCGCTTTTGAAAAAGCTATTAAAGCAACCGTAACGGAAAAAGATATTAAAGATTACTATAAGCCAAAGCTTCAAGTTAGCCATATTTTAGTGAAAGATGAAAAGACAGCAAAAGAAATTAAAGAAAAATTAAATAGTGGCGAAGATTTCGCGGCATTGGCTAAACAATACTCAGAGGATCCAGGTTCTAAAGAAAAAGGTGGAGAACTATCTGAATTTGGACCAGGTATGATGGTGAAAGAATTTGAGGATGCTGCATATAAGCTAGAAGTTGGTCAATTGAGTGAACCTGTTAAATCTTCTTTCGGATATCATATTATTAAGCTAACGGATAAAAAAGAGCTTAAACCATATGAGGAAGAGAAAGAGAATATTCGTAAAGAATTAGAACAGCAACGTATACAAGATCCTCAATTCCATCAACAAGTTACTAGAGATCTGCTTAAAAATGCAGATATAAAAGTATCTGATAAAGACTTGAAAGATACCTTTAAAGAGTTAGAAAAATAATAAATGGAATGTAAGACAATCGATAGAAATATCGGTTGTCTTTTTCTCTATTTTTCCGGCTATTTGCCGGGCAGTAAGACCCCAAAACTCAAAATTCAGCGGAAGCAAAGAAGTTAGGTGGGGCCCCGCTGCCCGTAAACGCCCGATTGGTGAGGGCTCACTTTATATAGAAGCTGGGAGTGGGAAAATACTTTCACACCTGTATTGAATTTTACTTAATAAGAAATCTTTGAGTTTCTCAACTATTATATAAAAATAAAACTGAATTTTCAGTTATTTTGTTATATAGTAAAAGAGAACGAATAAGGGGAGGGAACATTTTGAGTAAAAAGAAAATGGCAATTACACTGTCAGCAATGCTATCTGCAACAATTATACCTAGCTTTACTATGGATGTGCATGCAGAGAAGAAAGAAGAGACTAAAAATACGAAAATTGAATTAGAAAATGGGATGACAAAGCCGATTTATTCTCTCGATGAAGCCATTATCGAAAATTTATATGTAGAGACAGAAGTTGATAGTGATCGCGACGGTAAGAAAGACAGAGTATCGATAAAAGTTATGCGTCCAAAGACAGATTCGAATGTGAAGGTTCCTGTTATTTATGAAATGAGTCCATATCGATCAGGATTAAAAGATGTTCCTGTATATAATGTAGATGAAGAATTGTATGCGTATGAAGGAAAACCGTATGGAGCGGTTAATCTTGGTTCGTATGGGAACTATTACGTGCCAAGGGGTTATGCAGTTATTCTAGGCGAAAGTATCGGTACTGGAAAATCAGATGGATGCCCTACAACTGGAGATGAACAAGAAATACTCGGTACAAAGTCTGTTATTGATTGGGTAAACGGTCGCGCGAAAGCATTTACAGAACAGGGTGAGGAAGTTCAGGCAAATTGGTCTACAGGAAATGTAGGTATGACTGGAGTTTCTTATAATGGTACACTACCAAATGCTGTTGCGACTACTGGAGTTGAAGGTTTAAAAACAATTATTCCAATCGCAGCAATTAGTAGTTGGTATGATTATTATCGTGCAAATGGTGCAGTAATTGCGCCAGGCGGATATCAAGGAGAAGATACAGATAATATGGCAGAAGCAGTACTGACAAGGGAAAATCCTGAAGTTTGCGGACAAGTTATAAAAGAGTTAACGGCTGGACAAGACCGAAAAACAGGTAATTATAATGATTTTTGGGATAAACGCAATTATGTAAAAGATGCTAAAAATGTAAAAGCAAGCGTATTTGTTGTTCATGGTTTAAATGATTGGAATGTTAAGACGAAGCAGTTCGCGCAATGGTGGGATGCACTCGGAGAAAATAATGTTCCTCGTAAAATGTGGCTACACCAAGGTGGTCATGGTGGGACATCAAGTAATAACTGGCAGCAAACACAAAATAAATGGTTAGATTATTGGTTGTACGGAATTGAAAATGGAATTATGGATGAACCAATGGTTGATGTGCAAAGAGAAAATAAATCGTGGCAAAAGATAAAAAATTGGCCAGATCCAGCGGCTGTACCTTCAAAAATCCGTATGTATTTAAGTAATAAATCAGTCAATTTGCCACTAAGTATGGGATCGGTTAATAAAGTTTTCTCATTCGTAGATGATGCACAAATAAAATCAAATCAATTAGTAGCAAACCCAGAATTAGAAGTAGCCAATCGATTAGTATATACAATGCCTGTACTGCAAAAAGATACACGCATAAGTGGTACACCAAAGATTTCAATTACAGGAAATATTGATCGATCTGTATCAAATTTAACAGCATTACTTGTTGACTATGGAGGAACGAAGCCGGAAATCGTAACACGAGGCTGGATGGATCCACAAAACTTAAAGAGTATAGAAAATTCAACAGTGATTCAACCGGGCAAAGATTATACATTCACATGGGACATGCAGCCAGATGATTATGTCTTTAAAGCTGGACATCAAATAGGGGTCGTTTTAATTGCTAGCGACTATGATTATACAATTAGACCGAAAGCGGGCACGAAACTTACAGTGAAATTAAGTGAAGTGACATTGCCGATTGTGAAATAAATATTTTTTCCAAAGAGCTTACTAAAGTAAGCTTTTTGTTTTATAGTCTGAATTTTTAATTTTATATTTCAAATTGGAAGGTTATGTAATACAATATCATTATATTCTATGGAAAGTGAGTGATATATTATGACAGTCAGCTCTTTCGAAAGCGCATTAAATTTAGAGGTACGAGAAGATTAGTTGAATTGGAATCTTCCGTACGTAAAAACGGAGGAGAAAATAAATGTTTAGTTTTTATAGTACACTTTGTACGGAACTGTATGATTACACAAAACCAGTCGGTTATTCTTTAAATGGTGATATTGAGTATTACAAAGAACGTTTAAAAGATTGTAGAGGTAGAATTCTCGAAGCTGCAGTAGGTTCAGGGCGTGTCATCATTCCGCTTCTAGAGGCTGGTTTTAAAGTGGATGGGATAGATTATTCACCTGAAATGCTTGATTCTTGCCGTAAGCGGTGTAAAGAGAGAGGCTTACATCCTAATTTGTATGAAGGAAGCTTGCAACAATTTTCAATTCCGCATAAATATGAGGCAATTATCATTCCTACTGGATCTTTTTGTTTAATTGAAAATCGTGTGGATTCTATAAACGCATTGAAATGTTTTTATGAACATCTTAATCCAGGCGGACGATTAATCGTAGATATTATGCTTCCGCATGACTGGAAGACTGGGGAAATTCATACATCGACTTTTTCTTTGCCGAGTGGAGACGGAATCACATTAGAAAATAAATCAATTGAAATAGATTGGCTGAACCAAGTTACTGTATCATATTTGAAATATGAAAAGTGGAGTAAAGGACAGCTAGTACAAACAGAGTTACAACGTTTTGCGCTGCGCTGGTATGGAATAGTAGAGTTTAAACTCCTTTTAGAAAGTATAGGTTTCTCTAACATTACTTGCTCTGCTGAATATGTTTATGAAAAAGAACCGTCAAATGCAAATCAAATGATTACTTTTGAAGCTGTGCGAAACGAGAAATAAAAGAACTATCTATGAAAATAAGGCAATTGATATAATATCGATTGCCTTATTTTAATTGTATATCGCTTACATGTTATTAGGTTTTCATTGTCCAAGCATTCTGCTACTTACTACATATACTATTTATGTTAAAGTCAGCTACTATTTTATATAGGGCTGCTATTTTCCTATAAATGCTATTTTAGTGAAGTGGGAGGAATCAATTTGGAAAATATAGAACAAGATAGAATTGAAAATCAAGTGTATTCAAATCGTGTAGTAAGATCAGAATTTGATGCGAATTGGGAAACTTGTATATCAAAGAGTGGTTATGTAATTTATGTAGCAACAAGTAATAATGCTGAAGTAATAGTACTTCTTGCAGATGGTTCAAGTAAATTATTAATTTTCGAAAAAGGCGGTAAAGTAGTAGTAGGTGGCGGTGGAACAAGTCATTACAGTAAGCCACATATTGCAAGAAATATTTAAGGTAAAACATGTAATTGAGAAGAAGCTGGAAAACGGTTAGTCATTCATATTTAGAGAATGACCAACCGTTTTTAAATGTAGTTTTTGAAGAATTATATAAGCAATATAAAAAGCATTTCCTATTTCGGCAAATGCTTTTTATATGTTATAGTATAATAGTGTCTTAAAGTAATGTTATTTTAATATATTTCAAAGTTTGTTGTGTATTATTTTTATATTAAATTAGCACTTAAAGTATTTTTTTATATAAGGAGTAATAATTAGAGAAATGAAAAATATAGACTTTATACTAGAAAGTGATGAGGCATTAAAACCGTCTGAACGATTAGTACTATTACTATTAGAGAAGCATAGAATGTTATATACGAACGATCTATTGGCATTATCAAATTTATCATATAAAACATTAACAGATTCATTAACGGCGCTAGTTTTAAAATCGTATGTGTTAAAGGAAACAGGTAAGGGAAGAAGACAGAATTGCTATAGATTAATATGATAAGGCGGCTGTTTTAGAAGCTTTTACATATGTTTTTTCAATCGTAAGGCGAAAATGTGTTTTTGTTTTCAAACGAAAATCTTACTATAAGAGTGGTTAAAATAGTAGCATTTCATTTTTGTAAGTGTAATTATTTCGTCATTGAAAATACTAAAATAAAATAAACCGCATAAAACAGAAATAAAAAAAACAATCCATTTTAAAAATGGATTGTTTTTTTTATTGGAATAATATTATTTGATATGTTGAAAGCATGAATAGCAGAATAAACATTACCTGTTTTAGTTCATGCAACTGAACAAATATGATGAAAACTATGTGTATAGTTTTTTTAATTGCTTTTTTCAGTAACTCTAATGAAATCATAGTCTTTATTGTTTAAAGGTATTATTTTTAACATTATTGCTATTCAACATTTAGTACAAAAGTGATTTATAATATTATTATGTAAACTTAAGTTTTTAAAAGGAAAATGTAATAATTAATAGAACATGTAGAAGGGGATGCTTAAATATTTTGAAGGATAGGAGATTATTATGGAGCATTTACAATCAATAGCACAAGCTGTTTTAAGTGGTCATAAGGAAAAAGTAGTGGAGTTTATAAAGGCGAGTCCAAGTATTGTTAACGAATGTAGTGAAGATGGATGGACACCACTTCATTTAGCAGCTTATTTTGGACAGAAAGAAATAGCGAGTTTTCTTTTAGAAAGCGGTGCAGATATACATAGTAGAGCGAAAAACGAAAATGAAAATACGCCTTTGCAAGCAGCAATTGCGAACAAGCAAAGTGAACTTGTTGCTTTCTTAATTGAAAAAGGATCAGATGTAAATATTATGCAAAGTGGTGGCTGGACAGGACTTCACGAAGCGGCATTATTAGGAAATGAAGAAATAATTATGTTACTCCTTAAAAATGGAGCTAATAAGATGATAAAGAAATATGATGGGAAAACAGCGTATGATATTGCATTAGAAAAAGGATATGATCATCTATTACATCATTTGAAACAGGAAGTGAACTTATGATGAATAAATGGAGTGTTGGTATATTTTTATTTAATGAAGTAGAAGTGTTAGACTTTGCAGGGCCATTTGAAGTTTTTTCTGTAACTGAGGTGAATGAAGAAAAACCATTTACTGTTTATACCGTTAGCGAGAATGGGGAAATGATTACAGCAAGGAACGGATTGAAGGTACAGCCAGATTATAGTATTGAAAATTTACCACCAGTGGATATTTTAATAATTCCCGGTGGGCTAGGTGCTAGAGAATATGAAATAAAAAATGAAATAGTAATAAAATGGATTCGCCAACAAATGAAAGAAGTAAAGCTGATGACTTCAGTTTGTACAGGAGCGGTATTACTGGCGAAAGCAGGTTTACTGGAAGGTTTAAAAGCAACAACACATTGGGCTAGTATTGAAAAGTTTAAAAATGAGTTTCAAAATGTTGAAGTTATAGAAAATGTAAAGTTTGTAGATGAAGGACATATTATAACATCTGCCGGAATTTCAGCTGGAATTAATATGGCATTTCATATTGTGAAAAACTTGTTAGGCATGCATGTTGCGGAGGACACAGCGAAGGGAATGGAGTATGATATTAGTTTGCCAAATTAAAAAGCCCGGATTGGGCTTTTTATATTGAATGAATATAGTTAAGCTCTTCATCACTCAAAATAGGGCGAACAGATGCATTTGCATTTTCTTGTGCTTGCATTCCGGTTTTGGCACCAGGAATTACAACACTTACTGCCGGATGAGAGAGTACATAGCGAAGTGCAAGTTGCCCTAGGGTCTGATTTTTATTTGAGAGCAATCGAAGTTTTTCTACGGTTTGTAAGTCTTCTTGAAACCAAGTTTCATTTGGCCATTCTTTGCGTAAATCTCCATCTGGAAAAATTGTTTTATTTGTGAATTTTCCAGTTAAAATGCCCATTTTTAATGGACCACGAATAATAGCTCCTAGATTTTTCTCTTGTAAGAATGGTAATATATCTTTTTCAGGTTTTCGATTTAATATATTGTAATCAAGTTGTACGATATCAATTTCGTTGTTGTTATTGAAATGATGAATGTATTGTAAATCATGAGTCGAAACACCGACTGCCCTTACTTTTCCATCACGTTTTAATATGTCAAATGCACGTAGAAATGCTTCTGTTTCTCTACGATTATGCCACCAAATATGACAAAAATAAAGATCAATATAATCTGTTTGAAGACGTTGTAAACTTGTTTCAAATACGGCGATGATTTTTTCGGGAGTATCATATACAGGAACTCCATTAGGGTCGTAGTGGTGTCCGATTAAACCACCTTTCGTTGATAGGATAATATCATTACGATGTCCTTTAATCGCGGTAGCCACCAACTTTTCACTATGTCCTAAACCATACACATCCGCAGTATCAATAAAATTCACACCACACTCAATTGCTTTTTTTATAGCAGTTATAGATTGTTTATCGTTAACAGGTCCCCATTCATCACCACCGATTGCCCATGCCCCAAAACCTATTTCAGAAACAGTTATTCCAGTTTTACCTAATGTGCGGTAATGCATATTTCCCCTCCTTGTAAGCATGTTATAACATGGATATGTGAGGTAAGAATTTTGTGTGTGAAAAAACTCTTCTACAATAGTAGAAAAAGAATTACAGAAACTACTATTTTATAGCAGCATACATAAAAAATTTCGATGTAAATATGGAAATGTCGTCGAATGCTATCTTTAATTGGTTAATTTATGGGATATTTTTGTGAAGGAGTTTATTTTATAAGAATAGAATTTAGTTTAGTAAGAAAACGTGCCGATGGTAGTGAAAAATATGGGTTAGGGGGATTTGAATGAGGAAACTCAAACGAGTAAATGTTCCTAATATACCAGAGCAATCATCACAACCTAGTGACAAGCGTAAGATAAATAAAAAGAAGTTAAGGCGTCTTATTTTAATGGTCCTTTTTATTGCGGCAACTACTCTGTACGTTCAATATATTTTAACGAAACAACAAGAAGTAATTGATAAAAAGAAAGATATGATTACGGATCAAAAGAAACAATTAGTATCTTTAAAGAAAGATAAAGGTTCTTTAAAGACTAACATAGAAAATTTAACAGACGATGAAGAAGAAATTTTGAAGTTTGCGAGAAAAGAGTATCAATTTTCTAAGTCAAATGAAACTATATTTGTGATGCCAAAGTAATGAAAAAACAGTTAGCCATAGCTAACTGTTTTTTCATGTTTAAATGTCATGGTACAAGGAACAATCACATATTGTAAAAATGAAGAGTTTGAGATATTTTCACAATTATGGAATATACACTGAAATAAATATTGTTAAAATTCTGTTAATTGTATTATAATACAAGATAAGCGGATACATTTTTTAATCAACGTTGAGTTCATCGCTCATACGACTATTAAGAAACCCGTTATCCTCGTATAAGAAAGGAAGGTAGCTGTGTACGCTTCAAATACAATTTATGTCGTAGGGGATGCGAAAGCACCTCAAAATAATCCCATTACTGAAAAGTTTAAAAGCTATTTCGTAGCATTTGTTCTTGTTAAGGATACAGGGGAAATTGTAGATGCAGATTGCTCAGCGACAATTGCATTAACATCTCAATTTGTTAAATATTTATTTTTACATAAAAATATAAATGACCCAGCGTTAGTAATGGAAGTGAAGAACCGTTATTTCGGTTCTTCTCAAAAAGCGTTACTTGTAGCGCTAAAAGATGCACAGAAAAAATATAATCAGATTGCTGCTTTGTCTACTCAATCATAGACAAAATCCAGCCGTAAGAATCATTCTTATGGCTGGATTTTTTTATTCCACTAAAGTCCTACATCAAAAGCAAAGTAGAGAGATAGGAGAGTAAATGCTCAATAGGTTTACCTAATAATCTGTGGGTATAAATTTCCGGTGGATTAAGATTTCACTTCATTGGAGAACGAAAGGATGAACAAAATGAAAATTACAGACGTAAAAGTAAATCGTAGACGTATAAAACTTCATACACCGTTTAAAACCGCACTTCGTACTGTAACAGAAATTGAAAGTATAGATGTTTATATTCATACAGACGAAGGAGTGATTGGTAAGGGGGCTGCAGCCGCAACGCCAGTTATTACGGGTGATTTCACCAGTGGAATGGAAGAAGCGATTTTAGGACCGATGCGTTCATGTTTAATTGGTCAAGATATCATTCAGTTTCAGCAGTTACTACAGCGCATTCAAATGAGTTGTATTGGAAATTCAAGTGCGAAAGCAGCGGTAGATATCGCTTTATATGATGTATATTGCCAATATCAAAATGTGCCGTTATATGCATTGTTAGGCGGGAAGAAAGAAATTTATACCGATATTACAGTGAGTGTGGATGAGCCTGTATTAATGGCAAAAGAAGCGAAGAAACATATAGAAAAAGGATTTCAAACATTAAAGATTAAAGTGGGTAAAGAGGCGCATTTAGATTTGGAACGTATTGAGGCAATTCGAAATGTGGTACCAAGAAATACGACATTACGTTTAGATGCGAATCAAGGTTGGAGTCCAAAAGAAGCGATCTCTATCATTCAAGAGATGGAAAATCGTAATTTAAATATAGAATTTATTGAACAACCAGTACACGCGAAAGATTGGGATGGGTTAAAGTACGTCAAAGATCGTGTGCAAACGCCAATTATGGCCGATGAAAGTATATTTTCAGCAAGTGATGCATTAAAGCTCGTTCAAGGAAGATACGCAGACTTAATTAATATTAAATTAATGAAATGTGGTGGCATACGTGAAGCATGGCGTATTGCAGATATCGCAGAAACGGCTGGTGTGAAGTGTATGGTGGGAAGCATGATGGAATCTTCACTTTCCGTTAGCGCTGTTGCACATTTAGCGGCAGCACATCCTAATATACATTATTTTGATCTTGATGCACCGCTTTGGTTAATGGAAGAGCCAGAAGGAATGACTTATTCTGGATCAAAGGTAAACCTTCAATCAACAGTGAATAGTAAGTCTTAGGAGAAGAGACTAGTAAACTATTTTTTTAAGGGGGATATATATGAAAAAAGTAGGAACTGCATTTTTAACAACTTTATTTATATTTTCATCGTTTACATCGGCAAATGCTGAAGAAAAGAAGGATAATAAAGCATTTATAGATGTATCTGCTGCAACGTTATGGACAGCACCTGATTCATTAAGGTCAATCGATACACCGAGTGCAACAAATCCAGTGGATCTTTGGAAATGGACGAAATCAATGACACTTGACGAGAAACTATGGTTAACAAATGCAAATAAATTAGAAACACAAGCGTTACTCGGTCAAGAAGTAACTGTTATTGATAAGAAAGGCGAGTGGGTGAAGGTATTAGTGCATGGACAGCCAACACCACGAAATGAAGAAGGTTATCCGGGCTGGATGCCTGAAAAGCAATTAACATATAATCAAGAATTTGCAGATAAAACAAATGAACCTTTTGTGTTAATAACAAAGCCAACAGCGATTTTATATATAAATCCTTCTGAAAAACATAAATCACTTGAAGTCAGTTATAATACAAGACTGCCGCTATTAAGTGAAGACACAATTTCATACCGTGTATTGTTGCCAAATGGTCAGAAAGCATGGCTACGAAAAAATGATGGAACAGTTTACCGTTCTCAAACTGATATTCCAAAACCGACAGCTGATGATTTAATTAACACAGGGAAAATATTTTTAGGTTTACCGTATATATGGGCTGGTACAAGTGGTTTTGGATTTGATTGCTCTGGCTTCACGCATACGATCTATAAATCGCACGGCATTACAATTCCGCGAGATTCTGGACCGCAATCAAGAGCAGGAATTGCAGTTGATAAAGAAAACTTACAAAAGGGAGATTTAATCTTCTTTGCACATGATCAAGGGAAAGGTAGTGTCCATCACGTTGCAATGTATATTGGTGATGGCAATATGATTCACTCACCAAGAGCTGAAAGGTCGGTAGAGATTATACCGCTAAATACACCAGGATATATAGAAGAATACGCTGGTGCACGTCGTTACTTACCTTAAAAATAGAGGGGGTTTTCAAATGAAAAAAATTGTTCGTTACTCATTAGTTAGTACTCTATTAGCTTCTTCATTTTTAGTTGGCTGCGCAAAAGAAAAAACTGCAACAAAGCCGAAAGATGAGAAGAAAGTATTGCAGTTACTAGAAATAGGTGAAATTCCGTCGTTAAATTCAGGAAAAGTAACAGATGCAGTCTCGTTTAACGTTTTAAATAACGTAATGGAAGGACTATTCCGTTTATCGAAAAATGATGAAGTAATTGAGGCAGGCGTACAAAAATATGAAGTGAGTAAAGATGGAAAGACATATACATTCCAATTGCGTGATGCGAAATGGTCTAACGGAGATCCAGTAACCGCTCATGATTACGTATACGCTTGGAAGCAATTGATTAATCCAGATACCGCTTCTCAATATGCATACATTGCGTACGATGTGAAAAACGCTGAGAAGATAAATAAAAAACAACTAGGTCTAGATGAATTAGGAGTAAAAGCGAAGGATGATAAAACATTCGTCGTAGAGCTAGAACATCCTGTACCGTATTTTACGAAATTATTAATTTTACCATCCTTCTATCCAATTAACGAAAAATATGCGAAAGAGCAAGGTGATAAATACGGATTAGAAGCAAATAAAGCGGTATATAATGGACCATTTACATTATCAGAGTGGAAGCATGAAGCTAGCTTTACAATGAAGAAAAACGATAAGTATTGGGATAAAAAAGAAGTGAAGTTAGATGAAGTAAACTATCAAATTGTAAAAGAAATTTCAACTGCGGTAAATTTATATGAAACAGATAAAGTTGATAGAGCTGTTATTTCTACAGAATTCGTAGATAAATATAAAAATAATAAAGAGCTAAAACAATACACAGATCCAGTTATGTACTTCTTCCGATTTAATGAAAATGTACCGATTCTTAAAAATAAAAATGCAAGGCTTGCGCTAAGTACAGTTTTTGATAAGAAAGGACTCGCAGATTCATTTTTAAATGATGGTTCGGTTGCTGCAAATTATTACGTACCAAAAGGATTCTTAAAAGGCCCAGATAAGAAAGATTTTAGAAGTACGGCTGGTGAGTTTAATAAGACGAATGTAAAACAGGCGAAGGAATATTGGGAGAAAGCAAAACAAGAGACAGGTACAAATGAAGTGACGTTAGAACTATTAAATTATGACTTAGAAAACTTTAAAAAAGTCGGAGAGTACATTAAAGAGCAGCTTGAGAAAAATTTACCTGGATTAAAAGTGAATGTGAAATTACAGCCACATACGCAAAAATTAGCACTTGAGAAGAAGAAAGAATATGAAATGTCGTTATCACGCTGGTTACCGGATTATCCAGATCCAATGACTTACTTAGAAGTATTCCTTTCTGGAAGCAGTGTTAATAATACAGAATATGCAAACCCAGAATATGATGCGTTAATTAAGAAGATTAAAACAGAATTAGGTAATGATGAAAAGGCTCGCTGGAAAGCAATGCAAGATGCTGAAAAAATGCTACTTGATGATGCAGTAATTGCACCGGTATTCCAGCGTGGATTATCTTACTTACAAAAACCATATGTGAAAGATTTATATGTACATCAATTTGGTCCATCTACAAGTTTAAAATGGGCAGATGTACAAAAATAAAAGAATGGGGAAACAGACTTCACGTGTGTGATAGTCTGTTTTTTGTACAGTTCCGAATGAAATATAGACATTTCATATGTTTTTTCACGACTTAAAAATAAAATTATTACTAAAATTCCAGTGTGAAATTTATGTAGAATCTTGTATAATTAACGTGTTTCTATGGAAACATTTTCTGGCGCTATTTATATAGGGCTTAATAGAACAAGGAAGGAAATACATACATGTATATAATAGATAAATAGAATGGAACATGTATAGAGAAAAAGGAGAGAAAAGATGACGTGTCAAAAACAAGGGTTACAAGTTAATAACGATAGAAAGAGGGACAGAAGATGAAAATGAAGCATGCTTTTGGTCCTATAATTTTAGCGTGTGTGCTGTTTTTCATTATCATTCTAATCCCATCGAAAAGTTTGGTATCGCTTATTAGTGATAAGAAGGTAGAAGATGCGGCAACTTCTTTACAAAAAGAGAAATTACAAAGTGCTTTCTTACAGCAAAAAATGTTAGATAATTCACAGTATTTACCGATGTACGGTTCATCAGAATTTTTACGAATGGATGCATATCATCCGTCTAATTATTTCAAAGTAAATCCAGCTGGTTTTACACCGTTTTTAATTGGAACTGGCGGTACACAAAGCTTAGCTCATATTTTAAATATGACATCTACTATGGATGAATTAGAAGGTAAAAAAGTAGTCTTTGTTCTTTCACCACAATGGTTTACAAAGACTGGTGTTTCACAAGGGGATTTCACTAATAATTTCTCCAAACAACAAGCATATCATTTTATTTTTAATGATGAGATAAATCCAGAAATGAAGAAGCAAATCGCGAAACGGCTATTAGATTATAAAGTTGTTCAAGAAGATGATATATTAAAAAATTCATTAGAAGGTATTGTATATAATGATACGAAACATAACATAAAAGCAGGTTTAGTTAAACCACTTGCTTATATGTATCGAAATATTTTAGATCATAGAGATTTATTTAACTCTTTATTTAAAATCGAACCGATGAAAGAGAAAACCAATAGCGGGCTTCGTTCAATTTCTTGGGAAGACGCACGTAAACACGCAGAACAAGAAGGGAAAGCTGAGTCTACTACAAATACATTCGGAATTGAAAATCCGTATTATCATAAGAATAATCTGAAGAAAAAACTAAAAGGTTTAAAAAACTTTAGAGCAAATGAAACATATGATGAATCACCAGAATATGATGATTTACAAATTATTTTAGATTTATTTAAAGAGAAAAATGTCAAACCACTCTTTATTTCTGTACCTGTAAATGGGCCTTGGTATGATTATACTGGCTTCCCGAAAGAACGCCGTGAAGTGTATTATAATAAAGTTCGAGAACAGGTTGAGAAAGCAGGATATCCAGTAGTTGATTTCTCTGGTCATGAATATGATAAGTATTTCTTAAAAGATACGATTCATTTAGGCTGGAAAGGTTGGATTTATTTTGATGAAGCAGTGCAGAAATTTTATTCTGAGAAATAAAGTATAGAAATCGGAATGGCTATGAGCCGTTCCGATTTTTTTAGTATAGAGGATTTTGGTGAGGACAATTTGGGAATGCATGTATATCTTGAACCTGTCTATAATCATAATGTTTCATTGCGAACTGGGCTTGATAAAGGTATTCATACACATATAATTGCCCATCATGCGCTGAACATAATACACCTGAAGTTCCTTGCCCATTTATGAAGGAAATACCGATAGGGCGTCCGATTAAGTATGGTATTTTTTGCTGCCAATGCATAGGGGAATCACTCCTTTTTGAGATAATATACGAAAGGAATGATCGAATGGTTGCTTATCCATGTAAATGTAGATGGAAAGGTGTTATATAATTCCTGGAGATTAATTCATATATAAATAGAAAACCGCTATAATTCCGAATGAATTTATAGCGGTTTTTATTATATTCTTAAGCAAGATTTTTGCGCTTTTTTGTCCATTTTTTTATAACGAAGTATAAAAGTATAAGTACGACGCCACCAATTGCAAATGATTTCACATACGGACCAGCAATATCGTTTATATTCTCCCAGTTTTCGCCTAGTTTTTCACCTAGATAAATGAAAATGATGGACCAAGGGATGATTGCGAGTGCTGTTAATGTAGTGAAACGTAGTAAAGGCATTTTTGTAATACCAGCAGGAATTGAAATCGCATGACGCACTACTGGAATGAAGCGTGCTGTAAAAATGACGCCAGTTCCGTAACGATTAAACCAATCTTCTGCAGCATCTATTTGTTTTTTATGTATGAAAATATATTTTCCATAACGTTCTAATATAGGTCGTCCGCCGTATCGTCCAAGCCAATAAATAAAGATTTGGGCAATAACACCGCCAATTGTACCGAATACAACAGCACCTATAAATGAGATACTTCCATTGAATACTAAGTATCCTGCATAAGCAAGGACAATTTCACTTGGGATAATCTCAATCATAAGTCCAAGCATAATGCCCCAATAACCTAATCCTTCAAAAAACGTTAATACTGAATGAATAAAACTACTTAACATTGTTGCACCTTCTAGTTTATGAATTTTTGAGTATAAGAACCATTTATTTAATGACATAAAAGGTTCACTATATGTAGATTATACCTTATTTACATAGGGGATTGCTATTTCAATTCTTTTATGTCTCTTATAAGTATTATAGTAAAGGATATAAGCCGCGTTTTCATGAAGGGTTAATGAAAAGGTTATTAAAAATTTCTCATAAAAAAATAGAAGCATTTCTGCTCCTATTTTTTTAAGGCTTCACATCTAAGTTCTGTAAAAATAAAGTTGCTGTTACGTAACGTTTTGCTAACATTTGTACATATGCGGTATGTACAGAAAGGGTCGCAATAATAATAGCGTTACGAATTGCTTCGCGTTGTTCGTTATTAATTTGATCGAACTTGCTTGCGATTTTATCAGCTTTTTCTTTTACGATGTTTTCAATTGTATGAACGGTATCTGTTGCATTTAATTGTAAGCAATTCCCTTGATTGAGTTCTTCAAATAGAGAAGAGTATGCTACATATAAATGAACAGGATTGATTAAATCATCACTTCGATCGGCTGGGTCATTTACAATAAGGCGTAATAGCTTACGAATGGATTCAAAATCAAGTGCTGTTTTTAAATCTTCGACAATAAATAGTAAGGCTGCTTGTTCAATTGAATATTTTTTCCCTTTTTGAGGAGAGCCAATCATTTCTTTTATATCTCGTTTCACCCAGTTTTGCATAGCAGTTACAGAGAAACTTGTGTTTTCAATCTGATTGCCAAGCGCAACTATTTCATTTAAAGAAAAACCGACATCAGTATCGTCAATTTTAATCAGCTTTTCAAAAATAGGTGAAAGTGCGGTAGTAATAAAAGCTGTAACGCTTTGTCCGCTTTCAATATCTTTTTTATGTGACTTTGCCCAAGCTTCTTGTAAAATACCGAGAGGCTTTTTCGTATTCCATCCTCTTAGTGATAGAAGAAGGGTAGCCATTTCGTTTCGTGTGAGATGAAATGTTTCCATCTTTTCACCTCCAAAATAATAAAAAGTTCTTATGAACTTATAATATGTTTTGTTTCATTTAAAGTCAATTCTGTTTTGCTTAATTTTTCCTTTGTCACCAAACTGTTGAAAGTAAATAATACTTGCATATTTCGACAAAAGTTCATATAATAAGTTCATAAGAACCTTTAAAATGTTCTTAAAAACAAATCTATCATTCTGAATTTACTAGAAAGATAGATTTCACATATATCTATATAAAAGGAGAATGGATATAATATGTTGAAAAAACTTGTAGCAGTAATGACAGCATTTATGGTTATCTTTGGGGCTAGCAGCTTTATGTTCGTAGATCATGCAGCAGCGAAAAGTTACAAATCTGGTAAAAAATCATTTACACCAAGTTCAGGTCAAAAGTCAAAAGTTGATTTAAACAAAAAAGACTCAAATGTAAATTCTCAAAAAACGACTCCAGATTCAAAAACGAAAGCAACAAACACAGCACCAAAAAGTAATAAAGGAAGCTTTATGAAAGGTTTATTACTAGGTGGTCTTGGTGGTTTACTAATGGGTAGCTTATTTGCAAATATGGGAGCTCTTGGTTCTGTATTAGCATTTATGGTAAATATGTTAGTAATGGCTGGTATCGTAATGTTAGCAGTTCGTGCATTTAAATACTTCAAAGACCAACGTAAAAAGAAGGCAGATGAAGTAGCATGGAAACAATAAAAATTTCTGAACAAGAATTAATAAATGCGCTTTGCGTATATATAGCTGAAAAAAGAAAAGTGGGTCCAGAAGAAGTGTTAGTTGAACTCATGTATGACGATGACTACGGTTTCTCTGCGGAAGTAGAGGTAAATGGTCGCCAGCAAATTTTAATTCAAGCAAACTTAATCGAAGCATTACGCTTATTGCTTGACAGAGAATATAATGTCAATTCATTCGCAGCGAGATTACAACTTGAATTAGATGATGAAGAAGGTATTTACGCATTAGCGAAATTTAATAGTGATGAACAATAAGACTGTTAGGGCTTTATGCTCTAGCAGTTTTTTATTTTAATTTCTATTTTTAGTATGTTTCCTATTTTAGGATAAAATTCAATTTTTAATAAACTGATGAATTGGTAAAAATATGTTATTCTTATTAAGAATGTTTTATGTTAATAGGAGGATATTATGAAAAAGAAATTATTAGCAACAATTGCTGCGGTATGTTTATCTTTAACTGCTTGTAATTCAACAGAAGAAACAAAGAATGTAAAGGCGAAAGAGAAAACGGAGAAGAGTGTAGAACAAAAAACTGACACAGCAAATCAAAAAGTTAAGGAAGTAAAATCAGCAAGTACAGTAGAACAGTTATCACAAGACCATAATGTGTCAATAGAAGGAGATGGTAAAAATTCATCAGATTTCTTTGAGTTGAAATCTGGTTTTGTAATTGCTGATGTAGAACATACAGGGAAAAGTAATGCAATCCTTCATTTGAAAGATGAACAGGGAAATGATGCGGGAACACTTTCTAACTTTATTGGAAATGGTAAACAAAAAAATTAGTTGTTATAAAAGAGAGTGGAAAGTATTTCATTGATGCACTAGCAGACGGACACTGGAATGCTAATATGTCTCAATCTATTCCGATGGATAAAGTAGTGACGACTCCAGGGGTAGCAAGTGGGCATGGTAGTGATGTTATATTTGTAAAATTAGAAAAAGGTTTAAAAGAATTTCATGGGGTACATAATAATGGGAAAAGTAATTTTATCGTTCATCTAAATGATAACACTTTATTTAACGAAATCGGAAACGCTGATACTACAAAAAAAATGCCTGTAAAAGAAAACGGTATACATATATTCACTATTCAAGCTGATGGTGATTGGACAATTGAAGTGAAATAATTTGAAAAGCTCCTCTTATATTTTTAATAAGAGGAGCTTTTTTACAAATAAGTCTTATAAAAGAATTTCTTGTTGTTTATAGAAATCTTTATCATTTGTTTGGAATTTATGCCATAAATCATTCATCTTTCGTCTACCGATATCTACCATCGGATTAAACTGAATTGCAGCTTTCTGACGAACAGAGTGAACGTTTTGCATGGCGTGATATAATTGTTGGTCGACTATATCATGTTTTTCACCTGCATATTTAGCAATTGATAGACCTGCAACTATTCCTTGCGCCATCGCAATTTTTCCGCTTTCAATGCCTGTAATATTGCCAGCTACAAATAAACCAGGAAGAGGGGTTTCCATTGTTTCGGAATGGAGAGGAACGTGTCCACCTAATTCTGAAATGTAATGGAAGGGACAACCAGCTACAGCTGCAAGTTCGGCAAGTGGGTATAATCCCCCAGCAATACAAACAAAATCTGCTTCATATATTTTCTCTGATCCATTAATAACATTTCCTTTAGAGTCAATATTAGCAATACGTACACCTTCAACTTGATCTGTTCCGATAATTTCAAGAGCTGCTTTCCGAAGGTGAAGTGGCGTTCCGTTTATTTTCATTCCGCTGTTTGGATAGAATGTTAATCCAGCTTTTCGAATCCAATCATATTTCATAAAGTGGCTACCTATTCGTAAAATAGCAGAAGGAGCGAGATGTGCTGCATTTAAAAGAGAGTTTAAAACTTCTTCAGGTTCACCAGCTTTTTGACTTAACTCGCTTTTTTCAGGGAGTACAATATGATCTACTTTAATTCCCGCTAATTGCAATTCACTTAAAATGGCGAAAGACAAAATGTTAGCACCAATAATGATTCCTTTTTTTCCAACTTGCACGCGATGAACATTTGTCATAACTTGAGCTGCTCCAATTGACATCACTCCTGGAAGTGTCCAGCCTGGAAGGGGAATAGAATATTCCGCAGCACCAGTAGCAAGTAGTACGAACGGTGCTTCTAACGTACCGATATTAGTATGTACAAACCAATTGTTTTCATCTTTATCTAAATTATAGACCGAAACACCGCACCTGATATGTACTGAAAGTGATTCTGCTTCTTCATGAAGTCGCTTCGATTCTTCTATTCCGTTCCACCATTCTCCAGTAGGCTCTTGATGCAACTGCCCTAACAATCTCCCACCCGGCTTCATAAATTCATCAATAACGAGCACTTTTAGTCCGAAACGAGCACAAGAGATAGAAGCAGATAATCCCGCTGGTCCTGCACCAATGATAATTACATCACTCATCGTTTTTTCACCATCTCTCTCACGATATTCGGATGCTGTTTCCCGCTTTCAACAACCATGTTTTCTTTTACAACAGTTAAGCATGCGCGTACATTTGTTTGATTATTTACTGTCACGCGGCATTCAGAACAGTGCCCAATATTACAATAAATACCTCGCGGTGTCCCGCTATCTTCATGAACTCTTAATGTCCGTATTTCATTTGCTAACAGGGCAGCAGCTATCGTTTCATGTTCATATGCTTCGTATTGATGACCGTTAAATTGAAAAGTAATACGCTCACTACTTTGTAAAGTACCTAAAATAGGGTGATGTGTAATTCTACTCATTTACTTTCACCTACCGATCCAAAAGTAACTGCACGTATTGGTGGTTGATATTTTAACGGTAGTTCATTAAGAGTTACGTCAGGATTCGCATTTTCAATCATTCGATCTATCATTATTCTGCATGTACGACCACCGCAAAATCCCATGCCAGCACGTGTTCTTAGTTTTAATTCTCTTGCCGAGCAGTTATATTCAGCAATTGTCGATTGAAGTTGTCCGTATGTAACCTCTTCACAACGACAAACGATTAAGTTGTTTTTATTGGTCATGTGTATTCCTCCTCTAGTTCGGTTTGCACAAATTATATATGCAAAAATCATACCAATATAGAGGGAGGAGAGAGAGCTACCTGTAAACGCCTAATCGGTGCATACTGCTTCTTTAATGAAGTCCAAGTTTTTTTAAACGGTTATATAAAGTAGCCCTTGTTACGCCAAGTTGTTTTGCACATTCTAATTTATTCCCATTTAAAATTCGTAAAGCCCTTTCAATAACTTTTTTCTCATGCTCATCCATCTCTTCTTGTAAAGAAAGGATTGTATTATTGTTGCTGAGTAATAGGGAATGAGCTGTATGATTGTCTAAATTTTCGGTTGTATGAAATGGTAAATATTCTTGTTTTATAATTCCGTCTGTCGCAAATACCACAAGTCGTTCAACAACGTTTCGAAGTTCGCGAATATTACCTGGCCAATTGTAATGAAGCAGTTCATGCATAATGCTTGAAGGTAAGTCACGAATTGGTCTGTTATAGTTGATTGAAAAATCGTTTAAGAATGAGTATGTGAGTTCGATAATATCCTCTCGTCTTTCACGCAGCGGTGGAATATGCAGGCTAACTACATTTAAACGATAATATAAATCTTCTCGGAAAGTTCCTTTTCTCATTTCTTCTTGTAAATCCCGATTTGTAGCAGCGATAATGCGGAAATCAATATTAATTTCTTTTTCTCCGCCAACTCGGTAATACTTTCGTTCTTGTAGTACACGTAACAGTTTTACTTGCATATCGAGCGGCATTTCGCCAATCTCATCGAGGAATAAAGTACCGCCTTGCGCGAGTTCAATTTTACCTTTTTTTCCTTTACTATTTGCTCCAGAAAACGCCCCACGCTCGTAACCGAATAATTCACTTTCAAATAACGCTTCTGGAATTGCCCCGCAGTTAATCGAAATGAAAGGCGCCTTCGCTGCCTCACTTGCTTCATGAATTGCTTTCGCAAATACTTCTTTTCCAACTCCGCTTTCCCCAAGTATTAAAACAGTTGATTTCACCGAACAAACTTTTCTAGCTAATTGTATCGTTCTTTGTATAACAGGACTTTTCCCATTCATCGCAAGGAATGGATCGGATTCATCTTTATACTTTGCCACTTCTTGTTCTAAACGGTGCATTTCATGTGACATATTAAATAGTTTTTCATTTAAAGCGACTTGATTTGTAACATCTGTTTCTGAAACGACTGCTCCTATAATTTCATCATTACAATAAACTGGATTTGAATTAATTAATACGAATAAATCGGGACGAGGCTGATGGAACTGAGCGACTATGCTTTTTCCATCATGTAAAGATTGTAAAATTTCCAAGTCTTTATAATCAAAAAAACGAGTAATCGGTTGCCCAATAATTTCATTATGGTTGACTGAAAATATTTTTTCAGCACCATCTGTCCAAGTTCGAACGCATTCTTTACTATCAATGACTGTAACAGAAGAGTCAGTTGTTTGTATTACGGTGTCATAAAATACCTGTAGTTCATTGTAGGACTTATAAAGAAATGGAATCATTTGCTGAGAAGTTATACAGCATATCGGCTCATCGTTTTCGTTAAGGATGATAACAGCTAATTCATAAGAAAAAGCGTCAATTAGTGCAGTGAATGAGTCATCTACATAAATAATGGCGCAATTATATTCATCTGTAGTAGAAGGGAGATAATAAAACCTTTCGTTTACTTGCTTAATGTGATTAAGGCTACATGTATGATCGATTAAAACACGTTCCAAAAACTCTTGTATAGTCGGAAATGAAAATGCCATAATGCCCTCCTGTTATGTATAAAAATTTTGACAGTGATAAAAAAATAATACACCTATTTACTGTAAATTTAAATTATTTTTACAAATAAAAATATTGTTTATGGAAATTGTATATATGAAGAATTGGCACGTCAATTGCATAAAAGAAAGTGAGAGGTTTAGGGAAAGGAGGAGTATATTGTGAGGCACTGCGACGTTTTAATTATAGGTGGTGGAATAATAGGGTGTTCTATCGCTTATTACACTTCAAAATACGGAAGAGACGTAACAATCATTGAAAAAGGAGAATTTGTCAGCGGGACGTCTTCACGGTGTGATGGGAATATTTTGGCCATTGATAAAGATCCGGGATTTGATAGTCAAATGTCTTTAGTAAGTCAAAAATTAGTAACTGATTTAAGTGAAAAATTAGAGCATTCATTTGAATATAGGGCACCAGGAAGTATCCTCGTATGTGAGTCAGACGAAGAGATGGAAGCTGCGCAACAATGGGTAGATCGGCAAAAAGAAGCTGGATTACCGTTTCGAATGCTTGATAGGCAAGATATAAGAGAAGAGTCGCCTTTTTTTGCTGATGATTTATTAGGCGGTTTAGAATGTGCGACGGATTCAACTGTGAATCCATATCTCCTTGCTTTCTCGCTTCTGTCAGAGGCACAAAAGTTTGGCGCAAAAGCCTTTAAGCAGACCGAAGTAAAGAGTATGAAAATAGAGACGAATGGTTCATTTGTTGTAGAAACTACGAATGGTACTTTTACAGCAAAACAAGTTGTAAATGCAGCCGGTGTGTGGGCTCCTAAGATTGGTCAGATGTTAAATGTAAATATACCAATTGAACCGAGAAAAGGGCATATTATAGTAGCATCAAGGCAACAACATGTAGGATGCCGTAAAGTAATGGAATTCGGTTATTTAATTTCTAAATTTGGCGGAAAAAGAAAAGTAGATGCTTTAACTGAAAAATACGGGGTTGCGCTCGTATTTGAGCCTACTGAAAGTCAAAATTTCTTAATTGGAAGTAGTCGTGAATTTGTAGGTTTTCATACGAGAATAAACAATGAAGTCATTAAATGTATCGCAAATAGAGCGATTCGCTTTTATCCGAAAATGGCAGATATGATGGTAATTCGTTCTTACGCTGGTTTACGTCCGTGGACAGAAGATCATTTGCCGATTATTTCACGAGTGGAACATATTCCGAATTATTTCATTGCCGCTGGACATGAAGGGGATGGGATTAGTCTTGCAGCAGTTACTGGGAAAGTAATTGAAGAGTTATTAAATGAAAAAGAGACAATTATTCCTATTGAACCACTTCGTTTGAGTCGTTTTACAGAAAGGGTGTTAAACGGATGAGGTCACAAAGAGTCTTTACGACTATTGATACACATACGGGCGGGAATCCAACGAGGACATTAATTAGTGGACTTCCAAAGTTGATTGGAGAGACGATGGCAGAGAAGATGTTACATATGAAAAAGGAATATGATTGGATTCGAAAATTGTTAATGAATGAACCGCGTGGTCATGATGTAATGTCAGGGGCGTTATTAACAGACCCATGTCATCCTGAGGCTGATATAGGTGTTATATACATAGAGACAGGTGGATACTTACCGATGTGCGGTCACGATACAATCGGTGTATGTACAGCGTTAGTTGAATCAGGTTTAATTCCAGTAGTTGAACCGATTACTTCTTTAAAACTAGATACCCCGGCTGGCTTAGTGGAAGTAGATATTGCTGTTCAAAATGGAAAAGCAAAAGAGGTATCTTTCTGTAACATACCAGCTTTTTTATTGAAAAATATTACTGTACACGTCAAAGACATTGGAACTGTAGAGGCTGATATAGCGTATGGAGGGAATTTTTATGCCATTATTGATGCGAAGTCAGTAGGCCTAGAATTAGTACCAGAAAATGCATCTACAATCATCGATAAGGCGATTCATATAAGAAACACAATTAATGAGAAATTTGAAATCATTCATCCAGAGTATTCGTTTATTAGAGGATTAACACATGTTGAATTTTATACAGATGCTACTCATGAATGTGCGCATGTGAAAAATACAGTTGTTGTACCACCAGGCGGAATAGATCGATCCCCATGCGGTACAGGAACATCTGCGAAGCTAGCTGTATTATACGCTCAGAAAGAAATCAAAATTGGTGAAGAGTTCATTCATGAGAGTATCGTTGGTTCTTTATTTAAAGGATATGTCGTGAATACGACACATGTTGAAAATATTGAAGCTGTCATAACGAAAATTACGGGATCAGCTTGGCTTATGGGTATGCATAAATTTTTTTACAATGAAATGGATCCACTCAAAGAAGGATTTTTGCTAATTCCGCCGATGGAACATGAAACGGAGGATATAAAATGAACATTCAAAAAATGTATACAGCAGTAGACGTACATGTAAATGGCGAGGCATTTCGTGTAATGAAAGACGTACCATGCAAATACTACTACAGTTTGGAGCAATTAAATGAACAATTTTCAGGTGAATTAGCAGAAGAGATGAAGCTTTTATTAAATGAACCACGTGGTTTTATCGGTTTGAATGGGTGTATTGTCGTTCCATCTATCCATAATGAAGTGGATGCAGCTGTATTATTTTTTAATCATGAAGGTTCGATTCCGCTTCATTATGGGGGCATTGTTGCGGTAATAACGATGTTACTCGAAAGTGGGTATTTAAAAAAGAGAGAGTCCAATCAATATAAAATTGAAACGTTATCTGGAATATTTTTAGTTGATGCGTATGTAGAGAATGATGAAGTTATATCTGTTTCGTTTGAAAGCAAACTTTGCTATTTGATTGAGGAAAATTTACAGGTTGGTAATGTAAGTTATTCTCTCATACAAGCAGATAAAGTATATGCAGTTGTAGAAAAAGGTGCGTATTCGCCAGAAATTCGTGTTGAAAACATTTCAGAATTGAAAAGATGGGGAGAAGCTACACTGCAGGCTATACAAAAACAGTCGCTAATAAAAAGGCTTATTTTAGTAGATCCTTCGCAAAAAGAAAAGAACCATATAAAGTCGATTACATTTCATGAAGATAACTTTATCGTACGTTCGCCAGGTTTTGTTTCTACTATCGTTTCCTATGTTCATGCATTATTTAAAGATGATTATATGGCGGATAAACCTTTTAAAAATGAAAGTATATTTAATAGTTTTATAACTGTGGAAAAAGTGAAGAAGGAGGAACTAGGATACATTTTCCGTTTTGAAAGTAGAGGATTTATTACAGGGATGCAGACGTTTCTATTAGACCCTACGGATCCGTTTCCGGCAGGATTCTTATTAAAATAAAATGTGATAGGGAGAGATAAATATGCAAAAAATTAAAGGGGCATTTCCAGTATTAATAACACCGATGGATGAATTTCAGGAAATTAATTGGGATGGGGTAAAACAAAATGTAAATTACTTTATCGAACAAAAGGTTGCAGGTATTATCATTAATGGAAGTACAGGAGAGTTTGTAAGTTTATCAAAAGAAGAACGATTTAAAATGGTAGAAACTGTGTTGAAAGAAATTGATGGCCGTATTCCAGTCATTGTTGGAACTGCAGCAGAGACCACAAAAGAAACAATTGAATATACGAAACATGCAGAAGCGCACGGAGCGGGCTGTGCATTAATTATAAACTCTTACTATTGTAAACCGAAGGAAGAGGAGATTTATTTTCATTTTAAAGAAATCTCAAACTCTGTAAATATACCAATTATGCTATACAATAACCCATTTACTTCTGGTGTCGATATGAGTACAGAGCTAATGCTCCGTATTGGAAAAGAGTGTGAAAATGTTACACATATTAAAGAATCTAGCGGAGATATTCGAAAAGCGAGAGATTTAGTAAGACAAAGTGAAGGGGCTTTCCAAGTCTTCTGTGGTTCTGAAGATTTAGTTATGGAATCATATTTAGTTGGTGCTTCGGGATGGGTTTCAGTAGCAGGAAATATCGTTCCTGGTCTCGTTACAAAAATGTATGAGCATTTTCAAAATGGTGAATTAGAAAAGGCGTGGGAAATAAACGATGCTATTTTACCACTTTGCGAGTTTCTTGAAGGATCAGGGAAATATGTTCAAATCGTTAAACGTTCCATGGAATTACATGGGCAAGCGGGAGGACCTTCTCGCTATCCAAGACTAGGATTAACTGTTGACGAAGATCAAAAGCTTCAAACGATTTTATCAAATATTGCAGCTCATGCAGCTGTTTAAATAAGGAGGAGAACATAATGTTAAAGACAAATATTGAGCTGAAACCAAAAGTGGAAGCGTTTTTAAATGAAGAAATTAAAATGTTTATTAATGGCGAATTTGTTTCTGCTATTGGCGGAAAGACGTTTGAAACATACAATCCAGCAACAGAAGATGTTCTAGCAGTCGTATGTGAAGCGCAAGAAGAGGATATTGATGCTGCAGTAAAAGCAGCAAGATCTGCATTTAAATCTGGTCCGTGGGCAGAAATGACTACTGCTGAAAGAGCGCATCTTATTTATAAATTAGCAGATTTAATTGAAGAACATAGAGAAGAATTAGCGCAACTAGAAGCTTTAGATAATGGAAAGCCATATCAAGTAGCACTTGATGATGATATTTCAGCGACTGTAGAAAATTATCGTTATTACGCAGGATGGGCTACAAAAATTATTGGGCAAACAATCCCAATTTCAAAAGATTACTTAAATTACACGAGACATGAACCTGTAGGTGTTGTAGGTCAGATTATTCCGTGGAACTTTCCGCTCGTTATGTCTTCTTGGAAAATGGGAGCTGCACTGGCGACAGGTTGTACGATCGTATTAAAACCAGCAGAGCAAACACCTTTATCCTTACTATATACAGCAAAACTCTTTAAAGAGGCTGGATTTCCAAACGGTGTTGTAAACTTTGTACCAGGCTTTGGTCCTGAAGCAGGAGCAGCAATTGTAAATCATCATGACATTGATAAAGTTGCTTTTACAGGATCTACTGTTACAGGAAAGTATATTATGCGTCAGTCTGCAGAAATGATTAAGCATGTAACGTTAGAGCTTGGCGGCAAATCACCAAATATCATTTTCGAAGATGCGGACTTGGAAGAAGCAATTAATGGTGCATTCCAAGGTATTATGTATAATCACGGTCAAAATTGTAGCGCAGGATCACGTGTATTTGTTCATCGTAAACATTATGAAACTGTAGTAGATGCACTTGTGAAAATGGCGAACAACGTAAAACTTGGAGCAGGTATGGAGAAAGGAACGGAAATGGGTCCACTCGTATCTAAGAAACAACAAGAGCGTGTGTTACATTACATTGAGCAAGGGAAGAAAGAAGGTGCTACAGTTGTGGCTGGTGGCGAACGTGCGCTTGAAAAAGGTTATTTCGTTAAACCAACTGTATTCACAGATGTTACAGACGATATGACAATCGTTAAGGAAGAAATATTTGGACCAGTTGTTGTTGTACTTCCATTTGATTCGACAGAAGAAGTAATTGAACGAGCGAACAACTCCTCTTATGGCCTTGCTGCGGGTGTATGGACGCAAAATATCAAAACGGGTCATCAAGTGGCAAATAAATTAAAAGCAGGAACAGTGTGGATTAATGATTATAACTTAGAAAATGCAGCTGCACCATTTGGTGGATACAAACAATCTGGTATTGGCCGCGAATTAGGTTCATATGCGCTTGATAATTATACAGAAGTGAAAAGTGTTTGGGTAAATATAAAGTAATAGGGTGTTTTACTGACAAAAATTGAGGGATGAAATAATGAAAGATGCGGACAACTAGAAAGTTTGATAATAGTTGTCCGTTTTCTTATATACAAAATTGCTTTTCCAAAGAATGATAAGGGGGATTTGGATGGAGAATTTAGTAGAATGGTTAGTAGGGCAAGTGTGGAGTATCGGTTTAGTTGTTTTTGCATTAGGGGCAGGCGTATATTTCACGATTGCAACACGTTTTTTGCAAATTCGTTATTTTAAAGAGATGATTAAACTATTATTTGAAGGAAAGAGTTCCGAGACGGGAATATCATCTTTTCAGGCATTTTGTTTAGCCTTATCAGGAAGAGTTGGAATTGGTAATATTGCAGGGGTAGCGACAGCGATCGCTTTCGGCGGGCCTGGAGCTGTATTTTGGATGTGGGTAATGGCTTTGTTAGGGGCAGCGAGTGCGTTTGTTGAATCAACATTATCTCAAGTATACAAAAGTAAAGTAGGGAATGAATATCGCGGCGGTACTCCATATTTCATTGAGAAAGGTTTAAAAATGAAATGGTTTGCAGTCATTGTAGCGGTAGTTGTAACACTTTCATATGGCATGTTATTACCAGGTATTCAATCTAGTAGTATCGCAGTTGGATTCGAAAACTCTAATGGTATTAACAAATATATAACTGGTATATTTTTAGTCGTGTTACTAGCGGCAATTATTTTTGGTGGTGTAAAGAGAATTGCTGGCGTTTCTCAAATGCTTGTTCCATTTATGGCAATTGGTTATGTAATTGTTACATGTATCATATTAATTGCGAATGTAACGGAGATTCCAAGTATGTTTGCTTTAATTTTCTCTAGCGCATTTGGTGTAAATGAAATGTTTGGTGGAATTGTTGGTGCAGCTATTGCATGGGGTGTAAAACGTGCTGTATTTTCAAACGTTGCTGGTGTCGGAGAAGCGACGTATAGTTCGGCTGCTGCTGAAGTATCGCATCCTGCAAAACAAGGATTAGTTCAAGCGTTTTCCGTATATATCGATACAATTGTCGTATGTACAGCGACAGCTCTTATGATATTAATTACAGGTATGTATAATGTTATACCTGAAGGGAAAAGCGCTATTGTAAAAAACATAGGAAATGTGGAAGCAGGTCCAATTTATACGCAACAAGCAGTTGAAACTGTGATGACAGGGTTTGGTCCAATATTTATTTCAATTGCAATTTTCTTTTTTGCATTTACAACGTTACTCGCTTATTACTATATCGCTGAAACGACACTTACTTATTTAGATCGTCAATTGAAGTATGGCTGGTTAAAACCAGTTTTAAAATTTGGATTTTTAATTATGGTTTACATCGGTAGTGTTGAATCAGCGTCGCTTTTATGGAATTTCGGAGATTTAGGAATCGGTAGTATGGCATGGTTAAACTTAATCGCGATTCTATTATTAAGTAAAATCGCATTAAAAGTGTTAAAAGACTATGAAACGCAGAAAAAAGAAGGGAAAGATCCAGTATTTAATCCTAAAAATGTGGGGATTGAAGGATTAACATTTTGGGAAGAAAGAAGTAAAGAGGTTGAAAGAAAAAGTTCTAGAGGAAAAGTTATTGTAGATGATAATTTAAAATTATAACGTAAATTAACTGAAAATTCTTAATTTAAAAGAAGGTATATTGCCTCCATTTCATCGCATACTACAATAGGTATGGATAATATGACTGGAGGGAATAAGATGGAACATGAGCAACATAGTTCGATAAATGATATTCTACATCATTATAAAGAAGGTATAGGTAGTTTTACAAATCAAATTCCTGAAATCGCTGAGACATATAATGCGTTCACGCAAGCTTGTTTTCAAGAGGGTGCTTTAACAAAAAGAGAAAAACAACTTATTGCATTAGGAATTAGTTTAGCAACGCAAGATGAGTATTGTACAATTTATCATACAAAAGGTTGTCTTGATCAAGGATGTTCGGATAAAGAGATTCTGGAAGCATGTGGTGTTTCAGCAGCATTTGCTGGCGGAGCTGCGATGAGTCAAGCGGTAACTTTAGTGCAAGAGTGTTTAACAGAACTGAAAAATCAAAAGCATTGAATAAAAAACGTTTTAAACTTTATGTTTAAAACGTTTTTTATGTGAAATTAAATTTGAGTATAAAAATTATCTAGGATGGGTTCAATTTTTATCGTTTTCAATTTGTATTCAATTTAATATTCTATATCTTCATAAATAGATTTTTCTACATCAGGAAGAACTGTGTATATACTCTTACCGATTAAAGCTTCTAATTCTTTCTTAATCGCATAAAACCCTTTCCAATGTAAAGATGTATGAGATGTTGTACCATGACGCAAACCAACAGAAATTAATCTTCTTTCCAGCGTAGTAAAGCCATCCGCATCAGCAAGAGCGTCACAAAGAGTAATTACTTTATTATATAAGTCGTAGTTACTATGTTCATTCAATATTGCAACTAATTGGCTTTTCATATGGTCAGGAACGAGACTCCATTCCGCTGCGATATCTATATGTTCATTTTTACAGGGAAATGAGTGTGTCACACAAATAATGGCGTTTCCTGTATATCCTAAATCATTCATATACATATAACCATCATAGGAATGAATGACCGATTTGGTAAAACCTTTGTATCTTCCGATATCATGCAAAAGGGCAGCGTTATATGCTATGTCAGCATCTAGCTTGTACCCTTTTTTTATAAGTTCTATAATTATGTTTTCAGTTGCATGAGCAACATGTAGTGAATGTTCAAACCAAGGGCCCGGGTTTTGTTCATATGCCCATTCGAGTAATTCTTTTGCGTACGTTCTATCTAATATATATTTCATATCGTTATCCTTTCAAAAAAAATCATATCTTAATATAAATTCATCTTATTATTTCATTATTCCTTCTTTAAAAATTGTTACAATGAAACAAAAGGGGGAAAAGTAATGCGAAATTTAGTAATTGAAGAAATTAAGAAACTAGAAAATGATATGGAAGAACTTTCGAAACTTTTGAAAATGGTTGTAAATGATGGGGCATCAATTGGTTTTTTGCCTCCACTGGAACAAAAAGACGCAACAAAGTATTGGCAAACAGTATTAGCGCCAGAAGTGATATTGTATGTGGCTAAAATAAACAACGAAGTAGCAGGGAGTATTCAATTACAATTAGTTACAAAGCCTAACGGAATTCATAGAGCCGAGATTTGTAAATTAATGACTCATCCAAACTTTAGACGTAACGGTATTGGACGATCGCTTATGCAAAAAGCAGAGGAACGAGCAAAGCAAGAAAACAGGTCTCTTTTAGTATTAGATACTAGAGAAGGAGATCCTTCCAATAAATTGTACAAATCACTAGACTACCAAGAAGTTGGAACAATACCAGGGTATGCAATTTCTCCGAATGGAAAGTTAGATGCTACGGTTATTTATTATAAAAACATTTAAGGTATAATCAAACGGGGAGAGTGCTTAATTATTAGTAAGTGAATAATAAACGACTATTTTTAACACAGTCTATATTTTTCTGGCGGTGTTAAAATAGTTAATTATAATCTAATTAACGCACTAAATGAATTTGAGAAAGTTTTTAGAGGGTTCTTTTAGTAATGATTCTCGTCTTATAATAAATGTAGAGAAGATGACTAGGCAACTATAGTTATTTTCGCTTTATTATTGGAAGGGGATGAAAGAATGAAAACGAATAGTTTACAAAAGATGAAGAAAGTTATTTTAAGTGGTGGCGTATTACTTACGGGATTATTAACATTTGGATTTTCAGAAAAGGCTTCAGCTCATGGATATGTAGAATCACCAGCGAGCCGATCTTATTTATGTAAGCAAGGGGTAAATGTAAATTGTGGACCGATTCAATATGAACCACAAAGTGTAGAAGGGATAGGTGGATTTCCGCAACTAGGACCTTCTGATGGACAAATTGCAGGGGCTGGTCATTTTCCTGCGTTAGATGTTCAAACTGTAGATAGGTGGAAGAAAGTTACGTTAAATGGCGGAACGAATACATTCAAGTGGAAACTTACGGCTCCTCATAGTACAAAAGAGTGGAAATATTATATTACGAAAAAAGGTTGGAATCCAAATAAACCTTTAACGCGATCAGATTTAGATTTAGTGCCATTCTATGTGAAAAATGACGGTGGAGCTAGACCAGGGACAACAGTAACGCACGAAGCAAATGTACCAACTGACCGTAGTGGATACCATCTTATTTTAGCTGTTTGGGAAATTGCAGACACTGGAAATGCGTTTTATCAAGTTATAGATGTAAACCTTTTGAATAATGGCTTAGCTTCAAATTTCGCTTTTAACAACGTAGTGCAAACTCCTACACTATTTTAATTGAAACATATATTTCGATCATCTAATTCATTTTAGATGATTTTTTTATGAAAATGATGAAAAATATAGAAGAAAGTGCAATTATTTATAAAAAAATATGCTTTAAATATTGTCATATTTGCTTCTTTAAGATATCCTTTTCATGAAGAGGTGGAAAACATGGAAAAAGTACTAGTTTTCGGGCATAAAAACCCAGATACAGATGCAATTTGTTCTGCAATTGCTTATGCAGAATTGAAAAAAGAATTAGGAATGAATGCTGAGCCTGTACGTTTAGGCGAAATCAGCGGTGAAACTCAATTTGCGTTAGATTATTTTAAAGTAGAAGGACCGCGTTTTGTTGAGACAGTAGCAAGCGAAGTGGACAACGTTATTTTAGTTGACCATAACGAGCGTCAACAAAGTGCTAACGATATCGAATCAGTTCGTGTGTTAGAAGTTATTGACCATCACCGTATTGCTAACTTTGAAACAAGCGATCCTATATACTATCGTTGTGAGCCAGTTGGATGTACAGCTACAATCTTAAACAAAATGTACAAAGAAAATGGCGTTACAATTCGTAAAGAAGTTGCAGGTTTAATGTTATCTGCAATTATTTCAGATTCTTTACTATTCAAATCTCCAACTTGCACAGAACAAGACGTAGCAGCTGCTCGTGAATTAGCGGAAATCGCTGGTGTAGATGCTGATAGCTACGGCTTAGAAATGTTAAAAGCTGGTGCTGACTTAAGCGGAAAAACAATGGAGCAATTAATCTCTCTTGACGCTAAAGAATTCCAAATGGGTAATGCGAAAGTTGAAATCGCACAAGTAAACGCTGTTGATACAAACGACGTTCTTGTACACCAAGCGGAACTTGAAAAAGTAATCTCTGCAGTAGTAGAAGAGAAAGGTTTAGACCTATTCTTATTCGTTGTAACTGATATCTTAACTAACGATTCTGTCGGTCTTGCGATCGGTAAAGCAGCAAACGTTGTTGAGAAAGCATACAACGTATCACTAGAAAACAACACAGCTACTTTAAAAGGTGTTGTATCTCGTAAAAAACAAATCGTACCAGTATTAACAGAAGCATTCCAAGCTTAATTTTATTGAGTACACATAAACAGCAAGGACAAGTAGTCAGATTGGCTACTTGTCCTTTTTTATCTCTAAAAAACAGAAAATTAAAAACGGGAGGATTGTGTATGTTGAATGATTTGGAGAGTAAATTACAGTCACTTTTAGAGCGAAATATTACGTCGGTTTCAGAATTAGAGAGCTGGCTTTCGGAGGAGCTGCGTTTAAACGCAGAAATAGAAGAAGAGTTAACGATTAATTTAATCGCTATGTATAGAGATACAAAAGATAGTAATATACGTGATATACATATGTATAACCAAAATGAAATTCAGCCACTTTTAAAAAGATACAATGCAAAATTTGACCAGAAATTTAGAGATTGTCCGTTTTCTGATTTATTAGATGAGCAGAAATATGGATTTATGAAAAAAGCAAGATTTGTGAAGAGTGAAATGTTTAATGAAAAGAACATAGCGCTTTCCGTTAAAGAGCAAGAACTTATTACGAAATATAGAGAAATAATGTCTAACATATCTATTAATTGGGAAGGCGAGCAAAAGACGTATGCATACGTAAAAGCAAGGATAGATAACCCAAATAGAGCTATTCGTGAAAAAGCTTGGTACGCTTTATGCGAAGCAAGAAGTATAGTAAAAATAGAAATAGATTGTATTATGAAGGAACTCGTACAATTGCGGAATCAGATGGCTTTAAATGCAGGGTTTAATAATTATAGTGAGTATGCCTTTAAACAAAAAAATAGAGATTACAGTATTGAAGATTGTTATAAGTTTCATGAGTCGATAGAAAAGTGTGTTGTACCAATTTGGAAACAGTTAGGAAGTCTTTTTAAAAAGAATCTTGATGTAAAAACGTATCGTCCTTGGGATCTTGCTCCTTGTAATTTGCAAAAATCTTCATTTGAAAATTACATTGATTTATTGGATGGGGTTGAAGAAATGTTTCGGAAGACAGATTCATGTTTTCATGAGGAATTTACTCATATAAGGGAAGCGGGATTAATTGACGTACAAGAACGGAAAAATAAAGCATCAGGAGCTGCTTGCTTTACCTTACCTCATAGTAAAGACGTTTTTATTTATTCTAATTTTAGTCCTTCATTTTATGCAATTCATGCATTAATACATGAATTGGGGCATGCATTACATTTTCATAAACAATTTAACAATGAAAGTAGTATGCAGGAAAGATACCTTCGTGAAGAGGTGGCGGAACTTTATTCCCTTAGCCTGGAGTTATTATTAATGGATAAGCTTACTATTTTTTATACGCAAGAGGATGATTATAAAGAAGTACAGCGAGTTCAATTATATCGTACTTTATCGTTATTAATATCGTCAGTTTCAGGAGATGTATTCCAGCACTGGCTTTATACAAATCCAAATCATTCACCAGAAGAGCGAGATGAGAAATATATTGAACTATGTAAAAGGTATCAATATTCATCAGTTGATATTGCAGGAGTAGAGAATGAAATTGGTTCTAGTTGGTTCGAGTCATTTCACTTTGTTCAGTTTCCTTTTTATAAAATTGAATATGCAATTGCACAAATAGGAGCGATTCAATTGTTTCAAATTTATCGAGAGAATCCGGAACAAGCGATTACTTTCTTTAAAGAGGGAGCGAGTTCAGATTGGAATTTATCTATACAGGAAATATATATAAATACAGGTGTTGCGTTTGACTTTTCGGAAGAAAGGATACAAAGTACTGCAAGGGCTATTTTAGATTTGATTAACGAATTAAAATAAGGATAGCGTTAGCTATCCTTACAATTGTTTATTCGTAAGATTTTTTCTTGTTTATATAAAATGTGATTATCGCAGTAATGAAGAAAATAGGTATCGCATACACTTGCCCAACAAATAACTTCCAGCCGACATAATTGTAGCCTTCAGATGCTGGGATGATAACGGAAATAACGCAAACGATAAAATAGACTAATAGTGCAGGGATAATATTTTTCATTTTTACGAACCTCCTTTTTAAATTCATTCGTACATCATAATATTACAATTTATTTTTATTATTTTGAAGAAAAAAAGAAAAATTTTTATGGTATTATAATATTTGCATTGAGAGTGATCCTTAGTACTTATATGGTAAAATGTGTAATTAAAACTTTCAGAATTATTATATAGTATTTCGAGAGAAAAATGTACAAAATAATGGATTTTATTTATTGAAGTTAAGGGAGTAGAAATATATATGAAAAGGCTATGTATAATTCCATGTGGAAAAAAGAAAATTTGGGATAAGCATTCAAACTACGGACCGATGGAAGCAAAAGACGTATATATTAGTCCGTTCGGAAAAGCATGTCAGGCGTACGCATCCATGTTTTTCGAAAACTGGGTTATATTATCAGCGAAACATGGATTTTTAAGGCCAAATGATATTGTATTAAAAAACTATGATCTTGCATTTGATTCAAAAAGCGATGAGGTAATAAGTATAGAGAAATTACAAAAACAGATGGTAGATAAAAGTTTACTACAGTTTGACGAAATCGTCTTACTAGCAGGGAAGAAGCATAAAAAAGTAGTGACAAAGTTATATCCAGAAGAAATGATTACATATCCGCTAGAGGGGTGTAAAGGAATTGGGTATATGTTGCAGAGGTTAAAAGAGGCAGTGAAGGAGGAGGCGGAAATATAGGTATAGTTTCGGTCACCATGATCTTAAACTTTATTTAGGGAACTAAAAGTAAAATAGAGTTTTTAAGCATCGCCAAAAAGGTGATGCTTTTTTGTTCGTGTTACCATTCAAGTTAATACAATTTAGAGAATAAAGAATCCGATTTGTGAAGTGACATCTCTTTTTTTAATCGAAAACGAATTGCCTTCACTTTTAGAAAATGTATGACGTATTGGTCTGGAAATATCGATAAATTTACAGCTTGGTTAGATTCACGTAAGTGGTACTATGAGTATGTGAGATAAGACTAATTATTATATAATCTTCTAACTCTACTTATGATATGGAGAAAATAGACTAATATACAAGCCTTTGTATACTTCCTCCTAAATAGAATATGATGAATTCTATTTAGGAGGAAGTATATTCATGAGGAATACTTGTCATTGTGGGCATTCCCGAAATTGTAATAAATTTTGGGATGATTTAATGTTTGGGAGATGTAGATGTAAATGCAGAGATTTTCACGAATGTTGTTGCAAAGAGAAACCGAAATGTGAGTGTGAAAAATGTCATTGTAAAACAAAACCGAAATGCCATTATAGGGATGAAGAGGAAGGGGATTAATAATAAAAAAGAGTACGATACTGAAGTGACCCCTAAAAGTTAGACACGGTTATTTCATTAGGCAGCTTGATAAAAGTGAGTCCGGTATTGTACCGGGC